>NZ_JBYPZI010000006.1:0-100579 GCF_057815145.1 Tsukamurella sp. II2bb
GTAGCGTTCGCGGGGGACGCGTTTGAGTTGTTTGACGGCGTCGGCGAGGGGGACGAGGCCGATTTGGGTGCCGCGGAGGGAGACCATGTTGCCGGTTTTGCCGGCGTGGGCGGCGTCGGCGGCGTTGACGCCGTAGCGGGTGGCGAGGACGCGGTCGGCGGGGGTGGGGGTGCCGCCGCGTTGGACGTGGCCGAGGACGGTGGTGCGGACTTCTTTGTTGATGCGTTTTTCGATTTCGACGCCGAGTTGGTGGGCGACGCCGGTGAAGCGTTCGTGGCCGAATTCGTCGGTGCCGCCGAGGCGCAGTTCCATGGTGCCTTCGGCGGGTTTGGCGCCTTCGGCGACGACGCAGATGAAGCTGGAGTGGCCGCGTTGGAAGCGGCGTTTGATGAGGGAGCAGACTTCTTCGACGTCGAAGGGGACTTCGGGGATGAGGACCATGTGGGCGCCGGAGGCGAGGCCGGCGTTGAGGGCGATCCAGCCGGCGTGGCGGCCCATGACTTCGACGAGCATGACGCGTTGGTGGGATTCGGCGGTGGAGTGGAGGCGGTCGATGGCGTCGGTGGCGATGGTCAGGGCGGTGTCGAAGCCGAAGGTGACGTCGGTGCAGTCGATGTCGTTGTCGATGGTTTTGGGGACGCCGACGACGGGGACGCCTTCGTCGGCGAGCCAGGAGGCGGCGGTGAGGGTGCCTTCGCCGCCGATGGGGATGAGGACGTCGATGCCGTTGTCGTCGAGGGTTTGTGTGATCCGGTCGAGGCCGGCGCGCAGGATGTCGGGGTGGGTGCGGGCGGTGCCGAGCATGGTGCCGCCTTTGGTCAGGAGGCGGTCGTTGCGGTCGTCGTTGGACAGTTGCACCCTGCGGTCTTCGAGTAGTCCGCGCCAGCCGTCTTGGAAGCCGACCACCGCTGACCCGTAGCGGGAATCGCTTGTGCGGACCACCGCCCGGATCACCGCGTTCAAACCCGGGCAGTCACCACCACCGGTCAGGATGCCGATTCGCAGACTCATGCGGCCCATCTTGCCGGTGTCGCCCGAGCCTGTCCCGACATCTCACGAGGAGGTCAGCCGGGCACGACGACCCCGTTCTCATAGGCGTAGACGACTGCCTGGGCCCGGTCCCGGAGCCCGAGCTTCTGCAGGACCTTGCTGACGTGCGTCTTCACGGTCTGGTCGGAGACGAAAAGCGCCGCGGCGATCTCGGCGTTGGACCGCCCCGCGGCGACGGCCTCGAGCACCTCGCGTTCGCGCGGCGTGAGCGTCGCGAGCTCGGGTGGCGGGGTCCGACGGTGCGCCCGGGCCGCGGTGACCTCGGCGATCATCCGCCGGGTGACCGACGGCGCGAGCAGGGACTGCCCCTCGTGGACGACGCGGACAGCGCGGACGAGCTCCTCCGCCGGCGCGTCCTTGAGCATGAAGCCGGACGCGCCGACCCGCAGCGCCTCGTACACGTAGTCGTCGATGTCGAAGGTGGTGAGCATGAGCACCCGCACGCCGTCGTGCCGGCGCAGGATCTCGGCGGCGGCCTGAAGGCCGTTCATCTCGGGCATGCGCACGTCCATGAGCACCACGTCGGGCAGCAGCCGCGCGACCTCGGCGACGGCGGTCTTCCCGTCCGGAGCGTCCCCGATCACGGAGATGTCCGGTTGCGCGCCCAACAGGGCACCGAAGCCCTGCCGGACCATGGCCTGATCGTCGGCGATGAAGACGGTGATGGACACCCTCGTCAGCCTAGGCCCCGTCAGGCCGCGCGGGGAGGGCGGCGCGGACGGCGAATCCCCCTCCGGGCGTCGGCGTCGCGGACAGCGAGCCGCCGACGGTGCGTGCCCGCTCGGCCATGCCGGGGATGCCCTGGCCGAGGCCGGGGCCGCCGAGGTCGGCGTCGGACGTGCGCGGCCCGTTCTCGACGGTGAGGTTGAGCGTGCCCGCATCGAGGGTCAGGGCGACGGTGATCGCCGCGCCCTGCGCGTGCCGGGTCGCGTTCGCGATGGACTCCTGCACGATCCGGTAGGCGACGAGGGCAGTGCTCTCGCCGATCGCCGCCGGGTCGGGCAGGGGAAGGTAGTCGACGGTGACCCCCGCGGCCCGGGCGCCGTCGATCAGCTCGTCGACCCCGCCGAGGCCGGGCGCGGGGGCGAGTTCGGCGGAGGCGTCGTCGAGGCGGAGCACGCCGAGCAGCGCGCGGACCTCGTTGAGCGCCTCGCGGGCGGAGACGGCGATCCCGTCGAACTCGGCGCGGGCGCGCTCGGAGAGGTCGGGCACGCGGTACTGCGCGGTCTGCGCCTGGACCACCACGAGCGACATCCGGTGCGCGACGATGTCGTGCAGGTCGCGGGCGATGCGCGTGCGCTCCTCGAGAATGGCGCGGCGACCGCGCTCGAGCTCGCTGACCTCGGTCTGCTCCTCGAGCCGGGTGCGGGACTGCAGCGCGAGACGCACCAGCAGGATGATCACGAGCGAGACCATGATCCCGGCCACCCAGCCGCCGCCGGTGCCGTCCTCCGCGTTCATGAAGAACAGCACGGACGATGCGGCGGCGATGGCGATCGCATCGAGGGGCGCGCACCTGACGAAGGCGATCCAGCTGGTGATCAGCATCGCGATGATGAGCGAGACCTGCCAGTTCCACGGCCAGTCCTGCTTCGCGTCGAAGGGCAGCAGTGGGAAGACCGCCGCCGTGCCGGCGACGATCCCCCAGGCCGCCCGCGGGTGCACCCAGGCGATCGCGATCGGTAGCACCGAGAGCCCGCTGATGATCGGCAACAGCGCCGCGGGCACCACGAACTGCTCGTTCAAGGTGGGCCAGGCGACCGCCCACATGATGAGCGCGACGAGCAGGAACAGCCAATTGATCTTCCGGGACAGGAAGATCCCGAGCGGTGTGGCATGCAGCGCACCGTCGGGGGCCTCGATGTGCAGCGCGCTCTGCCGGTCCAGGTAGCGGCCGGCGCGCACCGTCGCCCGCCCGAGCCGCTCGATCCTCTTCGTGGTCCTCATGGAAGGCAACGCTAGGGGCACCGAACGCTCGCCGTCCTCATACTTCCGGGTGATATCGAACCCCTCGCGCAGCCGATCCGGGCACCGGCCCGGCGTTCCTAGCGTCGCCGTCATGAACCGCCGCATGCTCGCCGCCGCAGCCGTCCTCGCCGTTCCCCTGTCGTTCGGGATCTCCCTCCCCGCCGCCGTGGGCGACACCACCGTCCGCGAGGACGGAGCGTCCGCCGCCGCCGTCCGCGCGATCACCGATCCCGCCACCGATCCCGCCGCGCAGGTACGCGCCGTGCGGGGCACGCTGAGCTACGCGGCCGCCGTGGGTCCCGGCTACGCCCTCTCACCGCACGGCGACTGCTCGTCGGTGGTGCACCTGCCCGCCGACTTCGACGCGCCGTGCAAGGCACACGATCTCGGCTACGACCTGCTCCGGCACGCCGACGCCGCCGGGCACCCGCTGGGCGGGTGGGCGCGCCGGAGGATCGACGACGCCTTCGCCGACCGGCTCGCCGCCGCCTGCGCCGCACGGCCCCTCGCGCAGCGCCGGCACTGCACAGAGGTCGCCGGCCTGACGGTGCTCGCGGTGCGCGCGAACACCTGGCGCCAGCACGACGGCCCGCCCCGGGCGGAGTCGGCCACCGAGATCGTGACCAGCTGGATCACGGGCGGAGGCCGGCTGTGACCGCGCTGCCGCGCCCCCGCAACGGGGTGCTCACCGGCTACGCGGTCGGGGTGGCATGCGCGCTGTTCCCGAACCAGTTGCCGCGTACGGTCGCCGTGCAGGTCGTGGTGTGCCTGGTGCTCGGTGCCATCGGGGCGCTGACCGCCGAGCTGCTCACCCGCCGCAGCACGAGGCGGCCGTCAGTGCGGTCGGTTTCCTGCGCTATTCGTGGGAAGCCGACCGCACTCACGGCGGCCGTCGCAGAGACGTCCGGGGGCGGATACCGCGCAGCGCTGTATCCGGGTTCCGCTGCCCTCGTGGGCTGGCTGCTGTGGCAGAACCACGTGCGCGCGGCCGCGGACGTCGGCCCGGTCGGACCGCTCGGTTTCGCTGTGCTCGCGGCTGTGGTCGGGGCGGCGCCGTTCGTGGTGGCCGCACTATGGTCGGTGGAACTGCGGGCGGCCGTAGCCGCGGTGGTGGCGATCACGGCCGCGGCGGGTATCGCGTGGCCGGCGACGGCACGTCCGCCCGAGGAATCCTCCTCCTACGCACAGCGTTTCGCCGACATCGAGGCGCGGACGCCGGGCGTCCGCGCGTACGCCTCTCTGTCCGATGGTGCCTCCCCCGCTCGGCGGGCAACCGTCGCGGTGGACCGCCTCGTCGCCGCCGGCGGGCTCGCTCGCCGGGCCGTCGTGATCGCGGTGCCGACGGGATCCGGCTGGGTGGACCCGCATTTCGTCCGCGGCGTCGAGGAGGCGGTGCGCGGCGACAGCGCGATCGTCGCGGTGCAGTACACCGAGATGCCGAGCTGGCAGTCCTTCGTGCTGCACCGCGACGCGGCCGCTGCGAGCACGGCGGCGCTGATCGACGAGTTGCACCGGCGGGCACCGTCGACTCCGCTGCGCGTCTACGGGCAGAGCCTGGGGACGGTCGGGGTGCTCGCCGCCCAGCGCCGGGCGGCGGAACTGGGCGCGCCCCTCGCGGCGACGCTGCAGGTGGGCACGCCCGCCGGGGTCGCGGTCGCGGGGCCCGCGCAGCTCAACTCCTCCGACCCGGTGGGAATCTGGTCGCCGCGGCTGCTGATCGCACCGCCGCAGCGGGCCGCCACCGCGACCAGACGCGCCACCCCGCGACCGCCGTGGCTCCCCGTGCTCTCGTTCGTGCAGGCCACCGTCGACCTGCTGGGCGCGACCGCACCACCGCCCGGCCTGGGGCACCGGTACGACGAGCGCCAGGGCTCCGCGCTGGTCGCCGATCTCGCTCCCCGCTGACTTAACAGGGTTAGGCGACGGGGCCGCGGGCGGCCTCGTAGGCGGCGCCGACGCGGTAGAGCCGGTCGTCCGCCTGCGCGGGCGCCAGGATCTGCAGGCCGACGGGCAGGCCGTCGTCGCCCGACAGGCCCGAGGGCACCGACATGCCGCAGTGACCGGCGAGGTTCGTCGGCAACGTGAACAGGTCGAACAGGTACATCGCCAGCGGATCGCCGACCTTCTCCCCCAGCTTGAACGCGGTGGTGGGGGTGGTCGGCGAGACGATCACGTCCACGCTCTCGTAGGCGCGGGCGAAGTCCTCCGCGAGCAGCGTCCGGACCTTCTGCGCGCTGCCGTAGTAGGCGTCGTAATAGCCGGAGCTGAGCGCGTAGGTGCCGATCATGATGCGCCGCTTGACCTCCGGGCCGAAGCCGGCCTCGCGGGTCAGCGCCATGACCTCCTCCGCGGAGTGCGTGCCGTCGTCGCCGGTGCGCAGGCCGTAGCGCATGGCGTCGAACCGGGCGAGGTTCGAGGAGACCTCCGACGGGAGGATCAGGTAGTACGCGGCCAGGGAGTACTGCAGCGTCGGCAGCGACACCTCGACGGTCTCGGCGCCGAGGTCGCGCAGCTGCTGCACGGCCTTCAGATACGACGCCTGCACGCCCGGCGCGGTGCCCTCGGCGCCGAACTCCTTCACCAGACCCACCCGGACGCCCTTCAGGTCGCCCGAAGCGCCCGCCCGCGCGGCGGCCACCACGCCGGGCACCGGCGCGTCGAGGGAGGTGGAGTCGCGCGGGTCGTGCCCGGCGATCACCTCGTGCAGCAGTGCGGTGTCGAGGACGGTGCGCGCGCACGGGCCGCCCTGGTCCAGCGACGACGCGCAGGCGACCAACCCGTAGCGCGAGACGGCGCCGTAGGTCGGGCGCACACCGACGGTGGCGGTCAGCGACGCGGGCTGGCGGATGGAGCCGCCGGTGTCGGTGCCGATCGCGAGCGGCGCCTCGTAGGAGGCCAGCGCCGCCGCGCTGCCGCCGCCGGAGCCGCCGGGGGTGCGGTCCGCGGCCCACGGGTTGCGGGTCACGCCGTACGCCGAGTTCTCCGTCGACGAGCCCATGGCGAACTCGTCCATGTTGGTCTTGCCCAGGATCGGGATGCCGGCGGCGCGCAGCTTCGCGGTGACGGTCGCGTCGTACGGGGCGGTCCAGCCCTCGAGGATCTTCGAGCCGCAGGTGGTCGGCGCGTCCGTCGTGGTGAAGACGTCCTTGAGCGCCAGCGGCACACCGGCCAGGGCGGAGGCGGGCTGCTCGCCGCGGGCCCGGGCCTCGTCCACGGTCCGCGCCGCCGCGAGGGCGGCGTCGGCGCCGACGTGCAGGAAGGCGCCGAGGTCACCGTCGACCTCGGCGATCCGGTCCAGGTGGGCCTGGGTGACCTCGACGGAGCTCAGCTCGCCGGAGGCGATCTTCGCGGCCAGGTCGGCGGCGGTGGCGCCGGTGATCTCGTTCGCGGCCCGCAGGCCCGAGGACTCCGTCATCGTCACTCCTCCCCCAGGATGCGCGGCACGGCGAAGCGGTCGCCCTCGCGGTTCGGGGCGCCCGAGAGCGCCTGCTCCGGCGTGAGGCCGGCGACGGGCACGTCGGCGCGGCTGACGTTGATGTTGCCCACCGGCAGGGTGAGCGGCGCGACGTCCGCGTCGGCACCATCGGAGCCGATCTCGGTCACCACCTTGACGTGCTCGAGGATCGAATCGAGCTGCGTGGCGAAGACGTCGAGCTCTTCGTCGGTGACGGCGAGGCGCGACAGGCGCGCCAGATGGGCGACCTCGTCCCGGGAGATGGCAGACATGCCTGCAATCCTAGGCTGCGCTCAGGCGCGTGCCCCGACCACCCGGTAGCGACCGCAGAGGAAGGCCTTGTTCCGCGCCCACTCCACCAGCTCGAAGTCGAAGGCCCGCGGGAACAGGGGCCGCCCCTCGCCCACGGTGGCCGGCGCATAGCTGATGACCAGCTCGTCGAGCATGCCCGCCTCCGCGAACTGCGCGGCGAGGTCGCCACCGCCCACGACCCACACCCCCTTCTCCCCCGCCGCGGCTTCCAGCTCGTCCCGTCGCGCGGCCGGCTCGCCCGCGACGAACCGCACACCGGGGTGGATGGGCGCCAGTTCCCGGTGGGTGAACACGAACACCGGGTAGTCGGCGTAGTACCAGGGCTCGTCGCCGGCCTGGACCCGATCGACCACCCACTGGTAGGTGGTGTAGCCCATGACGATCGCGCCGACCGTCTTCATGTACTCCTCGATGTTCATCGGCCCGCCGTCGTCGATCGGCTGGCTGAGCAGCCAGTCCAGGCTGTCGTTCTCGTCGGCCAGGAAGCCGTCGAGGGTGGACGCGGTGTAGTACGAGTAGGCGGTCATGCGAGTCCTCCGGTGATGCGTCGGTGCCAGATGATGGGATCGGGGTCGAGTTCGGGGGTGTCGACGGCGACGCCGGCGTCGGCCAGCATCCAGCGCGCCAGCAGTCGACGGTGCGCCGAGAAGGTCAGCTCGTGCGCCACGATCTGCGAGAGCAGGAAGGACTCGGGCGGATCGCACAGCGCGTCGATCACCCGGTCTCCCCACGCGCCGCGCCGCTCGATGTCGCGGATCATCCCCAGCCAGCGCGGGGAGATCCGTTCGTGGTGCGCGCGAAGAACATCGGGAGCGTCGTCGGGGTCGCGCCGGGGCTCCGGGTCCCCGGCGACCGTCGCGAGCCACGGCTCGGCGCTGTGCACGAGGTGCCACAGCACCTGCGCGAGGGATTCGTCGGGGCCCTCCCAGTGCCGCGGCCGCGACCCGGGCAGCCGGACCTTCCGGTACTCCGCGCCCGGCAGCCCCGCCGCGGCCCCGAGCAGGGCACCGATGTCGGCCGCGTCGTGCTGCACCTGCAGCGCAAGCACGTCCCCCGTCGACACCTCGTGCCCGTCCTCGACGTACAGCACCGTCGGGGAATGGAAGTGCAGGCCGTTCGGTGACGGCAACCAGTGCCCGACGGTGGCGGGAAGTTGCGAGGGCGAATGCCCGTACGCGCGGGCGAACGCCCGGATGAAACCCTCGACGGATTCGTATCCCGCCGCGAAGGCCGCGTCGGTCACCGTCGAGCCGCGCTGCAACTGCCAGGCGGCGCGCTCGAGCAGGACGCGGCGGCGCAGCGCGACGGGCGATTCGCCCGCTCCGGCGCGCACCTGCCGGGCGAAGTGATGCAGCGAACTGTGCGCGCCCGCGGCCATGGCGTCGAGGTTGTCGTGCGGGTCGGCGAGGACGGCCTCGAGGAGTCGGCGCAGCGGATCGGCGGGTTCGGACATGGGTCCAGTATCGACCGCCCGGGTCGGCCGCCGCTTGACCGTTCTTGCTCAGTCGGCGCGGGACGCCGGCCGGCTGAGCACGGGTGATTCGCTGCAGTGCGATCCGTCCACGGCGCTATAGTCCGACGGTGGAATCGTCGTGGCCGCGTGTGGACGGGCGTACCGCTGCCCTGATCCGGGAGGTCGCGGAACACCTTCTGCTCTCCACCGATGCGGCCGTCGACGAGCTCACGGTGGTCGCGCAGCAGTCGGCGGACTACCGAGCCCTGATCGAGGATCCTCAGCTGGCCGCCGCCGACCGCCGGATGAACCGGGCCAACATGCTGCATTGGCTGATGTCCAACGTCCAGGCGCCCGGCGCGCGGGTGCCGCCGAACCTGGCCCCGGATATCCTCCAGTTCGCGCGCGACGTGGTCCGGCGCGGCCTCGACATGCACGACCTGGGGTCGTGGCGGGGCGCGCAGTACGGCGCCTGGGCCGCGTGGGTCGACCAGTGCTTCGCCGTCACCGACGACCTCGACGAGCTCCGTGAGCTCATGAAGGTGTCCGAGCGGTCGATGTCGACGTTCATCGATGATTCGATCGCGGCTCTCGACGCCTACGTCGAACAGGAGCGCGCCGAACTCGCCCGCGGCGCGAGCGCCGAACGCCACGCGACCGCCCAACTCCTCCTGGAGGGAGCGCCCATCGGTCGCGCACGTGCCGAGGCGCAACTCGGGTACCCGTTGACCGGCAGCCATGTCGCAGCGATCCTCTGGAGCGACTCACTCGACACGGCAGCAGAACTCGATGCCGCCGCTGAGACGGTCATGCGCGTCTGCGGCGCGGCGCGGCGCCTCACGCTCAACGCGAGTGCCTCCGCGCTGTGGGTCTGGATGCCGGCGGAGACGGTACCGGCGGCGGAGGCGGTGCGAACCGCGCTCGCCGACAGGCCCGGCATCCGGGTGGCCTTCGGTCGGCCCGGTCGCGACATCGAGGGATTCCGCCGGACCCACCTCGACGCCACCGCTGCGCAGCGCGTGCTCGCCCGGGTCGGCTCCACCCGGTCGATCGTGCGCTACGAGGACGTGGCGCTGGTCTCGGTACTCACGGCCGACATGACGCAGGCGGACAAATTCGTGACCGACACGCTCGGTGATTTCGCCGCCGCCGATGCCGCGCTCCGGGAGACCGTCCTCACCTACGTGCAGGAGCGGTTCAACGCCTCAGCCGCGGCGGAGCGGCTGTACACGCATCGCAACACCGTCGAACGGCGACTCACCCGGGCCGGTCAACTGCTCCCCGTGCCGCTGGCGGACAATGCCACCTCCATCGTGGCCGCGCTCATGCTGGTGCAGTTGCGCGACTGACGATGCCGACGTGAGCGGCGGCTCAGGCGAACTCGAAGTACCGGCGGGACTCCCACTCCGAGAGATCCACGTAGGGGTCCCCGCCGGTGGTGTGGAACTGCATCCACTCCCAGCGGCGCGACGCGGTCCAGAAGTCGACGAACTCGTCACCGAGGTACTCGCGCAGCAGCGGGTCCGCGTCGAGCGCCGCGATCGCCTTGGTCATCGAATCCGGGATCCGCTCGACGCCGCAGTCGTCGGGCAGACACCAGGCCATGTCGTCGACCTGCGGCGGCGCCTGCAGCTTCTTCTCGATCCCCGCCACGATGCCGGCGAGCAGGCCGGCGAGCGCGTAGTAGGGGTTGACGTCTGAGCCGGGTACCCGGTACTCCAGCCGGGAGTACTTGGGGTGGCCCGCGATGGCGCGCAGGGCCGCGGTCTTGTTGTTCACGCCCCAGGTGATGGGTGGTGGGCGGCCCGGAGACGTCGACCAGGCGACGGTAGGAGGTGATCTGCGGCAGTGCGAGGAGCGTGTTGCCCGCCATCGTCGCCATCAGCCCGCCGACGGCGTTGAGCATGAGCTCGGACGGACCGTCCGGCGCGTAGAACTGATTGACGCCGTCTCGCTGCAGCGAGACGTTCAGGTGCGCGCCCTGTCCGAAACCGGCAGTCGGCTTGGCCATGAAGGTGACCGATCGCCCCTTCTCGCAGGCGATCTCGCGCATGACCTGCTTGGTGCGCACCCACGAGTCGGCGACCTTCAGCGGGTCGGTGGGCGCGATGTTCAGCTCGGTCTGGCCCGGCGCCGCCTCGTCCGTCCATGCCTCCCAGACGATCCCGAGCTCGTCGAGCCGGTCCGTCACGGCCTCCATGTACTCGATCCAGTCCGACGACCGGGCGAGGTTGTAGGTGGCGCCGGTCTCCCCGCCGAGCGGCGTGAGATCGCGGTAGCCGCGGGCCCGGGCGTCCTGGATGGACTCCTCGAACAGGGTGGTCTCGATCTCCACCGCGACGGTGGCGGTGTAGCCCAGCTCCGCGAGGCGGTCGATCTGCTTGCGCATGAGGTTGCGCGGGCAGATCGGGTTGGGACTGCCGTCCCGGAGCCAGAAGTCGCCGATCACGGACTGCACGCCGGGCTTCCACTCCACCAGCGTGTCCATGTCGGGCTGCAGCGAGATGTCGTAGAGGTTGCCCCGCCACTCGGGGTAGGGATCGCCGAAGACGATGTCGGTGCCCATGTCGATGGCGAAGAGGACGTCGGCGAAGGCGAAGCCGGACGTGACGCCGGAGTCGAACTTCGCGGGGGTGACGTTCTTGCCCATGAAGCTGCCGTCGTGGTTGGTGGCCTCGACGCGGTACGCCTTGACCGGCCGGCCGGTGCGCGTGGTGGCGGGAGTGGGATCAGACATCGTAACGGGCCTTCCAGGATGCGGCGGTCATGGTCGAGAGCTGCGCCATGCTCCCCTGGACGCGCAGGCCGCGCTCCAGGGCGGTCAGGAGGAAATCGGTGCCGGTGAAGACGCCGGCGAGCGCGTCGGGGGTACCGACGATGCGGTAGATCGAGGCGCCCGATCCGAACCGGGCCTCCTCCCGGCCGTCGGGTCCCGCCGCCACGGCGACGAGCACGTCCGGCACGCCGGGGACGCCGCGGGTGATCTCCCAGAACCGGGCGGCAGCCTCGCGCCACTCGGGTAGCGGCACCTGCAGGGCTCGGAGCGCCGCGTCCGCGAGCTCGGGGTCACCGTCGGATCCCCTCCGCGCGAGGCGGTTGTCGAGGTCGACGACCACCGTCGCGTCGGTCGGGGCGAAGACGCCGCCCGTGACGGTCACGGCACCGCCGGAGAAGGTGACGGTGGCGGCCTGCGGGGTGGCGTGCGAGCAGACGGCGACGGTGCCGGACGCGCGCCCGAGGACGTCGGGGGCGTGGCCCAACCGGTCCGCGTCGCGGAGCGTGCGGCCGATCAGCCGGACGATGGGCGTGGCATCGTCGTCGATCGCGATCCGGACCTGCGCCGCGGATTCGGGAGCGGGAAGTGTGGTGGTGTTCATAGGGATTCCTTGTTCACGGGACTTCACGGACTGGGTGTCATTCGAAGGCGGCGTACGCGTCGGGCCGGCGGCGGCGCAGCGCCACGGCCCAGACGAGGCCCGCGACGAACGACGCGCCGATCACGCCGAGGAAGACGTTCGCCAGCGCTCGCGAGCCGACGAGCAGCTCGAAGTTGCTCACGACGAGGACGAGGATCGCCCCGAGCGCGACCAGCGCGAAGGCCGGCGCGACGGTGCCGCGCCACAGGCTCGCGGTGCGCTGCCGGAGGAAGTGCACGACGACCGCGGCGGAGGTCAGGGTGAGCAGCGCGACCAGGCCGAGGGTCCCGGCGCCGCCGAACCAGGCGTAGACCTCGGTGACGGGGTGCAGCCCGACGACCACGGTGAGCGCGACGAGCGTCCCGATCACCACG
Source organism: Tsukamurella sp. II2bb (assembly GCF_057815145.1). Classification (NCBI taxonomy): domain Bacteria; kingdom Bacillati; phylum Actinomycetota; class Actinomycetes; order Mycobacteriales; family Tsukamurellaceae; genus Tsukamurella; species Tsukamurella sp. II2bb. Next base: position 12,028 of record NZ_JBYPZI010000006.1, read on the forward strand.
GAGGTCAGCACCGACGCGGCGTGCGGCGACCGGTGCACCGGATGCACTGCACCGAGCCGGCTCGACACCGCCTCCTGCCGCCCCAGGGCGAACAGGTAGCGCGAGACCACGTTGTGGGCGGTGAGGATGCAGGCGAAGAAGCTGGTGACCAGCAACACCTGCACCACGTCGTGGGCGACGCTCGAGATGTAGCGCGTCGCGAGCCCGGGCGCGAGGCCCTCGGGGTCCGCGGCGGCGAGCTCGGACGCGTGATCGACGCCCAGGCCGATGATCATGGCCCACGACGAGAGCGCGTAGACGACCGCGATGACGAGCACTGCGATGTAGGTCGCCCTCGGGATCGTGCGGTCGGGATCCTTGGCCTCCAACCGGAACACCGCCGTCGCCTCGAAGCCGACGAAACCGAAGACGGCGAACATGATCCCGGTGCCGACGGCGCCACTCGTGAAGGCGCTCCAGGAGAGTGGCTGCGCCGACAGGCCGTCGGCACCGCCGTGCAGCACGATCGCGGCGTCGACCACGACGACGATGCCGATCTCGGCGACGAGCAGCACGCCCAGCACCCGAGCGCTGACCTCGACGTTGCGGTAGCCGAGCACACCGATCAGCACCAGCCCCGCCGCGGAGAACACCCACCACGGCACTGCGGCACCGGAGAAGTTCTCGACCACGGCGGCCGCCGCGGCACCCAGGTACGCGGTGACCGCGATGATCAGGACCGAGTACGTGACCAGTGCCAGCGCCGCGGCGCCGAGCCCCGCGGTGGTGCCGAGGCCGCGCTGGACGTAGGAGTAGAAGGCCCCCGCGCTGCGGACCTCGGGCGTCATCGCCGAGTAGCCGACGGTGAACAGCAGCAGCACCGCACCGACGATGAGGAAGTCGACGGGAGTTCCGATGCCGTTGCCGGTGCCGAGCATGAGCGGGATCAGCCCGGCGAACACCGTCAGCGGCGCCGCCACGGCCACGACCATGAAGACGATCTGCGGGACCCCGAGCGTCCGCTCCAATCCTGCACCGGTCGACGGTGCCTCGGTGGTCGTCATCGCGCTACCGCCCGATCGAGGTGACCGACGACGAGGTCGGCGATCCGGAGCGCGAGCGCGTCCGGCAGGTGGTGTCCCATTCCGCGGATGACGACGTGCCGGGCATCGGCGATCGCGGCCGCGGTGGCGTCACCACCGGACGGCGCGACGATGAGGTCCCGGTCGCCGTTGATCACCAGCGTGGGCGCCGTGATTCGGGCGATCTCCGCGGTGCGGTCGCCCGAGGCCTGGATGGCCTGGAGCTGGCGGGCGGTGCCGGCGACGGCGTCGCCCGCGGTGCGCTCCCAGGTCGTGACGGCGTGCGCGGCCTCCTCGGCCTCATCGATCGGGTATGCGGTGCCCGCAAGGTGTGCGGTCATCCGCAGATGGGAGCGCACGGCGCCCACCCGGTCCTTCGGAGGCGGGGCTGACATCAGCGCCCAGGTCGACGGTGCCGGCTGCCCCACCGTGGTGTCACCCGTGGTGGAGTACAGCGAGGTGAGGGTCGTGACGAGGTGCGGGTACCGGGCGGCGACGGTCTGGGCGATCATGCCGCCCATCGACCGTCCGACCAGGTGCACGGGCCCGACGCCCAGGTGCTCGATCAGCTGCGCCGTGTCCGCCGCCATGTCGGCGAGCGTGTAGGCGTCCTTGCGGGGCCGGGCGAGCAGCTGGCGCAATGTGCTCGGCGGCGGGGTCGTGGCGTAGGTCGACCGGCCGCTGTCCCGGTTGTCCATCCGGAACACCCGGTACCCAGTGGCGGTGAGAGCGGAGACGAAGCGTTCGGACCACGTCGTCAGGTCCTCCGCGAGACCGGCGACGAGCAGGACGGGCGCACCGTCGACGGGGCCGTCCACCCGGTAGCAGACGCGCGTGCCGCCGGGGAGCACGGCGAAACGGTCCAGATCCTCAGGCATCGACCCGCTCCTTGGCCTGTGCCCCGGCACCGCGCACGTCGTCGCGGGTGGAACCGAACTGCAGCGCGTCGTCGAGCAGCGGTCCGCGCAGGATCTTGGCGTCCTGCTGGAAGGACATAGACTGCTGGAACAGTCCCGTGCCCTGCTTCGGGATGATGTCCTTCGCCCGCTGGGCGTAGCCCGAGCTCAAGTCCAGGATCGGCCGGCGCTCCATCGCGGGGTCGGCGACGACGCGAACGCTGTCGTAGCCGAAGGCGTCCATGTGCTTAACCAGGTCGCAGAAGTAACGGGCGAGGATCCCGACCTTCAGGGTCCACGCGGACGTGGTGTAACCGATCGAGATGGCCAGGTTGGGGATCCCCGAGAGGAGGGCGCCGCGGTAGGCGACCGTGTCCGGGAGCGCGACGGGGGCGCCGTCGACCTCGAGGTCGATGCCGCCGAGGAAGCGCATGTTCAGTCCGGTGGCAGTCACGATGAGGTCCGCATCGAGGTGCTCGCCCGATTCGAGCGCGATCCCGGTCTCGGTGAACCGCTCGATCCTGTCAGTCGTGATGGAGGCGCCGCCGTTGCTCAGGGCCTCGAAGAAGTCACCGTCGGGGCACAGGCACAGGCGCTGATCCCACGGGATGTAGGACGGATTGAAGTGGGTGTCCACGTCGTAGCCCTCCGGCAGGGACTTGGCGTTGACACGCCGGATGATCTTGCGGGTGATCTTCGGGAAGGCGCGCATGAACTTGACCTGGGCGAGGTCCGTCGTGATGTTGGTGAACCGGGTCATCGCGTAGCCGCGCTTCTCGCCGAACGTCCGGCTCAGCAGCTGAGCGAAACTGTCGACCTTGGGCCACGGCACCACATAAGTCGGCGTGCGCTGCAGCATGGTGACGTGGGCGGCGGCACCCTCGTGGTTCAGCATCGAGGGGATCAGCGTCACGGCGGTGGCGCCGCTGCCGATCACCACGACCTTCTTGCCGGAGTAGTCGTAGCCCTCGGGCCAGTGCTGCGGGTGGATGATGTCGCCCCGGAAGTCCTCGCGGCCCTCGAAGTGCGGGGTGTAGCCCTCGTCGTAGCGGTAGTAGCCGGTGCCGGCGAAGATCCAGTTGGCGGTGATGCGCTTGTCGCCCTCAGGTGTGCTCACGTCGAGGGTCCAGCGGGCGTCGGCGCTCGACCAGGAGGCGCGCTGTACGGCGTGCTCCATGCGTAGGAGGGGCGCCAGGTCGAACTCGTCGATCGTCTCCTGCAGGTAGTTCACGATCTTCGGGGCCTCCGCGATGGCGTCGGGGTCCGTCCACGGCTTGAACTCGTAGCCGAAGGTGTGCAGGCCGTTATCGGAACGGATGCCGGGGTACTTGAACAGGTCCCAGGTGCCGCCGATGTTCGCGCGTCCCTCGAGGATCGCCACCCGCTTGTCGGGGAAGGCCTCGGTGATGTACTTCGCAGCGCCGATGCCGGAGATGCCGGCGCCGATGATGACGATGTCGAAGTCGTCGGTCTGAGTCTGGGCGGTGGTCGGTGCGCTCATCGTGGGGGCCTTTCGAATGTCGCCGTCTGATGGTGGATCAAGATTGCCTCACAGTCGGTCATATGATCAACATCACACTGCTCCGTCTTCTTCGTGAGGCGGTGCACAGTGCACACCTGCCACGAAGAGGCGCGGAGAGCGTCGTGCCGGACCGGAACCTGTTACTCAGTAGCGTGTTTCGGACACGAGGTCAGGCCGCGACCCGTCGGCGCGACCGCATGTCGGACGCCAGGACCGTCACGATCACGACGACGGCGAGCGCAGCCGCCGCCCAATACCCGGCTCCGAAGAGGCCCGGCACGGGCACCTCGGCTCCCGTCGCGATGTCGGTCACCGTCTGCGCCCCCAGGTCGGCACTGATCATGGCCGTTCCGAGGGCGAACCCCACCGCCATGAAGGTTCCGGCGACAGCGGCGGCCATCCCGGCCTCGGACTCGGGTGCGGCCCGCTGGACCAGCGTGAACCCGGCCGCGTAACCGATGCTGCAGCCGAGCCCGACGACGGCTGCTCCGACGAGGTAGTGCCACTGGCTCTGGTGCGCCACCGCGAGCCACGCGAGGCCCGCGGCGGTGATGACCGCACCGATGATCAGGACGGGCAAGCCCTTACCATCGGCGACGGGGCGGTCCACCAACACGCCACCGATGAGGAAGGTCGCCGCGAAGGGCAGCATGAGTAGGCCGGTCTGCACCGCACTGAGCCCGAGGCCGTAGGCCTCGTCGCCGGCAAGCGCGCCCGGGACCGTCTGCGCGAAGGTCGTCAGCAGAATGAGGAAGCAGGCGTTCATCGCCGCGAAGAGGGCGATCGAGACGCACGCCATGATCACCGTCGGCGCCTTCATCAGCGCGACGTCGAACACGGCCGACGTCGACTTCCGCTCGACCCGAAACCATAGGACGCCGCCGACGACGCCGAGTACCAAGGGAATCAACGCCCCCGCGCCCCACACGAGCCCCTGCGTCATGGCGAGCAGGATGGATGCGACCCAGGCGATCATCCAGACCGCACCGAGGACACCGATACGCCCGTCACGATCGGCGGGCGGCAGATGCGGAATGACGAACCAGCAGGCGACGGTGGAGATCGCGCACACCACGGCGAGAACCACGAAGAAGCTCTGCAACGACACGCCCTCGACGATGATCCCACCGCCGACCATGCCGACCACGATGCCCACGCCGGTTGTGACCACCAGCACGGCGACACCGACAGCAATGCCGGACGCCCCCAGATTGCGACGCAGGAAGCTCAACGGAAGCAGCTGCGCAGCACTGCCGAATCCCATCAAGATGCACCCGACCAGGATGGTCACGTACGAGTTCCCGAGGGCCGGCACCAGCGCGCCCACCGCGAGGAACCCGGACGCGGCCACGGACGCGTTGCGGTCGCCGTACAGATCGGCGAGCCGTGGCAGCAGGATGTAGCCCGCCGCGCCGCCGAGGGTCAGCGCCGTGTACAGCCACGTCGACTCAGCGACGGTGGCCAGCGAGAACTGCGCACCGATCACCGGCAGGAGCGGGGGCATGACGAAGATGATGGCGTTCGTCAGGGTGACCATGAGCGCGGCCACCGCGATCAATACGCCCTTGCGAGCAGGCGGGCCCGCCGGGTCGGCGGGGACTTGCCCTGGGCTGGGGTTGATGTCTGTCATTGCAGCTCTTTCCGCTGTGAAGTGTGATGCGGGTCATAGCGTAGGGCAAGACGGTCGCGCGACATAGACATTAGATCCGGTTTGGAAAGCATTTGCCCCATTGCACCGTTTGCCGGACTCCCGAGACCCGCATCCGGATCACTTAGCGGCTCGGTTCGCCGCGGCCCATTGACAAGATGTGATCCACACCTCATGCTCATAGTCGTATGACCTAGACAATCGATCAGCCTGTTGGACAGTCGGAGGGACTGGATATGACCGAAACCATCGCGCCCACACCGCGCGTCGACCCGCCGGGCCTCGCCGTCAGCGTCGAGGAGGACGCGAGCCCCATCGTCCGGCTCATCGCGCGCACTCTCCGTGACTCGATCGACGCCGGGACCGCGGATGGTCTCGCAGGCCTCCGCGCGTCCGCGGCGGTCCACTCGCACGACACCCCCCAGGCCGCGACCATCGCCGTCGACGGCTCCGCGATCACCGTCTCGAGCGGCGTCTTCACGGCTCCCGAGGCAGAGGTCGTCGTCGATCTGAACGGCCGCTTCTCCCCGACGCAGGAGCCGTCCGGCGACCAGTCCGTGGCAGCGGCGATACTCGATGCGCTCCATCCCCCGCTCCCGGACTGGCGCGAGGCCGCGGACAGCTTCTGGGCGGCCGCCCGTCCCCTGCGCGGCATCCCCGACGTGCTGATCGCGGTGGCGGCGGACGATGCAGGCAACATCGAGCAGCACGTGGTCGGCGAAGGCGAGACCCAGTACCTCATGGCCAGCACACCCGACGCGCTCGCCGGCATCTTCAGCGGTGCCGACGACTTCATCGCCGTCCTCTCCTCCGGTGTCCTGGGTCTGCAGGGCACCATGTCCCAGCTGTCCGTCATGGTCGGCGCTTCCTGGAAGGTCCGTTTCGATGCCTGATCAGCTCACTCCCTCCGATACCGCGACCACCTCGTACCGACTGGAGGCGACGAACCACGACGGCTGCTTCCTCGGCAAGAACGTCGCCCCGAAGAAGTTCGCCTCGGGCGTCGAGTCCGGCTTCGCCTTCGCCGACCTGCTGTTCGGCCTCGACCTCGGGAACGCGCCTCACTTCGGGTACGCCTTCCCTGAATGGCGCGGACACCTCGACGACGTCTACTTCCGCCCGGACATGGACACCAAGGTGCGGTGGCAGCCGGACATGGAGTCGGTGATCGGCGACTACTGGCTCAAGTCCGGTGAGCCCGTGTCGATCTGTCCGCGCAACCTGGTCAAGAAGATGGTCGACCGGCTCGCCGGCCTGGGCTACAGCGCGACGATCGCGGTCGAGATCGAGACCACCCTCTTCGAGGAGTCGATCCATGAGGCCCGCGCCAAGGGCTACCGCGACCTCACGCCGCTGGGCGGGACTGCCGGCACCGCATACCATTTGGCGCGTTCGGCCGACTGGATCGACTATATGTCCGCCGTGCAGCGCCGCCTCGACGAGGTCGGCCTCGAATGGGAGGCATGGAGCGATGAGGACGCCGCCGGTCAGGCTGAGCTGAACCTCGTCCCGGGATCCCCGATCTCGGTGTGCGACGCCTGGGCCCGCGCCCGGCAGATCATGCGCGAGGTCGCCTTCGAGCAGGGGCGCACCGTCACCTTCATGGCCAAGCCGACCGCCGGCTACGGGCAGGCTTCGCACATCAACCTCTCGCTGCAGCGCGACGACGTCAACGCGTTCTACGCCGAGGATGGCCCCTCGGAGCCGATGCGCCACGCGATCGGGGGGCTCCTGGCGACGATGCCGGGCGCCACCTCCATCGTGCTCCCCCAGATCACCTCGTTCCGCCGTCTCGTCGACCTCAGCGGTCCGCCGACCACGATCTCCTGGGGCATCAGCAACAAGACGACATCCGTGCGCGCGGTCTGCGGCCATCCCGCGTACTCCCGCCTCGAGTACCGGCTGCCGGGCGCCGACGCGAACCTCTACCTCGCGACCGCCACCGTCCTCGCCGGCGTGATCGCCGGTCTCGAGGGACGGATCGAACCGCCCGAGCAGGTCACTACCATGGCCTGGTGCATGCCGCCCGGACTGGGTGTCGAGCGCGTTCCCGACACCATGTCCAAGGCGGCCGACGCCCTCGACGCAGATCCGGTTCTCCGCTCGATCCTGGGCGACGAGTTCGTCGACTTCTGGGTGGGCACCCGACGATGGGAGTGGATGCAGTTCCATACTGCGGGCGGCGACCCCTTCGCCGAACTCTCCGAGTGGGAGTCCCAGCGATACTTCGAGTTCGCGTGAGCAGGCCGAGCGGCGCGGGCCGCAAGCCACTGATCGGTCTCACCGGCCGACGGTTCCGGATGGGGCTCATCGAGGGCGCACACCCCGGGTACGCGAACCGGCTCACCGACAGCTTCTTCACCGACTTCGCCTCCCGCATCACCCGGGCGGGCGGCGTGCCGGTGATGCTCCCCTACGACGCCGACCCGGCGGATCTGTGCGAGTGGGTCTCCGGTGTGGTGATCACGGGCGGCCAGGACGTCCACCCGAGCTATTGGGGCGGCGACGAATCCGTGGTCAAGGACATCGACCCCGAGTCCGACCCCAATGCCCACGATGCGAATCGGGACGCCTTCGAGACCGCGATGGTCCGCGCAGCGCTGGATGCCGGCCTGCCCCTACTCGGTGTGTGCCGAGGTCTGCAGGTCCTCAACGTCACGCTCGGTGGAACGCTCGTCCCGGACCTGACGCCCGGCCCCATCAGGCACCTGATGGAGACGGGGCCGCTCTCGGACGGCGACCCGGAACACGTGGTCGACTTCGAGCCGGGCTCGCTGGCGCACACCGTGTTCGGCGACCGGTTACGCACCAACTCGTGGCATCATCAGGCCGTCGCCACCTGCGGGCGCGACCTGGTGGTCACGGGCCGTACGTCCGACGGTGTCGTCGAATCGGTCGAGTTGCCAGGCGCCGACGTGCTCGGAGTGCAGTGGCACCCCGAGTGGATGCAGACCTCCGACGGTGCGCTCGAATGGATCGTGCGAGCGGCGTCAGCCCACGTCCACCCACGAGACGAGATCGGCGATCGCGTCGGATGACTCCGCCGCCTCCGGCCGCGGGCGCCGCTGTACGTCGGCCGGAGGCGCACTCTCCCCGCCGGGGAGATTCACGGCGAGCCACGCATCCAGCATGCCGATGGTCAGGTCGATCTCCGGGTGCGCCCCCGCAGTGCGGGAGACCATCCAGTTGATCCCGAAACCGTCTGAGATGACCGTGACGACATACGCCAGACGGTCGAGAGCGTCCGCATCAATGACCTGCCCCGCCGCCGCGGCGTCTGCGAGGAGGATCGCGCGAACCGTGCCGAGGGCCTCGTCGTAGATCCCGGTCGCCTTCGTGGCGTCATGCCGCCGCGCCCAGCTGATCAGCTCGAAGATCGCGGCGGCAGTCGCAGGGTGGTCCACGTACCACTGCAGGAGCCCGCGAAGGAGGCCGCGAGCAGTGTTCGCCACGTCACCGTGAACGTCGCTCTCCGTAAGGACCTCCCGGTACCGCCCGGCGATGTGCTCGAACACGGCGCTGAACAGTAGTTCTTTGGACGCGAAACAGTAATGCAGCGTCGCGAGGGGCGCTCCGGCGCGGTCCGCGATCCGTCGCGTCGTCGCGCCGTCCACACCGTTCTCGGCGATCACGAGCACGGCCGCATCGATCAACTCCTGCCGACGCTCCGCCGCGGATATCCGGGCCACCTGGTACCTCCTGAGTCCGATCCTGACGCCTGATCAAGTCACCGCGAACGATACCAGCGCATTCGGACATACGGCACGCCTGATCACAGTTCAGCAGGTAGCAACATTTCTATGTCAATCGCCTTGATCGTTTGACCATGTTCAGCTACCGTCTATGACCAGGATCACATCGCCACCGAGAGGAATCCCATGGCCCAGCCCACCCTCGTCGACCTCCTCGCGCTCCGAGCCACAGACGCGGGCCACCGCGAGTTCCTCCGTTTCCCCGACGGCACGTGGACGTTCGCAGAGGTCGACGACTGGACCTCGCGGCTCGCGCACCGGCTGATCACCGACGACGGTGTACGCCCCGGCGACCGCGTTGCGATCATGTTGCCCAACACCGTCTCCTGGCCGATCGCCTGGCTCGCGATCCTCAAGGCCGGCGGCGTCGTGGTCCCCGTCAACTCGTCATACCGGCACGCCGACCTCGATTTCGTGCTGCAGGACTCCGGCGCCCGGCTGATCGTGACTGATGACGAGCATGCCCCCCTGGTCGCCGAGGTGGCCTCGGCCGGAACGGATCCGCTCGACGTCCGCGTGATCGACGCCGGCACGCCCGACGGCCTGGCGCGGTTCCCGACGGACGCACCCGAGGTCACCGTCGACCCCGAGACACTCGCGAACCTGCAGTACACCTCCGGCACCACCGGGTTCCCCAAGGCCTGCATGTTGACCCACGACTACTGGACCCGCCTCGGCCGCATCTGCGCCGACGCCGGCGACCTCGGCGAGACGGACGTCATCCTCACCTCGCAGCCGTACTCGTACATGGACCCGCAGTGGAACACCGCACTGGCCTTGACGATCGGCGCGCCCCTCGTGGTGCTGCCCCGGTTCTCGGCGTCGGGCTTCATGGCCGACGTGCGGCGGCACGGCGCCACGTTCTGCTACGTCCTCGGCTCGATGCCCACCCTGCTGTTCAAGCAGCCGCCGACGAGCGAGGACCGGGACAACGCATTGCGCCTGGTGTTCTGCTCCGCGATTCCCGCCGGCCTGCATGCGCAGCTCGAGGAGCGTTGGGGCGCACCGTGGCGCGAGATCTTCGGGATGACCGAATCCGGCGCCGACCTGGCCAGTCTCCCGTCGGACACCGCCGACGTGAGCAGCGGCCGGCTCGGTCGCCCGGTACCGGGCAAGACGGTGCGCGTCGTCGCGCCCGACGGCACCGACGTGGCCGACGGCGAGCCCGGCGAGCTGATCACCTCCGGCCGGCCGATGATGCTGGGCTACTGGAACCGCCCCGATGCCACCGCCGAGACGATCCGCGACGGGTGGCTGCACACCGGTGACGTCGCGATCCGCGAGGCCGGGTCCTATCGGATCGTCGGGCGCATCAAGGACATGGTGCGCCGCGGGGGCGAGAACATCGCGAGCAGCGAGGTCGAGCGGGCCCTGGAGCGCGACGCGACCGTCGTCGCCGCGGCCGTCGTCGCCGAGCCCGACGAGCTGTTCGGCGAGGAGGTCAAGGCCTTCATCCAGCTCGCCCCCGGTCTTGAGCCGGACCGCGCCACCGCGGAACGCATCGTCGCCGGCGCCCGTGCCCAGCTGGCGCGATTCAAGGTGCCCCGCTACGTCGAGTTCGTCGCGGACTTCCCCCGGACTCCGTCGGAGCGGATCGCCAAGCCCAGCCTCGTCAAGCGCGCCACGGAGCACCCCGGCACCACCTACGACCTGCAACCGGCGCGCCCCGTCGCCGCAGAGAAGTGAGCGAACGACCATGAACGACACCCACCTGGACGTCCGCATCGACAATGACGTCGCCGTCCTCACCCTGAACCGTCCCGAGAAGCTCAACGTGATGAACGTGCCCACCCGGGTGCTGCTCGCCCAGGAGATCCGGCGGTTCGGCACGGGTGACCTCGTCCGTGGCATCGTGCTCACGGGCACCGGCCGTGCCTTCTCCGCCGGAGAGGATCTCGCCGCCGTCCCGACCACCTACGCCGAGATCCGCGAGGCCTTCGCCACCTTCCACGACATCACCCGAGCGATCCTCGAGACCAAGGTGCCCGTGATCGCCGCGGTCAACGGCATCGCAGTGGGCGGCGCGTCCGAGATCACGCTCTGCTGCGACGGCCGCATCGGGACCCCGAACACCCAGTACTACCAACCCGAGAACCACCGCGGCATCATCATCTCCAACGCCTCGAGCTTCCTCATGACCAGGCTCGTGCGGAACCACGCGATGCGGATCGTGCTGGGCTCCCAGCGGATCGACGCCGACGACGCGATGCGCATCGGGTTGCTCGACGAGATCGTTCCCGCCGAATCGCTCACCGACCGCGCCGCCGCGCTCGCCCGGGCGTGGAACTCCGACCCGCGGATCACCGGCCTGCACCTGCGCCTGCTGCGCCCGCGGCCGGAAGACGTCGAGGCGGCCTTCGCCCGCGAGGACGAAGCCGCGCAGGAGGCCTGGGACTCCGGCGCCTTCACCGACGGTGTGGAGGGCTTCTGGGCGAACAAGAACACGAACGCGGACACCACGACCACGCGCTGACCACCCTCACCGACGAAGGACACCCCACCATGATCACCACGCAAGCCGCAGTACTCACCGCGATCAACGAGCCGCTCGTCCTCACGGACATCCAGGTCGACGAACCCGAGCCCCACGAGGTACGACTCGCCGTCACCCATGTCGGCCTGTGCCACAGCGACCTGCACTACATGACCGGCACCGTCGGCGCGGACCTCCCCGTCGTCGTCGGCCACGAGGTGGCCGGCGTCGTGGAAGCCGTCGGCTCCGCGGTGACCGACCTCGCGCCCGGCGATCGCGTCGTCGGCGCGCTGACCCCGTCGTGCGGGAAGTGCCGCAACTGCGCCGCCGGGCATTCGACGCAGTGCCAGCGACAGAGCCAGGTGCGCGAGCGGCAGCGGCCCGCCTTCACGCTTCCCGACGGCACGGTCGTGGACCGCCTCGGCAGCGTGGGCGCGTTCTCCAAGCACATCCTCATGCGCGAGAACACCCTGGTGAAGATGCCCGACGAGGTCGGCCTGCACGTCGGCTGCCTGCTCTCCTGCTGCATCATCACCGGAGTGGGCGCCGTCTTCCGCGGCGCGCAGATCCGTCCCGGTTCGACGGTGGCCGTGATCGGCTGCGGCGGCGTCGGATCCGCGATCATTCAGGGCGCCCGCATGGCCGGCGCGTCTGCGATCATCGCCGTCGACCTCGATGACGCGCGTCTCGAGGCCTCCCGCGTCTACGGCGCGACGCACGTCGTGAACGGCGCCTCCGACGTACCCGCCGCGATCCGCGAGATCCTCGGTGACGGGGTGGATTACGCCTTCGAGGCGGTCGGCTCGGCCCGCACGGCGCAGACCGCCTTCGCCTCGCTCCGCGCGACCGGCACCGCGGTGCTCGTGGGTATCGCGCCCGACGGCACCGATCTGCAGATCCCCGCGGCGGACTTCTTCTTCGGCGAGAAGAAGCTCATCGGCTCCTACATGGGCTCCGGCCAGGCGCAGGAGGACATCGCCGAGTTCGCCCGTCTCTACCTGCAGGGCCGCCTTCTGCTCGACGAGATGGTCACGAAGGTCATCCCGTTCGCCGAAGTCAACCAGGGCTTCGAGGCGATGAAGTCGGGCGACGTGACCCGCATCGTCGCCGACCTCACCGTCTGACAACCACCCGCAAGGAGACACTGCCATGCCGAACCCGACACTGCCCCAACCGATCAACTACATCGCCGACGAATGGGTCGCGGCCGAGGTCGTCCCCGACGCCTGGAACCTCGACCCCAACACCCGCGAGCCGATCCACCGCACCGTCACTACCCGTCCCGAGGACGTCGAACGGGCCCTCGCGCACGCCGAGAAGTCCTACGGCTTCGATCGCTGGGAGGACGCCGCGAACGAGGAGCGCGCGCAGGTCATCGAGCGCGCCGCGGACATCATCGAGAAGCGGATCGAGGACATCGCCCGCACCGACGCTCTCACCAGCGGCACCACCATCGCCAACACCCGCAAGGTCGCGGCGTTCCTGCCCTACCGGATCCGCGGCGCCGCAGCGGAACTCCGATCGATCCCACGCCGCACCGCACTGGACGCCGACGGGCGCGACGTCCGCCTCTACAAGGTGCCGCTGGGCCCCACCGCGATCCTCACGCCCTGGAACGGGCCGAGCTTCATCCCCGCCGCGAAGGTGGTGAGCGCGCTTGCCGCCGGCTGCCCGGTGATCCTCAAGCCCTCCGAGCACGCACCCGCCAGCGCCCAGATCGTGGCCGAGGCCTTCGTCGAGGCGGGGCTGCCCGCGGGAGCACTCCAGGTGGTGCACGGGCTGGGCGACGTGGGCGCCGCTCTCACCGGCGATCGCCGCATCAAGGCGATCTCCTTCACCGGGGGCCCTGGTGCCGGGCGCGCGATCGCCCATGCGGCCGCGGACAACTTCACCACGATCCAGCTCGAACTGGGGGGCAACAACCCCGCCCTCGTCCTCGAGGACGCCGATGTCGACGTGGCCGCCGACGGGCTGATCGAGGGCATGACGAAGCTCAACGGGCAGTGGTGCGAGGGCCCGGGCAAGGTACTGGCGCACCGCCGCCTGGTCGGCCCCCTCCTCGAAGCCCTGGTCGACCGGATCGCCGCACTCCCGATCGGCAACTCGCTCGACGAGGCCGCCGCCGTGGGGCCGATCTCCAACGCGCCGCACTTCGCCACCCTGACGTCGCGGATCGAGGAACTGCGCAACAAGGGCGCCACGATCCACCAGCCGGGCGTCCTCCCCGACCTGGGCGGCTTCTTCCTCTCCCCCACCATCGCCTCCGGCCTGGACGCCGCCGACGCGAACGCGGAGTTGTTCGGGCCCGTCATCAGCCTGCACGCCGTCGACTCCGACGAGGACGCCCTGCGGGCGGCGAACGCGGCACCGTCAGGCCTGGACGCGTACGTCTACGGCACCGACCTGACCCGCGCCGTCGACATCGGCTCGAAGGTGATGTCCGGCGAGGTGCGGATCAACGGCGCGAAGGTCGCCGACCTCGCCGACGGTTCCGCGCAGAGCTTCTGGGGCACAGCGGGTATCGGCGGCCACGGCCCCGCGGAGTCCGTGCGCGTCTTCTGCGGAGACCGCGTGGTCGGCGTCGATTCGCCCGATTTACCCATGTGAAGTGTGAGAAGTCCCGCCCGACCCCTTGACTGTGACGCGAGACACTGCCATTCTCAATTCATAGTCGCTTGACCAAGACGTTCGACTATCAACGAAAGCAGCGCAGCATGAGCACCCCTACCACTGACGACACGGTGGTCGACGTCATCGGCGTCGGGGCCGGCTTCACCGGCATGTACCTCTCCCATCGCCTCACCACGGACGGCTGGACCTTCGCCGGCTTCGAGGCCGGCCCCAGCGTCGGCGGTACGTGGTTCTGGAACACCTACCCGGGCGCGCGGTGCGATGTGGAGAGCATCTACTACTCGTACGGGTTCGACGAGGACCTGCAGCGGGAGTGGACGTGGAGCCAACGATTCGCGCCGCAGGCGGAGATCCTGGCGTACATCAACCACGTGGCGGACCGCTTCGACCTGCGCAAGCACTTCACCTTCAACACCCGCGTGGTCGGCGCGGAGTGGAACGACGACGAGGCGCTGTGGACCGTGCACCTCGACAACGGCGAGACGCGCCGCGCGCGGTACCTCGTCTCCGGCGCGGGCGGGCTCTCCACCCCCAAGGACTTCGACGTTCCCGGGCTGCAGAATTTCACAGGCCTGCAGGTCTCCACCAGCCGCTGGAACATCGACCTCGAGGAGCTCCGGGGCAAGAAGGTCGCCGTGATCGGCACGGGTTCGTCCGGCGTGCAGGCGATTCCGCTGATCGCCCAGATCGCGGAGCACGTCACGGTGTTCCAGCGCACGCCGAACTATGTCATGCCCGCCCGCAACCGGGAGCTGACCGCGGACGAGGTCGCCGCCGTCAAGGGCGACTATCCCGCGATCCGCGAGCACTGCCGGCATTCCCTCGGTGGGATCCCCGACTACATCGTGCCGGACAAGGCCTTCGACGTCTCCGACGAGGAGCGGCAGCGTCGATACGAGGAGGCGTACATCCGCAGCGGCTTCAACGGTGTCGGCTCGGAGTTCTCCGACCTGCTGCTCGACGAGGAGGCCAACCGTACCGCGTCCGAGTTCATTCACAACAAGATCCGAGAGATCGTCAAAGATCCGGTAACCGCCGAGCTGCTGGTGCCGAAGTATCACCCGCTCGGCGCCAAGCGCAGTTGCTTCGGCACCGACTACTACGAGACGTACAACCGGGACAACGTCTCGCTGGTATCGCTACGACACCAGCCGATCGAGACCATGACCGCGAACTCGATCGTCACGTCGGAGGGTGAGTACGAGGCGGACGCCATCGTGCTCGCCATCGGCTTCGATGCGTTCACCGGGCCCTTGTACGGCCTCGGCCTTCGTGGCGAGGACGGGGTTCGGCTGCAGGACGTGTGGGCAGAGGGCACCCGTACCTACCTCGGTGTCATGACCGTCGGCTTCCCGAACTTCTTCATGGTCGCCGGCCCCCAGAGTCCCGCGCTGGCGAGCAACGTGGTGATGTCCATCGAGCAATCGGTCGACTGGATCGCCGACATCATCGACCACGCCCGCGAGGCCGGCGCGCAGCGCATCACCGCGACGGCGCAGGGGCAGTCCGACTGGGTCGACATCTCCGAATGGACCGTCGCCCAAACCCTCTACGCGACCACGGATTCGTGGTACCGCGGCTCGAACGTCGCCGGTAAGGCCAACACCTTCATGGGCTATGTCGGCGGCGTGGGCAAGTACCGCCGCATGTGTGCCGAGATCGCCAAGCGCGGCTATCCGGGCGTCGCCTTCGACGGCGTGACCACCGCGGCCGGCATCGGCCGCATCGACCAGGAGATCGCATGAACATCATGAACACCGTCGTCCATCGGCGGTACGTCGCCTTCTCGGACGCCCATTACGCGGGCAACCTGGTGGACGGCGCCTTCGCACTCAAGCTCTTCGGCGACGTCGGCACCAACCTGTCCATCGAGACCGACGGCCACGAGGGCCTGTTCGCCGGCTACTCCTCCGTGGAGTTCCTCGCCCCCATCCGCGGCGGCGACATCGTCGAGGCGCAGGCCACCCTGGTGAAGAAGGGCAACCGCAGCCGGACCATCGATTTCGAGCTGCGGGTCACCTGCCGCGCAGCCGACGACAGCGGGCGTTCCCGAGTGCTGGACGAGCCCATCGTCGCCGTCCGCGCCCGCGGCACCGGCGTGCTCCCCAAGGACGCGGAGGCCGCGTCATGAAGCTCCCGTACGACACCGATCGCCTAGCAGCACTCACCCACTGATCCGAAGGAAAGAAATCATGAGGGAAATCTTGTTCATGATCGCCGCTATCTGGGTGATCGTCGCCAGCTTCGTCTACGGGGTCAAATTCCTCCGTAAGCACCACAACTACCTGCTCGGGCTCGAGTGGATCGTCATGGGTATCTCCTGTACGAACTTCTTGGTGTTCGCCGCGATCAAGGGCAGCCACGATGGCCTGCAGTACCACATCGCCTTGTTCATCGACGCCTTCTCGCGGTCCATCGGTATGACCCTGATCCTGGTGCTCGGCCTGATGCAGGTCACCCACCGGTACAAGCCGACCCGAGCCGTGGAGATCGGCGCGTTCGCGTTGGCCGGCGTGGTCGGCTTCCTCCTGATCGGCTACCAGGATTTCGATTCACCCTGGGCCCTCGCAGCCGCGATCTTCTTCATCGTGGCCTTCCTGCTGACCGGCATCTACCTGGTCTACCTCACCAAGCGGCTGTGGGAGATCGGTGAGCGGCGGCACGCGGTGTGGACCGGGATCGCAACCTTCCTCGGCCTCGTGGTCACCGTCATCTACGACACCGGCGCCGGCAGCGCGGCGTTGGGCCACTTCGCCCACATCCCCGGCGACGACGCCGACCACACTCTGTTCTACATCTTCGCCCTCGCCACCTGGGGCCTGATGATGGTCGCGTACTACCGCGCCTACGACGCGTTCGCCGCGTACAACAATCGCGTGGACGCCGCGAGCGGACAGCACACGTCCCAGGCCCACGCATGAGCTCGCCGACGACCAAGCCCGAGAACACCGTCCACGACGTCGTGGTCATCGGCGCCGGAATGTCCGGCCTGATGGCCGCAACGACCCTGGCGCCCCGCACGGACGTCGTCGTCCTCGAATCGTCCGACCGGACGGGCGGACGAGTCGAGACGGTGCGCCGCGGCGACTACTGGGTCAACGTGGGCACGCAATTCACCGAGGGCTCGGGCACGCTCATCGACGCCCTGAACCGGCACGGCATCGAGATGGGCTCCCTCGCGGGCACGAGCCTCGCGCTGTATCTCAACGGCGGGCTGGTCGACACGTCCAACCCGTTGGCGCTCATGGTCAAGACCAGGATGACGATGAAGGACCGCCTCGGCATGGCTCTGGTCGGCAGCCGCATCATCGCGGCCATGCCTTTCCTCGAGTCGCAGAGCAAGGTCGCGCAGAAGGTTCGCGCGACGATGGAGACACGCCTGGCGTCCTATCTGCTCAAGGGCGTGAACTCCGAACTGGCCGAACAGATCGTCCGGTCGTGGTCCGCCCAGTGGATGGGCTGCGAGCCCGAGGAGACCGCCGCGACGCAGTTCGTCACCTCCGTCGGGCTCGCGCTCGCCGATCCGGAGAAGATCCCCAACTTCACGCTGCCGCGCGGCGGGAACCAGGCCCTCACCGACGTGCTCGCCGAGGACCTCGGCGACCGTATCCGCCTGAACACGCAGGTCCAGCAGGTACGACAGGACGGCGACGGGGTGGTCGTCGACTACCTCGACGGTGACCGTCCGGCCCGGCTGCGCGCCCGCCGGGCGATCGTGAGCACCCCCGCCGACATCACGGAGCGCATCGTCGACGGCCTGCCGCAGAAGCAGCGAGGCGCCCTGAACGACATCACCTACGGCCGCTACGTGATCGTCGGCTTCTTCACCGAGGAGGAGGGCCCGCAGCGGTGGGACGACTCCTTCGGCGTCTCCGCGCCGCAGCTGTCCTTCCAGGCGATGTTCAACCATGCTGCGGCGCTGCGTCGCAGCGGCCCCCGCACACCGGGCGGTGCGCTCGCGTGCTTCGCCGGCGGTGCTCGCGCGGATGCGCTGTTCGACCTGTCGGACGAGGAGATCGTCGCGCGGTTCTCCGCGGACCTGATCTCGATCTTCCCGGAGCTGCGCGGCAAGCTCGGCGCCGATCCGGTCGTGCGCAAGCACCGCCGCGTCGTGCCGTTCTGGGCGCCGGGCCGGCGCACCTCTCTGCCGGTGCTGCGGGATCCGCTGGGCCCGATCCACTTCGCCGGCGACTACCAGCTGGACCTGCCCTCACTGGCCGACGCCGCCGCGTCGGGCGAGCGCGCCGGTCTCGCGGTGCTCGACGAACTCGGCGCCACCGCCGGTCGATCCCGGGCCATCGCCGGATAGCGCGCACCCGGGGTAAGGGCCACCGCAGCCCGTGGCACGGCTACGCGCCCCTACCCAGAGTTCGGCCGATGGCGCGGCGCGGGTTGAGTACTCGCACCGATGCCGCGCCCCGCGCCGGTTCGTAGCGTGAATCCATGACGATCACCACCGACCGCACGCGTCGTTCTCCTCGTTCACGAGCCCGTTCCCGAGCCACCGCCGCCGTGTTCACCGGCGTCCTCGCGCTGACCTCCGCCACTGTTCCCGCGGCGCACGCGGCACCGAGTACCGGGATCGTCAACATCACCGTCACCGACGAGTACCACTACGTCGTTCCCCAGGTCTCGATCAGTAGGCCCAACGGGCAGAAATGGACGCCCGCGTTCACCGGCTGGGAGTTCCACGGCAGCGAGCGGTGGTACCACTTCCGGGCGACCGGCCTCCCGGTCGACGCTCGACCGGTAGTGGTCCACGCGACCGTCCGCAACAGGTACCTCTACACCAGGGTCGTCACGATCCCCTACCAGTTCACCGTCGCCAACGTCTTCATCCAGGGGCCGGACTTCGCCGGGTGAGCCGTGCTCGGGCCCTGCGGGCGGCGGACCCGGAGCCGGTCAGCCGCGCTCCAGCCACGGCTTGATCCGGGCCGTGACCCACGGCAGGACGACGAAGACCATGAGCGGGGTGTTGATCAGGGTCGCCACCAGCGTGCGGCCGACGAGGCCCCAGCCGTGCGCGGGCAGGACGGTCAGATGCGGGAGGACGAGGAAGTTCACCAGCAGCGACAGCGGGAAGAAGCCGAGCCAAATGGCCACGGCCTGCTTCCACCGGGGCGGGACCGCCACCACGGGCGAGGCGATGGGGCCGGTACCGTCGGACCGCGGGGAGAACCAGCCCTCGATACCGGACAGGCGGTGCGTGGCGGTCTCGACCGCGAGGCCCGCGCACCGCTCGAGCCAGTGCTTGCGCACGCGGGAGCTCTGCCACTCGGCGAGCTCCTCGTCGGAGGCGAAGCGGTAGATCACGAAGTACAGGTCGGGATCGTCCGCGGAACGGACCCAGCCGCCGCCCAGGAAGCCGCGGTAGGTACGGGCCAGTGCGATGCCCGCATCGGTCCAGGCCAGGAATTCGTGTTCGCGGCCGGGGGCGATGCGTCGGGCGACGGAGGTCAGCGAGGCCTTGTGGGCCGCTCCTGCCTCCGACCGGGTCTCGGTGTGGGGCATGGGTAACAGTGTCGGTTCCCACGCCCCGAGACACCAACCGGGGTGATGTGATCTTGCCAACGTCGTGGGACGGCGCGGGCGCGCGAGGCACGGCTGGGTCTGCGTCCGACGGGCGCGAGTGCCACAATCGGGGCGTGTCCTACCTCCTTCGCGTCCGCCTCACCGACCGCCCCGGCAGCCTGGGATCCCTCGCCGTCGCCCTCGGATCGGTCGGTGCCGACATCCTCTCGCTCGACGTCGTGGAGCGCGGTGACGGCTTCGCGGTCGACGACATCGTGGTCGACCTCGGGCCGCAGTCGCTGCCGGACACCCTGATCACCGCCGCGGAGGCGCTGGACGGCATCACTGTCGATTCGATCCGCCCCTACGCCGATGTGCTCGACACGCACCGCGAACTGGAGCTCATCGACCACGTCGCGGGCGCCGGGCACGACCAGCTCCAGATGCTCACCGACCAGGTGCCGCGCGTCCTCCGCGTCGGATGGTGCGCCGTCCTGAACAACACCGCGGAGACCCCGTGGCCGGTCTTCGGGTCCTCCGGGCTGCCGGAGACGCCGCCCGAGCACCTCGACTTCCTGCCGCTCGGCGGCCCCGTCGCCCTCGATGCGGAGGCGGATTGGGTGCCGGACTCCTGGCAGCAGATGGATACCAAGCTCGCCGCCGCACCGCTCGGCGCCATCGGCAAGGTGGTGCTCGTGGGCCGTCCGGGCGGCCCGGACTTCCGGCCGTCCGAGGTGGCGCGGCTGGGCTACCTCGCCGGCATCGTGGCGACGGTACTGGTCAGGTAGTCATCTGCTCGTCGACGTTCGGCGGAGTGTGTACGCGGGTCGCCATCAGCCCGGCGACCAGGCACGACGCGGCGGCCGCCCAGAGGGCGGCGCGCGCCCCGGCGGCGGCGCAGAGCCAGCCCGTCGCGAGATTCCCGAGGGGCGTGGTTCCCATGAAGACGAGGACCCACAGCGCCATCACGCGCCCGCGGTACTCCGACGCGGCATGCAGTTGCAGCGCCGTCGACGCCGTGGTCACCAGGAGGTATCCGGAGAACCCGGAGAGCAGCAGGCCGACGCAGGCCCCGGCGACGGTCGGCATGACCGCCGTCACGGCGAGGAAGAGCCCGAAGGCGAGGCACGAGAGCACGAGGACGCGCCGCCGGGGGTGACCGAGGATCCCGGCGGTGAGCGATCCGCCGACCGCACCGACGCTGAGCAGCGTGGACAGCAGGCCGTAGGTACCGCCGTCGCCGCCGTAGGTGTCCTTCGCCAGCAGCGGTAGGACGAGGTTGAAGTTGAACGCGACCAGCCCGACCAGCGTCATCATCGCGAGCGGCACGTACAGCTGCTGGTGCCGCGAGACGTAGCCGAGCGCCTGCCGGACCCCGCCCGGAGTGACGCTGCGCCCGGCCGGGTGCACGGGACGGATCGGGATCAGCGTCGTGAAGCCGACCAGATAGCTCACGGCGTTGACGGCGAAGCAGGCCGTGGTCCCGACCGTCACGATCAGCGCGCCCGCGAGCGCCGGGCCGATCACGCGCGAGCCGTTGACGAGCACCCCGTTGAGGCTCGCGGCACTGCCGATGGCGTCCGCGTCGACCAGTTGTGCGACGAACGCCTGCCGGGCCGGCGAGTCGACGATCTGCACGGCGCCGCTCGCGAGGCTGAGCCCGATGATCACGGGAATGGTCAGGCGTCCCGTCACGGCGACGCTCCAGAGCACCGTGGCGAGCAACCCGTTCACCGCGGTCGTGATCATCAGGAGCCGGCGGTTGTCGAACCGGTCGGCGACGGTGCCGCCGAACGCACCGAACAACATCGCCGGGAGTCCCCCGACGGCGAGGACGATGCCCAGTTCGGTGGCGGAACCGTTGATCGCCAGGACGGCCCAGGCGAGCGCCGTCTGCTGCACGAACGTGCCGCTGGCCGAGACGACCTGCCCGGCGAAGTACCACCGGAACGGCACCGAGGACAGCGCCCGCAGTCCCCCGCGCCCACGCGCGGCCCCGTTCACCACGGTCGATGTCCTCTCGCGCCGGTCACACGTGGCGGTCGATGAACGCGAGCGCCGCGTCGGCCACCTCTCGCCAGCCCGAGTCGATGGTGAGCGAGTGCCCCCGGTCCGGGATCGTGACGTACTCGGTGACCCCGGGGTTCTTCGCCTGGATCTTGTAGCTGGCCCGGGTGATCGCCAGCGGCACCGTGTGGTCCTTCTCGCCGCCGATGATCAGCAGCGGTCCGCGGTCGGGGTTCTTGGTGTCGACGTGGGTCTCGCCGCCGAACGGGTTGATGTTCGCGAACGCAGCCTGGAACAGCGGGGCGCCGGCGGCGGGCACGTGGTACGTGTCGTACAGCCGTCGTCCCTCGGCCTCTGAGAGGTTGTTGACCCACCCGTACCGGAACTGCTCCCAGGTGAGCGATACCCCGCGTCCGGCGTTGGCGGGGTTGGCGAGCACCGGGGCCGCGGATTTCAGGGACGACGTCGGCAGCGGCAGTACGCCCTTGAACGGAGCGTTGTCGATCGAGACCGTGACGGACGCGGCTCCGGTGCCGGCGATCTTCTGGGCGATCAGGCCGCCGAAGGAGTGGCCGACGACGACCGGGGCCCGATCCAGAGCCGTGACCGCCTCGAGGTAGTGGTCGGTGACCTGCTGCACCATCTTCCGGGCGAACGCCTCGGGATGTTCGCGCGCCTCCTGCACGGTCGCCGGATCGTCGGGCCAGCCCGGCGCGAGGGTCACGTACCCGAGGTCCTCGAAGAGGTCGCGCCAGGACTGCCAGCTGCTGGAGAGCAGCCAGAGTCCGTGGACGAAGACCACGGGAACCCGGTCGGTGTCGTTCGCCCGCGTCACGTCCGCGCGTTCCCGGTCGGTGAGTGTCTCGCTCATGATCAATCCTTCGTCGCTCGTGACATCGGCCCCGTTCGGAATCTGCCAGACGGGGGTGCCCGGCACTCGCCTGTGGGTGCACGGGTCCGGACCGAGCGTGCACGGGCCGGGCGGGCGGCGCGGCGATCGGAGTTCAGCCGTTTCGGGCGCGGGCCGCCCGCCACTCGGAGGGGCTGACGCCGAACTCGGAGCGGAAGCGCCGGGCGAAATGGCTCGGGTCCTGAAAGCCGACGCGGTAGGCGATCGTGGTGACGGACGCCTCCGGGGCATCCCGGAGGAGCCGGCGCGCGGCGCGGAGGCGTTCGACGATGATCGTCTGCTCGACCGAACGCATCTCCCGGTGGAAGAGCTTGTAGAGCACGCGCAGCGAGATGCAGTGCGCGGTCGCGATCGCGGCTGGTGTCATGCCCGGGTTCCCGATGTTCGCTCGGATGTACGCCTCGATCGCCTCGACCAGCTCGATTCCGGTCGTCTGCGCGGGCGCGGCATCCGCGCCGGCGGCCGACAGGATCAGCGCCCGGACCATGCCGAGCGTCGACTCGGCGACGTGCTCGCCCGCCGCGGTGCCCTCCAGATCGGCGCTGTGCCGGCCCAGGAACGCCATCTGGTGCTGGACGAGCTCGTACATCGGACTGCGCGACAGGTTCGGTGTGGCGGCGGCGATCACGTCCGCGGGTATTCCGAGGACGCCGTGGGTCGTGCGGATCGCGCGTGCCGCACCGGTGCCGTCCCACGCGACCGAGTACGCCGTGACGCAGTCGTTGAGCGCGAGCTCGCCGGGCCGCACGACGTAGCGTTCACCGTCCTTCTCGTACCGCATGTCGCTTCGCCACTGCACGGTCAGCGAGATCAGGTCGTCGCCCTCGCGGTTCAGGTGGGCCGGCATGCGCCGCATCGACAGCCCCGTCACCTCGCCGGAGAAGACGTTCGCGTTCGCGCACTGCCATACGTCGAGCCGGCACCGGGGCCCGCCGCGGTCGTTGCGCAGGGTGACGTCGAGCGGGAGGCACACGTTCGAGAAGGCGTCCTGCACGGCGTCGGCGCGATCGGAAGCCGGGTGATCCTCGGTGTCGAAGACGATCATCGCCCACGCCTCCTCGTGCCGCCGGCGCACGGTCGGTCCCGCGACGAGGCGTCACCTCATGATGACACCCCGCCCTCGGCGGCGACGGGTATCGCCCTGAGCCCGCGCGCGGCACCTGTTCCGAGCCGTCAGGGCGCCTCGGCGTCGCCACCCTCGGCGCCGCCGCCCTCGGCGCCGCCGCCCTCGGCGCCGTCGTCTTCAGCACCGTCGTCCTCGGCGGCGAAGGCGTCCGGCCCCTCGGCGAGCAGCTTCGTGAACCCGTCCTCGTCGAGGATCGGCACGCCCAACTGCTCCGCCTTGTCGGCCTTGGATCCGGGCGCATCGCCGATCACGACGAAGGCCGTCTTCTTCGAGACGCTGCCCGCGGCCTTGCCGCCGCGCACCAGGATCGCCTCCTTCGCCTCGTCCCGGGAGTAGTTCTGCAGCGATCCCGTGACCACGATGGACAGTCCCTCCAGCGTGCGCTGCACGGACTCGTCCCGCTCGTCCTCGAGGCGCACGCCCGCGGCGCGCCACTTCTCGACGATCTCGCGGTGCCAGCCGACGGTGAACCAGTCGATCACCGCCTCCGCGATGGTGCGGCCCACACCGTCGACCTGCGCGAGCCGCTCCACGTCCGCCTCGGCGATCGCGTCGAGGCTGCCGAACTCCTGCGCCAACGCCCGCGCCGCGGACGGCCCGACGTGCCGGATGGACAAGCCCACCAGGACACGCCACAGGGGCTTGTTCTTCGCGACACCGAGGTTCGTCAGGAGGCGCTGCGCGTTCGCGGACAGCGTCCCGTTGTCGTTGGTGAACAGCGGTACCTGCAGCAGGTCCTCCGCGGTGAGGCCGAAGACGTCGCCCTCGTTGTGCAGGACCGGGGAGGCGGTGAGCGCGGACGCGGCCTCGTACCCCAGGCCCTCGATGTCGAAGCAGTTCCGTCCCGCGAGGTAGAACAGGCGCTCGCGGAGCTGGGCGGGGCAGGTCTCGGTGTTGGGGCAGCGGATATCGGCGTCCCCCTCCTTCGACGGGGCCAGGACGGCCCCGCACTCCGGGCAGGTGACGGGCATGACGAAGGGCCGCTCCGTGCCGTCGCGCAGGTCGACGACGGGGCCGAGCACCTCGGGGATCACGTCGCCCGCCTTGCGGATGGTGACCGTATCGCCGATGAGGACACCCTTGCGCTCGACCTCGGACGGGTTGTGCAGGGTGGCGAACTCGACCGTGGAGCCGGCGACGGTGACCGGCGCCATGTACGCGTACGGCGTCACCCGGCCCGTGCGGCCGACGTTGACGCGGATGTCCAGCAGCTTGGTGGTGACCTCCTCCGGCGGATACTTGTAGGCAATGGCCCAGCGCGGCGCGCGCGAGGTGGCGCCGAGCCGGCGCTGCAGGGAGATCTCGTCGACCTTGACCACCAGGCCGTCGATCTCGTGCTCGGGATCGTGCCGGTGCTCGCCCCAGTAGAGGATGCGCTCGACCACGGCGTCGGCACTACTGACCTGCTTGGTGTACTGCGAGACGGGCAGGCCCCACGCCGCGAGGGCCCGGTACGCGTCGTGCAGGGACGACGGCGACCACTGCCCCTGGATACGGCCCAGGCCGTGGCAGATCATGCCGAGCTTGCGCCGCGCGGTGACCTGCGGGTTCTTCTGGCGCAGCGAACCCGCCGCGGAGTTGCGGGGGTTGGCGAAGGGCGGCTTGCCCTCGGCCACCAGCCCCGCGTTGAGCTCCTCGAAGTCGGAGAGCCGGAAGAAGACCTCGCCGCGCACCTCGAGCAGCTCCGGGATCGGGAACTCCTCCGACGGGGTCAGGACGTGCGGCACGTCCCGCAGGGTGCGCGCGTTGAGCGTCACGTCCTCCCCGGTGCGCCCGTCGCCCCGGGTGGCACCGCGGACGAGAGAGCCGTTCTCGTAGACCAGGTTGAGGGCGACACCGTCGATCTTGAGTTCGGTGAGGAAGACGACCTCGCCGCCGACGTCCTTGCGCACGCGCGTGATCCAGTCGCGCAGCTCCCCCTCGTCGAAGACGTTGTCGAGGCTCATCATCCGCTCGAGGTGATCGACCGCGGTGAACTCCGTGGAGAAGCCGCCGCCCACCAGCTTGGTGGGGGAATCGGCCACGGCGAGCTCGGGGAAGGCCTCCTCCATCTCCTGCAGGCGGCGCAGCAGCGCATCGAACTCACCGTCGGAGAGCACCGGCGCGTCCTGCACGTAGTACCGGAACTGGTGCCCGCGCACCTCCTCGGCGAGTTCCTGCCAGGCGCGGCGATCGTCCTCTGTCAGCTCCTTCGACATGCGTGTCAGGTTAGTCGCAGGCGCCGACAGGTTCGCGGGCCTCCTACCGCACCTGAGCGAAGCGCAGCTCGTTGCCGGACGGATCGATCACCGTCACCGTCGGGCCGCCGGGACCGTCCGGATCGAGTCCGGGCCGGGACCGGGGATGACGGTGCGCCGCGAGCTCCGCCTGCAGCGCGGCGGCGTCGGCGACCGGGATCCACGCCACCGAGTTCGGGCTGCCGTCGCCGAAGTGCTCCGAGAGATGGAGGACCACGCCGCCGCGGCGGACCTCGACGTAGGCGGGCAGGTCCGGCTCGAAGCGGTGCTCCCACTCGAGCGTGAAACCCAGGTACCGGGTGTAGAACTCGACCGTCGCGTCCCGGTCGAACATGCGCAACACCGGTACCGCCGGGCCGCCGAAATCGAACCCGGGGCCCGGGTCGGGGCTCACCGGCTCTTCTCCACCCGAGTCCGCACGCTCACGACGTCGACGATAGCGCGGCGTTCACCCACGTGGGCGGGATGCCGTCTTCGTACTGTTTCCCGCCCCTGTCGTCGCCCGGTGGCCCATAGTCGAGCCATGACCAACACGCACCCGGCCCACAAGGCCATCGTCGTCGGGGCCGGAATCGTCGGCCTCTCCACCGCTTTCAGCCTGCAACAGCGGGGAGTCGCGGTCACCGTCATCGACCGGATCGGCCCGGCGGCGGGCGCCTCGTGGGGTAACGCGGGCTGGCTCAGCCCTGCCTTCACCATCCCGCTCCCCGAGCCGGCCCTACTCAGGCAGGGGCCGCGGGCGCTGCTCTCGCCGTCCTCGCCGGTGACGCTGGCACCGTCGAAGGACCCCGCGGTGGCGCGGTTCCTGGCCGCCTTCGGCCGCAACTGCACGCCGCACAGGTGGGCGGCGTCGATGCGCACGTACTCGACGCTCACGCCGCACGTCTTCGACTCCTTCGAACGGCAGATCGCCGCGGGCGTCCGGGGCGAGCTGCACGCGCACGACATGACGGTGGGCTTCGCGAGCCTGCACGACGCCACCGTCATCCTCGATGAGCTGGCCCGGGTCAGCGCCGCCGGCGAGCAGATCGAGCTCACCCTGCTCGACCCCGAATCGGCACGCACGTACGAGCCGCACCTCACCGAGAAGATCGCCCTCGCACTGCGATTGCGCGGCCAGCGCTACCTGGACCCCGGCGCCTACGTCCACGCGCTGGCGGACGCGGTGGTCGCCGGCGGGGGCGAACTGCGGACCGGCGTCGACGTCACGCGGGTCCGTCCCGACGGTGCCCGGGTCCGGGTGCGCGGGACCGGGATCGACGAGCTCACCGACGCGGCCGTACTGTGCTCCGGCGCGTGGCTCCCCCGGCTCGCCGCCGCACACGGGGTCCGGATCCCGCTGTTCGCGGGCCGCGGGTACAGCTGCTCGGTCCCGATCGACACCCCGCTGCGGGGAGCCACCTACTTCCCCGCCGCACGCGCCGCGATCACCCCGAGGCCCGACGGTGCCGACGGCCGCCCCCGGGTCCGGGTCGCGGGGATCATGGAGTTCGCCGATCCCGACCGGCCCCTCGATCCCCGGCGGATCCGGGTGACCAACGACGCCGTCCGGCCGCTGCTGCGCGGGATCGACTGGTCCGGCATCGACGAGCAGTGGGTGGGCCCGCGGCCGCTCTCCGCCGACGGGCTCCCGCTCATCGGCGGCACGGCCACGCCCGGCGTGTACGTCGGTGGCGGACACGGCATGTGGGGCCTTACCCTCGGTCCACTCACCGGTGAACTGCTGGCCGAGCAGATCACCACCGGCCGCGCGCCCGCCCTCACCGCGGGACTGGACCCACTGCGCCGGCCAGCCGGTCGAGGTACGCGCGGGCGGCGTCGATACTCGAATCGTCCACGGGGTACAGCACATCGGTGACCCCCGCCGCGGCCCACCGGGCCAGGCGGGCACCGTCGGGCACGGCATCGAGGGCGACGATGCGGGGCGCCCCCGCGCGGCCGTGCTCGCGCCAGATCTCCGCGAGCCGCGCTGCCGCGCCGGTGATCCCGCGATCGCGCGGCGTGGTGATCCAGCCGTCCGCGTTCTTGGCGATCCAGGTGAAGTTCTTGTCCGTGGCCCCGGCGCCGACGAGCACCGGCACGGGGCCGGGCGGCTTGGGCCACGACCAACTGGGCCCGAAGGAGACGAACTCGCCCTCGTACTGCGCCTCCTCGTCCCGCCAGAGCGCGCGCATCGCCTCGAGGTACTCGCGCAACATGGTCCGGCGGCGGCCCGCCGGGACGCCGTGGTCGGCGAGTTCGTCGAGGTTCCAACCGAAGCCGACCCCGAGGGTGACCCGGCCACCCGCCAGATGGTCGACGGTGGCGATCGTCTTCGCCAGGGTGATCGGGTCGGATTGGACGGGCAGGGCGACCGCGGTGGACAGCTCGATCCGCTCGGTGACCGCGGCCGCCGCGGCGAGCGAGGTCCACGGGTCGAGGGTGCGCAGGTAGCGGTCGTCCGGCAGTTCCGCGGTACCGGTACCCGGGTGCGCCGCGTCGCGGCGGGTGGGGATATGGCCGTGCTCCGGGACGAAGTACGAGGCGAAGCCCGCCGCCTCGATGAGCGGCGCCAACCGGTGCGGCGGCACCCCGCGATCGGAGGTGAACTGGACGATGCCTACCCGGACCGACTGCGCAATCACCCCAGAAGTAGAACACGTTCCACCACCGCTCGCAGACTTTCCATCCGGAATGGTCGCGCGACCACGAACCCTCCCGTACAGTTGGTCATATGACCATGATGCCGTGACGATACGGCTTCGAACGTCCGAGGAGGACACCGTGTCCATGAAGACATCTGCAGGCGTGAGCTATTCGGCGTTCACCGGGTGGAGCGACGAGCCGACCGACATCACCACCCCGCTCCGAGGCGACATCCGGTGCGACGTGGCGGTCGTGGGCGGCGGCCTCGCCGGCATGGCGACCGCGCTGCGACTGGCCGAGCGCGGGGTCGACGTGGTCCTCCTCGAGTCCGGGTACTGCGGCTGGGGCGCGAGCTCGCGCAACGCCGGCTACCTGTCGAACGAGTTGGCGGGCGAGGCGGAGGTCCTGCATTTCTTCTACAAGAACAAGCTGAAGAATCTGACGCGGTTCGCGGAGAACTCCGCGCAGTTCACCGAGGGGCTCGTCGAGCGCTTCGGCATCGACTGCGACTACGAGGCCACCGGCAACATCAAGGCAGCGATCAGCGAGGCTCAGCTGGGGCGGCTGCGCAAGAACGCGAAGATCCTGCAGGAGGCGGGCTCGAACATCGAGTTCGGCGACGGCACGGAGCTCGGCCTGCCCAGCACGTTCCTCGGCGGCATCTTCATCCGCGGTGGGGGCCTGATGAACCCCGGCAAGTTCACCGCCGGTATCCGCAGTGCACTCCTGAAGTCCAGTGCGCGGGTTTTCGAGCGGACGACGGTGCGCTCCGTGGAGCCGAACGGCGCCCGTGTCACCGTCGAGGTGCCGAGCGGGCGCGTCGACGCCGAGCGGGTGGTCCTCGCCACGAACGCGAACACGCGCGAGCTCGCGATCGGTCCCTCGGGTGTCGGCCCGGTGTACACCAGCGTCGTCGAGACCGACCCCGTCGACCCCGAGGCGCTCGAAGCGATCGGGTGGACGACCCGCGCCGGCATCGTCACTCCGCATCAGATCCTGGAGAACTACCGGCGCACCCCGCGCGGCACGCTCCTCTACGGCACGCGCCGCCTGCGTGGCGCACCGTCCGGTCCGCTGGGAGCGCAGGCGCCCGACACGGCGGTCGTCGATGACCTCACCAAGGGCTTCCACCAGCGCTTCCCCACGCTCAACTACCTGGCACCCCAGCGCGCGTGGGGCGGCTGGATCGCGATGACCTCGTTCCTCCCGGTAGCGGGAGAGGTCGCGAAGAACGTCTTCTACGGCGTCAGTTGCAACGGCCATGGCCTCGCCCAGTCCCCCTACCTCGGCACCCTCCTGGCCGACCGGCTCGCCGGGGATCAACCCCACGACGACCTGCAGACCCTGTGGCGCCCGAGGCCGCCGCGTCTGCCCTCCTTCGTGCTCAGCACGCCCGTCTTCGAGGCGGGCTGGGCGGTCGATCGGCTCACGGACCGCTTCGGCATCTGATCCGGTTAGGTTGGGGACATGCCGCATCCGATCATGTTCTCCGACGACGACCCCGTCCTCGCGCGAGTCCGCGCCATCGCGCTGGGCTTCCCCGAGGCGACGGAGAAGATCGCCCACGGTCGCCCGACCTTCCGCTGCGGCAAGATGTTCGCGGTGTACGGCGGGGGCACGAAGAAGACCGCGACCCGGCCGCACGAGCAGCGCAACACGAGCCTGCTGGTCATCGCCGATCCCGCCGAGCGCACGGCGCTCGAACAGGACGAACGCTTCTTCCTCCCCGCCTACATGGCGTCCGCCGGCTGGCTCGGGCTCGACCTGACGATCGGCACCGTCGACTGGGACGAGGTGGCCGAGCTGATCGACGCGAGCTACCGGCAGATCGCCCCGCGGCGGGCGATCACCGCACTGGAGGCCGGACGGACCTGACCCGCGGGCCCCGATCCACGGCTCAGAGCCCCGGGCCGCGGTCCCGCAGGTCGTCGACGTCCTTCATCGCCTGCCGCAGCTGCCCGAGCCAGTCGTCGGTGTGCTCGCCGACCAGGCGCACGCACCAGGCCAGGGCATCCGCGCGCGAGCGCGCCACGCCGGCGTCGACCAGCGTGTCGAGCACCAGCCGCTCCGGCTGCCGCAGCCGAGTCATCACCGGCACCGCCTGATGGGTGTAGAGGATCGTCGCATCGCCCGCGCGCACGCCCCAGGACACCCGCCGCCGGTAGCGCTCCTGCGCCTCGTCGGCGATCCGCATCCGCTGCTCGCGGGTCTCCTCCCGGAACCGCGCCGCGCGACCCTCGCGCTGCGCCGCCGACTCCTCGCCGGCCGACGGCAGCGTGCCGACGACCACGATCTCCTCACGATCGACGGTGACGGCCGGCGCACCGTCGAACCACCCGTCGGGGAGCCGTCCGGCGAACCAGGCACCCGCATCCTTCGCGTCCGGCACCTCGGCGCGCGGACCTCGTCCTGCCATCATGATCGTCTCCTTCATCGGTCTGATTACTTGATTACATGATTACTCAGACCGGCGAGAGCGTCGAGGACTATCGCTGAGAGCGGAACGCGGCCGACGGCACACCGCGCCCCGTCGTCACCGACCGGGTTCGAGCCGCCCGCCCCGCACCACGTGGAAGTCGTACGCGGACTCGGCGTGCAGCCCGTCGTCGAGGCCGTCGGCCTCGTGCTGCGGATCGGCCCGGAGCCCGATCGTGGCCTTGAGCGCCAGGCCGATGACCAGCGTGACCACCATCGCGTAACCGAGGACCGCTGCCACGGCGACGGCCTGCCGCCACAGCTGATCGAGGCCGCCGCCGTAGAGCAGGCCGTCGCGTCCCGCCGGGGCCGCGGCGCTGCCGACGAGGCCGATCATGAGCATGCCCACCACACCGCTGACGAGGTGCACACCGACCACGTCGAGTGAATCGTCGTACCGCCAGCGGTACTTCAGCTCGATCGCGTAGGAGCTGATCGCGCCTGCGGCGACGCCCACCGCGAGCGCCCCGATCGGCGTCACGGCCGAGCACGACGGCGTGATCGCCACCAGCCCGGCCACCACGCCGGACGCGGCGCCGAAGGAGGTGGGCTTGCCGTGCCGCACCTTCTCGACCACGAGCCAGGAGACCATCGACACCGCGCCAGCGCCGAGCGTGTTCACCACGATCAGGGCGGCGGCACCGTTCGCGGCCAGCGTCGATCCGGCGTTGAAACCGAACCACCCGAACCACAGCAGGCCCGCGCCGAGCATCACGAAGGGCAGGTTGTGCGGCCGCATCGGGTCCCGCGGCCAGCCCGCGCGGCGGCCGAGCAGCAGCGCCATGACGAGTGCGGAAGCGCCGGAGTTGATCTCGACGGCCGTACCACCGGCGAAGTCGATCGCCTTGAGGTGCTCGACGATCCAGCCGCCGTGCGCGGCGGTCAGGCCCGGTGCCGAGAACACCCAGTGCGCGACCGGGAAGTAGACGAGCGTCGCCCACAGGCCGGCGAAGACCAGCCAGGAGACGAACCGCATCCGGTCGGCCACCGCGCCGGCGATCAGGGCGACGGTGACCATCGCGAAGCCCGCCTGGAAGGCGACGAAGAGCAGCGCCGGAACGTGCCCGACCAGCGGCACCGCTCCGGAGTCCGAGCCGTCGGCGCCGAAGGCGCCGACTAGGCTCCGCAGGCCGGCGAACGTGGTCGGATCGCCGACGACCCCGCCCCGGTCGGGCCCGAAGGCCATCGAGTAGCCGAAGGCCACCCATAGCAGCCACACCACCGGGATGGCGGTGAGGCACATCATCATCATGTTGAGCACGCTCTTGCTGCGGACCATGCCGCCGTAGAACAGGGCGAGCCCGGGAGTCATCAGCAGCACGAGGGCGAACGCGGCGAGCAGCCAGGCGGTGTCCGCAGCATCGACCGCCCCGGTAGTCGGAAACATCGCCGAAGTGTAGCGGGCTAGGTGACCGACGCCTCCGCCAAGACCGACCGAATCTCCTTGCAGGCGTCCAGAATCGGTCGAATCTCGGGCGAACCGGCCAAACCGCACACCGGCGTCACGGTGGCGCGGATCAGATCGCGGCGCGGCAGGCCGATCTCGTCGTAGAGCTGCAGGGCCGGCGCGGCGAGGTCCGCCGCCGAGCGTCGCCGCCGCCTCGGCACCGCGGGGACCAGGCCCAGCCCCACGACGGTGCGCGACTCGGCCAGTTCCCCGAAACCCTCGTAGTCGGGGGCCGCGAGACGCGTCGCGTCCAGCAGCGCACCGTCGACGGGGATGCGCCGCACCACGTCCCAGTCGATGCGGCCGCAGAGGTGAGCCAGAACGGGCGCGCCCTCCTCGTGGACGGCGTCCACGACGGAGCTGAGCAGGTCGGCGGCCTCCGGCGCGGGGACGGCGCGCACCGGATCGAGCTTCGTCAGCGCGGGCACGGTGCCGTGCACGACCGACCACATCGAGGGCTCGTCCAGTTGCAGCACGACCTCGGCGCCGAGCCGGCGGCGCAGGTCCGCGACGTGCCGGACCAGCCCTTCCGCGAGCGAGGCCGTGAGATCGCGCATGGCGCCGCGGTCCCGGGCCACCCGGTGCCCGTTCGGCAGCTCCAGGCCGGCGGCCAGCGTGAGCGGGCCCGCGACCTGGGTCTTGACCAGGCCGCCGCCCCGCCGGCGCGCCACCTCGTAGGCCTCCTCGAAGGCATCGAGATCGCGCTCGAGGTAGTCGGCGGTGAGCCGCGCGACGCGGCCGGCGGGCACGCCGATCCGGTACCCTGTGGTGGAGACGTCGAAGCCGAGGTCGACGAGCATCCCCGCGCCCCGGGCGAGCATGTCGGCGCCGATCCCCCGGTTCGGAAGCTCGGGCAGGAAGGGCACCTCCAGTTCGCCCACGACGGTGGCGGAGGCCTCCCGCGGGTCGGTACCCGGCAGCGAGCCGATCCCCGTCACCCCGCCGATCAGCGGCGCGAGGAGATCAGACATCGGCGGCGGGCCCCCGCGCTGCACTTCCAGCAGCCACGGCACCGTCGTGCGCGGTCGCGCGGATAGTGCCGGAGCCGAGCACCAGGTCACCCCGGTCGGCGTCGGGCGCGTACAGCACCGCCGCCTGACCGGGCGCCACGCCGCGCAGCGGCTCGTGCAGGTCGATCAGCAGCCGATCGCCGTCGGCGCGCGCCGTGGCGGGCGCGAGGCCGCCGTGCGCACGCACCTGCACCACGGCCTCGACGGGGCCCTCGGGCGCGACGCCGCTGGTCCAGACGGCACCGTCGGCGATGATCCGGGTGACGTCCAGGCGCTCACCGCGCCCGACGGTGACCTCGCCGGACGCGGCGTCGATCGCGGTGACGTAGCGGGGCTCGCCGTCGCGGGCCGGGCCCGGCAGGCCGAGGCCCTTGCGCTGCCCGATGGTGAACTCGTGAACGCCGGCGTGCTCGCCGAGGCGTTCGCCGGTCTCGCCGTCGACGACGGCGCCGGGCCGCACGCCGATGCGGGCACCGAGGAAGGCCTGCGTATCGCCGGACGGGATGAAGCAGATGTCGTGACTGTCGGGCTTGTCCGCGACGGCGAGACCGCGGCGGGCCGCCTCCTCGCGGATCAGCGGCTTCGGCGTGTCCCCGACGGGGAACATGGCCCGCGCCAACTGCTCCGCGGTGAGCACGGCGAGCACGTAGGACTGGTCCTTGTCGGCGTCGACGGCGCGGCGCAGCTCACCGCCGGCCAGGCGTGCGTAGTGGCCGGTGGCGACGGCATCGAAGCCCAGGGCGTAGGCGCGCTCGGCGAGAGCGGAGAACTTGATCTTCTCGTTGCAGCGCAGGCACGGGTTCGGGGTCTCGCCGGCGGCGTAGGCCGCGACGAAGTCGTCGATCACGTCCTCGCGGAAGCGGTCGGCGAAATCCCAGACGTAGAACGGGATCCCGAGCACGTCGGCGGCGCGACGGGCATCGCCCGCGTCCTCCTTGGAGCAGCAGCCGCGCGAGCCCGTGCGCAGGGTGCCGGGCGCCTCCGACAGCGCGAGGTGCACGCCGACCACGTCGTGCCCGGCCTCGACCGCACGCGCCGCGGCGACCGCCGAGTCCACGCCGCCGCTCATCGCGGCCAGCACGCGCATCAGCGGGCCCCCGTGAAGCTCAGCCCCGCGGAGCGGGCGCGGTCGACGACCTGGCCCAGGGCGTCGAGGACCGCGTCGACGTCGGCCTCGGTGGTCTCGGGACCGAAGGAGAAGCGCAGCGAGCCGCGCGCGACCGCGGGATCGGCGCCCATCGCCTCCAGCACGTGACTGACCCGGGCGACGCCGGCGCTGCACGCCGAGCCGGTGGCGCATTCGATGCCGCGGGCGTCGAGCAGCATGAGCAGGGAATCGCCCTCGCAGCCGGCGAAGGAGACGTGCGCGATGCCGGGCAGCGCCGGGATGCCATGCGCGGCACCTCCGTTGAGGACGGCACCCTCGATGTCCCGGACCCCGGCGAGCAGCCGGTCGCGCAGCGCCGCCCGGCGGGGCGACTCCTCGTCCATCCGCCCGACGGCCACCGTCAGCGCCGCGGCCATGCCCGCGGCACCGGCGACGTTGGGCGTCCCGGAGCGCAGGTCGCGCTCGTGCCCGCCGCCGTGAGCGAGCGGCACGCAGGCGACGGAGCGGCCGATCAGCATCGCGCCCACCCCCTGCGGTCCGCCGAACTTGTGCGCCGCGTTGGTGAGCACCGCCAGGCCGCTGGCGCCGAAGTCGATCGGCAGATGACCGGTGGCCTGGGTGGCGTCGGAGTGCATCGGTACCCCGTCGCGGGCGCACTCGGCGGCCAGCTCCGCGATCGGCTGGATCGTGCCCACCTCGTTGTTCGCCCACATCACGCTGACCAGCGCGACGGTGCCGGCCGATGCGTCGAGCGCGGCCCGCAGGTCCGCCGGGGCGACCAGGCCGCGGTGGTCGACAGGCAGCAGGACGACGCGCGCGCCCTCGTGCTCGCCCAGCCACTCGACGGCGTCGAGGACGGCGTGGTGCTCGATCGCCGAGGCGATCACCGTGACAGCGGCCGGGTTCTCGGCCCGCCGGGCCCAGTAGAGGCCCTTCACGGCGAGGTTCACCGCCTCGGTGCCGCCGCCGGTGAAGACCACCTCGGAGGGGCGGGCGCCCAGTTCGCGGGCGATGGACTCGCGCGACTCCTCCAGGATCCGGCGCGCCCGCCGGCCGGAGCCGTGTTGCGAGGAGGCGTTGCCGGGGCGCGCCGCTGCCTGCGCCATCGCCGCCAGCGCCTCGGGCACCATGGGGGTGTCCGCGGCGTGGTCGAGGTAGACGGGGTTCTCACGGTCGGGAGTCATCGCGTCCCCAGAATACGCCGGGCCGTGAGGTCCGCCGCCCCGTCGGTCCCCGTCAGGCCGCGAGCACCGGAGCCACGACCGGCTCGAGCGCCCCGGCGTCCGCGAAGACGGCCGCCTCGGCGCGGGCGGCGAGGGCGGCGCGGCCCCGTCCGGCCCACCGCCCCGCGTCGATCACCTCGGTGGCGTGAACGCGCACCGCGACGCCCCGGGCGCCGATGACCCGCGACAGGGTCGCGATCTCGGTATCGGGCCCCACGTACGCCGCGACGGCGCTCTGCCGGGCACCGCGCGCGGGCCCGGGCAGTCGCATGGAGTAACGCAGGGCGACGGGGACCACATCGGCGCGGGCGTCGATCGCGGCCTGGAAGAAGGCCGGCCGGAACTCGCCCCGGTGGAAGCCGCAGTAGGTGGTGCCCTCGGGGAACAGCGCCACGGTGCTGCCCCGCCGCAGCAGGCCGGCCACGTGGTCGACGGTGCGCGGCAGCTCGCGCAGCCGCTCACGGCGCAGCGGGATCGCGCCGAAGGCACGCATGACCACCGCCACCGGGCGGGCGTCGAAGATGTCCGCCTTGGCGACGAACGCGGCGGGCGCGATCGAGGCGATGGCGACGATGTCCAGCAATGACTGGTGATTCGCCACGACCAGGGAGCGCAGCGGCACGTTGCCCACCGGCTCCACCCGCATCCCCAGCGACCACAGCATGGCGCGGGCCCCGCCGCGGATCACCGTGCGGCGCGCTGCGGCGCCCCACGGATACGCGAGGGCCAGGGCGAGGATCCCGAGGATCAGCACCGTGCCGAACGCGGCCCACCGCAGCGCGCGCAGCCAGGCCGCGGTCCCCTGCGGCTCCCCCGCGGAACAGGCACCGTCGCACGGGGAGAACTGCTGCCAAGGATTTCTGGGCGGTTGCCGGACCGGACTCAGGGGGATCATGGGCCTAGAGGCCTCCCGCCGCCTGCTGGAGCCGTTCGAGGTAGCGCACGTTGAACCGCCTGCGGTCGATGATCATCGGGAAGTCGGCGACGTCGAAGACCGGATCGAAACTCGGCGCGCCGAGGATCTCCGCATTCATCCGGAGATAGCCGGTCACGAGCGGCGGGAAGGTGCGGCGCGAGGCCGGTTCGGCCGTGATCTCCTCGACGGGCGTGTGCGGGGTCACGACCCACTGGGAGCGGTGCTTGGCGTCGACGAGCTCGCGCACCGCCCGCACCGTCGCACCGCGCTCGTACCCGTCGTACTGCATCGGGACGCTGACGGCGCCCATCGCGTAGCGGATGCCCCGCAGGTCGCTGTACGCCAGCAGCCCCGCCCACATCAGGCACAGCACGCCGCCGGTGCGGTGATCGGCGCGCACGCACGCCCGCCCCATCTCGAGCGTCTCGGGGCGGATGTGGTCGAGGGCGCCGAGCTCGAACTCGGTGGCCAGGTACAGACCGCCGGCGGCGATCGCGCCGGGCGGCGGCAGGATCCGGTAGCAGCCCACGATCGCCCCGCTCGGCTTGTGCCGGATCACCAGGTGGTCGCAGAACTCGTCGAACCGGTCCGCGTCGCGGCCGTCGGCGACCCCGGCCATCGACGCCTCGAAACCCGGCTCCGCACCGAAGACCTCGTAGCGCAG
This sequence comes from Tsukamurella sp. II2bb, assembly GCF_057815145.1. NCBI lineage: Bacteria > Bacillati > Actinomycetota > Actinomycetes > Mycobacteriales > Tsukamurellaceae > Tsukamurella > Tsukamurella sp. II2bb. The sequence goes on from NZ_JBYPZI010000006.1 coordinate 49,270, forward strand.
CCGCTGCACCGTGTCGATGTCGTCCGCGCGGGTGGTGAGCACGACCTCGTACTCGGCACCGTCGATCAGGGTCTCGGACGAGGGCGTTCGGCCGAGGACGAGTGTTCCCGGAGTTCTCATGGCGCTCAGGGTGGGCGCGCGAGGCGACGGGGCGGTGAACCCCGCCCGAGCGGGTCGGTGAACCCTTGCCCAACGCGGGTGAATAGCGGGCGACGCGCCGGTGCCGACGTGCCAGGCCCGACCTGCCGGGCCCGGCGTGGCGGGCTACAGGGCGGGGCGGGGGATGTTCGGCGGCATCGAGGCGACGTACTCGGCCGCCTCGGCGAACTGCAGGGAATCGATCGTGCCGCCCAGCGGCAGCTCCGGCTCGATCGGCTCGATCACGTGCTCCGCGGCCAGGAGGTCGGCGACGGTGCCGTGCTCGGCCACCGCGCGCAGCTGCGACCACGTGGGCGGGAGCAGGAAGCACCGTCCGGCGGACCAGTCATCGAGGGCCTTCGCGGCGGTGTGCCAGCCCGCCTCCTCCACCTCGCTGGTCCGGTCGTCGGCCTGCTGCCCCGCGGGCAGCGCCGCCAGGAAGAAGCGGGTGTCGTAGCGCCGCTTCTCGTTCTTCGGGGTGATCCAGTGGGCGAGCGGCCGGAGCAGGTCGGACCGGAGCACGAGGTTCTCCTCGCGGAGGAACTGCGCGAGGGAGAGTTCCTTGGCCTCGAGCCGCTGCCGGGCGGGCGCGAGGGCCGCGACGTCCGGCGCGCCACCGTCGGCCGCGGAGACCAGGAGGACGCCGCACTCCTCGAAGGTCTCGCGCACCGCGGCGCAGACCAGCTGGCGGGCGTCGCGCTCGGTGGTGCCGAACCGGTCGGCCCACCAGGGCCCCTCGGGTCCCTGCCACGCGAGGCCGGTCTCGCCGTCGCGGGGGTCCACGCCGCCGCCGGGGAAGACGGTCATCCCGCCCGCGAAGGCCATCTGCTGCACGCGCCGCTGCAGGAAGACCTCGATCCCGTCCGCGCCGTCACGCACCAGGACGACGGTGGCCGCGTCCCTCGGGACCGGCGGGGCGGGATTCTCGGCGTTCAAGGTCATTCGGTCACCGTAGCGGATGTCGCCGCGGCGCCGGCCCGCTCAGTCCAGGTCGAGCGCGCGGTCCAGCTCCGCGGTCCGGGCGCGGATCTCCCGGGCCAGCGCGTCGACGGCGTCCTGCGAGGTCGGAGCATCGATCGCGGCGGACGCCGCGCGCCGGTACGCCCGCTCGTAGCCCGCACCGTACTCGTCCGCGACGGCCTCGAGCCGGTCGCGGGGCGGGGACGGCGCACCGAGCTCCGCGAGAATCCTCAGATACAGGTCACCGACGTCGCCACCACCGCCCACGGGCAGCGCGAGGTCGCCCGCGGTGATCTCGGAGAGTGAAGCGGCGAGGTCCCGGGCCGCGTGGCGAAGTGCTGCAGTGTCCATGGTCCCCCGTAGGTTCGTGGCGATGAGCGTGAAGGAATTCATGCACCACGGTAGATGATATTCGTCTACCACGGTAGAGCAATTGGAGGACACGTGCAGGATGCATCGCCCAGTGGACCCGATCTGGCCGCTCTGCTCGCCCGACTCTTCCCCCGCCTGATGGCCCTCGAGGAGCCGATCCTCGCCGACGCCGGACTCACGATGTGGGAGTACGCGATCCTGAGCGAGCTGGTCGCGGACACCGCGCTGTCGCAGGTCGAGCTGTCTCAGCGGACCGGCCGCGACACCACGCGGCTCGGGAAGCACCTCACCGACCTGAGCGGGCGCGGCCTCGTCGTACGGGAGCGCGCGAGCGACGGGCGACAGCGGGCCGTCCGGCTCACCGACGAGGGCCGAGCCGTGCAGAGCCATGTGAAACGGGCCGTCCGCGCCGCCGAGGACGCCCTTCTGGCAGAGCACCTGTCGCCCGTCGAGGGCGCCGAGCTGCGCCGACTGCTCGGCGCGCTGTAGGCGGCGCGCCGGCCGGCCGCCTCGTCAGCGACCGGTCAGCGCGAGCGGGTGAGGAGCGAGGCGACGCCGTAGGCGAGCCCGAGCCCGCCGACCAGGGACGCCGCGGCGCGCGGCGCGAGCTCTCGCGTCGGACGGCGAACGCCGGCGCGACCCAGGCGCGCCGAGGCCCACAGCCAGAACGGGAGCACCGCGACCGGGACGGTCGCGACACCGGGCGAGTAGCCGCGCACCGCCGCCGAACCCGCCAGGTGCGTGAAGCCGTGGAGGCCGTACGCGAGCAGCGCCGACTGGTACCACCTCGACCGCCCGCCGGTCCGGACACCGTCGAGCGCGGCGGCGCCCACCCCGACCCCCATCACCGCGATCGCCGTTCGCGCCAGTCCGTCCGAGACGGGCAGACCCCGCTCGCGCGCCCACGCGCCGAGGGTGAACCACTCCTCCGCGTCGTGGACGGCCCACGCCACGAGGAGTCCGGCCGTGGCGGCGAGGGGCGCGCCGGCCCCGTTGAGATCCGTCATACCGTCGACGGTATCCGGTCGCCGACGCCCCAGTCCGTTACGTGCGGGCGCAACGTCAATGACCGCCGTGCGGCGCCTGCGACGGGGCCGAGCCCGCGCCCGCGCCGTGCATGCCGGGCATCTCGAGCCGGGCGGGCGCGGCCTGCCCCTTCCCGGCGACGACGAACTGGCCCATCATGCCGCGGTCCTCGTGCAGGAGCAGGTGGCAGTGGTACATGTAGGGCATCGTCAGGTCGGTGTAGTCGGTGAATCGCATGGCGAGCGCGCAGCTCTCGCCCGGAGCGAGGTAGACGGTGTCCTTCCACCCGCGCAGGTGCTCGGGCGGCGTGCCGCCGTTGAAGGAGACGACCTGGAACTGCACGTCGTGGACGTGGAAGTTGTGCGGCCAGTTGTCCCGGTTGCGCACCGTCCACACCTCGGTCGTGTCGACGACCGGCGCCAGATCGATGCGGCTCATGTCCATCCGCTCCCGATTGATCATGTACCACTGCAGATCGAAGGTCCGGGACGCGGGCGACGCCGCCGCGGTACCCGCCGCGAGCAGTGCGATGGTGCTCAGGCTGCGCGGCACCGGGCCCGCACCCCGCTCGAGGACATCGGCCCCCACCAGCTCGAGCACGTCAAGGGTGTCGTCCTGCCCGTACTCGCGCGCCGTGCCGCCGGCCATCCTGCCGCGCTGCGAGATCGGGTACGAGCGCAGCATGACCCGCTCGCCCGCGGCCACGGTGACGACGATCTCGGCGCGCTCCCCGGGGCTGAGCATCAACCGGTCCGTGGCCACGGGTGCGGCCAGCAGGCCACCGTCGGAGGCGATCATCTCGAACCGGCGACCGTCGGCGAACCCGAACTCGAAGCAGCGGGCCGACGCTCCGTTGAGCAGGCGCAGCCGCATCCGCTCGCGGCGTGCGACCAGGCCGGCGCCGGCCACGCCGTTGGTGATCACGGTCGGGCCGAGAAGGCCGGTCTCGCCCGGCGCCGTCTCATCCAATTCGCCTGCGGGCGTGAACTTCCGGTCCTGCACGACGACGGGGACGTCGTCGACGCCGTACTCGGACGGCAGGCCGAGCTCGTCCTGGTGGTCGTCATCGAGGAGGAAGAACCCCGAAAGGCCGCGGTAGACGTGCTTCTCGGTGACGCCGTGCGGGTGCGGGTGGTACCAGAGAGTCGAGGCGCGCTGGCGCACCGTCCATTCCGCCTGCCAGGTGCCGCCGGGCTCGATCATCTGATGCGGACCGCCGTCCGCGCGGGCGGGGACGTGCATGCCGTGCCAGTGCACGCTCGTCGCCTCCGGGAGCCGGTTCGTGACCGTCACCGCGACCTTCTCGCCGTCGCGGGCGCGCAGCGTCGGACCGAGGACGGCGCCGTTGAAGCCCCACGTCGCGCTGCGCCGGCCGGCGACGATCTCGGAACTGCCCGTCCGGGCCGTGAGCGCGAACCGGCGCACCCCGTCGGCCCCGACGACCGACCGCGCGAGCGGCGGAATCGGCAGCGGTCGGCGGCCGCCCGGCAGGGACGGCGCTGAGGAGGCCGGGGCGCGGCACGCAGTGAGCGCGGCACCGGCGAGCGGGGCGGCGACCAGGGCTGTGAGGAAGGTCCGGCGGGTACTGCCGGCGACGGCTCGTGGCCGCGCGGCGACGTCGTTGATCATGCCCTCCAGCCTCGTTCGCGGCGAGGCCGCGCGGCTCCGCCCTTCGGACGGACTTTCCCGGCCGAGAACCGGCCGGGCGGGGGTTGACAATGCCTCTCGCCGGCGTTAGAGCGCAGGCCAGGGCTTTCGGGCGGCCCGACGGTGCCGTACGGTGCTGCCATGTCACGCACCAGCTGGACCGTCGGTGTACGGGCCGCTCCCCTGGTGGTCGTGCCCGTGCTGCTCGCGGTCAGCGTGTACCCCGGACGGTTCCACGCCTCGCCCGCGTACATCGCCGGATCGATGCTCGCGGCAGGGCTTTTCGCCCTCGGTGGCCGCGCGCCCTTCGCCGTCTCCCTCGCCCTGTCCGTGGTCTGCGGATGGCTGCTGTCCGTGGAGGCCTGGGGTCCGGCCGGGCTGGTCCCCTACCTCGCCGCCCTGGCGCTCGCCGAACTCGCGGCGTCCCCGCGGCCCCGCCGGCAGGTCGCCGCCGCGGCGGTGCTGTGGGCCGCCTGCTACATCACGGGGACGCTCTTCGACACGACCGAGCACACCCTGATCCGTGTCCTGGCGCAGGCGATCAGCTTCGTCGGGCTGCCGCTGGTCGGCGGCCTGTACCTACGGGAACGGTTCACCCAGGCCGAACGGGAGCGTCGCGAACTGGAACTCGAGGCGCTGCACGCCCGCCGCGACGAGCGCGCCGCCCTCGCCCGGGAGCTGCACGACCTGATGGCCCACCACATGTCGGCCATCTCCCTGCGGGTCGGCGTGGCCCGCACCGTCTACGCCGGGCTCGACCCCGGCCTCGACGAGGTGCTCGCGGACATCCACGAGACGGCGACGGACTCCCTCGCCGACATCCGGCGGCTCCTCGCGGCGATGCGGGCGCGGGACCCGCTGCAGGACCGGACGATCGACGACACGGCGACCGAGATCCGCAGGGCCGTCGAACGCACCGTGGACGCCGGTTTCGAGGTGCGGGCACGGGTCGACCTGGGCGACACCCCGCCCACGGCGATCGACGCTCTGACGCTGGTGCGCGTCGTGCAGGAATCGCTCACCAATGTCATGAAGCACGCGCCGCGCGGGGCCGGGGTCGACGTCACCGTCGGGTCGGCCGGCGGCGCCTGGACGGCGCGGGTCGCGAGTCCGCTGCCCGCCGGGACCCCGCGCGGGCACGGCTACGGCCTCACTGGAATGGCCGAACGCGCGGCACTCGCCGGCGGGAGCCTGACCGCGGGTCCCGACGGCGACCGGTGGGTCGTCGAGCTGTCCCTGCCGACGCGCGCGGCGTGAACGCCCGCAGTCCGGCTCAATCCCGGGACGCGAACCGCGCCAACTCGACCCGCGATCCGGCGCCCGTCTTCTGCCGCAGGTTCGCGATGTGCGCCTTGACCGTCGACTCCGCGACGTGCAGCCGACCGGCGATAGCGGCATTGCCCAGCCCCTCGGCGACGAGCGCCAGGACATCCCTCTCCCGGTCGGTGAGCGGCACGGCGGGCCGCTGCGCCGGCGGGGCCGCCGCGGCGCGGGCGCGGAGGGCATCGTCGAGCACCCGGCGCGCGGGTCCGGGCGACATCGGCACCTCACCGTCCAGCGCGCGGCGCAGACCGTCGAGCAGCGCCTCGGGAGCGATGTCCTTGACCAGGAAGCCGACCGCGCCCGCCGCGAGCGCCGGATACATGTGCTCGTCGTCGTCGAAGGTGGTGAGCACCACGATGCGGGCGGACGGGTCCGCGGCGACGATCTGCTCGATCCCGCGCACCCCGTCGACCCCCGGCATTCGCAGATCCATGAGCACGACGTCGGGTGCGAGTTCGCGGTAGGCGCGGGCGGCCTCGTCGCCGTTCGTCGCCTCGCCCGCGACGGTGAAGTCGGGCGCCGCGGTGAGCAGCATCGTCAGCCCGTCGCGGATCAGCCGCTGGTCGTCGACGATCAACACGCTGCGCACGGGAACGATCCTAGACGCGGAAGAGCCCCGTCCGGAGAGTTCCGGACGGGGCTCGTGCGAGGAGGCGGAGTCCGCTTATCCCTTGTGCGCCTTGACGGCCTCGGTGAGCTGCGGGGCGACGTCGAACAGGTCGCCCACGATGCCGTAGTCGGCGATCTCGAAGATCGGGGCCTCTTCGTCCTTGTTGACGGCCACGATGGTCTTCGAGGTCTGCATGCCGGCGCGGTGCTGGATGGCGCCCGAGATGCCCAGGGCGATGTACAGCTGCGGCGAGACGGTCTTGCCGGTCTGGCCCACCTGGAACTGGCCCGGGTAGTAGCCCGAGTCGACGGCGGCGCGCGAGGCGCCGACGGCGGCACCGAGCGAGTCGGCGAGCTCCTCGACGACCGAGAACTTCTCGGCCGAACCGACACCACGACCACCGGAGACGACGATCGACGCCTCGGTGAGCTCGGGGCGGTTGCCGCCCTCGATCGGCTGCTTCGAGGTGATCTTCACGGCGTTCTCGGCCTCAGCCGGAACCGCCACGTCGATGATCTCACCGGCGCCGGCGACACCGTCGGCCTCGATGGCACCGGGGCGCAGCGAGGCGACCGGGGTGTCGCCACCGGCGGTGGCCTCGACGGTGAAGGCGCCACCGAAGATCGAGTGCGTGCCGGTGCCGCCGGGGCCGAAGGCGATCACGTCGGCGAGCAGACCGGAGCCGAGGCGCGCGGCGACGCGGCCGGCCACCTCCTTGCCCTCGAACGTGGCGGCGGTGAGCACAGCGGCTGCGCCCTGGCTCTCGGCGAGCTCGGCGAGCACGCCGACCTTCGGGGTGACCAGGTACTCCGCCGCCTCGGCCGACTCCGCGCGGTAGATCTTGGCGGCGCCGGCGGCCTTGAGCTGGTCGGCGATCGCGTCGGTGGTGCCGGGGGCGCCCACGACGACGGCGGCCGGCTCACCCAGAGCCTTGGCGGCGGTCAGCAGCTCGGCCGTGACCTTCTTGAGCTTCCCGTCGACCTGCTCGACGAGGACGAGTACGTCTGCCATAACGGCTTCTCTCCTTATGAGTGGATTCGAGGGTCTCAGATGATCTTCTGGCCGATGAGGAACTGCGCCACCTTGGTGCCGCCGTCGCCCTCGTCCACGACCTTCTCGCCCGCCTGCTTCGGCGGCTTCGGGGTGACGCCCGTGACCGTGGAGCCGGCGTTCGCGCCGCCGACCTCGTCGAGCTCGACGCCGATCTCCGCGAGGGAGAGCACGTTGATCTCCTTCTTCTTCGCGGCCATGATGCCCTTGAAGGAGGGGAAGCGGGGCTCGTTGATCTTCTCGTTCACCGAGACGATCGCCGGGAGCGAGGCCTCAAGAGCGAAGACGCCCTCGTCGGTCTCGCGCTCGCCGGTGAGCGAGTCACCGTCGACATTGAGCGTGCGCATGTGGGTCAGCTGCGGCAGGCCCAGGTACTCGGCCAGGATGGCCGGGACGGCGCCGACGCGGCCATCGGTGGCCTCGTTACCGGCGATGACCAGCTCGACACCCTCGATGGTGCCCAGCGCGCGGGCGATGACCCACGCGGTCTGAATCGCGTCCGAGCCGTGCATGGCGTCGTCCTGGACGTGGACGGCCTTGTCGGCACCCATGGACAGCGCCTTGCGGATCGCGTCCGTGGCGCTCGCGGGACCGACGGTCAGCACCGTGACCTCGCCACCGTGGGCCTCCTTGATCTGGAGCGCCGCCTCGACCGCGCGCTCGTTGATCTCCTCGAGCCACGGATCGATCGACCGGTCGACCGTGAAGTCATCGGACAGCTTGCGTTCGGACCCGGGATCGGGAGCCTGCTTGATCAGTACGACTACGTTCGTCATTGGTCTTCGTCGACCTCCATCGATGATCGGATACTCGTAGGGCACATTCTCACACTGCTGTGAGGAGCGGAAATCGTCCCCACCCCAGAGTTCGGCGAGTCGAACCTAGCACCACCTCACACCACTGTTTAACGCCAGAGTAAGTTACTTACTGGTAACTGTCCATGTGGGGTGGCCCACGCCCCCCGACGAACTAGGCTGGGAAGAATGTGTGACCCGCTGCCCCTCACCGGTGAGCGAACAGTTCCCGGTATCCCCGAGGAGAACTACTGGTTCCGCCGGCACGAGATCGCGTACCTCGCGATCGTCGACCGCTACGCCGGGAAGTCCGTCTTCGAGGCCGGTAGCGGCGAGGGCTACGGCGCCGCGATGCTCGCCGACGCCGGCGCGACGGTGACCGCCCTCGACTACGACGAATCCGCGGTCGCGCACGTGCGCGCCGCCTACCCGGCCGTGACGATGCTGCACGGCAATCTCGCCGAGCTCCCCCTCGAGGACGCCTCCGTGGACGCCGTCGTGAACTTCCAGGTGATCGAGCACCTGTGGGACCAGCCGCAGTTCCTCCGCGAGGTGGCGCGGGTCCTGCGCCCCGGCGGCGAGCTCGCGATCTCGACCCCCAACCGCGTCACCTTCTCCCCCGGGCGCGACACCCCGCTCAATCCCTTCCACACCCGCGAGCTGAACTCCGCCGAGCTCACCGAGCTGCTGACGGAGGCCGGGTTCGACGTCACCGAGAAGCTCGGGGTCTACCACGGCGCGCGTCTCGCCGAGCTCGACCGCCGCCACGGCGGGAGCTTCATCGACGCGCAGATCGAGCGCTCCCTGGCCGGTGAGCCCTGGCCCGAGGAGCTGTCGGTGGACGTCGCCGCCGTCGCCGCGCAGGACTTCGACCTGCGCCCCGACGCGCCCGACAGTCTCGACCTGTTCTTCTACGCCCGGAAGCCCGGAGCGTGAGGGCACCGTCGGGCAGCCCGACGGTGACGGGCCGCGAGCCCGGCATGATCGCGTTCGTCCTGCACTCGCACCTCCCGTGGCTCGCCCACCACGGCGCATGGCCCGTCGGCGAGGAGTGGCTGTACCAGTCGTGGGCGGCCTCGTACCTGCCGATGGCCGAGATGCTCGACCGGCTGGCCGCGGAGGGCCGCACCGACCAGCTCACGCTCGGCGTGACCCCCGTCCTCGCCGCGCAGCTCGACGATCCGTACTGCCTCGAGGCCATGCACCACTACCTCGGCAACTGGCAGCTGCGCGCACACGAGGCGGCGCTCTCCGGGCGGCCCGCGTCGGCCGAGCTGGGCGCGCGGGAGCATCGCAATGCCGCGCACGCGCTGGAGCTCTTCGAGACGCAGTGGCGGCACGGCGGCACCCCCGTCCTGCGCCGCCTCGCGGACGCCGGCACCGTCGAACTGCTCGGCGGGCCGCTCGCGCACCCCTTCCAGCCCCTGCTCCACCCGCGCCTGCGTGAGCTCTCGCTGCGCGAAGGACTCGCCTACGGGCGGGCCCGGCTCGGCTCCCCCGCGCGGACCGGGATCTGGGCTCCCGAGTGCGCCTACAAGCTCGGCATGGAGGCCGGGTACGAGGCCGCGGGCGTCACGCACTTCATGGTCGACGGGCCCACGCTCGGCGGCGACACCGCCCTCGCCCGCCCCGTCGGCGCGTCCTCCGTCCTCGCCTTCGGCCGCGACCTGCCCGTGAGCTACCGGGTGTGGTCGCCCAGGTCGGGCTACCCCGGGCACGCCGCGTACCGCGACTTCTACGCGCACGACCACGCGACGGGTCTCAAGCCCAGCCGGGTCACCGGCAAGAAGGTCGCCGAGGCGGACAAGGCGCCGTACGACCCCGCGCGCGCCGACGCGGCCATCGACAAGCACGTCGCCGACTTCGTGAACACCGTGGTCGCACGGGTGCGGTCCGAGAGCGCGCGGATCGGGCGCGACGCCCTGGTGGTCGCGGCCTTCGACACCGAACTCTTCGGGCACTGGTGGTACGAGGGCCCGATCTGGCTCGAGCGCGCGCTCCGCGCCCTGCCCGAGGCCGGTGTGCGGGTCGGGACGCTGCGCTCCGCGGCCGAGGCCGGCTACGTGGGCGCGCCGCGCGAGATCGCGGCCAGCTCGTGGGGCTCCGGCAAGGACTGGCACGTCTGGGACGGCCCGCAGGTGCGCGAGTTCACGTCGCTCAACGAGGAGATCACGACGACGGTGCTGCGGGTGCTGGACAAGCGCGCCGGGCGGACGCGCGATGTGGTCAGCGACCAGGTGCTGCAGGAGGGGCTGCTGTGCCTGCAGTCCGACTGGCCGTTCATGGTCTCCAAGGACACCGCCGCCGGCTACGCGCGGGACCGCGCCTACAAGCACGCGCACGCCCTGCGGGAGATCGCGGAGGCGGCGGAGCGGGGCGACGAGGCCCGCGCGGTCGCCCTGGCCCGCGGCTGGCGCCTCGCCGACGATCCGTTCCCCGGCCTCGACGCCCGGCGTCTCCCGGCCCCACTGGGAGGGTTCTGACATGCGCGTCCTGCTCGTCTCCTGGGAGTACCCGCCCGTCGTCGTCGGCGGGCTCGGCCGGCACGTCCACCACCTGGCGCTGCAACTGCGCGACCAGGGGCACGAGGTGGTCGTGGTGTCCCGGCAGCCCACCGGCACCGATCCGCGCAGCCACCCGACCACCGACGCCGTGCACGACGGCATCCGCGTGATCATGGCCGCCGAGGACCCCCTGGCGCTGGACTTCGGCACCGACATGATGCCCTGGGTGCTCTCGATGGGGCACTCCATGCTCCGGGCCGGCCTGCGGCTGGCCGGCTACAACCCGACCGCGGGCGAGGACGCGCTGCACGGCGCCGGCACCGTCGGGCGGCCCTGGGTGCCCGACGTCGTGCACGCGCACGACTGGCTCGCCGCGCACGCCGCCGTCGGGCTCGCCGAGGCCTTCGACGCGCCGCTCGTGGCCACGATCCACGCCACCGAGGCGGGCCGGCACAGCGGGTGGGTCTCCGGGCCCGTGAACCGGCAGGTGCACTCGACCGAGTGGTGGCTGGCCAACGAGGCCGACGCCGTGATCGCCTGCTCCCGGTCCATGTCCGACGAGGTGAACCGGCTGTTCGGCCCGGGCCTCGCCCAGCTGCACACCATCGCGAACGGCATCGACGCCACCGCCTGGCCCTACCGGGACCGCACCGGTCGGCAGGCCCGACGGGGCGCGCCGCGGCTGCTCTACGTCGGCCGGCTGGAGTACGAGAAGGGCGTGCAGGACCTCATCGCCGCCCTCGCCCGGGTGCGCCGGACGCACCCCGGCACCACGCTGACGGTGGCCGGGGACGGCACGCAGGCCGCGTGGCTGCGGGGCGTCGCCCGCGAGCACCGGGTGCTGCGGGCCGTCGAGTTCACCGGTGCGCTCGACCACGGGGAGCTCGTCGCGCAGCTGCATTCGGCCGACGCGCTGGTGATCCCCTCGCGGTACGAGCCCTTCGGCATCGTCGCGCTCGAGGGCGCCGCCACCGGCATCCCCGTCATCGCCACGGCCGCCGGCGGCCTGGCGGATTTCATCCGGAACGAGGAGACGGGCCTGTCCGTCGAGCCCGCCGACGTTCCCGCCCTGACGGCGGCGATCCGCACCGTGCTCGACGATCCCGCCGCAGCGAACACCCGGGCCCGCGCCGCGCGCACCGAGGTCGAGGAGCTGACCTGGGACGCCGTCGCGCGGGAGACCGCGCAGGTCTATCTCGCGGCCAAGCGCCGCCCCCGCACCCCGCTCGGGCGCCGGGTGATCGACGAGCGGCCGCTCCCCGAGCGGGATCCGACGAACCCGATCCCCACGACGTCGACCTGACGGAATCGGGAAACCGATCACCGAGCCCGGCGAGGCTAGCGCCCGGCCGTCTCAGCGGGATACCGTGCGGTATGACGGCGATGCACCAGGTGAGCGTGCGGGAACTGCGCAATCAGGGCGGGCGGGTCCTGGATCGGGTCGCGCGCGGCGAATCGCTCACCGTCACCCGAGATGGCACGCCGGTGGCGGAACTCGTTCCGATCCGGCGCCGCAGCCTGCCCGCCGAGGAACTGGTTCGAGCGGCACGTCGTCTACCGACGGTGGATGCCGCCCGGCTCCGGGCGACCCACGACTGATCCGTCAGTCCCCCGGCAGCCCGCGGGCCTCGGCCTTCTTGCGCTCGATGTCCGCCAGGGCACGCTCGAGTTCGGCGCGCTCCGCGACGTTCGCGTCCCACATGTCCTTGCGGTTCTTGACCACCTTGGCGGGCGAGCCGACGGCGATCGAGTAGGGCGGGATCACGCCGCGGACCACGGCGTGCGCGCCGAGCACACTGCCGTGCCCGATGAGCGTGTTGCGGGTGACGGTGACCTTGGTGCCCACCCAGGTGTCACCGCCGATCCGGACGGGACCCTTGATGATGCCCTGGTCCTTGATCGGCACGTGGATGTCGTCCATCTTGTGGTCGAAGTCGCAGATGTAGCACCAGTCCGCCACGAGCGACGCGGGACCGAACTCGATGTCGAGATAGCAGTTGACCACGTTGTCGCGCCCGAAGACCGACTTGTCGCCGATCCGCAGGGAGCCCTCGTGGCACCGGATCTTGTTCGAATCGCCGATGTGCACCCAGCGGCCGATCTCCATCCGGCCGAGCCCGGGCGTCGCGTGGATCTCGACGTTCTTGCCGAGGAAGACCATGCCCTTGAGAACGATGTGCGGGTTCGCCAGCCGGAACTTCAGGAGTCGGTAGTACCGCACCAGGTACCAGGGGGTGTAGGCCTTGTTCTTGAGGACCCAGCGCAGCGACGCGGGCGTGAGGAATCGCGCCTGCTGGTCGGCCTGCCGCGCGTGCCGCCACCGCGATCGGTACGGGGCGTTCCACATGCTCGTCATGGAGGGGAGCCTATCCGGCGGGTGCGCCCCGGCGGTCCGGTACCGCCGCCACGATAGTCTGTGGGGCGATCATCGTCAGCGAACAGTCGAGGGAGACACATGCGGTTGGGTAGGCGCGCGCTCACGCTGGGCGCGACGGTGGCCGCCGCCGCGGTCCTGGTCTCGTGCACGCCCGACACCACCTGGGTGTACGCCGACGATTCCGCCGCCTGGCCCGGCATGTACGGGGACTCGCGCAACAACTCCTACACGGAGAAGGACGCGGCCCCGTCACTCGTGCCCGCCTGGACGCGCGCCCTGGTCGGCCCGAACACCGTGGCACCGTCGATCTCCAACCGCGGCGTGATCTCCGTGACCGCCCGCACCGAGACCGGCTGTACCACGTTCAACCTCGAGCTCACCGTGGGCCGCAAGACCTACTGCCGCCGCGACGCCGCGGGCGCCGACCTGCAGGCCCCGCTGGTGGACCAGTTCGACTACACCTACCTCGGCATCCCCGGCTGGTTGTACAGCTTCAACGCGGACAACCAGGTCCGCTGGCGCTACCCGACCGCGGGCGCGCCGCTGTGGATCAAGCTCGCCGGCGACAACACCGTGCTCGCGGTGACGCACCTGGGCCAGGTCGTGCTCGTCGATACGCACGACGGGGTGGCCGCGGGCGCCGCGATCGGACTGTTCCCGCAGGTCTCGGCGAACGCCAACGGCGCCGGCCTCGAGGACTGCGCGACCAACGGGCCCGGCTGCCCGGTCTCGGGGCCGCCCGCCGTCGACACGAGCGCCGAACGCGCCTTCGTGGTCGTCGGTACCAAGAGCGGACCGTCGAAGGTGACGGCGGTGGATTACGACCGCAACGGCGGGGGGCGGCACGACCTGCGGTACGCGTGGGAGCGCACGGACCTGCCCGACGGGGTGATCGGCTCGCCCGCGCTCTCCGCCGACCGCTCGACCGTGTACGTGAACCTCCGCAACAAGAAGCTGGCCGCGCTGGACGCGAAGACGGGCGCCACCAAGTGGACCCACGATCTCGGGTACCAGAGCACCCTGCCCCCGTCGGTCGCGCCCGACGGGACGATCGTTCCGGCGGCGCCGGGCCTGCATCGCGCGGCGTTCGTCGGGCTCAAGGACGAGGGCTCGAGCGTCCGCGAGGTCTTCAAACGGACCGATGTCTCGATGGTCTCCCCCGCCACCCAGATCCGCGGCGGCGTCGGCTACGCGGTGATCCGGTCCTGGGCGGCCGTGCAGTCGCAGCTCATCGAGTTCCGCACCGACACCGGCACCACGCTGCGCACCTTCGACCTCCCGGACTCGGTGAAGTCCACCTCGGGCGTCTCCATCGGGCCCGACGGCGAGCTCGTCACCGTCGGCGACGACGGGACCGTCTTCGCCTTCACGTCCGGGCGCCGCACCGGTGACAGCGTCACCAAGAAGTAGAACGGGAGCACGCCGACCATGATGGAGCTCAAGACCCCCGCCGAGATCGCGAAGATGCGCACCACGGGCATCTTCATCGCCGAGCTGCTGGACGAGCTGACCGGTATGGCCGAGGTCGGGATGAACCTCATGGAGCTGGAGTACCGCGCGCGGACGATGATCGAAGACCGCGGCGCCGTCTCCTGCTACTGGGACTACGCACCGTCCTTCGGCAGCGGCCCGTTCCGCAATGTCACGTGCCTCTCGGTGAACGACGCCTGCCTGCACGGCCTTCCGCACGACTACGTCTTCGCCGACGGCGACCTGCTGACGGTCGACATCGCCGTGTCCATCGACGGCTGGGTCGCCGACGCGGCGCGCAGCGTCAGCGTGGGCACCCCGCGCGAGGAGGACACCCGGCTCATCGAATGCACCCGCGTCGCCCTCGACGCCGCGATCGACGAGATGCGGCCGGGGAACAAACTGGGCACCGTCTCCGCCGCCATCGGCGAGACCGCCAAGCGGTACGGCTACCCGGTGAACACCCAGTTCGGCGGCCACGGCCTGGGCCGGACCATGCACGAGGACCCGCACGTCCCCAACACGGGCAAGGCGCGCAAGGGCATGCTGCTGCGCACCGGCACCACCCTGGCGCTCGAGCCGTGGTTCTGCGCCACGACCGACAAGATCATCTTCGATCCCGACGGCTGGACCCTGCGGTCCGCCGACGGTTCCCGCGCCGCGCACAGCGAGCACACCGTCGCGATCACCGAGGACGGTCCGCTCGTCCTCACCGCGCGGGCGTAGTCGAGCAGAACCGGTGTCCTTCGATCGAGGGACAGCGGCGCGGATACGCCACACGCGGTGCGAACTCCCTCATATCATCCGCTGATGACTGACCGCCGCGCCTTCCGCCCCTCGGTTCTGGCCGCCGTCCTGCTCGCCGCATCTGTCGCGGCGTGCGGCGCGGACAACGGCCCCGCGGCTCCGCAGACCGACGACGAGAAGATCACCGCGCTCTACTCGAAGTTCTACGATGCGCTGCAGAAGAAGGACGACGCGAGGTTCCTCCAGCTCGTCTGCCCGCTGGTCCGGCCGGACATCAAGCCCAGTGCCTGGTACGGCGACGCGTCGAAGATCCCCAAGCCTGCGACGACGGTCTCGGAGGCCTACATCCCCACCACAGCGACGACCGCGGCCCCGCACGCCTCGCAGTGGCGGCGCATAACCTCCGTCGGAGGTGAGAAGCTCGGGATCCGGATCGCGAAGCTCGACGCGGACTGGTACATCTGCGAGACCTAATGATCCGGGGCGATGACCGTCATCGCCCACCGATCCGCCACGGCTAACGCTGGGCGCCGATGAGCACCCGGGCGGCCTCGCGAGCACCGTCGACGACGCCGTCCGGGCCGAGGATGGCGGCGGTGGCGAGCGCCCCCTCCGTGAGCAGGCCGATCTGCACCGCGACGGTGTCCGGCAGGCCTGCGTCGGCGACCAGGGCGGAGAGTTCGTCCCGGTAGCACGCCTTGTTGTGCACCGCGGCCTCGGCCACGGCGGAGGAGGTGCTGCCGAGCTCGCCGTAGCTGTTGATGAAGGAACAGCCGCGGAAGTCGTTCTCGGCGAACATCTCGTCGAGCCAGTCGAAGACGGCGAGCACGCGCTCCTCCGGCACCGCGGCCCGGTCGACGTACTTGCGCAAGCCCTCGGTCCACCGCCGGTCGCGGATCGCGAGCACCTCGGAGACGAGAGCATCCTTCGACGGGAAGAGCTTGTAGATCGCCTTGAGCGAGACACCCGCGGCGGTGCGGATCTCGTCCATCCCGACGGCCTGGATCCCCTTGCCGTAGAACAGCTTCTCCGCCGCTTCCAGGACGGCCACCCGCTGCTGATCCACATCCATTTCCGTTTACCCCTTGACGCGAGAACGATCGTTCCCCTACTCTAGCACTCAGTGTGAGAACGGACGTTCTCCACTCGACCCGACAAGGAGCAGATCATGAGCAAGACCATCCTCGAGCCCGCAGCCCAGGCCTTCTCCGATGCCACCGCCAATCCTCCGTACCTCTTCGACCTGGGCCCCGTCGAGGGCCGCAAGACCGTCGACGAGGTGCAGTCCGGTGAGGGCGTCGCCCTGCCCGAGGTCGACGAGGAGTGGATCACCGTCGCCGGCGGGCCCACCGGCGAGGTGCGCACCCGGATCGTCCGCCCGAAGGGTGCCACCGGCGTCCTGCCCGTGATCTTCTACATCCACGGCGCCGGCTGGGTCTTCGGCAACGCCCACACCCATGACCGACTGGTCCGCGAACTCGCCGTCGGTACCGGTGCGGCGGTCGTCTTCCCGGAGTACGACCTCTCCCCCGAGGCGCGCTACCCGATCGCGATCGAGCAGAACTACGCCGTCGCGCAGTGGGTCGTGACGGGCGGCGCGGAGAAGAACCTCGACGGCACCCGCATCGCCGTGTCCGGCGACTCCGTCGGCGGCGACATGGCGGCCGTCCTCGCACTGCAGGCCAAGGCCCGCGGCGACGTGAAGCTCGCCGCCCAGGTCCTGCTGTACCCGGTGGTCGACGCGAACTTCGACACGGGTTCGTACCACGAGTTCGCCGAGGGCTACTTCCTGCGCCGCGACGCGATGCAGTGGTTCTGGGACCAGTACACGACCGACGAGGCCCAGCGGGCCGAGATCTTCGCCTCGCCCTTGAATGCATCGCTGGACGAGCTCGCCGGGCTGCCGCCGGCCACCGTCATCACCGCGGAGGCGGACGTCCTGCGCGACGGCGGCGAAGCGTACGCCGCCAAGCTCCGCGAGGCGGGCAACCAGGTCACCGCGGTCCGGATCGGCGGCGTGATCCACGATTTCATGATGCTCAACGCGCTGCGCGAGACCCACGGCGCGCAGGCCGGTTTCGACATCGCGATCACCGCGCTGCGCCGGGCCCTCACGGCCTGAGCGTCACCGCCGGAACACCGGCTCCAGGCGCTCCAACGCCTCGGAGATCTCCGAGGTCGCGCCGGCGAAGCTGAGGCGGATGAACCGATCGCCCCGGGCCGTGTCGAAATCCAGGCCCGGGGTGATCGCCACTCCGGTCTCGTCGAGCACGCGGGCGCACCAGGCGAGCGAGTCGCCGGTGAGGTGGCCGATGTCGGCGTAGGCGTAGAAGGCACCGTCGGGCGGCGCGACCTCGGTGACGCCGAGCCCGCGCAACCCGGCGAGCACGATCTCCCGGTTCCGCGCGTACCCCGCCACGTGCGCGTCCAGTTCGATCCGGGCCTCGTCGGAGAACGCCGCGACCGCGGCGTACTGGCTGATCGCGGGCGGGCAGATGGTCAGGTTGGCGGTCAACCGCTCGACGGGACGCCGCAGGTACTCCGGCAGCAGCATCCAGCCGAGCCGCCACCCGGTCATGGCGAAGTACTTGGAGACCGAACCCATCACCACCTGCTCGCGCGAGAACTCCCACGCGCACGCGGTGGGCCGGCCGTAGCTCACCCCGTGGTAGATCTCGTCGGAGATGAGCAGCGTGCCGTGCGCCTCGCACCAGCGTGCCACGTCGGCCAGGTCCTTACGTGCCAGGATCGTGCCGGTCGGATTCGCGGGACTCGCAACGATGAGTCCCTTCGGCGGCCCCGGCAGGTCCTCGTGCATCGCGACGGTCGGCTGGTACCGGGTCTCGACGCCGCAGTCCAGTTCGACGACCTCGCAGCCCAGGGCGTGGAGCGTGTTGCGGTAGGCCGGATAACCCGGCCGCGCCATGACGACGGTGTCCCCCGCGTCGAACGCCGCGAGGAAGATCAGCGTGAACGCACCCGACGAGCCGGTGGTCACCGCGACCGCCTCGGGGCCCACGTCGACGCCGTAGGTGCGCCCGTAGTGGGCCGCGATGGCCTCCCGCAGGGGCGCGATGCCCATCGACTCGGTGTAGCCGAGCGGCCCGGCGTCCAGCGCGGCGTGCGCCGCGGCGAGAACCGGCTTCGGCGCCCCCGCCGACGGCTGCCCCGCGGCGAGGGAGATCACGTCGCCGTGGGTCTCCCGGCGCCGCGCCGCCGCGGCCAGCACGTCCATGACGTGGAACATCTCGACCTCGGACCGTCGCGATTCCTGCATGCCGACCATCGTGTCACGGAGGGTGCCGTCAGAAACCAGACGCCGGCGCGACGAGGATGGAAATGCTTCGGCCGCTCTCCGCAGAACGCCGGTTTGTGACGGCGCTACCGAGTAGGGCGGGTCAGGAAGGCCGTGACCTCGCGCCCGGTGCGGGTGATGATCACCGTCATCGACTGCGAGCCCTGCAGTTTCAGCCGCTTGCGCAGTACGTCCGGGTCGACGCCGGCACCGCGAGTGAGGATCTCCACCGAGCCCACGTCCCGGCGCCGCAGCTCGGCCCGCAGCGTCTTCTCCGAGAACTTCGCGACGTCGAGGATCTCGAAACCCCTCTCGCCGTCGGGAACCGCGTCGCCGGTGAGGTAGGCGATGTGCGGGTCCAGCTGCCACAGGTCGTGCCGGGCGGCGTAGTGCCGCACCAGCCCCGCGCGGATGACGGCACCGTCGGGCTCGATGAGGTACCGGCCGGGCGGCGCCGGGTCCACGTCGTGCGGCGCGGTCGAGACCACCTCGAATCCCCCGCGCGCCCGCAGCACGCTCGCCCTGGTCAGGCCGGGAACGGCGACGGGGCCCGACCACAGGCACGCCTCGCGGACGCCGCCGTCGAGGGAGACGATCTCGACCTCGCCCGCGAAGCCGCCCCGCCGGAGCGCGGCGTAGTCGATGCCCGGGGCGGTCTTCACCGCCAGGGAACGGCCACGATAGGCCTCCCGCAGGGCGGAGAGCGCCGGCGACATCTGCTCGGGGTCGACGATGCGCCGCCCGCCGGCCCGGCGCGCCGGATCCGCGATCACGACGTCCGCGGTCGACGTGGGGGTGAGCGCGTCGGCGATGTGGACGAGGGCCCGGGGCACGTTGTGCGCCGCCATCCGCGCCCGCACGGGGTCGAGGTCGCTGCCGACGACCCGCGGACACACCTGGACGAGGGCGTGCAGCTCGGTGCCGATCGAGCACGTCACGTCGTGCACCGACAACCAGGCCAGGCGCCGCGCCCGGTGTTCGGCGACCGCGGCGGGAGTGGCCTGCTGCACGGCCTCGTCCGTGAACAGCCACCCGTCCACGTCACCGAGCTTCGCGACGGCGCGGCGGCGCGCCCGGACCTGCTCGATGACGGCGGGGGCGTACGGGCCCGCGAGACCGCGCACCGTCGAGACGTCCGCCAGGAGGCTCGCCTCGGTCAGGGCCAGACGGTCCGCCGCAGCGATCGCGGCGGCGCCCTCGGCCGACCGGAGGTAGGCGAGCCCCGCGGCGTCCACTACCGCGGCTTGGTCCCGGTGATCGCCAGGTTGTAGAAGAACTTGCGCGGGACCACGCGGCGCATGACGGCTTCGTCGAGTGCGGAGAGCTTCTTCCAGCCGCCGAAGGCGAACCCGGCCCAGCCGAAGCCCAGCTTCTCGGGCGGCACGGCGGCCTCGAAGGTGCGCACGGGCCAGCCCAGGAAGGCGGCGGTCAGCTCGTCGGTGGTGGCCTTCACGTCGGCGGCGCCGGCGCGGGCGGCCATCGCCTCCATCTCGTCCGGATCGAAGGTGTGGATGTCGACCACGGCCTCGAGCGCCGCGGCGCGCGAGGACTCATCGAGCTCGGCCTGCGGGCGGCGCCAGTCCGAGAGGAAGGGCAGCTTCGTCGCGTTGGTGGTGACGGCCCAGGTGATGCGGCCCAGCCAGCGCGCGTAGAAGTCGCCGATGGTGGTCGGCTCGCCCGCGAAGACGAACCGGCCGCCCGGCTTGAGCACGCGCAGGACCTCGCGCAGCGACTGCTCCACATCGGGGATGTGGTGCAGCACGGCGTGGCCGACGACCAGGTCGAAGGTGTCGTCCTCGTACGGGATGGTCTCCGCGTCCGCGACGCGGCCGTCCACGGTGTGGCCGAGGGCCTCGCCGTTGCGCAGCGCGACCTTCACCATGCCCGGCGAGAGGTCCGTGACCGAGCCGGTCTCGGCGACGCCCGCGGACATGAGGTTGAGCAGGAAGAAGCCGGTGCCGCAGCCCAGTTCCAGGGCACGGCCGTAGGGCTTCTCGTTCTCCCCGCCGGTGGCGGCCTCGAACCGGTCGCGGGCGTAGTCGATGCACCGCTCGTCGAAGCTGATGTGCCACTTCTCGTCGTACGTCTCGGCCTCCCAGTCGTGGTAGAGCACCTGGGCGAGCTTCGTGTCGGAGAATGCGGCCTCAACCTGGTCCGCCGTGGCGTGCGGGTTGGGGGCCGGCTGCTGGTCGGTCATGAAGGCCTTTCGAGAAGATTGTTCCCGTCAGGTTACCGTTCGGTCAGATCGCCGCCAACCCGCCGTGATGAGAACACGTTCTGCCACGGCGGACCCGACTACTTACCGACGAACGTCGCCTTGCCCGGCCCGTTCTCGATGAACGAGGTCATCCCGATGGTGCGGTCCTCGGTGGCGAACAGGCCGGCGAACAGGTGACGCTCGATGGCCAGGCCCGTGTTCAGGTCGGTGTCGAGGCCCTGATCGATGGCCTGCTTGGCTGCGCGCAGCGCCTGCGAGGCGGCGCCGGTGAACTGCTTCGCCCAGGCCAGCGCCGCGGCGTAGACATCGTCGGGGGCGACGACCTCGTCGACCAGGCCGATCTGCAGCGCCTCCTCGGCGCCGACGAACCGCCCGGTGAACACCATGTCCTTCGCCTTCGACGGCCCCACCAGGCGCGCCAGGCGCTGGGTGCCGCCACCGCCGGGGATCACGCCGAGCAGGATCTCCGGGACTCCCACCTTGGCGTTGTCGCCGACGATGCGGCGGTCGGCACCCAGCGCCACCTCGAGACCGCCGCCCAGGGCGTATCCGGTGATCGCGGCCACCGTCGGCTTCCCGATCGAGGCGATGGCCGAGAGCCCGCCCTGCAGCCGGGCGATGGCGGCGCTCATGTCCGCGTAGCCCATCGCCTGCATCTCCTTGATGTCGGCGCCGGCCGCGAAGACCTTCGGGCCGCCGTAGACGACGACGGCCTTGATGTCGTCGCGCCGGTCCGCCTCCGCGGCGAGCTGCGCCAGCTCGTCCTGCACCTGCGAGTTGAGGGCGTTCATCGGCGGCCGGTTCAGGCGGATGGTGCCGATGCCGGGGTGCTCGTCGGAGGTCTCGAGGGTCACGAATTCAGTCATGACCCCAGAGGTTACCGGGTGCCCCGACCATTAGTTGGACGTCCACGTAAATCCGGCCGGTGCCGGGTCACCGTCAGTCGATCGTGGTCCCGGCCGCGTACTCGGCCCAGCCCGGGAACCGTCGTTCCTCGCGCGTCATCCCGTCGACGATGGCGACGGGCGTCAGGTCCGCGGCCTCCGCGGCCCAGCCCAGGACGTCCTCGACGGTGTCGAACGGGAGGAGCTGGAAGAGCTGGGAGTACGTGGGCGCCATCAGCTTGCTGCGCCCCGCGAGCCACGCGTCGATCACGGCCTGCGGCCGGTGCCAGCCCGCCGATACCGCCTCGGTGGTCACGCACGTCGCCTCCTGCCCCGCGGGGAGCGCCGCCAGGTAGAACATCGTGTCGTACCTGCGCGGCCGGCCGGGCGGGGTGACCCACCGCGACAGCGGCACCAGGTCGTCCGGGTCCACGCGCACGCCGCACTCCTCGTACGTCTCCCGCGCCGCCGTGAGCCGGAGGTCGTCGTCGTCCGACGGCTCGATGCCGCCACCCGGGAAGACCGTCACGTCGGGGGCGAACTCCATGCCGCTCGCCCGGGTCTGCACGAAGACCTCGAGGCCCGACGGCGCCGTCCGCAGCAGCAGGACGGTGGCCGCGGGCCGGACGGGGACGTCCGGAAGATCGCGCCGATGACCCGCACCCTCCGCGCGGCGGGCTGCCGCCGCCTCGTCGCCGCTCATGCCTGCAACCTCCTTCGGCCCGGGCGCGACGCTCTGCGGGCGAAGAACCTGCCGTCCACCTCGTCGAGCAGGATGCGCTGGCTGAAGGTCTCCGACAGCACCTCCGCGGTGAGCACGTCGCCGATCAGGCCCTGCGCGACGACGCCGCCCTCCTTGAGCATCAGGGCGTGCGTGAACCCCGGCGGAACCTCCTCGACGTGGTGCGTCACGAGGACGATGGCCGGGGCGTCGGGATCCTGCGCCAGGGTGTCGAGGCGGGCGACGAGCTCCTCACGACCACCGAGGTCGAGGCCGGCGGCGGGCTCGTCGAGCAGCATGAGCTCCGGGTCCGTCATGAGCGCGCGGGCGATGAGGACGCGTTTGCGCTCCCCCTCCGAGAGCGTGCCGAAGCGCCGGTTCGCCAGATGCTCCGCACCCATCGACTCGAGCACGTCGACGGCGCGGCCGATGTCCACCTCGTCGTAGCGCTCGCGCCACCGGCCGAGCACCGCGTACCCGGCGGAGACCACGAGGTCGGTCACCAGCTCGTCGTCCGGCACCCGGGCCGCGACCGCGGCCGAGCAGACCCCGATCCGCGCCGTGAGGTCCTGTACGACCGTCCGCCCGAGCACCTCGCCCAGGATGTGCGCGGTCCCCGCGCTGGGGAAGTCCTGCGCCGAGGCCAGCCGCATCAACGAGGTCTTGCCGGCACCGTTCGGGCCGATCACGACCCACCGCTCGTCGAGTTCCACCCGCCAGTCGATCGGACCGACCAGGGTCCGGCCGTCGCGCCGCAGGCTGACGCCGCGGAAATCGATCAACAGGTCCTGGTCGGGTTCGTCGGGAAGGGCGGCGGCGGGCGCGGTGGAAGCGGCGGCGGGATCGGACACATCACCATCCTGCCGCACGGAACGGGTCGCGGTTGGCAGGATGGTCCCCGTGTCCACAGCCCATCGCTCCCTCACCCCCGGCTCCGCCCATCCCCTCGGCGCCGTCCCACAGCCCGGCGGCGTGAACTTCGCCGTGCACGCGCCCCAGGCCACCGCCGTCTGGGTCTGCCTCGTCGACGCGGACGACTCCGGGGCCCGCCGCGAGCAGCGCCTGCGGTTACCGGCACAGACCGCCGGGGTGCACCACGGCTTCGTGGAGGGGATCGGCGAAGGAACGCGGTACTGCCTGCGGGCGGCCGGACCGTGGGCGCCCGAGCGGGGACTGCGCTTCAACGAGAACAAGGCCCTCATCGACCCGTACGCCCGCCGGATCGACGGTGCGCTGGGCGACGGCACCGCGCTCCTGCCCTACGGGGAGGACGGCGGACCGTCGGACGTCGACTCGCTCTCCGACATCCCCCTGTGCGTGGTCACGGGCGCTCCCCCGGCCCCGGAGCCGGGGCCGGGTGTGCCCTGGGAGCGGACGGTGATCTGCGAGGTGCACGTCGGCTCCTACACCGCGCGCCATCCCGGCGTCCCCGAGGAACTGCGCGGCACCTACCTGGGGCTGGCGCAACCCGCCGTGATCGAGCACCTGCGCCGCGTCGGCGTCACCGCGGTCGAACTGCTGCCGGTGCAGGCCTGCCTGACCGAGCCGGGCGTGCGCGGCCGCGGCATGCGCAACCACTGGGGCTATTCGACGGGGGCCTATTTCGCCCCGGACCCGCGGTACGCGGCCCGCCCGGGCCACGAGATCGAGGAGTTCGCGGAGATGGTCTCCGCGCTGCACTCCTCGGGTCTCGAAGTCCTGATGGACGTGGTCTACAACCACACCGCCGAGGAGTCGGTGGCGGGACCGTCGCTGTCCTGGCGCGGCCTCGACGCGCCGGGCTACTACCTCCTGGAGAACGGCGACGACCTGGACTACACGGGCTGCGGCAACACGGTGGACTCCGCGTCCCCCGCGGCGGTGCGGATGGTGCTCGACAGCCTCCGCTACTTCGCCGGCGAGCTCGGCGTCGACGGCTTCCGGTTCGATCTGGCGAGCGTTCTCGGCCGCGGCCGCTCCGGCACGGGCCCGCAGGGCCCGGTGATCCCGTTCGACCGCCGCGCTCCCCTCCTGACGGCGATCGCCACGGACCCGGTGCTCTCGACCCGCAAGCTCATCGCCGAGCCCTGGGACGCCACCGGCGAGGGCTACCAGGTGGGCGGTTTCCCGCCGGTCTGGGCGGAGTGGAACGACCGCTACCGCGATACGGTCCGCGACTTCTTCGCGGGCGGCTCGACCGTGGGCGCGCTCGCCTCGCGCGTGTCCGGCAGCCAGGACCTCTTCGGCGCGCAGGGCCGCACGCCCTTCTCGTCGATCAACTTCATCACCGCGCACGACGGCTTCACCGCCCGCGACCTGGTCAGTTACGAGCGCAAGCACAACGAGGCCAACGGTGAGAACAACCGCGACGGCACCGACAACAACCACTCCGTCAACCACGGTTTCGAGGGCGGTACCAACGATCCGGCGATCCTCGCGGCGCGCGCCGCGCACGTCCGGGCGCTGCTCGCGACGCTGCTGCTGTCCACGGGCACCCCGATGATGCTCGGCGGCGACGAGCTGGGGCACACCCAGTACGGCAACAACAACGCCTACTGCGTGCCGGAGGGAACGCCCGCGGCCGAGGCCTTCGCCGTGGACTGGGAGTCGGCCGACGCCGACCTGATCGCCTTCGTCGCCCGGGTGGCGGCCGTCCGCCGGGCGGCACCGGTGCTCCGGCAGAACGAGTTCTTCGAGGGCCGCTCGACCAGGGACGGGGAGCCCGATCTCGCGTGGTTCGGCGCCGACGGTGCCGAGATGCCCGGCGAGGCGTGGCAGTCGCCGGAGGTCCGCACCCTGCAGGCCTGGGTCGACGGTTCCGACGTCCGCGCCCCCGGCCGCGACGGCGCGGCCGCGGAGAAGAACGCGCTGATCATCTGGCACGCCGGCGGCGAGGCGTCGGTCGTGCTCGGCGGGCCCGAGTCGTGCACGCACGACTGGGAGCTCATCGTCGACACCACGCTCCCCGCGGGCGTCCCGGCGGAGCGCACCGTCTACCCGTCGGGCGCGTCCGTCACCGTCGCGGGCCCGACGGTGCTGGCCTTCCAGCAGGCCTGACGGGGCTCAGGACTCGATCAGGCTCAGCTCTCGATCGGGACCCGGCGGAGCTGGCCGTCGACGGCGTCCGCCGCCTCGATCTCGTCACGGGTCACGCCCAGCACGAAGAGCACCGCGTCGAGATAGGGGTGCGAGAGGGCGGCGTCGGCGACCTCGCGCAGCGCGGGCTTGGCGTTGAAGGCCACGCCGAGCCCCGCCGCGGACAGCATGTCGATGTCGTTGGCGCCGTCCCCGACGGCCACGGTCTCCTCGACCGGGACGCCGAAGGTCTCGGCGAACTCCTGGAGGGCGCGGGCCTTGCCGGGCCGGTCGACGACCTCACCGACCACCCGGCCGGTGAGCACCCCGTCGACCACCTCGAGGGTGTTGGCGCGGACGAAGTCGAGTTCGAGGTCCTGCGCGAGCGGCTCGATGACGGCGGTGAAGCCGCCGGAGACGACACCGCAGCGGTAGCCGAGGCGCTTGAGGGTGCGGATCGTGGTGCGCGCCCCGGGGGTCAGCCGGAGGCCGGCGGCCACGTCGTCGATGACGGACGCGGGCAGGCCGGCGAGATTGCGCACGCGGGCGTGCAGCGACTGCTCGAAGTCGAGCTCGCCGCGCATCGCGGCCTCGGTGACCGCCGCGACCTCCGCCTCCTTGCCGGCGCGCGCGGCCAGCATCTCGATGACCTCGCCCTGCACGAGGGTGGAGTCCACGTCGAAGCAGATGAGCCGCTTGGAACGCCGCGCGATGCCGGCGCGTGAGGTGGCGATGTCGACGCCCTGTTCCTTGGCGACGATCGCGAGCCCGGCCCGGAACGCGGCCTCGTCGGCCCCCTCCGGCACCGTCACCCTCAGCTCCAGGGCGGTCACCGGATAGTCGGCCAGGCCGGCGATCGACTCGATGTTGACGTCGCGGGCGGCGAGCGCGGTGGTGAGCGCGGAGAGGGAGCGGGCGCTCACGGGAGCGCCCAGGAGCACGACGGCGTGCGTCGGCACGGGCGGACGGGGCGGCTGCTCCGCCGTGATCTCCACCGCGACGTCCATCCGGACGGTGGCCATCGCCTGTTCGACCAGCTCCTGCACGTGCTCGGGGTCGCCGTGCACCGCGGCGAGCACGCCCAGGGTGAGGCGCCCCCGGATGACGGTCTGCTCCACGTCGAGGACGCTGACCTCGTTCCGGGCGAGGACTCCGAACAGGACGGAGCTGACGCCGGGCTTGTCGCTGCCGGTCACAGTGATGAGGATCGTGGGGTCCGAGGTCGCATCGTGCACGGGGAAATCGTAGTCGCCGCCCGGGAACGCCGAACGGCGCCTCCCGAGTGGGGAGACGCCGTTCGTCGTGCGGTCCGGGCGATCAGACGTCGCCGCGCTCCTGCGAGTGCTTGTCACCCACGCCGGGACCCGAGTGGGCCTCGGTGCGCATGCGCTCGACCATATGCGGGTAGTGCAGCTCGAACGCGGGACGCTCGGAGCGGATGCGCGGCAGCTCGGTGAAATTGTGCCGCGGGGGCGGGCAGCTGGTGGCCCACTCGAGGCTGTTGCCGAAGCCCCACGGATCGTCGACGGTGACGACCTCGCCGTAGCGGTAGCTCTTGAAGACGTTCCACACGAAGGGCAGCGTCGAGGCGCCCAGGATGAACGCGCCGACCGTCGAGATCTGGTTCAGCGTGGTGAAGCCGTCCGTGTCGAGATAGTCGGCGTAGCGACGCGGCATGCCCTCGGCACCGACCCAGTGCTGGACCAGGAAGGTCATGTGGAAGCCGATGAAGGTGAGCCAGAAGTGCCAGCGGCCGAGACCCTCGTCGAGCATGCGACCCGTCATCTTGGGGAACCAGAAGTAGATGCCCGCGTAGGTGGCGAAGACGATGGTGCCGAAGAGCACGTAGTGGAAGTGCGCGACCACGAAGTAGGTGTCGGAGACGTGGAAGTCGATGGGCGGCGAGGCGAGGAGCACGCCGGTCAGGCCTCCGAAGAGGAAGGTCACGATGAAGCCGATCGAGAACAGCATCGGCGACTCGAAGGTTATGTGACCTCTCCACATGGTGAGGATCCAGTTGAAGAACTTCACGCCGGTGGGCACCGCGATCAGGAAGGTCATGAAGCTGAAGAAGGGCAGCAGCACCGCGCCGGTGGCGTACATGTGGTGCGCCCACACCGCGACGGAGAGCGCCGCGATGGCCAGCGTGGCCAGGACCAGGCCGCTGTAGCCGAAGATCGGCTTGCGACTGAACACGGGGAAGATCTCCGAGACGATGCCGAAGAAGGGCAGCGCGATGATGTAGACCTCGGGGTGGCCGAAGAACCAGAACAGGTGCTGCCACAGGATCACGCCGCCGTTGGCGGGGTCGTAGATGTGGGCGCCGAACTGGCGGTCGACCTCGAGGCCCATGAGGGCGGCGGTCAGCAGCGGGAAGGCCAGCAGGATCAGCAGCGAGGTCACCAGGATGTTCCAGGTGAAGATCGGCATGCGGAACATCGTCATGCCGGGGGCGCGCATGCAGATCACGGTGGTGACCATGTTGACGGCGCCGAGGATGGTGCCGAGACCACCCACGCCGAGACCCATGATCCACAGGTCGGCACCGGGGCCGGGCGAGTGCAGCGCGTCGGTCAGCGGGGTGTACGCGGTCCAGCCGAAGTCGGCGGCGCCACCGGGGGTGACGAAGCCGCTGATCACCATGATCGCGCCGAAGACGAACAACCAGTAGCCGAAGGCGTTCAGGCGCGGGAAGGCGACGTCGGGCGCGCCGATCTGCAGCGGCAGCACGAAGTTGGCGAAGCCGATGACGATCGGCGTCGCGTACAGCAGCAGCATGACGGTGCCGTGCATCGTGAACAGCTGGTTGAACTGCTCGGTGGAGAGGAACTGCAGGCCCGGGTTGGCCAGCTCGGCGCGCATCAGGAGCGCCATCAGACCGCCGATGAGGAAGAACGCGAAGCACGTGACGATGTACATGATGCCCAGCGTCTTGTGATCGGTCGTCGTGATCAGCTTGTAGATGAACGACCCCTTGGGCCCGGTCCGCTGCGGGTACGGACGTGCGGCGGTCACCTCGACTGCCGGACGATGCGCTTGCGCGGTCACAAATCCTCCTGCCCCGGGCCTATCGGTACCGCGGCTGTCGGTACCGGCTTACGGCCTCTTCAATCAGGTCATTCGGGTGGCGTTCGCTCACGGCGGACACCACCCTCGTGGGGTAAGCGTAGCCCCTCGCCCCCGCGCTTGTCCCCGCGGTCCTACTCTGCGTCGTACTCGCGTCGCGGAGACGGCCGGAAGGGCCGCTCCTGCTACCGTGGCGCACGGCCGGAACTACAGGTGAGGACAGTCGTCGTGAACAGGCTCGGAACTATCAGGACGGGCGCCGCGATCGCGCTCACCGCCGTCGCGGGCACGCTCCTCACCGCGTGCGGCGGCACCGAACCGATCCAGCAGCCCTTCGCCTCGATCGCCACCACCACGACCCGCCTCGCCTCGGCGAACATCATCGGTCTCGACCGCAAGCCCGACGAGGCCTGCGCCGCGCCCGTGGCCGGCGGGCCGGCCCCGGCGGCCATCGTCGTGGCCGATCCCGCACTCCTCGACGGACTGTGCGCCCTCGGCCTGCAGAACCGCGTGAAGGCCGTCGCCGGCGACGTCCCGTCCTACCTCGGCGGCACCCTGGCGAAGGTCCCGAAACTCGCAGACGGGATGCGCGCCGACGTGGCCGTCGGCACCGCGCAATCGGCCGAGGCGAACCGCCGCGCGGGCGCGACGGTGACGGTCCCGGCACCGTCGGCGGACTGGCGCCGCAGCTTCCTCGCCCTGGCCGACGCCGTGCGGATGCCGGCCGAGGCACGCGCCGTCCTCGACGCCTACCAGCGCGACGCGGCGGACAAGTCCGTCAAGATCGACGCGGTCCACTCGACCGTCTCGCTGGTGCGATTCACCGCGGACGGCAAGTCCCTCGCCGAGGGCACGGCGCCGCTCGCCGCCCAGGTCCTCGCGGATCTGCGGGCCGCTCGCCCCGAGGTGCAGCGCAAGGCCGAGCCCGTGGAGATGTCGGACAGCGACGTCTCCGCCGCCGAGGGCGACCTCATCTACGTCGGCTACGAGGGCGAGAAGGGCAGGGAACACGGCCAGGCGGTCATGACGTCGAAGCCGTGGAAGAGCCTGCGCGCGGTGGTCGCGAAGCGGCAGTTCCTGGTACAGGACTCCGCCTGGTTCTCCCCCGGCGGCCCCGTCGCGGCCGGCATCGTGCTGCACGACGTGAGCAACACGATCAAGGCCTCCTCCTAGCCCGTCGGCCTACTCACCCGTCGACCTACTTCACTCCTCCTTCGGCCCGGACGGCCCCGCCGCCCGGGTCGCGCCGCGTCGTGGAACCGGTTGCCGGAAGAACCGGTTCTCGCGACCCAGGACACGGCCCGACGGCCGTGACGAGCATCACATCCACGTCGGAAAACCGCAGGCCCAGCGCTCGGTGCACACCTGTTCACGGATTCCTCCCGACAGACCCTTCATTCATGCTTGTCGCAAGTGATAGCCTGAGGACGATTGAGTCTCATACACGGCTTCTACCAGCACAGATGCCTGTGGGATTTCCCACAGAAGGCGCGCGGAGAAGCGAGTACGAGCCGACGGAGAGTGCCAGGAAAGGATCAATCATGGCCCTGCTGAACATGCCCCGGATGACGCATATGGCGCGCATGCGTGGCCGCTCGTTCCCCGGTCAGGCCGAGTACGAGCAGACCCTCCACGACCTCTCGGAGGCCTCGGTCAACCGGAACTTCGACCCGTACATCGACATCGACTGGGACGACCCGGAGCTGGCGATCGTCCCCGACGACCCGCGCTGGGTGTGCAACCCCCGCTTCGACCCGATCGGCCGCCACCCCTGGTACCAGGCGCAGCCGCTGGCCAAGCAGATCGAGATCGGCATGTGGCGCCAGGCCAACGTCGCCAAGGTCGGCCTGCAGTTCGAGTCGATCCTGATCCGCGGCATCATGCAGTACACCGCGGTGCAGCCGAACAACTCCCCCGAGTTCCGGTACGCGACGCACGAGGCGAAGGAGGAGTGCCAGCACACGCTGATGT
The DNA here is from genome assembly GCF_057815145.1 of Tsukamurella sp. II2bb. Taxonomy (NCBI): domain Bacteria; kingdom Bacillati; phylum Actinomycetota; class Actinomycetes; order Mycobacteriales; family Tsukamurellaceae; genus Tsukamurella; species Tsukamurella sp. II2bb. Next base: position 79,497 of record NZ_JBYPZI010000006.1, read on the forward strand.
TCCAGGAGTTCGTCAACCGCGTCGGTATGGATGTCCCCGGCGGAGCGTGGTGGTTCCGCCGCCTGTCGCCGATCATCCCGCTCGCCGCGACGACCTTCCCGAACATCTTCTACATGGGCGTGCTGGCCGGCGAGGAGCCGATCGACCACCTGCAGAAGCAGTTCCTGCGCTCCGCGGACACCCAGCACCCGGCGATGACCGCGGTCATGCAGATCCACGTGGCCGAGGAGGCCCGGCACATCTCGTTCGCGCATCAGCTGCTCGAGCACAAGATCCCGACCCGCGGCCCCATCCCCCGGTTCCTGCTCTCGCTGGCGATGCCGCTGGTGATGCGCGTCCTGCTCGGCGCCATCATGGTCCCGCCGAAGCAGTTCTGGGAGACCTTCGAGATCCCCCGGTCGGTGAAGAAGGACATCTTCTGGCGCTCGCCCGAGTCGAAGGCCATGCGCCAGGAGATCTTCGGCGACGTCCGGCTCCTGGCCGAGCGCACCGACCTGATGAACCCGGTCTCGCGCCTGCTGTGGCGCGCCCTCGGCATTCACGGACGGACCTCGCGATTCCGCAGCGAGCCGTCCTACGCCGCACAGTAGTCTCGAACCACCCCGATAACCGGCTCGGCGGTCACCCGCCGAGCCGGACCCGTGTCCAGGCCCGGCCACGGCTCCCACCGGAGGAGATTCCTCATGCCCCACGTCATCACCCAGTCCTGCTGTAGCGACGCGTCCTGCACCTTCGCGTGCCCCGTCAACTGCATCCACCCCACGCCCGACGAGCCCGGCTTCGCGACGGCGGAGATGCTGTACGTGGATCCCACGACGTGCGTCGACTGCGGCGCCTGCGTGACGGCGTGTCCCGTCGACGCGATCGGGCCGGCGCACCGCCTGCCGGAGGAGCACAAGGTCTACATCGAGCTCAACCGCTCGCTCGCCGCGGCGGACCCGGCGAACTCCTCGCTCGGCGGGCCCAACCCGCAGGAGCGCAGCCGCCCGCCGATGGCGCACACCGTGCCCCCGAAGATCCTTCCGATCCCGCACGGCACCGTCGTCAGCGTGGGCCTGATCGGCAGCGGCCCCGCGGCCATGTACGCGGCGGACGAACTGCTCCGCTACCCGGGCGTCACCGTCGACGTCTACGAGAAGCTCTCGACGCCCTACGGCCTGGCCCGGTTCGGCGTCGCCCCGGATCACACCCGCACCCGCAAGGTCTCGGGCCTGTTCGACAAGGTCGCCGCGGACCCGAACTTCCGGATCCACCTGAACACCGAGGTCGGCGTCCCCGGCGCCGGGAGCGAAGCGAGCGGACCGCGTCAGTACGTGAGCCTCGAGGAGCTGCGCACGCGGCACGACGCGATCGTCGTCGCCGTCGGCGCCAGCACCGACAAGAAGCTGGGCATCACCGGCGAGGACCTACCGAACGTCCGCAGCGCCACCGACTTCGTCGCCTGGTACAACGGCCACCCCGAGCACAAGGGCGACCCGGTCGACCTGACGCACGACCGCATCGTCATCATCGGCAACGGCAACGTCGCGCTCGACGCGGCGCGCATCCTCACCGCCGAGCCCGAGGAACTCGAAGGCACGACCATCTCCCCCGCCGCGCTCGCCGCGCTGCGGGATTCGCGGGTCGAGGAGGTCGTCATCGTCGCCCGCCGTGGGCCCGAGCACGCCGCCTTCACGCTCCCCGAGGCACTGGGCCTCGCCGACGAGCGCACCGTCATCGTGCACCCCGACCCCGACGTGGCCGAGACGATCGTGGCGGGCAGCGATTCCGAGCTGATCGGGCACAAGCTGTCGCTGCTCGAGTCCCTGGAGACCCAGTCCGACGCGCCGCGCCGCATCCGGCTGCGCTTCCTCACCACCCCCGAGTCGATCGAGGCCACCGGCGACGGGTTGGTCCTGCACGCGAAGCACACCGTCACCGGCGAGCCGATCGACCTCCCCGTCGGCATGGTGCTCACCTCCGTCGGTTACCGCGGCGTCCCGGTCGCGGGCCTGCCCTTCGACGACCGCCGCGCAGTGCTGCCGAACGAGGCCGGCCGGGTTCTCGGGGACGACGGTGCGCCGCTGCCCGGCGTGTACGTCACGGGCTGGATCAAGCGCGGCCCCAACGGCTTCATCGGCACCAACAAGACCGACTCGCAGGAGACGGTCGAGAAGTTCGCCGAGGACGTCGTCGCCGGCGTGATCACCGGCCGTCCGGCCGGTAAGCGCAAGCGGCCGCTGAGCAGGATCCTGGGCGCGTAACGTCGTCGCCGTGGCCTCCTCCGAGCACGGCGCGCCGATCGAACTCACCGTCGGCGAGCGCGTCGTGCGCGTCTCCAGCCCGGACCGCGTCTACTACCCCGAGATCGGGGCGACGAAGCTGGACGTGGTCCGGTACTACAAGGCCGTGGGCCCGGGCATCGTCCGGGCGCTGCGGGACCGGCCGACGATGCTGCACCGGTATCCGAAGGGCGTGGACGGGCCGAAGGTGCACCAGAAGCGGATCCCCGCCGGCGCGCCGGACTGGCTGGAGACCGTCGAGATCTTCTTCCCCCGGTTCGGCCGCACGGCCGACGAGGTGGTCGTCACCGAGCTCGGCTCCGTGATCTGGGCGGCGCAGATGTCCACGGTCGAGTTCCACCCGTGGAACTGCCGCGCCGGCGATCTCGATCACCCCGACGAGTGGCGCATCGACCTCGACCCCATGCCCGACTGCTCCTGGGAGCGCGTGCAATCCGTGGCGGGCGTCGTCCGGGAGGTCCTGGACGAGTTGGGCATCCGCGGTTTCCCCAAGACCTCGGGCGGTTCGGGCCTGCACGTCTACGTGCGGATCGAGCCCCGCTGGACCTTCTCGGAGGTCCGACGGTGCGCCCTCGCCTTCGCCCGGGAGGTCGAACGCCGGGCCCCCTCGGACGTGACGACGGTGTGGTGGCGCAAGGATCGCGACCCGTCCGCGGTCTTCCTCGACTACAACCAGAACGCCCGCGACCACACCATCGCCTGCGCCTACTCGCTGCGCGGCACCCCGATCGCCACCGCCTCGGCCCCGGTGACCTGGGACGAGATCCCCGACGTGCACCCCGACGACTTCACCATCACGACGCTGCCACCCCGCTTCGCCGAGCTGGGCGATCTGCACGCCGCCATCGACGACGAGGCCTTCTCCCTCGACACCCTCGTCGAGTGGGCCGACCGCGACGACCTCCCCCTCCCCGATTGAACACCGTTATGGAGTATCTGACCTGCGGTTTTCCTCTCCATAACGGTGTTCAATCCCGTGGGGCACGACCGCAGGAGTCGCTGACCACGCGGACCGTCGACGCGGGGTGCGCGGCGAGCAGAGCCGCAGGCCGGACGGGGCGCCGGACGAGTTCACCTCCGCAGTTGGGGCAGGTTCCGTGCAGCTTCTCGTCGTTGCAGTCCCCGCACCACGTGCACTCGAAGGTGCAGATGAACACCTCGCGCGAATCCAGCGCGACGTCGCGCCCGCAGCACTCGCAGTTCGGCCTGATCTCCAGCATCGCTCCCCCGTTCTCCCGCTGCTGTCCCAGTTCCCTGCGGTTTCGGCGCGGGAACCCCCAGGATGTCGCCGCCGAAACCGCTAGGAACTGCTGATGAAGTCGAGTAGCCCGCGGACAGGGTCAAGTGCGGTGGAAGCGTTCGCGGCGGTGACCACCCCGCCGGCCATGACCACCACGGCCAGGTGGTAGCGGGCGAAGTCGTCGACCAACGCCTGCACCGGCCCGGACGGCGTCGCTCGGAGTTCGGTGCGCATCACCGAAAGCGACTCCGCCAGTGGACCGTCGGATTCCGACACTCGACCGCCGAGGAGCGAGAACGCAGACGCCAGCGGCGAGCAAGCACCCTGCATGTTCGCGATGAGCAGGACCGTCGGGATCAATGCGAGCGCCCGAAGTCCGAGATGCAGGGCCAACGCCACGAGCAGCAGGCGAAGACGGCCTTGACCAGGTGGTACCGCTGCCAATCATCGACCAGCGAAACCGCTCCCGACGACCTGCCGCGGCGTGACGAGGAACCCCGAACGCGAGGGCGAAGGCGACCCCGATCACGACCTCCCGAACCCCTTGGACCGCAGGCAGGCGATCGCCACACACCTGATCACTCCAGGTCCGGAATCCCGTTCCTCCCGCATCACGCGTACACCGGTGTCCCGGGCGATACAGCGCGGATGGCTCGGATCGCGTCGTCGATCCGAGGGCGCGTGCCGATCTGCCATGTCACCCGATGTCGCCTGGCCGTGGGCGGCAGGCCCATCATCGCCGCATTGCCCCCGGTCAGCGGCAACCTCTGGCCCGACCTCACCGGAATTCCCGCGACACCCACCACGTGAAGCGTAGGGCCGAACCTGCCGCCCCGATAGCTGCCCACGTACACGGCGTCCACACCGGACCAGACGAAGTCGAACCCACTTCGCGGAGAACGGATCCCCTGATCATCCACGACGAGAACCGTACGACGCACGGTCAGCGCGACGATGCCGAAGACGAACGATCCGGCGCCGAGCACGAACGCGGCGAGCCCTATCACCGGTGTCGGCACGAGACTGCGCGTCTCGGAATCGGGCGAGCCGATCACCGCGAGCCCGATGACAGCGAAGATCGGGGCGGCGACGAAATGAAGCAGCAGCGCACCGATGGTGGGCTGCTGCTTCGCGACGAACGGGGTCAGAAGTCCCAGTCCTCGTCCTCGGTGTTGACGGCCTTGCCGATCACGTACGACGAGCCGGAACCGGAGAAGAAGTCGTGGTTCTCGTCGGCGTTCGGCGAGAGCGCGGAGAGGATCGCGGGGTTCACGTCCGTCGCGTCCTTCGGGAACATCGCCTCGTAGCCCAGGTTCATCAGCGCCTTGTTGGCGTTGTAGCGCAGGAACTTCTTGACGTCCTCGGTGAGGCCGACCTCGTCGTACAGCGACTCGGTGTAATCCTCCTCGTTCGAGTACAGCTCGAAGAGCAGCTCGAAGGTGTAGTCCTTGAGCTCCTGACGACGCGCCTCGGTCAGCGTCTCCAGGCCGCGCTGGTACTTGTAGCCGATGTAGTAGCCGTGCACCGCCTCGTCACGGATGATCAGCCGGATCATGTCCGCCGTGTTGGTGAGCTTGGCCCGCGACGACCAGTACATCGGGAGGTAGAAGCCGCTGTAGAAGAGGAAGGACTCGAGCAGCGTCGAGGCGACCTTGCGCTTGAGCGGATCGTCACCCCGGTAGTACTCCATGACGATCCGCGCCTTGCTCTGCAGGTGCTCGTTCTCCTCCGACCAGCGGAAGGCGTCGTCGATCTCGCGCGTGCTGCACAGCGTGGAGAAGATGGAGCTGTAGCTCTTCGCGTGCACCGACTCCATGAACGCGATGTTGGTGTACACCGCCTCCTCGTGCGGGGTGAGCGCGTCGGGGATCAGCGACACCGCGCCGACGGTGCCCTGGATCGTGTCGAGCAGGGTCAGGCCGGTGAAGACCCGCATCGTGAGCTGCTTCTCGTGCGCGGTGAGCGTGCCCCAGGACGGGATGTCGTTGCTGACCGGCACCTTCTCGGGCAGCCAGAAGTTGCCCGTCAGCCGGTCCCAGACCTCGGCGTCCTTCTCGTCCTGCACCCGGTTCCAGTTGATCGCCGACACCCGGCTGACCAGCTTGAGCGGAGCTCCGTCGGCGGGGCTGTGAGCGGCGATTTCAGACATGACACCTCAGTTTCGCGGAGCTTGATTTCAACGCCCATGACACTACCCGTTGGGGCTGACAAGTCCGGGAGGCGCAACACCTAGTGCCATCGCGCCAGTTCGGCGTGTCGCCGTCAGATGATCACGACGTCCAGCAGCCCGTCGAGCACCCCACGATCACCGTTCAGTTCGACGGTGCCCGGCTCGGCCCGGCGCCACAGCACCAGGTCCAGGTCCGACGCGGCGCCGCGCAGCGCGACATCCGCCGGCGCCGGCTCGTCGAGCACGTCGACGCCGTCCGCACGCAGGCGCAGGGTCCACCGGTCGCCCGTGTCGGTCGACTCGATCGCGAGCACCTTCCCGGCGAGCGCCTCGGACAGGCCCTTCTTCCCGACGATCAGCGGGAACTGCATCTGCGTCAGCTCGGTGATGCCGTCGGCCGCGGTCCACGCCGTGAGGGGCTGGGCACCGTCGGGCAGCGCGTTCTGCAGGTCCCAGCGGTGGATGGACACCTCCTGCGCCATGCGGCGCATCCAGAACCGCGCGGTGGTGCGGCCGATGAATGCTCGCGCGGGCGCGTCGGGTGCGTGCCGCCGGAGCTCCTCCAGCAGAGCCGCATTGACACCCGCGTACCACTGCAGCACACCGTCGCCGTCCGGCGCGTCGGCGACGTCCGGAACGAACCGCTCCTTCGAGTCCGGGCCGGCCTGCAGGAAGGCGGTGGCCCAGCGGTGCGCGCCGCCGGTGTGGACGATGCCGTTGTGCACGGTCCAGCCCGGGCAGCTCGGCACGGGCAACGCGAGGTGGGCGGGGTCGATGGCGGCGATGCGGGCGCCGTCGGCGGCGATGGAGTCGAGCCAGAGCTGAGCAGTCATACCCATGACCCTACGAACTCAGGCGAGTCCCGCGAGGCGATACAGCACGAGCGAACCCGCGACCGCCACATTAAGACTGGCGCCTCGCCCGATCATCGGTATCTCGACGGCCTCGTCGAGCAGGTGCAGTACGTCGCTGGGAATACCGGAGAACTCGTGGCCCAGCACGATGACGGTGCGCCCCCGCGCGGGCGGCAGGTCGCCGAGTCGGGTCGCCCCCTCGGCGAGTTCCACGCCGATGATGTGCGAGCCGCGCTCACGTTGCCCCGCGAGCCAGTTCTGCGGATTGCCGACGCGGTGGATGCAACTGGGGCCGGGCAGTGTGTTGCCCTTGCGCAATGCGCTGCGCACCCAGTCGTGGGACGGGACCGCCATGCACGCCCCGACGGCGTCGCAGGTGCGCAGCAGAGTTCCGAGATTCGCGCCGTGCTGCGCCCAGAGCGGGGCGATGATCAGGTGGTCCCAACAGGAGTGGCCCTGGCGCCGCCGTGCGCGGCGCAGTTCGGAGCGGGACTTGACCCGCAGCTCGGCCATCAGGCGGTCTGAGGCGTGATGCCCCTTCCACGATTCGTCATGCGGGGCAGGCTACGGGATCCGGAGCGCCTCCGGCAACGCCCTGCCGCTCGATAGCGCTCACGATGTCGGGTTCGACGCGGCCACGAGTGCGCAGCGACACGTGTATCGCTGCAGAACTCGAAATCGTGAGCCACCCGTCGGCACCGGGCATGCTGTAGCGGTGACCGACCTACCGATGTTCCCGCTCGGCGCAGTACTGCTGCCCGGCGAGGAGTTGCCGCTGCGCGTCTTCGAACCCCGGTACCGGCAGATGGTGGAACGCTGCCTCGCGACCGATGGGCGCTTCGGCGTGGTGCTGATCGAGCGCGGCAGCGAGGTGGGCGGCGGCGATTCCCGCACCGACGTCGGCACCGTGGCCCTGATCGACCGCTACGTCCGGAAGATGAGCGGCGAGTTCACCCTCATCTGTCGGGGCACGGAGCGCATCCGGGTCACCCACTGGCTCCCCGACGATCCGCACCCGCTCGCCGAGGTCGAATCCTGGCCCGACGAGGTGCAGCCGGCGTCGACCTGATCCCGCTCCTGCGCAAGCGCGACGAGATCGAGCGGCTCGCAGCGCGACTCGCCCGCGCCGAAGGAGCGCGACCGCGCGCCTGGCCGAAGCTCACGCTGCCCGAGAACCCGGTGGAGCGCAGCTACCACCTCGCCCGCGCGCTGCCCCTCGCGGACGCGGACCGTCATCGCGCACTGGCCGCTCCCGGCCCCGCGGACCGCGTCCGCGTGCTCACCGAGTCCCTCGACGACGTGATCGCCACATTGCGGTTCCGCCTGCAGTAGCGGCTCCGCGAGGTGCTCCGAGCCCACCCGCGCCGATGCGTCTTTCGAATCGCGAACCGCCTCGAATCACACTGGCCCAGAGAAAATCTCATCGTAAGATGTGCCCATGCAATCACCCGATAGAGAGGCTCTGGACGCCGTCGGTGGAACTCCCCAGCTGTTCGGCCGTTTTCGCCTGTTCTTCGAAACCGAGCGGTGGGAGTGGTCCGACGAGGTGGCCGCGATGCACGGCTACGCGCCGGGCGAGATCATTCCGACGACCGACCTCATCATGTCGCACAAGCACCCGGACGACGCGCCCACGGTCCGCGAGCAGGTGCGCCGCACGATGGAATCCGGGGAGCCGTTCAGTAGCCGCCACCGCATCGTCGACACCGCCGGCGGGGTGCACCACATCATCGTGATCGCCGACCGCATGCTGTCGGAGGACCACACCGTGATCGGCACCGAGGGCTACTACATCGACATCACCGAGACCGTCGAATCGGAAGTCCGCCAGTCCCTCGCGGAGACGATGCCGGACGTGATCGCCGCCCGGGAGGACATCGACCGGGCCAAGGGCGTGTTGATGTTCGTCTACGGGGTCTCCGCCGATCGCGCCTTCGAGATCCTGCGGTGGCGATCGCAGGAGACGAACGTCAAGCTGAGACTGCTGGCCGCACAGTTCGTCAACGACTTCTCGGCGCAGGAATCGCTGCTCTCCCGGACCGCTCGGGAACGCGTGGACCACATCCTGCTCACCGTCCACGAGCGAGTGCGCTGACCGCGATATCCGCCTCGGGCTCCGCACCGTTTGACCCGCGATGCGGCGGGGTAGCCCCGTGCCGCGAGCCACAACGGCTCCGAGCACGAAAGGAGAGCGGATATGACAAGGGCACGAGACATCATGCAGCCGTCCGTCGAGTGCATCGGCAGCACGGATACGGCGGCCGACGCTGCCCGGCGGATGAGCGAACTCCACGTCGGTGCGCTCCCGATCTGCGGCGAGGACGGCCGCCTGAAGGGGATGATCACCGACCGCGACATCGTGACCAAGGTGGTCGCGCGCGGGCACGATCCGGCGAGCGTCCGTGCCGGCGAACTCGCGCAGGGCGAGGCCGTCACGATCGGTGCGGATGACGATACGACGGAGCTCCTGGCGACGATGGCGGAGCATCAGGTCCGCCGGGTGCCGGTCATCGACGGTCACGAACTCGTCGGGATCATCGCCCAGGCGGACGTCGCCCGAGCACTGCCCGATCAGCGGGTGGGCGATCTCGTCGCCGCCGTCTCCGTCGATTAGGTGCCGGCGATGACGACGTGCGACACCTGCGGCAACGAATACGACGACATGTTCACGATGATCCGCGGCGGAACGACCCGGCATTTCGACAGCCTCGAGTGCGCGATCACCTCGTTCGCACCGACCTGCGCGCGATGCGGCTGCCGAGTCATCGGGCACGGCGTCCAGGTCGATTCCACCGTGTACTGCTGTGCGCACTGCGCCCGCGATCGCGGGCACGACACGGTGGCGGACCGAGCGTCCACACAGCGGTGAAGAACTTCCGCGGCCGACGTTTGAAGCCCGCGGCCACGGGTATCCCGTGATCAGGGATTCACTCGAATCCCGTTCTGACGGAACATATGAGGAGGAATGCACCATGGCAGACCCCAACAACCCCGGCCAGTTCGGTAATCGTTCCGACACCGAGGAGCAGGCCCGCAAGGGCGGCGAAGCCAGCCCGGGCCAGTTCGGCTCGAAGGAGGGCGCGGATCCGCACGAGGCCGGCCGCAAGGGCGCCGAGGCGCAGCCGGAGGAGGCCAAGGTCCGCGGTGGCGAGAACAGCCACTCGGGCGGGCAGTGACGCGCACTCCGCGCGAGGAACCGGCGACGGCGGGGCCCCACGGGGCCCCGCCGTCCTCGGCGTCCGACCGCGAGAAGACGCGCAGTCACCGGCCGCCCCTTCTGCCCGGCTCGGTCACCTCGAAGGTGTCGATCTTCGACCGTTTCGCGGATCTCACCGGTCAGTGGGTCTCACGCGCCTGGTTCTTCACCTTCTGCGTACTCCTGGTGGTGATCTGGGCACCGTCGATCCTGATCCTGCGCAACGTCGATACGTGGCAACTGGTCATCAACACCGCGACGACGATCATCACGTTCCTCCTCGTCGCCCTGGTGCAGAACCAGTCGACCCGAGCGGACGCCGCGACGCAGCAGAAGCTCAACGCCCTGATCGAGGCCGCACTGGACGGCGACCTGCAGTCGGAGTCCGTCCGCTGCCAGCTCCGCGAGGCGATCGGCGTGGAACGGCGGGAGTCCTCCTGAAAACCCCGGCCCGCGCCCACCCCGAACGACCACACACCGATGCCGGAGGGCCCGCGTTCGCGCGGGCCCTCCGGCTTCGGACGGGACAGGAGTCGCGATCACGGGCCGTCCTCGTCCGGCTCCTCCTGTGCCAACCGTTCGTCGAGCGACGGCCCCTCGCGTTGCTCGGGCCCGGTGATCCCCCGGCGATCGCTCTCCGCCCACCCGGACGGGGGATCGTTCACCGTGTCCCAGGGATCACGCTCGAGCAGGTCCTCGTCGAGGGCCTCCGCGTCGACCGATACGCTCGCCGCGTCCGTGTCGGGCTCGAGGTCGCCTGCATCATCGTCGGGGTTCGAGGTCACTGAAAAGTCACTCCTTCGGAGGGGTCGCGCCGCCGACTGCGGTGCGGGGCCAGTACCGCAGGTCCGCGCAGGCCGCGACGAAATCCGCGGCGGCGCGGTCCTCGTCGAGGCGGAAGCAGCCGTCATCGATGCTCTCGGCGAGCCCGGTCTGCTCGAGCAGCGGCCCGCCGTGCTCGCCGAGGCCCAGGAACTTGCTGTGATGGAAGGCGTCGGTGATGAAGTCCTGCGCCGCCGGATCGGCGGCCAGTTCCTCCGCGCCCGCCGCGGACGTCAGGACCGCCACGGCATCGAACAGGACGGACGGTGCGCCCGCCAGCTGCGCGTCGGCGACCAGCCGCTCACCGTCGTCGGCGACGACGCCACCCACCCGCTGCGCGACGATCGACGTCGTGGCGCCGGCGTCCTGAGCGAACCGGCGGAGCGAGTCCACCAGGGATCTATCGACACCGTCCGTCACCAGGATTCCGAGCATGCGCCCCGAGAAGGTCCGGGGCTGGTTGCGCAGGATGCTGACGGCGGGGGACGGCGGAAGGTCGGTGCGCACCGGCACCGCGGCGGGTGACGGCTCGGGCAGGGGAAGCCCCAGCCCCTCGGCGATCCGGGTCGCGAGCTGATCATCGACGTTCCGCAGATTCGCCACCATCCTCGTCCGGATCGCGGGTTCGAGCACCTTGCTCAGCTCGAAGACGTAGGCGGCCACGATGTGGTCCTGTTCGACAGGGGTCTGGCTGTCCCAGAACATCTTCGCCTGGCTGTAGTGATCGGCGAAGGACTCCGGGCGCAGACGGGTCTTCGTCCCCTCCACCGGCTCGGCGAACGTGGTCAGCGCCTGCGCGCCCGCTCGTTCCCGCGGACCGCCCTGATCGCTCGAGTTCGGCTCGTAGTTGATCGGGCCGGAGGGCACCTCGTGCTGCATGTGCCCGTCCTGGTGGAAGAAGGCCATCGGGCATCGGGGACGGTTCACGGGCAATTGGGTGAAGTTGGGGCTCCCGAGGCGGGACAGCTGGGTGTCCAGGTAGGAGAAGTTCCGGCCCTGCAGCAGGGGATCGTCGGTGAATCCGATGCCGGGCACGATGTTCTGCGTGCAGAAGGCCACCTGCTCCGTCTCCGCGAAGTCGTTGTCCACCGTCCGATCCAGGGTGAGCCGGCCCACCACCTGCAGCGGCACCGTCTCCTCGGGAACGATCTTGGTGGGATCGAGAACGTCGAAGGGCAGCGCATCGGCGGTGTCCTGATCGAAGAGCTGGACCGCCAGGTCCCACTGCGGGTGATCGCCGGCCGAGATGGCGTTCCACAGGTCGCGGCGGTGGAAGTCCGGATCGGCCCCGTTGATCTTCACCGCCTCGTCCCAGACGACCGACTGGCACCCGAGTACCGGTTTCCAGTGGAACTTCACGTACGTCGAAGACCCGTCCTCCGCGAGGAAGCGGAAGGTGTGCACGCCGAAGCCCTCCATGAACCGGAAGGAACGGGGTATCGCGCGGTCCGACATCTGCCAGAGGGTCATGTGCGTCGACTCCGGCAGGCAGGAGACGAAGTCCCAGAAGGTGTCGTGCGCCGATTGGGCCTGCGGGAAGGCCCGGTCGGGGTCCTCCTTGACCGCGTGCACGAGATCGGGGAACTTCATCGCATCCTGGATGAAGAAGACGGGGATATTGTTGCCCACCAGGTCCCAGTTGCCCTCGCGGGTGTAGAACTTCACCGCGAATCCCCGGACGTCGCGGGCGAGGTCGAACGATCCCGCACGTCCGGCGACGGTCGAGAAGCGGACGAAGACCTCCGTCTTCCGTCCCACCTCGCCGAAGACGTCGGCCACCGTGACACCGCTGAGCGACCTCGTGCATTCGAAGACGCCGTGCGCACCGTAGCCGCGCGCGTGCACCACGCGCTCGGGGATGCGCTCGTGGTCGAACCGGAAGATCTTGTCCCGCAGGACGAAGTCCTCCAACAACGCCGGGCCGCGCACCCCTGCCCGGAGCGAGTTCTGATTGTCGGGAACCGGCGCCCCCTGGGAGGTCGTCAGGGCCTCCGCCGCGACCTGGTGCGGCTCGCCACCCTTCCCGACCGCCGTGACCGCTTCGATCTGTTCGTTCGCCATGTCTCCTCTTTCCGGTTCTTCGTCGTCAGCGTTCGTCGTCGGGCCTTCGTTCGTCGTCAGCGCACGGCGCCTCCGCCCCGCCGCCGGTATCGCCTCAGGTAGCGGCGCTCGTCGGCCGGGGAGAGTTCTTCCCCGAGAACAGGATCGCGCTGCCCGCGGTCATCCCACACGCTCCTGCGGCGGCTGAGCGAGACCGCGGTCATCGCGATGCCACCCGTCACGATCAGGAGGATTCCGATGCCCAGTGCGAGCCAGCCCCACCACGCACCGATGGCGGTCGCGCTGATCCCGACGGCCAGGACGCCGACGCCGGCGAGGACGGCGATGAAGCCGAGCCCACCCCATGGCCGGGCGACCCGCGGCATCAGTGCGCTCCTTGCCGCATCCGGCCGGCGATCGCATCCCGGGCCCGGTCCAGCATCGCGGCGAAGGGCCCGACGAGGAGGTTGGCCGTCGCCGTCTCCATCCCGGGATGCGGGCGTGTCGGCGCGATCGACTCGATCACCTGGACGGCGTCGGCCATGCGCGCGGCCTCGTCGTCGTCGATCCGGTTGCGGAGCGCGACGAACTCCTCGCGCTCCTCGAGCTCCGCGTGCCGTCCGACCGCTGCGCGCAGCGCTTCGACCTTCTCCTCGAACTGCGCGGACTGCAGGTCCATGTCCTCGAGTTCGGCGAGCATCCGTTTGGCGGCGCGCTCCTCGTCGAGGCGCTCGTCCACCACCGTTCCGCCGGCCGCGATCATCGCTCGCGCCCTGGGGTGCACGACGACCTCCTCGGCCGCCTCGTGGACCGCGAGGAGTCGTCGCAGTTCGAGGAAGGCCTCGTCCCGGTCCTCCGCATCGCTCGCGAGAACCCGATCGAAGAGTTGTTGGATCCGCTGGTGCTGGAAGACCAGCTCGTCGATGAAGTTGTACGGGTTGATGAAAGTCACGGGAATCGTCCTCTCTCCTGTCGTCGGTCCGCACGTGGGCGGCGCTACAGCGGAGGTCTACCCGTGGAGGGCACCGCCAAACGTCGGCGCCGCCCCGAAGCCGGTGACCACGAGCACCCTCGACGCAGCAGCACTCGCGCCGGTGATCTCCACCGCGCGGGCGCCCGGCGAACCGACCTTCTGCCACACGTACGCGGCGGCGGCGATACTCAGGAAGTCGACCCGCGACAGATCCAGTTCCACCCTGGTACTCGTCCGGACGGCCTCGTCGACCGCGCGGATGAGGGCGGGCAGGGTGAAGGCGTCCAGGTCGCCCTCCGGGACGACCTCGGTGCACAGCTGCGACGATGCCCAGGACGCATCCGTCCGGAGGGTTTCGGGATGTTCGATGACGGATAGAGCCATGTGGAGCCTCCAGCAACAGATCGTGATGTTCCGGCTGCGGCACTCAACCTCCTTCGTTCGTACCACAGTCCCACTGTGCTGTACAGGTGAGCCGACCCGGTTCGACATGGAAACACCCACGCCGCTAGCGGTTTTCAGCACACGGAAGAATTCGGCGAATCCGCTATTCGGCGACGTGCGCGCGCAGCCTACTGAGCGCCTTGGCCAGGATCCGGGAGACGTGCATCTGCGAGATGCCCAGCTGCGCCGCGATCTCGGTCTGGGTCATCGAGCGGTAGAAGCGCAGCGCGAGGACGGTGCGCTCCCGCTCGTCGAGCCGCTCGACCGCGGGACGCAGCGAGGCGAATTCGTCGACGAGTTCGAATCCCGGGTCGTCCTCGCCGATCCGGTCGGCGGTGGAGGCCCCTTCCTCGTCGCCGATGGGCTGGTCGATCGAGCGGGCCCGGTAGCCGTTCCCCGCGCGCGCCGCCTCGCGGACATCGTCCAGGCTCACGTCCAGCCGTTCAGCGAGCTCGCGGTAGCTGGGTGTCCGGCCGAGCTCCTGGGCCGCGTCCGCGATCGCCGAGTTCATCCGCAGGTGGATCTCCTGCATGCGCCGCGGGACCCGTGCGGCCCACCCGGTGTCGCGGAAGTGCCGGCGAAGTCCGCCGGACATGGTGGGCACCGCGAAGGACAGGAAATCGGTCCCCTTCTCCGGGTCGAAGCGGTCCACGGCGTTGACCAGCCCGATGCGCGCGACCTGGACGAGGTCGTCGTAGGGCTCACCGCGCCCGGCGAACCGTCGCGCCATGTTCTCCGCGAGCGGCAGGCACCGGGTGATGACCTCGTCCCTGGCGGCCGCCGCGCGTGCGCCACCGGCGCGTCGGGCGGAGCGGAGGATCTCCGCCACATCGGTGTAGTCGTCGCTCGAGGGCCGCGGCTCCCGAGGTTGCGGCGGCACTACACGCCGCTCCGCGCGGATCGGAACGAGACGCTCGTCCACCATCCGCCGCCCGGGGCCGGGACGTGCTCGACCTCGAGTCCCTCGGTGAGCGTGTTCAGGACCCGCCAGCCGAAGCCCGCCCGATCCGGTACTCGGTCGGTCCGCGTGCTCGCCGCGATGATCGTGGTCAGCTCCGCCGCGCCGGGATCGACGCGCAGCTCGACGCGCGCGTCGTCCTGCGCATCGGCGATCAGCTCGGTACAGATCTGGTCGATGGCCAGCCCGAGGTCCGCCACTCGATCGATGTCGAGGTCGAGCATGACCGCGAGCGCCTCCGGTACCGCCCGCAGCACCGGCAGATACGCGAGGTCGGCCGGGACCCGCAGATCGACGGGGTGGTCGGGCGTGGTCCGTGCCATGTGCGCCATGAGGCTCCGTTCATCGAAGGGCGCCTTCCGTGCTAGCACGGCGCCCCCTCCCCTGTACAGCACGAGGGCACGGGATGTGCGTTCGGCATCGCACGGGCATCAGTCCTTGGTCCTCGCACGTTCGTTCGCGCGTTCGATCGCATCGATGAGTTCCGCCTTCCGCATCGTCGAACGACCTCGGATCCCGAGGCGCCGCGCGACGTCGAGGAGGTGCTCCTTCGTCGCGTTGACGTCGACGCCCTCGTGCGTCGTGCCCCCACGGCGCTGCCCGGGGCGTTCCGAGGTTCCCCGCTTCCCTCCTGGCTTGCGTTCCCACCGGTCCCCGACCCGCTCGTAGCTGTGTTTGAGGGCGGCGTAGGCCACACGGTGCGCCCGCTCCTCGTCCCCGTACTCCTCGAGTGCGGAGTCGTGCGCCTTCGCGAAGGTCCGCTGTGCCTTCGCACTCGAACGTTGCAGAGTTCCTGGAAGTTCGTCCTGGTCGGCCGCCCCCTGGTCCGTGGTCTTCGGCATCGCTCCTCCTCATTCCACGTCACTGTCTGTCCTGTCGACGGTCGCGTACCCCGGATCGCCGCCGCGCAAACCCCCGGCGCGGGGTTTGCCCGCGAACGCCGGCGGGTAGCAGTGCAACAGCGACCGAGCGTCACTGTCGAAGGAGGAGAACGTGCCGAGCCAGACCATCCGTTACCCCGGCGAGACAGGGGACATGAAGGACCAGCCCCGCGACGAGATGCGCGACTACCACGGCCGCGGGCTGCTGGAGGGGAGGAAGGCCCTGATCACCGGCGGCGACTCGGGCATCGGCCGGGCGACGGCGATCGCCTTCGCGAAGGAGGGTGCCGACGTGTCCATCGCGTACCTCGACGAGGGCGACGACGCCGCCCGGACCGTCGACCTCATCGAGCGGGAGGGGCGACGGTGCGTCCGCTACGCCGGCGATCTCGGGGATCCCGAGCACTGCCGCGACGTGGTCGAACGCACCCACTCCGAACTGGGCGGGCTGTCGATCGTCGTCAACAACGTCGGCACCCAGCAGCCGGTGGACGACCTCACCGAGATCACCACCGAGCAGTGGCGGCGGACCTTCGCGGTGAACATCGACAGCTTCTTCCACGTGACCCGTACCGCGCTCCCCCTGCTCACGCGCGGCGACTGCATCATCAACACGGCCTCGATCAACGGCCTGCGCGGCAATCGCCGCCTCATCGACTACTCCGCCACGAAGGGCGCGGTCCTCGCGTTCACCTATGCGATGGCGCAGTCCCTGATGGACCGGGGGATCCGCGTCAACTGCGTCGCCCCCGGCCCGGTGTGGACGCCCCTGATCCCCGCGACCTTCGACGAGGACGCGGTGGCCGGCTTCGGCGAGCAGGCCCCGTACGGCCGGGCAGCCGATCCCGACGAGATCGCGCCCTCGTACGTCTTCTTCGCCGCGAGCACCATGTCCTCGTACTACTCCGGTGAGGTTCTCGCCCCCATCGGCGGCGAGACCCTCCCGGGCTGAGCGAGTCCGTGCACTTCGATCCCGCCTCGCCGTACCGCGACCGTCCCTGGAATCTGCAGGCGCGCAACGAGACCCCCACCGAACGACTGGACCGGAACTGGGCCTCGCTGCTCCAGGAGGTGCGGGTGCTGCAGATGAGCGTGCAGTTGCTCTCGGGGTACCTCCTGGTGCTGCCGTTCCAGCCGCGGTTCGCGACGCTGAGCACCGCCTGCCGAGTGCTGTACTACCTGACGATGACCGCATCGCTCGCGGCCGTCATCGTCTTCCTCACTCCCATTGCGCTGCACCGGCTCCTGTTCCGCACCCACAACCTCGCCGTGGTCGTCACCGCGACGCACCGCCTGGTGCTCCTCGGGACGGCGGCGGTCGGGCTGGCCCTCACCGGCGCCGCGGCCCTCGTGGTGGCGGTGGGGTCCGAGTCGATGCTCATCGGCGCGGTGGCCGCGGTGGCCGGTGGCGCCTGCGCGGGCTTCTTCTGGTGGTGGCTCCCCCGCCACCTGTTCCGTCGGTACGGGCACGACCCGGGCACGTCGACGGGGCGGTGACGCCCGTCGGCCCGCATCGCTTCCCGACATCACCTCGCGCCCCGGTCACGGCCGCGCGAGTCCCTGCCGGCCTCCATCCGGCTCCGGTACTCGGCCGCGGCCTCGTCGAGCACGCCACTGGTCAGCCTGGCCACCGGACGGACCGACCTGACCAGTGGCTCGTGGTCGGGTCCCCGCCCGACGAGCCGTCCCGTCAGCACCCAGGCGTACCTGCCCGCCACATCGAGTTCGCGGTAGGTGCACACGCGGCGGACGACCCAGGTCCGGGTCGGCAGAGCCCACCAGGGCTCGGGAGTCAGTGTGGCCACGGATAATCCGGGCAGTACGTAGTCGGCCTCGTAGTCGCGACTGGGTCCGTTGCGCAGATCGGCGGCCGGGCCCTCGGAGTAGCGGACGTACAGGGCCGAGCGGGAATCCACTTCCCGGACCAGATCGGCCAGCGCCCCGACCACCGGCACCTCGTCATCCTCACCGCGCCAGGCGAACAGCGGCGGCGCGCCCTCGTCGCCTGCATGTCGCGGGTACTCGTCCACGAACCCTCCTATCGCCACTGTCCCCACCGCCGACGGCCCGGCGCCCCGGCCCGCCGCGATGACGTACCCGCCGCGGGGAACCGCGAAACGCCTTTCCCTGCACCGAGGCCGGTCACCATTCGACACCGTCGGGGATTCCGGGCATCCACCCGGTCCGCACGGGTTCCCGCGGGTGCACCGGCCGCCACCTGCCCGCTTGCAGCCACCGTCGGACGCAGCGGCCGGACCATCCTCCCCGGGCCTGCACCGGCGCCCACCGAGCGGGCACCAGCGACCACAACCAGTACCGCGCCTTCCAGGTGCGGTCCCAGCGCCATTCCTCGAGATCCGGAACGGCGAGCGCGCCGTCGTCGACGATCGGCGCGACCGCGGCCCGCGACGGATTGGCCCGTTTACGCGCACGGGAGGGGCTGGTGCCGGTTCCGCGGATGCGGATCCGGTAGGCCTCTCTGCGCACGCCCGCTTTGTGCGGTGCCAGCCAGTCGACGAGGAACCAGCTGGTGTCGAGATCCCGGGTCCGGAGTTGCACCGTGGCGGTCAGCGCCTCGGTGGTGTTGTCCAGACGGGGCACGCGGTCCACCACGAGGTCCCGGCCGCCATCCCGGAGCACCGTCCCGAGCACGTCGTACCAGGTTCCAGGGCCCCGTGCCACGATCCGGAGCTCCACCGAGTTCCACTGGTCATCGGGACCCACGCCGATCGTCGTCGTGCCGGGCACCCGTTCGATGCGGCGCGCCCCGATGGTCAGCCCGTGACCGCCGGTCGTATCCCGCGAGAGGGTGAACTGTTTCCACGAGACCACGAGGGTGATCAGTGGGATGAGGATGAGGGGGATGT
Source organism: Tsukamurella sp. II2bb (assembly GCF_057815145.1). Taxonomy (NCBI): domain Bacteria; kingdom Bacillati; phylum Actinomycetota; class Actinomycetes; order Mycobacteriales; family Tsukamurellaceae; genus Tsukamurella; species Tsukamurella sp. II2bb. The sequence continues at coordinate 98,224 of NZ_JBYPZI010000006.1, forward strand.
AGACGCCGGTGCTCATCACAGGTCGCGCACGAGGGTCTTCCCGGCGCGCCAGGCGGCGAGCAGCGCAGCGCCGAGGCGGTCCTCCACCAGGCGCCAGGCGGCGATGCCCCGAACGATGTCGCGCTCGGTCTCCGGGCACGCGGCGGCCATCGCCCCGACCACGTCGTGCCGCATCACGAGTTCGTGGACCGCGTCGGCTTCGACGTGCTCGCGGTAGAAGCGCTTCGCCGGGTCCGGCGCGTCGGCCCGCTCCAGCGCGGCCACCATGCGCGCCGAGCCCGGCGGTGAGGCCACCTCGGTCGCAGCGAAATGCCCTATCGCCGCGCCGAGTTCGGCGCGGCGTAGCCCGAAGGCGGTCATCAGGGTGACCGGGGCGATCGCCGCCGCGGGTGCGCGATCGAGGTAGTCCAGATACCCGCTGTCCATCCCCATCGCGGTGAGGAGGTCGGCGTACAGGCACTGGTGGACGTCCTCGGCGCGCCCGGCGCCGTACTCGTCGTATTCGACGGCGACGAAGGGCGCCTTGCAGACCGGCGTCAGCCGCGGAACGACCCAGGCGTGCGGATCCGCCTCCTTGAGGTGGTAGAGCGACCGGGCGGCGAAGTAGTCACGGAACCGAGTCCCGTCCGCGTCAGCCCCCAGCCCTTCGACGGTGCCGCCGGCCTGCAGGCTGTCCCGGGCCAGGTCGTCGAGCGCCGCGGACGCGGAGGCGCCGTTCGCGGGAAGGCCGAGCTCCTCGTCGACCGCCTCGAGGAAGACGTCCTCGAGGCGCACCCGGGCGGCGACGATCGACGGTTCCCACTCCAGTGCGGCGTCGATGCCGCGCCAGCCGCGGTAGTGCATCTCCTGGCAGATGAAGAGCGCCAGCTGCAGGTCGTCACCCCAGGGATCCGCACCGGCCGGGTCGGGCATGGACGCGGAGACCGGTCCACCCGATTCGAGGGCGGTGATCGCCCACCGGGATATCGGGCCTCGCGGCGAGGGCAGCTGCGCGACATGCCCGTTCCGCACCGGCTCCGCGATCCGCACCATCTTCCACCACCGTTCCGTCGACGTCATCGCGATACCCGTACCCGTTCCGGCGATCCGCGAAACCCGTTCCGCGCGCGTTTGTCCGGGCACACCCGCGGGTACAGAGCACCGTCAGCCCGCAGTGCAGTGACCCGGTGCGCTCGACGTCGACCGCGCCGGCGGAAGGAGAGAAGATGTCGAGCAGTACCCGTTCGGTGCTCGCGCCGGATCGGACCGATCCCCCGTCGCCGCGCTCGGCTCCCGGTGCTCCCGATAGCGGGGCGCCCCCGAGCGGCCTCCTGGATGCGGCCCGCTCGGCCGCCGGGCCGGACGAGGTCTACCGGCCGCAGGCCGATACCCGTCTCCTGTTGGACGCTCTCGGCGACCTTCCACTGCGCGGCGCGCGCACGCTCGACCTGTGCACGGGTTCCGGCGTCGTCGCCGTGGAGGCCGCGTTGCTGGGCGCCCGCGTCACCGCGATCGACTCCGCGCCCGCGGCGGTGCGCGCGACCCGGACGGTGAGTGCCCATGCGGGCGTCGAGGTGGACGTGCGCCTGGCCGGTGTGGCCGGGTTCCGTTGCGCCCACGCCTTCGACGTGGTCACTTGCAATCCCCCGTACGTGCCGACTCCCGCCGGCACCGAGCACCTGCCGAGCTCGGCGGCGGGGCCGGCCGGTGCGTGGAACGCCGGCCCCGATGGGCGCGCCGTCCTCGACGTCGTCTGCGCCAGGCTCGACCACCTCCTCGCACCGGCCGGCACCGCCCTGATCGTGCAGTCGGCGTTCGCGGACTGCGAGCGGACACTCCTGCTGCTGCGGGAGGCCGGATTCGACGCGGACGTGGTGCGCAGCCGCCGGATCCCCTTCGGTCCCGTCCTACGCGCGCGGCGAGAACCGCTCCGCCGCGCGGGCGTGATCCCGCCCAGCTGCCACCTCGAGGAGATCGCCGTCATTCGCGCGCGCCGCCGCGGCGGTGCGCGATGACCGCCGCGGAGCGGGGCGGGACGCGCCGCGCCACTGCGGAACGGCGACGGCGCGTTCGGGTCGTCCCGGGCGGTCCCGTCCTGGTCGAGGGCCCCATCGAGGTGGTCGGTGCCGACGGCACACCGACGACGTGCGATCGATTCGTCGTCGCCCTGTGCACGTGCGGCGGCAGCCGCATCGCCCCGCTGTGCGACAGCAGCCATCGCCGGCGCCGCTCCCGCGCGCCGCGGCCGCGGTGATCCCGCGGGCACCGGTTCCATCCCTTCGGGGAGGCGAGCGAACCGCCTCGGGGCAGTGGCCCCGAGGCGGTTTTCGTCCCAGGCAAAGGCTCCACAGTTCAGGGGGGGCGGAGGCCAGCCCCG
>NZ_JBYPZI010000006.1:100589-357179 GCF_057815145.1 Tsukamurella sp. II2bb
GGGTCCCCTGTGGACCCTTTCTCCTCCCTTTTGGGGAAGCAAGTAAACTCCCTCGGGGCAGTGGCCCCGAGGCGGTTCGCGATCCGGGCAAGGTCTCAGCGGTACGGCGGGTACGGAGACCGGCCCAGGAGTTCGGCGAGGTGCGCAGCATTGCGCGCAGCGTTGGCGGTGGTCGTGGCGACCGCGTCCGGGACGCTCTCGAGGTCCTTGTAGTCGCGACCGCCCATCGCCTCGTCGTTCCAGTACGTCGCGCCCTGAGCGGGCACCGAGAATCCGATGTCGCCCAAGGCCCCGAAGACGTCCGCGATGATCTTGTGCGCGCCGTCCTCGTTGCCGACGACGGCGCACATCGCCACCTTGTCCAGCATGGACGGGCGCCCCATGTCGTCGGTCTGCGACAGTTCCGCGTCGAGCCGCTCGAGAACGCGCTGCGCGACACTGGACATGTGTCCGAGCCAGGTGGGTGTCGCGAGGACGACGATGTCGGCGGCACGGACCTGCTCGAGCACCTCCGGCCACTGGTCGCCGCCGCCCATGTCGCGCTCCACCCCGGGCTTGATGTCGTGATCCACCGCACGGACGACGGTGCCGGACACACCGTGCCCGCCGAGTTCCTCGAGCACCTGTCCGGCGAGGAGTTCGCTACTCGATCCCGAGGGCGAGGGCTTGAGCGTACAGATGATCGCAAGTGCTGAAGTCATGGAACGAGGTAACCGCTGCACGGTCCGTTCAAACACCGTCGCTGACACCTCCGTCCCGGTCAGACGAACATTGTCGAAGACGAGAACCGATCGTCCGGAAGAAGGGGCGATCTCCGCGGTCGGACACCGCGGGCGACCAGCGCGGCGCCGGCGGCGCGGGCGGCCACACCCCCTAGGCACCGTCGACCTGCACGAAGGCATCGACACCGCGTGACTGCTCACCCGTACCCGAGGCTCGGCGACTATGGTCGATTCGGGGCGGTTCGGCGGTGCGCGTGTACCGGCCGGGGGCCCGATTCCCACAGAGTCCGATCGAGCAAACGGAGGACCCGTTCATGAGCAAGCACATGCACCACCGGCACCGCGGCAACGAATCCGACGCACTGAGTCTGCGGTCAGTGTTCCTGGGCCCGGGCGAGGCCACCGAACTACCCAAATTCGAACTGCCGAAGAAGGCGCGGCTCGGTGAGATCGCGTACCAGTTGGTGCACGACGAGGCGATGCTCGACGGCAACGCCCGCCTGAACCTGGCGACGTTCGTGGGCACCTGGATGGACGACTACGCCGCCAAGCTGTACTCCGAGACGTTCGACAAGAACATGATCGACAAGGACGAGTACCCGCAGACCGCCGCGATCGAGGAGCGCTGCTGGCGGATCCTGGCGAGCCTGTGGAACAACCCGGACCCGGGCAACACCATCGGCACCTCGACCATCGGCTCGTCGGAGGCGTGCATGCTGGGTGGGCTCGCGCTCAAGCGCCGCTGGCAGGCCAAGCGCAAGGCCGCGGGCAAGTCCACCGAGAACCCGAACATCGTGCTCAGCACCGCCGTGCAGGTGTGTTGGGAGAAGTTCTGCAACTACTTCGAGGTGGAGCCGCGGTGGATCCCGGTCTCCCCCGAGCACATGGTGCTGGACGGCCACGACCTGGACAAGTACGTCGACGAGAACACCATCGGCGTCGTCGCGATCATGGGTGTGACCTACCACGGCCTGTACGAGCCGGTGACGCAGATCGCGGCCGCGCTCGACGAGATCGAGGCCACGACCGGCCTGGACGTCGAGATCCACATCGACGGCGCCTCGGGCGCCATGATCGCCCCGTTCTGTCAGCCCGATCTGGAATGGGACTTCCGGGTGCCGCGGGTCGCGTCGATCAGCACCTCCGGACACAAGTACGGCCTGGTGTACCCCGGTGTCGGCTGGATCGTATGGCGCGACAACGACGCTCTGCCCGAGTCCCTGGTCTTCCACTGCAGCTACCTCGGCGGCGACATGCCGACACTGGCGCTGAACTTCTCCCGGCCCGGAGCCCAGGTACTGCTGCAGTACTACGTCTTCCTGCGGCTCGGCTTCGAGGGCTTCCGGCAGGTGCAGCAGGGCTGCATCGACGTGGCCACCTATCTCTCCTCGGAGATCGCCAAGATCGGCCCGTTCGAGCTGATCAGCGACGGTTCCGACATACCGGTGTTCGCGTGGCGGCTCCGCGACGACGCGAGCCCGAACTGGGATCTCTACGACCTGTCCGACCGGCTCCGCCTGAGCGGCTGGCTGGTGCCGGCCTACCCGATGCCCGAGGGCATGGAGGATATGACGGTGCAGCGGATCGTGGTGCGCAACGGGCTCAGCCACGACCTCGCGGTGTCGCTGCTCAGTGACATCCGCAAGGAGGTGGAGTTCCTCGAGGGGCTGGACAGTCCCATGCCGAGCGCATCGCAGCACCCGATCTTCCACCACTGACCCGCCGTGACAGGGGAAACCTTCATCGGAACGAGGCTGGTGCTCCGCCCCACAACAGTGCATCAGTGCTGGGCCTTCATCGTCGGCTCCACCCTGTTCGCGCTGGGCGCCGCACCCCGATTCGCAGCGCTGGTCGGGGCGTCGAACGCGAACCTGATGTTCTTCGTGGGGTCGTGGTTCTTCACCGCAGCCGGGCTGATGCAGCTGGCGCTGGCCGGGCCGCGGGTGTCCGGGGGAACCGAGGCCGACGGTGCCGTGCACGGCATCCGGGCGGACTGGCTCGCCGCAGCCACTCAGTCGTTCGGCACGGTGCTGTTCAACATCAGCACGGGCGCGGCGGTGGACCTGCACACTCCGGGCGAGGAGCGGGATCTCGTGTGGAGCCCGAACGCCGCGGGCTCGGTGGCCTTCCTGGTCAGCGGGGTGGTCGCGATCGTCGCCTACGGGCACACGGCGGGGTGGTGGCGCCCGCGATCGCTGCAGTGGTGGTCGGTGACGATCAACCTCGCCGGTTCCGTGCTGTTCGGCGTGTCGGCGGTGGGCGCGTACGTACTACCGTCGGGCCTGACGGAGGACATCGTCCTCACCAACCTGGGCACCTGCCTCGGCGCGGTGTGCTTCCTCCTCTGCTCGGCGATCGTGCTACCGGGCGCGGTGCGGAAGCAGCGCGTGGCCCCGGCATGAGCAGCGACGGGGTGGACGCCGGTTCTCGGGGTCAGTCGAGTTCGCGGATGTAGCACAGCATCCGGTAGTCGGTGCCCGGCTCGATGTTGACGAATCCGTGCCGCTCGTAGAACCGCCGGGCATCGACATCCACCTCGTCGACGTTGATGTGCATCTCACCACCGCCCCGGGCGCGCACTTCATCGACCGCGCGGCCGAGCAGCCGGGTGCCGATCCCGCCCGCCCGGAGGCGCGGTACGACGTAGAGCTCGTCGAGGACTGCGAGCGGGCCGTCGCAGTAGACGGTCGGCCGCAGGGTGACGACCGCGTAGCCGTCCGGCCCCGTCGGATCTCCGGCGAACAGCACGAAGGCGGCCGGGTCCGCCATCAGTCGCCGGAACCGCGGCTCGAGCACCTCCGCCGGTGGTGTCGGCGACTCGAACTCGACCGCGAAGTCCACCTGCAGTCGCGCGGCCGTCGCAGCGTGTTCGGGGCCCACCACCGTGATCGTCATGTCGCACCTCGTGATCGCTCGGTTCTCCGGGCCCGCACCTGCTTCGCGAGCCCGGCGCCGCCCGGAGAGGTTCCACGCTATCCGGGCGGTGCGACCGCGCGCGACCGAATTTCGGCGCGGCGGCGAATCGGACCGGCTGGTCGTGCGGCAGTCCCGCACGGCGTGCCGATCCTGGTGAGCCGTGATACTACGGCGATATGAACTTCTGGGATCGTCAACAGTTCGCGGTCTACCTCCGGACGCATCTGCTCGGTGCCTCGTTCGGGATTCGTCTGGCGGAGCTCATCGCCGCAGATCCCTGGACCGATGGGCAGCTGAACTCCCTCCCTGCCGAACTAGCCGAGGAGATCGACTTCGTGCAGCGGTGGACGCGATCGCTCAGCTCGGTGCCGGAGGTGTGGTTGCGCCCGGCGTTGGTTCTGACCGCGACCGTGAGGTCCGTTCTTGCCCCCGTTCGTCCGATCGACGGCCAGTTGCGGAGGATGGCGGCGTTGGAAGCGATGCGGTCGCTTCTGCTGGCGAAGAAGGCCATGTGGGAACTGGGTCTGGCACTCAGCCCTGCAGCTCTGAGTGTCGATCGCGACGCCGTGGAGCGCTACGACGAGCAGGCGCTCAGACAGGCCGAGCAGGTGCAGGAACTTCACCAGCGGGCGGCGGCGGAGCTTGCCTCGACCGCTCACTAGCCGTACCGGCCAGGGAGGTTGTTTCTCGGTTCGCGGCCCACCGTACGCGGCGGCCGCTGCTGTGCCTACTTACCACTGAATACGGGGAACGCCCGGTATTCGCCGTAGTCGACCTCGGTGCGTGCCTGTAGGGCGGCCATGTCCTCGTCGGAGAGGACGAAGTCGAGTTCGGCGTTACTGCGCATGTGCTCGGGATTCGCGGTCTTCGGCAGCGAGACGGCGCCCAGCTGCACTGTGTAGCGGATGCACAGCTGGGGCACGCTCACGCCGTAGCGCTCTGCCATGGCGGCGATCTCGGGGTCGGCGAGGATCGCGCCGTGCGCGATAGGTGAGTACGCCTCCACGAGAATCTCGTTGCTCCGGCAGTAATCGAGGAGCTCCGCCGGGGTGTTCCCGATGTGCACGAGAAGTTGATTGACCTGGGGCGCGACGGTCGCGGTGGCCAGGAGGGCGTCCACGTCGGCCTGCTGGAAGTTCGAGACGCCGATCGACCGGATCTTGCCCACCCTGTGGGCCTCCTCCAGCGCCCGCCACGCGTTGCGGTTGCCCTCGGTGTAGTCGCCGCCGCGGAAGTCGTCCCACGGCTGCGGGCTGTGGATCAGCATGAGGTCGACGTGATCGAGACCGAGCCTGGTCAGCGAGCCGTCGATCGCGGCGACAGCACCGGCGTAGTCCTTGATCTCGGCGGCGAGCTTGGTGGAGACGAACAGCTCGTCGCGGGCGACGCCGCTCGTGCGCACCCCCTCGCCGACGCCGACCTCGTTGCCGTACGCCTGGGCGGTGTCGATATTGCGGTACCCGATCTCCACCGCCGCGCGCACCGCGGCGGCCGCCTTGTCGTCGTCGATGAACCAGGTGCCCAGCCCCAGCGCTGGGATCTCGACACCGCCGGGCAGGGTATAGGTCTCGTGCAGAATCGTCATGCCTTCTCTCCGTTCGTCGGCAGTGCGGCGTACGCCTCGTCGGCGACCGGCTCGAGCCATTCGTTACTGACTCCGTCGCCGGGCGTGATGAAGGCGACGTGAGAGAACCACGACTCGGCCTTCGCGCCGTGCCAGTGCTTCGTGCCGGCGGGGACGCGGATCACTGTTCCCGGCTCCATGCTCACCGGCGCCTCGTTCTCTGCCTGGTACCAGCCGCTACCCGCAGTGCACATCAGGATCTGGTCACCGCCTCCACCGGTGCCGTGGTGAATGTGCCAGTTGTTGCGGCAGCCCGGTTCGAAGGAGACGTTGCTGACCGGGACGCTGCCCGAGGCCAGCGGGGCGAGATAGCTCTGCCCTACGAAGTACTGCGCGAAGGCGTCGTTGGGCTCACCGAGCGGGAAGATCTGCTCGAAATCGTTGTGTGCCACGGTTGCTCCTCATTCTCGACGGAATCGGCTCACGGATTCGACACTACCGGCGCTGTTGGACGGAAGGGATGCCCTGCGCGTACACCTCACGACGGGGACCGCTTCCGGCCGGACGGGCCGGTCTCCTGCATGGTGGTCGTGGAGCCCCTGCTCGGCCGTCCGGGCTCCGTCCCGAGCCCGACGGTGCCGGAATTCCGGCTCGGCTCAGGCCGGGCCCGGCAGCGTCACGCTGATCAGGTGCGGGCCCGGCGCGGCCTGCGCCGCCCGGATCTGTTCGGCGAGCTCGCCCGTGGTCGCCGCGCGCGAGGCGGGCACGCCGAAGCCCTCGGCGATCGCGGTGAAGTCCATCGCCGGGTCGGACAGGTCCAGCAGTGCCCGAGCGATCCCGGTCGAGGAGGCGGCCCCCACCCGCTCCAGCTCGCGGCCGAGCACGGCGTACGACCGGTTGTCCAGCAGCAGTACCGTCACGTCGAGGCGCTCGCGGGCCATCGTCCACAGCGCGGAGATGGTGTACGCCGCACTGCCGTCGGCTTGCAGCGCGAACACGGGCCGGTCGGGTGCGGCCACCGCCGCCCCGACGGCCAGCGGCAGCCCCTGCCCGATCGCGCCGCCGGTCAACCGCATCACGTCGTGCCGTGCGGCGCCCGCGAGTTGCTCCGGCAGGAGGAAGCCGCTCGAGTTCGCCTCGTCGGAGATGATCGCGCCGGACGGCAGCTCCGCGGCGAGCACGGCGCCCCAGTTCCGCACGGTGAGCGGCTCGTCCGGCACTGTCGGCAGTGCGGGCGATGCCGGGGTCACCGTCGGCGCGTCCAGCCGATCGGCGACGGCGACCAGCGCGGCGCCGGCTCCGCGGTGCCCGCTCGCGGTGACGACGTCCGTCCCCGGCGCCACCAGGTCGCTCGGCAGTCCGGGATAGGCGAAGAACGCGACAGGGTGCGCCGCGCCGCACAGCACCAGCCGCCGGGCGCCCGCGAGCTGGGCCACGGCGTGCTCGGCCGGATACGCGAGCCGCTCGAAGTTCGGCACGCCGCGCCCCGACGCGATGTGCGCGGGGAACGTCTCGATGATCACGCGCGCACCGGTCGTCGCCGCGATCCGGGCGGCGGCGTGCAGACCGGGTTCGGTGAGCGCGTCCCCGCCCAGCAGCAGGACGGTGGCGGGCCCGTCGTCGGTGAGGAGCGCGGCGAGGCCTTCGATGTCGGGCGCGTCATCCTGGCCCGACGGTGCCGGCACCGTCGCCGTCTTCGAGGCCTCCGCCGGGGCGTCCCACGAGACGTCCGCGGCGAGGATCAGGGTCGCGATCGCGCGGCGGGAGTCGGCGACGGCGGCACGGGTGTCGGCGCGCAGCGAGGCGTGCCCCGGCCGGTACATCGGCCCCTCCAACCAGCCGGCCACCGCGTCGATGTCGGACTGGAGCGGCGCGTCGAGACCCTGATGGCGGATGGCGTGGTCGCCCACGATGTTGAGCACGCCGCTGTGCGCGCGCCGGGCGTTGTGGAAGTTGGCGAGGCCGTTGGCCAGTCCCGGCCCGAGGTGCAGCAGCGTGGCCGCCGGCCGCCCCGTGACGCGGAAGTAGCCGTCGGCCGCGCCCGAGGCGACGCCCTCGAACAGGCAGAGAATCGAGCGCATCGCGGGGCGGTCGTCGAGCGCGGCCACGAAGTGGATCTCCGAGGTGCCGGGGTTGGTGAAGCAGACCTCGATCCCCGCGTCCAGCAGCTCGTCGACCAGCAGGTGCGCGCCTGTCCGCTCGCCCCGTACCGCCTCCGCCATGTGCGCCGCCTCCTCGCGCGGGCATCCGCCGATCCGCCCGCTAGTCACGTGTCATTCGGTTCGAATGATGCATCGGTGCCTCGGACAGTACCTCCGCGCCTCCCGATGGTCAGCGAACCCGCTCGATCCCGGCGATCCTGTTGGTCAGCCGCTGCTCGTATCGGGCCGTCCCTGCACACGAGGTGGAAGCTCTCCCCTGGCCGATGCCGACGACGCAGCGGGCTCGGGAATGTCCGAGCTCTGCCATCGGCTCCTGGGCCTGAACGTTGCAGACCTGAGCAAGGAGCAACCTGGCCGTATGCATGGTGCTACTCGCGCTCGTCAGTATTCCCGTTCGAAGGGGCGCACGGGTGGGTTGGTGCTGAAGATCGGCCAGCAGATCTCCGTGGCGGTGAATGTCATCGGGGAACGGAGCGAGGCGCCGAGGTAGTGCTCCCGAATCGGCCCCTGGCCGGTTATCAGGTGCTCGTTCGCGAACACACCCAGGGCCGCGTAACTGCGGTCGATGTCCTTCTCGTGGCCGCCGGGGTGAGTGAGCACGGCGTACTCGGCGGCGGGCAGAACCTCGGCACGCAAGCCCTCCGGTGGGCCTGCGAGGAAGCGCGGTGCGGGAACGAACAGGGTCGCCTCGCCCCGTGATTCGAGGAACAGTGCCCGGTCGTAGAGACCGCCCGGCACGAACACCGACGATTCGCACGTGGTCGTGGCGAGTGCGCGGCGCAATGTCGCCAATGTCGCGGCGAACCAGTCGTCTATCTCAGCAACCTCGACGGTGGCGCTGACCGACCACACAGCGAGCGCAGGTTCGCGGCGCAACTCCACATCGGGAGGGGTGCGCACGGGCGAGAGCAGTTCGCGCAGGGCACCCACGGTGTCGAGCGTCTGCTGCAGTTTCTCCTCCATCTGTGCGAGGTGAGTCGTGATGATCTCGGCTCGGGTCGCGGCGTCGTCCGTACTCAGTAACGCCTTGATGTCGGGAATGGAGAAGCCCAGTGAGCGGAATCGGCGGATGATGTGGGCGTGGTCGACTTGGCTGGTGTCGTAGAAGCGGTACCCCGTGTGAGAGTCGATATCGGCCGGCTCGAGTATGCCGATCTCGTGGTAGTGGCGTAGCGCCTTACGGCTCAGGCTCGTCATCACCGCGAAGTCACCGATCGAGACCCGTGCACCCATGACGTCCTCCTCTGCGATCTGCTCGTCGCGTAACAGGTGCGGCTATCGTGCAGCCTCCCCTAGGGGGAAGGTCGACACCGTGACCGGCACGGGAGAACGCGGACCCGACAGTCGGGCGCGGCCACGGGTACATCCGGCCCGGGGTTGACCTTCCCCTTAAGGGAAGCTCGACAGTCGAGTCATGACTACCACAGACTGGGATGCTCTCCCCGAACCCGTGAAGACCTTCATGACGGCTCTCAGCACACCGGATGACGGACGAGCTGTCGCCATGTTCACCGCCGATGGCCATGTCACCGACGACGGCCGCGACTATCGGGGCCATGACGAGATCGGGGCCTGGCTGACCTCCTCAGCCGGCGAATACACGTACACCTCCGAGTTCACCGGCGCGACAACGACAGTCCCTGGCGTCGTCGACGTCGGGCAGCACCTGGAGGGTGACTTCCCCGGCGGCGAGGTCGACCTGCACTACCGCTTCACTTTGGACGGTGCGCTGATCAGCCGGCTGGTGATCGAGCCATGAGCAGGCGTTGGTTCATCACCGGCGGCACGCCCGGCGGCTTCGGTGTGGCGTTCGCCGAGGCAGCGCTGGAGTCCGGCGACCGTGTCACTGTCACCACCCGCCGCCCGCAGGAACTCGCGGCCTGGGCCGAGCAGTACGACGAGCGAGTTCTGATCGTACCTCTCGAACTCACCGACGCTGCGCAGGTGCAGCGTGCGGTGCGCGCGGCCGAGGAGCACTTCGGCGGCATCGACGTGCTGGTCAACAATGCTGGTCGCGGTTGGTACGGATCGATCGAGGCGATGGACGAGTCCACGGTGCGGGCGATGTTCGAACTCAACTTCTTCGCCGTGCTGTCCGTGACGCGGGCCGTGTTGCCGGGAATGCGCGCCCGCGGCAACGGGTGGATCGTCAACGTCTCCTCGGTGGCCGGGCTGGCATCAGCGCCCGGATTCGGTTACTACAGCGCGACGAAGTTCGCCATCGAAGCCGTCACGGACGCGCTGTACGACGAGGTCGCTCCGCACGGCATTTCGGTGTTGACCGTCGAGCCGGGGGCGTTTCGCACCAACGCCTACTCAGGCTTCACCGACGAACCGGTCAAGGAGCGAATTCCAGACTACCACGACGTGCTCGAGCAGGTCCGCGCCGCCTTCATCGGGATGGACGGTGTGCAACCTGGCGACCCGCATCGCGGTGCCCGTGCGGTTGTCGCGGCGATGGCCCAGAACCCGCCGCCCCGCCGATTGGTCCTGGGCAACAGCGGCTACGACGCCGTGATCGACGCGCTGGAGAACAAGGTGACCGCGATCCGGGCCAACGAAGCCCTCTCCCGCAGCGCCGACTTCCCCACCTAAGTGCCGTACGCCAGGACACCCGACCCGCCCGCCGATCTCATTGCACCAGACGCAAGCGACCGGCTGGTCGGGTGCGGTGCCTGCACACGGAGTGGATCAAACACGCTGGCCAGAGGACTTTCCCCTGGCCAGCGAGTTAGAACAGCATCACAGCATGCAGCTGACGCAACCCTCCACCTCAGTGCCCTCGAGGGCCATCTGCCGCAGGCGGATGTAGTAGAGGGTCTTGATCCCCTTGCGCCAGGCGTAGATCTGGGCGCGGTTCACGTCGCGGGTGGTGGCGGTGTCCTTGAAGAACAACGTCAGCGACAGGCCCTGGTCCACGTGCTGGGTGGCGGCGGCGTAGGTGTCGATGATCTTCTCGTAGCCGATCTCGTACGCGTCCTGGTAGTACTCCAGGTTGTCGTTGTCCATGTACGGCGCCGGGTAGTACACGCGGCCGATCTTGCCCTCCTTGCGGATCTCGACCTTCGCCGCGACGGGGTGGATCGAACTCGTGGAGTGGTTGATGTAGCTGATCGAGCCGGTGGGCGGCACCGCCTGCAGGTTCTGGTTGTACAGGCCGTACTGCTGCACGTCGGCCTTGAGCGCGCGCCAGTCGTCCTGCGTGGGGATGTGGATCTCCGAGTCCGCGAAGAGCTGGGCGACCTTGGCGGTGGCCGGCTTCCACTCCTGCTCGGTGTACTTGTCGAAGAACTCGCCGCTCGCGTACTTGCTCTCGGCGAAACCGCCGAAGGACTGGCCGCGTTCCCGCGCAATCCGATTCGACGCGCGGATCGCGTGGAAGAGCACCGTGTAGAAGTAGATGTTCGTGAAGTCCACGCCCTCGTCGGAACCGTAGAAGACCCGCTCGCGCGCCAGGTAACCGTGCAGGTTCATCTGCCCGAGGCCGATGGCGTGGGAGAGGTTGTTGCCCTTCTCGATCGACGGCACCGAGCTGATGTCCGTCTGATCGGACACCGCCGTGAGGCCCCGGATCGCGGTCTCGATCGTGGCGCCGAAGTCGGGGCTGTCCATGGTCTTCGCGATGTTCAGCGAGCCCAGGTTGCAGGAGATGTCCTTGCCGATCTCGGCGTAGGACAGGTCGTCGTTGTAGTACGACGGTGTCGACACCTGCAGGATCTCGCTGCACAGGTTGGAGTGGGTGATCTTGCCCGCGATCGGGTTCGCCCGGTTCACGGTGTCCTCGTACATGATGTACGGGTAGCCCGACTCGAACTGCAGCTCGGCGAGGGTCTGGAAGAACTCGCGCGCGTTGATCTTGGTCTTGCGGATCCGCGCGTCGTCGACCATCTCGTGGTACTTCTCGGTCACGTTGACGTCCGCGAAGGGCAGGCCGTACACGCGCTCCACGTCGTACGGGGAGAACAGGTACATGTCCTCGTTCCGCTTCGCGAGCTCGAAGGTGATGTCCGGGATCACCACGCCCAGCGACAGGGTCTTGATGCGGATCTTCTCGTCCGCGTTCTCGCGCTTGGTGTCGAGGAAGCGGTAGATGTCCGGATGGTGCGCGTGCAGGTACACCGCGCCGGCGCCCTGGCGCGCACCGAGCTGGTTGGCGTAGCTGAACGAGTCCTCGAGCAGCTTCATGATCGGGATGACGCCGGAACTCTGGTTCTCGATCTTCTTGATCGGCGCGCCGTGCTCGCGGATGTTCGACAGCAGCAGAGCCACGCCGCCGCCGCGCTTGGACAGCTGCAGCGCCGAGTTGATCGACCGCCCGATCGATTCCATGTTGTCTTCGATGCGCAGCAGGAAGCACGAGACCGGCTCGCCGCGCTGCTTCTTGCCCGAGTTGAGGAACGTCGGCGTGGCCGGCTGGAACCGGCCGGCGATGATCTCGTCCACGAGCGAGACGGCGAGCTTCTCGTCACCGTCGGCCAGCGTCAGCGCGACCATGCAGACCCGGTCCTCGAAGCGCTCCAGGTAGCGCTTGCCGTCGAAGGTCTTGAGCGTGTAGCTGGTGTAGTACTTGAACGCACCCAGGAAGGTGGGGAACCGGAACTTCTTGGCGTACGCCGCGTCGAAGAGGCTCTTGACGAACTCCCGGCTGTACTTCTCGAGTACCTCGGGCTCGTAGTAGTTCTCCTCGAGGAGGTAGTCGAGCTTCTCGTCCAGGTTGTGGAAGAAGACGGTGTTCTGGTTCACGTGCTGCAGGAAGTACTGCCGCGCCGCCTCCCGGTCCTTCTCGAACTGGATGCGCCCGTCCTTGTCGTACAGATTCAGCATCGCGTTCAGGGCATGGAAGTCCAGCTCACTGTGGCCGGGGCCGCCGTGGACGCCGGACTGGCTTGCCGAGGGGACGAGGTCTTCCTGGGTGGCGGTCATGCGTGCGCGCTTTCCTTCAGATCGTTGCGGGAGAAGAATTCGGTGAGCCCGGTACGGACTCGCTCCACGTCCTCGGTGGTGCCCATCAGCTCGAAGCGGTACAGGTACGGGACCCGGCATTTGCGGGAGATCACGTCCCCCGCGTAGCAGAACTCTTCGCCGAAGTTGGTGTTCCCTGCGGCGATCACGCCGCGGATCAGGGAGCGGTTGTGCTGGTCGTTGAGGAACCGGATCACCTGCTTGGGGACGTATCCCCCGCCGGAGACCGCGGTGGCCTGCTTCCCCCCGCCGTACGTGGGGGTGATCAGGACGAAGGGTTCGTCGATCGTGAGCGGTTCCTCGACCCTCGTGACCGGGATGCGCGCGGCGCGCAGGCCCAGCTTCTCAACGAATCGGTGCGTGTTCTCCGACACCGACGAGAAGTAGACGACGAGGGGCGAGGGCATCGCTACGCCGTAGCGGCGACCGCGACGAGCGCCTTGACCCGGTCCGGGCGGAAGCCGGACCAGTGCGCATCGCCGGCGACGACGACAGGCGCCTGAAGGTAACCGAGCGCCATCACGTAGTCACGGGCATCCGAGTCCTCGGTGATGTCCACCACGCGGTAGTCCAGGCCGGCCTTGTCGAGCGCCTTGTAGGTGGCGTTGCACTGCACGCACGCGGGCTTGGTGTAGACGGTGATCTCGACCTGGCTCATGGACGGCTCCCCTTCGCTGGACGGTCCCGGGACTGCTCGGAACCCGATTATCGACCTACGGACTGACAAGTTTTTTCGGGACGTTTACCTGCGTGAACTCGGGCGACCCGCGGCACCGTCAACGACGGTCTGATGCCTCCCGGACCGCCTCTCGGTCCGTCCGCTCTCGCAGTGCACAGAACACTACACCTAGTGGTGCCCACGGGGAAGCGACACAACCACTTGCGAACAACATTCGTGGAATTACCAGGTCGCAAGACGGTCCGTAGGGCGTTTTTCATCGTGAATCCCCAGGACACGCCGAGGATCGGCGACACGCCGGGCCGGGGCTCGCGACACCGTCGGGAAGCCGTCCCGGCACCGTCGGAGCCCCGGCCGGGCGACCTACCGCACGGGGGCGACGAGGCGCTCGAGGAGGTCCTCCGCGCGCTGCGCGACGGCGTCGTGCTCGCGGACCGGCTTCCCCTCGAGGCCTGCGATCGGGAACTCCTCGACGAGCCCCTCGGGCACCTCGCCGCCGGCGATGGTCACAGCCCGCTCGGCATCGGCCAGAGTGGTGTCCAGACGGTGCCCCACACCAGCCAGGGCGACCCGCTTGCCCGAGAGCACGCTCGCACCGTAGGGACGCGAGCCCCAGTCGATGACGTTCTTGAGCACGGCGCTGACGGTGCCGTTGTTCGGCGGGGCGAGAAGCAGCAGCGCGTCGGCGTCCCGGATGCGGTCACGGAGCGCGACGGCGGCCGCAGGCGCCGAATCACCGTCGATGTCCTCGTTGTAGAAGGGGACATCGGCGATGCCCTCGGCGATCTCGACCCGCACGCCCTCGGGGGCGTTCGCGGCGGCGACCTCGGCCAGCTCGCGGTTGAGCGAACCGCTGCGCAGCGAACCAACGACGGCGAGCACGGTGATCTCGGACATGTTCCTCACTTCTTCCTCGCGACCCGTCCGGGCCGCGTCCGCTCACGTTAACGGACTTCGGTCCGTATTTCTTCCCCAGGATCATGGTGACTCGAAAACCCGCACGGTAGGCTCACTCCGATGACCGGACCACTCCTGCCCCTCGCGCAACCGCAGAACGAACCGCGCCGCGACGCGGCGCGCAACCGCGAGCTGCTCATCGAGGCCGCGCAGCGCCTGTTCGCCGAGCGCGGGGTCGACGCGGTGAGCATGGACGCGGTCGCCCAGGCCGCCGGCGTGGGCAAGGGCACCGTCTTCCGCCGCTTCGGCTCGCGCGCCGGACTGCTGCAGACCCTCCTCGATCACGACGAGACCGAGCTGCAGCACCGCTTCATGTTCGGCCCGCCCCCGCTGGGTCCGGGCGGCGACCCCGTGCACCGCCTGACCGAGTACGGCAAGGCCCGGATGCAGCTCATCGCGCGCCACGGGGACCTGCTGCGCGGCGCAGAGCAGGCCGCCCGCGACCCGTACGACGCCCCGCCGTGGCGGGTCTCGTCGATGACGGTGCGCGCGATGCTGGTCGAGGCGGGCCGCTCCGCCCACGCCGACGTCTGGGCCGCGGCGCTGATGGCCACGCTGAGCCCCGCGTGGGTGCTCCACCAACTGTCCTCCGGCGTCTCACAGGACGAACTCGAGGACGTGTGGGCGGAGCACGTGCGCCTACTGACCTCGCTCTGAGATCTTCGCCAGGTACGCGAACCGGTCGTTCGCCACGCGCATCGCGATCTCATAGGGCAGCGCGAACTTCCGCTTCCAGAAGTAGCCGAACCGCGTATCGAACGAGGTGTACACGAGGAACCGGTTGCGCAGCACCCCGTCGACGATCGCCTGCGCCGCCTTCTCGGCCGTGACCTTCGGGAAGGCGTCGATGCCCTTGTTCACCTTGGGGTTCGACCGGTCGACCCCGTTGATCTCCACGGTCTTCACCAGACCGGTCTCCACGGCACCCGGCACGACGACGGAGACCCCGATCCCGTGCCGGCGCAGGTCGTAGCGGAGCACCTCGGAGACGCCGACCAGGCCGAACTTGGCCGCGGAGTACGCGGCGTGCCACGGCAGAGCGATCAGGCCCGCCGTGGACGAGACGTTGACCAGCTGGCCGCCTCGGCCGGCGGCGATCATCGGCGGAACGAAGGTCTCGATCACGTGGATCGGTCCCATGAGGTTCACGTCCACGGTCTTGCGCCACTGCTCGTGCGTGAGGTTCTCGACGGTGCCCCAGACGGCGATACCCGCGACGTTCATCACGACGTCCAGGGAGCCGGTAGCGGCGTGGACCTCGTCCGCGAAGGCCCGCACCGCGTCGTAGTCGGAGACGTCGAACGCCCTGGACGCGATGACTTTCGCGCCCAGGGCGGTGACGTGGCGGGTGACGGCGTCGAGCTGCTCGGCGTTGATATCGGTCAACACCAGCTCGGCACCGTGCGCCGCGAGAAGATTCGCGGTAGCGCGGCCGATCCCGCTGGCCGCACCGGTGACGAGGACCTTCTTCCCCTTCAGGTCCTTGATCGGCGGAGCCATGTGGACGAGCCGGACGATATTGCGGAGTGCCATATCAGCCAGCTTGCCAGATCGGGCCGCGCTACCGCTTCCCGCCGGGGCGTGACGTCCCCGGCGGAAGTCGGTGCGGTGCGATTCCTACTTCGGCAGGAGCGCGCCGGCGCTCAGGATCGCCTTGAGGATCTCCTGGGCGGCGGCCGGGCCCTGCGCCGACTGCAGGGAGTTGAAGGCCTGCGGGCTCGAGATCAGCGTGTTGACGAGCTGCTGCCCCTGCGAGCTGGTGAGGAACTCGGCGGCCTTGGGCCCCATCTCGAACAGGCTGTTCACGCCCAGCGGCTGGGACTGGCCCGGGATCGAGATCGTCGGCAGCGCCGGCAGCGCCACCTGGCCGAGTCCGGGGATGTTCACCGAGGTGCCCTGCGCCGCCGGCGCCGACGGTGCCGTCAGCTGCGGCACCGAGGTGCCGGGGGTCGCGCCGCCCTGGAGCATCGGCACGCCGGCCACGATCGGGGACGTCCCGGTCCCGGTGGTCGGGCTCACCGGCGCCGCGGCGCCCGGCACGGCGGGGACGATCGGGGTCTGCGCGGGGGCCGTGGGCACCGCGGGAGCCGCCGGTGCTGCGGCCGCCGGAGCCGCCGGAGCGGCGGGGGCCGCAGGGGCGACGGGGGTCACCGGCACGGCCGGGTCGACCTGCGGCGCGATGGGCTGGGCCACGACGGGCCGCTCGACGACGCCGCCGGGCTTGACCTTGCCGGTCAGCTGCTGGATGACGCCGTTGGTGATCACCGATGCGTACTGGGTCTGCCCCTCGCGCGAGGTCAGCAGCGCCGCGTCGTCGGCGTTGGCGAGGTTGCCGAGGTTCGCGTAGACGAGCGGGATGTTCACCAGCGAGGCCAGGGCGTTCGTGGTCTTGGCGATGCCGTCCTGACCGCCGAGGTACTGGGCCGGCACGAACCCGCCCGCGCGAGTGGTGTCACGCAGCACGGTGGTCGCGGGATCGCTGACCGCCTGCTGCGCCGTGACCTTGGGATCGGTCGCGCCGGGCGCGGCGGTCTCGAGCAGGAAGCCGCGCTGAGCCGCCTCCTGGACCGCGCTGTTGATGCTCACGGCGAGATCCGCACCGGACTTGTTGGCCGCGGTGGCGCGCTGGTCGACGCAACCGCCGAAGCCGGCGTCGTCGGCGCGGGAGAGGAGGACCTTGGCGCCCTGGCTCTTGAGCGCCGCCTCGACCATCTTGGCCACGGCGAAGTTGATGGAGTGGTCGGGCGTGCCGTTCGAGGCG
Source organism: Tsukamurella sp. II2bb (assembly GCF_057815145.1). Classification (NCBI taxonomy): domain Bacteria; kingdom Bacillati; phylum Actinomycetota; class Actinomycetes; order Mycobacteriales; family Tsukamurellaceae; genus Tsukamurella; species Tsukamurella sp. II2bb. The sequence goes on from NZ_JBYPZI010000006.1 coordinate 117,313, forward strand.
ATCGCCACGGGGTTGACGCAGGGCACCTGGCCACCGCGACCATCGGCCACCTTACGGGCCTGCTCGACTGCCGACGCGACGGAGGAGCCGGGGTCGAGGAAGACGGTCTTGCCGGCCAGGGGCTGGGCCGGAGCGGCGGGTGCGGGGTCGGCGGACGCGAAACCGGGCGCACCGAAGAGCGCGACGGTCGCGGTCGCGAGCGAACCCGCGACGAGGGCGAGCCGGGGGCGCTCGGGGGCGAAGCCCCCGAGGGAACGGGTCTTCTTCATGGGCAGCTGGGCGCCGGGGAAGTGGCGCCGCTCTCCTTCCAAGTCTCTTGTGCAACTTTCGTCACATCAGTCACACGAGAAACAGTCAACCATCAATTGAGACTTTAGGAAAATTCCGGGGAGTGATCGTTACCGAACCGTTACCGCAGCCGGGCCGGAATCAGTCTTCGAGGATCGCCGAATCCGACTGCGCCGCAGCGGAGTAACGCAGTAGGGAGAGCACCGCCTGCGGGTCCGCCGGGGCGTCCGGCGCCGCCCGGCAACCCTCGACCCGTGCGCGGACGGCGGCCTCGTCGAGCCCGATCCCCAGGAAGACGAGGACGGACGCGGCCCCACCCCGGCGGCCCCGCTCGAGTGCCGTGCGGACGTGCCGCCCCACCGTGTGCACCTCCAGTCGCGTGCCGTCCGCGACGGTGACGAAGCCCTTCGCCCGGAAGACACCGGCGGGCGGGTCGGTGAGCAGCGCGGCGGTCGCCCGGGCGTCCAGGACATCGGTCTCGACGGTGACCGCGGTGTACTCGTCGTGCAGGTGCGCATGCCGGTGCTCGCCCGGCCCGCCGTGATCGCGATCGTGGTCGTGCTCGCGCAGCGCCTCGTCGAGCGTCAGCTGGCGCGGTGACTCGCGGCGCTCGGCGGCACGCCGCGCGAGCACTTCGCCGTCGATGAGCAGTTCGACGGGCACGACGGCGTCGACGGTCCCGACCACGGGCGCGGACGGCGCGAACCGGCGGACCAGCGCCCGCGCGGCCTCCGGATCAGCGGCCAGGTCGACCTTGTTGAGCACGACGAGGTCGGCGAGCGCCAGGTGGTGCCGCAGCGAGGGGTGCCGCTCCAGGGTGTCCGCGAGGTGCGCCGCGTCCGCCACGTAGACCAGGCCGCCGTAGTCGATGCGCGGGTCCTGCGCGAGGACCACGCGCCGCACCATCGCGGCGGGCTCGGCGAGCCCCGACGCCTCGACCACGACCAGATCGAGGCCGCGGGCGGCGAGCGAGCCGAGGACGTCCTCGAGCTCCTCGTCGTCGACGGTGCAGCACACGCACCCGTTGCTGAGCGAGACGGTGCGCACGGAGCCGCCGCCCGTGGCACCGGAGACGAGCATGGCGTCGATGTTGACCGCGCCGAAGTCGTTCACCACCACCCCGATCCGGGCGTCGCCGGCACCGGCGAGCAGGTGGTTGAGCAGCGTCGACTTGCCGGCCCCCAGATAGCCGGCGACCACCACGACTGGGACCGGACGCGACCTCACGAGGCCGTCGCCGGTGCGCAGTCGGGGCACAGCACCGCCAGCTCACGGTCCTGCGGCGGAGCGAGGTTCGCGACGTCGGACGTGGGGGTCCCGCACTGGGCGCACCGGCCGATCCGCTTCGCCGCGTCGGAGAAGTCGATGCGCATCCGGCGGTCGAAGACGTACATCGAGCCCTCCCAGAGCCCGCGGTCACCGAATCGCTCGCCGTAGCGGGCGATACCGCCGTCCAGCTGATAGACCTCGCCGAAGCCGCGGCGGCGCATCACCGCGCTGAGCACCTCGCAGCGCACTCCGCCGGTGCAGTAGGTGATCACGGGGCGGTCCTTGAGGTGGTCGTACTCCCCCGCCTCGAGCAGCTCGACGAAGTCCCGGGTCGTCTTCGCCGGGGTGACCACGGCGCCGGCGAACCGCCCGATCTCCGCCTCGATGGCGTTGCGCCCGTCGAAGAAGACGGCGTCGGGCTTCTCCGCGAGGAGCGCGTGCAGCTCGTCGGGCGTCACGTGCGTTCCCCCGCCGCGGATGCCGGCACCGTCGACCTCGATCTCGTCGGGGACGCCGAAGGTGACGATCTCGTCGCGCACCTTCACCGAGAGTTTGGGGAAGTCCTCGGCGGAACCGTCCGACCACTTGACATCGGCCCTCGCGAAGGCGGCGTACTCACGAGTGGCACGCACGTACCGCTTGACCGCGCGGATCTCCCCGCCGACGGTGACGTTGATCCCGTGCCGGGAGACGATGATCCGGCCGCGGAGGCCGTTCGCCTCACACAGCGCCCGCTGCCACAACCGGATCGCCTCCGGATCGGCCAGCGGGGCGAACACGTAGAACAGCACGATCTTGCCCATGACGCGGACCATTCTATCCGCACGCCGCGCCTTCCCTTGCGTTCAGCGTGCGTCCAAGGGTTCCGCCGGGCGGCCGCGACACGAACACTGCATCGCATGCCATTTCGCCTCCCCCGCCACGCCGCGGCGCTCGCCACCTCCCTGGTCGCGGTGCTCGCCGTCGCCGCGTGCACGCCGTCGACGGGGCCCGCGTACGACCCGTCGGCGCCGATTCCCGACCGGGTGCCCGCGGACACCGTCATCACCGTCGCCGATCAGCAGTCCATCCTCAAGACGATGCTCACCGCGTCCGGGGAGGCGGCGAAGCTGGGATTCACCGTGAAGTTCGCCGATTTCGCGGGCGGACCGGCGATCCTCGAGTCCTTCCGCGCCGACGCGACGCAGGTCGCGATCGTCGCCGACGTGCCGCCGATCCACGCGCAGATCGCCCGGTTCCCGAGCCCGATCATCAAGGCGTGGCAACTCGATCGCCCCGGCGTCTCGACCGTCGCGCGGCCCGGAGTGCCCCTGCGCACGCCCGCCGACCTGCGGGGCCGCAAGATCGGCTACGCCGAGGGCACGGCGCACCAGGCCATGGTGCTGCGCCTGCTGCGCGCGGCGGGGCTGTCCAAGCACGACGTCCAGCTGGTGCCGCTGCAGCTCACGGAGGTGGGCGAGGCGCTCGGCGCCGGCCAGATCGACATCGCCCCGCTCATGGAGCCGATCAACACGAAGTACCGACTCGCGCACCCCGATGCGCAGGCGCTCCCCGACGCCGTCTCCCAGGCGGCGCAGTCCGGGCTGATGTTCCTGTACTCGCCGCGCGCCGCACTGACCGATCCGGCCCGCGCGGCGGCGCTGAAGCGCCTCACGGCGGCGATCGACCGGGCCCGCGCCTGGGCGGACGCCGACAAGAACCGGTGGATCGCCACCTACTACGTGGGCGCGCTGAAGATCCCCGCGGCCGTCGGCCGCATCGCCTACGAGGGCCAGGGCACCTGGCACTCGGTATCGCTGGACCGCGCGCTCGTCGCGCGCCAGCAGGACACCATCGACACCCTCGCCGCCTTCGACGAGATCCCCGGCGGTCGCGTCTCGGCCGACGGCTCCGTCGACTTCCGCTTCGACACCCACTCCACGACGTAAGGGCCACCCGTGACCTCTCCCCCTATCGGCCGCCTCGGCAGCGGCCTCGCGCACGACTCCGCGCCGGAGCAACGGCCCGGCGCACTCGATCCCGACCACGAACTCCTGCCCCGCACGACCGCGCGCCGCGCCCTCGTCGACTCCCGCCCCATCGGCGCGTGGATCCTCGCCGGGCCCGTGCTCGTCGTCGCCCTGTGGGCCGCGGGCTCGGCGACCGGGATCATCCCGGACACCGTCCTGTCCGCCCCGTGGACGGTGGCGCAGACCGCGTGGAACCTGGCCGTCGACGGTTCCCTGTGGTCCAACATCTGGGCCTCCGCACAGCGCGCGATCGTCGGCGGCGTGCTGGGCGTGAGCCTGGCGGTCGTGCTGGCGCTGCTCTCCGGCCTCACCCGCCCCGGCGAGGCGCTCATCGACGGCACCGTGACCGTCTACCGGGCGATTCCCGCGCTGGCACTGCTCCCGTTGTTCATCGTCTGGTTCGGGATCGGCGAGGAGATGAAGATCGTCCTCATCACCCTCGCGGTGGCGACACCGGTCTACCTCAACACACATGCCGGGCTGCGCGGCATCGACCGCAAGTACGTCGAACTCGCCGAGACCGTCGGTCTGAGCCGCGCGAAGTTCGTGCGCCACATCGCGATCCCGGGCGCGCTGCCCGGATTCTTCACCGGCCTGCGCCTCGGCGCGACGGTGGCCTGGCTCGCCCTGGTCGTCGTGGAACAGGTCGGCGCGTCCGACGGCATCGGCTACCTGATGTACAAGGCGCGGCTGTACGGCCTCACCGATGTCATCGTCGTGGGCCTCGCCGTGTACGCACTCCTCGGTTTCAGCACCGACCTCCTCGTCCGCTACTCCGCACGAAAGGCCCTGTCATGGCAGAGCACCCTGGCCCACTGAGCACGCCGCCCGCGACCGACGAAGACCACGGTCCGGTGATCGAGGCGCGGAACCTGGTGCGCGGCTTCGACGGCCGCGCCGTGCTCCGCGGCGTCGACCTGACCATCCGGCGCGGCGAGTTCGTCGCGCTCCTCGGCCGGTCCGGCTCCGGCAAGTCGACGCTGCTGCGCGCCATCGCCGGCCTCGACGACGGCGTCCCCGGATCCGGTGTGCTCGAGGTCGATCCGCGGCGCGCCGTGGTCTTCCAGGACTCGCGGCTCCTGCCCTGGTCGCGTGTGCTCGACAACGTCATCCTCGGCCTGCCGGGACCCGACGCGAAGGAGGTCGGCCGCGCGCTGCTCGCGGAGGTCGGGCTCGAGGACCGGGAGAAGGCCTGGCCGCGCGAGCTCTCCGGTGGTCAGCAGCAGCGGGTCGCGCTGGCCCGCAGCCTGGTCCGCGAACCCGCGGTGCTGTTGGCCGACGAGCCCTTCGGCGCGCTCGACGCCCTGACCAAGCTGAAGATGCACGACCTCCTCCGGGCCCTCGTGGCGCGGCACCGGCCCGGTGTCCTGCTCATCACCCACGACGTCGACGAGGCGATCGCGCTCGCGGACCGGATCCTGGTGCTCGACCACGGCATCCTGTCGGTGGACGTCACCGTCGGCGACGGTGCCGGGCGCCGGCCCGGCGAGCCGGGCTTCGCCGAGCTGCGCGAGCGGCTGCTGGACGCCCTCGGCGTCGAGCAGGCTCCGGCGGTGACCGCGCCGGCATGACGACCATCCCCGATCACGCCCGCGGATACGACGACTTCACCGGGCGGATCGGCCGCTCCGAGGCCGAGTCGGAGCCCGCCTGGCCCACCGACGTACGCGCCCCGTCAGGCGCGCCGAACATCATCGTCGTCCTGGTCGACGACATGGGCTTCTCCGACATCGGCCCGTACGGTTCCGAGATCCCCACGCCGCACCTCGACGCGCTCGCCGCGCGCGGCGTGGTCTCGACCAATCACCATTCGACGCCGGTGTGCTCGCCCGCCCGCGCGGCGCTGCTCACCGGGCTCAACCCGCACCGCGCGGGTTACGGCTCCGTCGCCAACTCCGATCCGGGGTACCCGAACCTGCGCCTGAGCCTCGCCGACGACGTGCTCACCCTGCCGGAGATCCTCCGCGAATCCGGATACGCCACCTACGCCGTCGGCAAGTGGCACCTGGCGAAGGACTCGCGGCTCGGGCCGGACGCCGATCGCTCCTCCTGGCCCCTGCAACGCGGCTTCGACCACTACTACGGCTCGATGGAGGGCCTGAACTCCTTCTTCCACCCCAACCAGCTGGTGCGCGACAACACCGTCGACCCGGTCACCGAGTACCCCGAGGACTTCTACGTCACCGATGCGCTCACCGACACGGCGGTCTCGTGGATCAAGGACCTGCGCGCGCACGACGCGGACAAGCCCTTCTTCCTGTACTTCGCGCATATCGCGATGCACGGTCCGCTGCAGGTCAAGGACGCCGACCTGCCGCGCGGCGACCTCGACTACGCCCGCGGCTGGGATGCCGTGCGCGAGCAGCGGTTCGCCCGGCAGCAGGAACTCGGGCTGTTCGGTCCGGACGTGCGGCCCGCGGACCGCAACGGCGAGCCCGGCTACGACGTGCCGCCGTGGGACGAGCTCGATCCCGATCGGCGCCGCCGGTTCGCGCGGTACATGCAGGTCTACGCGGCGATGGTGCGCACCGTCGACGACAGCCTCGGCCGATTGCTGGACACCGTCGAGCAGCTGGGCGAGCTGGACAACACGATCGTCGTCTTCACCTCCGACAACGGCGGCACCGCCGAGGGCGGCCCCGAGGGCACCCGCAGCTACTTCGCCGAGTTCGTGAAGTTCGCCGACGGCATCGGCCCCGAGGGCTGGGAGGGCGACGTCGACCACCCGGAGGACCTCATCGGCACGGCGCGCCTCGGCGTGCACTACCCGCGCGGCTGGGGGCAGGTGTCCAACACGCCGTTCCGGTTCTACAAGGGCCAGACCTTCGCCGGCGGCGTGCGCGTGCCCTTCGTGCTGTCCTGGCCCGCGGGGCTGCCCGACGCCCGCGGCGTGCGCGAGCAGTACTCCTTCGTCACCGACGTCGCGCCGACGCTGCTGGACCTGGCCGGCGTGCCCACTCCCGCGTTCCGGCACGGCCGGCCCGCGCAGGAGCGGGACGGCCTCTCCCAGCGCGCCGCCTGGTCCGACGGTGCCGCCCCCTCCGCCCGGAGCCGCCAGTACACGGAGTTCCGCGGCCACCGCGGCTACTACCGCGACGGCTGGAAACTGCTCAGCCTGCAGACGCCGGGCGCCGATCCGCTGGCGCCCCGCTGGCAGCTCTTCGACAACCGGGCCGACCCCGCGGAGACGACGGACCTCGCGGAGCGACACCCCGAGCTGGTCGCCGAGCTGGCGGCGGAGTGGGAGCACGAGGCGTGGCGGAACACCGTCTTCCCCCTCGTGATCGACGGATCCACCCGCAACCCCGCGGAACAGCGGCTCTCCGCGCCGGTGCGGCTCCTCCCCGGAACTCCGGTGCTCGAACGCTACCGCTCGGCGAAGCTGGTCCAGTACCGCGACTTCCGGATCGACATCGACGTGGAGATCGGCGTCGGGACCAGCGGCGGCGACGAGGGCGTCCTGGTAGCGCACGGCGACCCGCTCGGCGGCTATCTGGTGTACGTCGAGAACGGCACGATCGTCCTGGGTTACAACGCCTACGGCCGCTACACCGAGGCGCGCACCGAGCGGGTCACGCCCGGCCGGCGCACCGTCACCCTCATCGCGACCGTTCGCCCGAACCTGCGGTGGGACTTGCGCATCGGCGTGGACGGGCACGAGCCGGCCACCCTCACCGACCGGGTCCAGCTCATCGGCATGGCCCCGTGGACCGGGATCTCCGTGGGCGTGGACGCCCGGGGGCCCGTCGCGTGGGAGCTGCGCGAGCGCCGCGGCACCTTTCCGTACTCCGGTGCGCTGCACTCGGTCACGTACACGCCGGGCCGTGTCGGCGTGCCGTCCGGCGACATCGACCGGCTGCAGCAGGAGGCCGAGGAGGAGGCGGACTGAGGGTTCCGCGCCCGCTGAACGCAACCCTGGCACCGTCGAAGCGGATCGGGTGAGCTGGAAGCACCACGCACGCTACGGATTTCCGGAGGATGGCATGACCGCTACGCTCGATCCCACCACGACCACCGCGCACGGGATCACCGTGACCACACTGAGTGAGCACATCGGCGCGGTCGTGCACGGCGTGCGACTCGGCGGCGACATCGACGACGCGACCGCGGAGACGATCCTCGACCTGCTCGCCGAGCACGAGGTGATCTTCTTCCGCGGCCAGCACCACCTGGACGACGCCGGCCAGCACGCCTTCGCCGCCCGGCTGGGCGTGCCCACCACCCCGCACCCGACGGTCCGCTCGGACTCGGACCTGCTGCCGATCGAGGGCGCGGCGAACAGCTGGCACACCGACGTCTCCTTCGTCGACCGCGTGCCCAAGGCGTCGATCCTGCGGCCCGTCGAGCTGCCGCCGCACGGTGGGAACACGACGTGGGCCTCGACCACACGCGCGTACGACAAGCTGCCCGCGCCGCTCAAGGCGCTCGCGGAGAACCTGCGTGCGATCCACACCAACGACTACGACTACGCCGGTCACAACGCCACCTACCAGCGCGCCGAGTACCACAAGGAGTTCATCCGGAACATCTTCGAATCCGAGCATCCGGTGGTGCGGGTGCACCCGGAGACGGGCCGGCGCTCACTGCTGCTGGGCCACTTCGTGAAGTCCTTCGCCGGCCTGAGCAGCCACGACTCGGCGCCGATCCTCGCGCTGCTGCAGCGGCGGATCGAGAACCCCGACAACACCGTCCGCTGGGCCTGGCAGCCGGGCGACGTGGCGATCTGGGACAACCGCTCCACGCAGCACTTCGGCATCAACGACTACGGCGACCACCGGCGACTGCTGCGTCGCGTCACACTGGCCGGCGATCTGCCCGTCGGCGTCGACGGCCGGGAGGGCGTGGCCCTGCGGGGCGACGCCTCGGACTACTCGCCCGTCACCCCCGCGCGCTCGCGCGGCTGATCCAGCCAGCCCAGGATCCGCTCGTAGACCGCGTCCGAGCGGAGCAGGGTGAAGTGATGGGCTCCGCCGAGGTGCATCCCCGCCTCGGCGGTGAAACCGATGCGGCGGGCGCGGTTCCGGCCCGCCGCACTCGGTCCGAGCACCAGCCCGTCGCCCACGATCCGGCCCACCGGGTTGCTCCCGCTGCGGGTCACGGTGGCGGCCACGAAGTAGTGCTCCGCACCGTCCAGGAGCGGCACCTCCGCTGCGACGGCGCGGCCGAGGGCGTCGGCGTCGCGGCCGCGCCAGTCCTCGTCGACGATCGATCCGCCCCGCAGGTCGCGGATCCCCGCGCTGCGCCGCCGCAGCAGCCGGCCGAAGGGCGCGGTCTCGGGGATCGCGGCCAGCGCCGCGCTGCCGTAGTGCGCGGCCTGCTCCAGCGGTGCGCCCAGGTGCGGGGTCCCCAGACTGACGGTGGCGGAAACCGCGGTGGGCCAGGCCATTGCGGCCTCGTCCGCCCGGTGCGCGGCGCTGCGCGCCACGAGGCCGCCCATGGAGTGCCCGATCAGCACGAGCTCCGTGACGAGCACGGGCCAGGCCGCGACGAGCCGCTCGAGCAGATCCGCCAGCTCGCGGCCGTTCTCGCTGATGTGGCGGCCGCTGTTGTACCGCACGTAGACGGGGGTGAAGCCCAGGTCGACCGCCAGCCGCACGCCGTAGTCCTCCGCATCGAGGCCGCCGACACCCCAGGCGTACTCGGTCTCGGTGAGCCCGTGCAGCAGCACCACGACGCGACCCGTCGCACCGTCGAAGACCTCGGCCGGATCCAGCCGGCCGGGCGGGACCGGGCCGTCGCCCAGGTGCACCACGGCACCGTCGACCCGGACGGTGACGGGGTCCGCGGCGAGCGGTGAGCCCTGCGCCTCGAGGTCGTCGCCGATGAGCCCGAGGACCGCGCCGATCAGCGTCGCCCCGCGCACCGTCTCCGACGGTGGCCGGTCCCCCGGCCAGTCCGCCCCCGCGGCCGCGACCCGGCCGACGGTGCGCGCCACGGTACTGATGGTGGCGTAGACGCCGTCGGTGATGCCGTCGTGCAGGGCGCGCACCGGGGCGACCACGGGACCGACCCCGAGGCGGACGTACCGGAACACCCGATCCGAGATGGCCCGGTGCACGCCGTGGACGCCGTCCGCCGTGCCCGCGATCTCGTTACAGCCCAGCTCAGCGAGAGCGCGCACCTCCAGTCGACGGCGATCGTGCACAGCGTTCATGAAGATTTAGTGTACGAGTGTGCACTCATTCCTGTCCAGCGAGCACGGATCAGGCGCTGTACTCCCAGCCCGCCGCGACCCAGTCCGCCGCCGGCATGCAGTTGCGCCCGTCCAGTAGGACGGGGTTGCGGACGACCGCGCCGACGACCGCCGGGTCGAGCTCGCGGAACTGCGTCCACTCGGTGAGCACCAGCACCACATCGGCGCCCTCGCACGCCTCGAGTGCGGTGGTGGCGTAGTCGAGGGTGGGGAAGACGCGCCGCGAGTTGTCCATGGCCTCGGGGTCGTAGACCGAGACGGCCGCGCCCTGCAGCTGGATCTGGCCGGCGATGTTGAGCGCCGGCGAGTCGCGCACATCGTCCGAGTCCGGCTTGAAGGCGGCGCCGAGAACCGCGACCTTGGCGCCGAGCAGCGTTCCGCCGCAGGCCTCCCGGGCCAGGTCGACCATGCGGGTGCGCCGGCTCATGTTGATCGCGTCGACCTCGCGGAGCAGGCCGTGCATGTGGCCCGCGCCGAGCTCGCCGGAGCGGGCCATGAACGCGCGGATGTCCTTGGGCAGGCAGCCGCCGCCGAAGCCGATGCCCGCCCCGAGGAACTTCCGACCGATCCGGGAGTCCACGCCGATCGCGTCCGCGAGAGCCACGACGTCGGCGCCCGCGGCCTCGCAGACCTCGGCGACCGCGTTGATGAACGAGATCTTGGTGGCCAGAAAGGCGTTCGCGGAGATCTTCACCAACTCGGCGGTGGCGGTGTCGGTCACGAAGAACGGGATGTCACGCGCGAGGATGCCCGCGTAGACCTCGCGGGCGACCTCCTCGGCGCGACCGCCGGGCTCGACGCCGAGCACGAGGCGGTCCGGCTCCAGCGTGTCCTTGACCGCGTGGCCCTCGCGGAGGAACTCCGGGTTCCAGGCGAATTCGACACTCACGCCCGCCGGGACCAGCCGGGCCGCGCGGGCCCGCAACAGGTCGGTGGTGCCGACGGGGACCGTCGACTTGCCCAGGATCACGGCGTCGCGGCGCAGATGCGGCACGAGCGAATCGACCACCGAGTTCACGTACGTCATATCGGCCGCGAACTCGCCCTTGCGCTGCGGCGTGCCGACCGCGATGAAGTGCACGTCGCCGAAGGCGCCCGCCTCCTCGTAGGAGTCGGTGAAGCGCAGCCGGCCGGCTTCGATGTTGCGCTTGAGCACGGCGGGCAGGCCCGGCTCGTGGAAGGGCACCTTGCCCTCCGAGAGCGCGGCGATCTTGCTGAGGTCGACGTCCACACCGAGCACCTCGTGGCCCAGCTCCGCCATGCACGCCGCATGGGTGGCCCCCAAGTACCCCGTACCCAGCACTGTGATCTTCATGCGCCGAAGGTAAGCGCGCAGCGGACCGGCACGGAAGGGCACCGAGCCGGTGTTCGGCAAGGGTTACACGAGGATTCACACGTCGGTGAACGGCGGCACCGTCGAGTTCGCCGGGCGTTCGCCCGGCCGTCCCCACCCGGTCACCCGGACGGCTCAGATCAGCTCGGGCCCGTCCGATGGTGCGCCGTCGGCACGGGTGACGGGGGCACCGTCGGACGCCCCGGCGCCGCGGCGGGGCTCCCGCCCCTCCCGCCCTTTGAGGATGCGCTTGGGCAGGCGGTTGACCAGCTCGCTCATCGGGTTGACCGCGGCCGTCATGAGCGCGACGGCCTCGTTGAGCTCGGCCACCACGTCGGGCAGCTGGGCGACGGCGTCCAGCGTGCCACCGGGCGCGATGGCGCGCTCGATCGCGCCCTCCTGGCCGAGCAGCTGGTCGACGATGCCGCCGTCCGCGATCGCCCGGTCGATCACCCCGTCCGGCTCGGTGAGCTTGTCGATGAGGCCGCCCTGGCCCGTGAGCTTCTCGAGCACGCCGTCGTCGGCGGCGAGCTTGTCGAGGATTCCGCCCTTCTCCGTCAACTTGTCCAGCACGCCGTCCTTGGACATGAGCTTCTCCAGCACACCGTCGGGCGCGGTGAGCTTGTCGATGACGCCGCCCTCGGAGGTCAGACGCTCGAGGACCCCCTCCGAGTCGGTGATCTGATCGACGACGCCGCCGGGGCGCGTGAGACGGTCGAGTGGGCCGCCCTCGCTGGTCAGCCGAGTGATCGGGCTGTCGTCCTTGGTGACCTGGTCGAGCAGGCCGCCGGACCCCGTGAGCTTCTCCAGCATGCCGCCGGGCTCGGTGAGCCGGTCGACCACGCCGCCGGGCTTGAGCACGCGGTCCAGGGGGCCGCCGCGGGACAGGATGATCCCGATGGGGCGATCGGGCTCGAGCAGGAGGGCGAGGCGCTGCAGCAACTGCATCGGGGTGGCCGCGGACATCCCCGCCTCGACGTGCAGGGCGTTGCTCACTTCCGCGTCCACGTTCTGCACGGCGAACCGGGTGACGGCCACGCCGCCCTCGATCGCCGACATCGCGGCATCGGCGGTCGAGAAGACGACGCGCAGCGGAGTGGTGACGATGCCCTTGAGGTCCATAGCCGCCCATCGTAGGCGGCACAGTGAGAGGATCAGCGGCGAATTCCCTCATTGACGTGAGAGCGGAGGCGATCCCGGTGACCGTGCGCGCGTCCGACGACCTCCTGCCCCACCTGCGCCGTGCACGGGATCACGCGGACCGCAACTACTCCGAGCCGCTCGATCTCGCCGCTCTCGCGGCGATCTCGGGTATCAGCAAGTACCACTTCCAGCGCTTGTTCGCGGCGACCTACGGCCTTTCACCGGCCGAGCACCTGTCCCGCCGGCGCATCGAACGCGCGCAGGACCTGCTCCGGGCGACGAATCTCACGGTGACCGAGATCTGTACCGCGGTGGGGTTCGCCAGCCTCGGATCGTTCAGCAGCAGGTTCCGCGAGCTGGTCGGCGAATCGCCCACCGAGTTCCGTTCGCGGTGGTCCGACGGCGCCCCGCGGATCCCGAGTTGCTACGTCTTCATGGCCGGGCTCGCGGAGCGGCACGGCTCCGCAAGCGAGGAGAAGCCGGGCGCGCCCGGCGGCTCCTAGGCTCGTCGGCATGATCATCAAGAACATCTCGCTCGTGTCCGTGTGGGTCAAGGACCTCGACGAATCTCTGCGCTTCTACACCGAGATCCTCGGCTTCGCTCCCAAGGACGACATCACCATGGGGCCCGACTTCCGGTGGGTCACCGTCTGCCACCCGGCGCAGCCCGAACTGCAGGTCCACCTGACCACCCCGTCGAAGCCCCTCTCCGACGATCTCATCGCGGCGATGCAGCGGGCCCAGGCCGACGGTGGCCTGCCCGGCCTCGGGCTCGCCGTCGACGACTGCCGCGCGACGTACGAGGCCCTGTCCGCTAAGGGCGTCGAGTTCATCCAGCCGCCCGAGGAGCGCCCGTACGGCGTGGAGGCGCTGATGCGCGACAACTCGGGCAACTGGATGGTGCTCGTCGAGGCTCGGGAGTACACCCCGGAGGACTTCGAGGGCGCCTCCTTCGAGTGAGTGCGGACATCGAGGACATGTCGGAGATCATTGACATGTCGGGTATCTCCGACGTAACCTCGGCGGCGTGACCACCGAGACGGAGAACGTCGACCGCGTCTTCCTCGCGCTCGCCAATCCCGTCCGCCGGGAACTGCTCCGGATCCTCGCCGACGGCCCCCTGGCCGCGGGCGAGCTGAGCGAGAGATTCACGCTGAGCCGGCCCGCCGTCGCGGAGCACCTCAAGGTGCTCCGCGATGCGGGCCTGGTGACCGACTCCCCCGAGGGGCGCCGCCGGATCTACCGGTTGACGGCCGAACCGCTGGAGCAGCTCGGCGAGTGGTTGCACCCGTTCGAGAAGTTCTGGCGTGCACGACTGTCCGCGCTCGCCGAGGTCGCAGAGGAGTTGTGAATGGCCACCATCACGCTGGATCAGTTCGTCGCCGCCGCACCCGCCACCGTCTGGCGCGCCCTGACCGAACCGGATCTGGTGCGCCGCTGGTGGGCGGACGGCGACATCGCCGCGGAGATCGGGCACGAGTTCACGCTGGACATGCCCGGTTTCGGGGCACAGCCCTGCCGGGTGCTGGAGTCGGTGGCACCGGAGCGCTTCGTCTACACCTTCACCACCGAGTGGACGCTCACCTGGACACTGCGCCCCGAAGGACGCGGCACCCGCGTTCTGCTCGAGCACAGCGGTTTCGACCTGGACGACAAGCGGATGGCCGCGGCGTTCGAGCGGATGGGCCCGGGCTGGCGCGATCAGGTCCTCCCCCGTCTGGCCGCGGTCGCCACCGACGTACAACCGTCGTCTGGGATGATCGGCGGGTGACCGAGAACAGCGTCCTGCTCGATCCCGTGAACGCCGCCCTCTCCGGGCCGCACGCGGGATTCCGCACGACGAGCGGCAGGATCCAGCGGTACCGGTCCGACGTCTCGGTCTTCTTCGGCCATCCGCGCGAGCTCACCGCCGAGGACTACGCCGATGCCGCTCGGCTCGCCGGGGCGGACGGGACCGTCCTCCTCCGCGACCGCGCGACTCCGCTGCCCTCCGGATGGACCGTGGTCGAGACGATCGGCCTCGTCCAGTACGACGGCAGCGCCGTTGAGACGGCTCCCGACCCGGAGGCCGTGCGCCTGACCGACGCCGACGTCCCGGAGATGGCGGCGCTCGTCGAACGCACGAAGCCCGGCCCGTTCCTGCCGAAGACGATCCGCCTGGGGACCTACCTCGGCGTCCGGGACTCCGACGGTTCCCTGATCGCCATGGCCGGCGAGCGCATGCACCCGCCGGGATGGACCGAGATCAGCGCCGTCTGCACGGCGCCCGAAGCCCGGGGCCGCGGCCTGGCCTCCCGATTGATCCGCGCTGTGGCGCAGGGCATCCGCGACCGCGGCGAGATCCCCTTCCTCCACACCTCCGACGACAACCCGGCGCAGAAGCTGTACGACGCGATGGGATTCCGCCACACCGGCACGGTGCCGCTCGAGGTGGTGCGGGTCGGGGACGCGCGGTGACCGGCTCCCGGATCGAGCGCCGCGCTCTGCTCGCCCTCCTGGCCGCGGGCACCGTCGGCGCACTGACCGGCTGCACGCCGGAGGCGACCGTCCGCGCGGGCGCCGGCGGGAGTCCGAGCGCTCCGCCACCGGCGCCGTCGAAGCCCTTCGGACCGCCGCCGCCGGACACTGTCCGCACACCGATCCCGGCGGCGCCGATCACCCGGCTCCCGGGGCAGGGCCGTCACCTCGCACTGACCATCGACGACGGCGCGAACGCCGACGTCGTGGGCGCGTACACGCGGTTCGCCCAGGACACCGGCGCGCGCCTGACCTTCTTCGTGACCGGGAGCTTCGCCGGCTGGACGACGCATCGGGACGCACTGCGGCCGCTGGTCGACTCCGGCCAGGTGCAGTTGGCCAATCACACCTGGACCCACCCCTCGCTGGTCGCCCTCGGCCCGCAGGGCGTGGCGCGGGAACTCCAGCACACCAAGGACTTCCTCCGGCAGAACTTCGGGGTCGACGGGACGCCCTTCTACCGGCCGCCCTTCGGCTACCACAACGCCCACGTCGATGCGGTGGCCGCCGATCTCGGTTACCCGGTCCCCACGCTGTGGGACGGTTCGCTGTCCGACTCCGGGCTGATCACCGAGAAGTACCTGCTCGAGTGCGCCCGGAAGTACTTCCGCGAGCAGGCGATCGTGATCGGGCACGCGAACCACGAACCCGTCACCCACGTCTACGGACAGCTCACGGAGATCATCCGCTCCCGCAACCTGCAGCTGGTGACGCTGAGCGACGTCCTGCAGCCGCCGATCCGGTAGGCGCGGTCAGGCCGCGACCGCCCGGCTCCCTCCGGCCCGTACCGCGGCCGCGCAGGCGCCGATCAACAGGGCCACGACGAGCGCGCCGATGCCGAAGGCCTCCCAGTCGAACGGGCCGGCGACGGCACCGTCGGCCTGCTTGCGCGCCGACCCGGACAGGAACGGAACGATGAACAGGACGCCCACCCCCGCGACCGCTTCGGCCAGGACGACCTTCGGGAAGTGGTGCAGCGCGAGGCGGATCACGGTGCTCTCGTCACCCGCGAGACGCGCCCGCCGGACGGCGGGGATCAGCACCCGCACGTTGTAGACGCCCGCGGCGACCATGGCAGCCACCAGGATCAGCTTGAGCAACAGGTATCGCCCGTAGGGCGTGGTGGCGAACTGCGCGAACGAACCGACGTGCACCCAGGTGAGCCAGAGGCCGCTCACGCCCACCGCGATCACCGCGCCCATGGCCCACGCACTGAACCGCACCCACATGCGTCCGAAGGCGTTCGCGCCGTCGATGCCGGAGCGCCGCGCGCGCAGCCCGGCTGCCGCGAGCACGAGAACACCGCCGAGCCAGATCACGCAGGCCAGGATGTGCGCGAGTTTGAGCACCCGGTTGGCCGCGGCGTCCATGCCCACGACGGTCGTGGTCAGGCTGGGCGCCGACGCCGCGAGAACGACGACGGCGAAGCCGACGGCGGCGCCCGCCGCCATGGTCCGCCCGCGCGCCCGGCCGACGACGAGGACGAGGATCGCGGCGACGGCGAACAGCCCGAGCTGGACCGTGGCCATCGCGGACGCCGAGATCCAGGCGCCCTTGTCCTTCGGGAGGTCGAGATAGGCGCCGAACCGGCTCGGCGAGAGCGACTCGGCGAAGCCGAGACCCAGCTTGCCGCGCGCGATGCGCCCCGCGTACTGACCGTATCCGGCGATCACCGTGAACGCCGCGATCGCCGGCGCGAGGCTCCGCAGGCTGCGCTCCGCCGCCCCACCCCGCGCACCCGCGGGCAGCAGGAAGGCCAGCGCCAGGAAGAACCCGACGGTCAGCGAGAGCGCGCCGAAGTAGCCCACCTGCGTGAGGATGCGCCACAACGGTGGGGCGGCCGGAGCGGACGCCGCTACAAAGAAGGTAAGGCTCGTCATAGTTGAGTGAGACTAGCCTTACCGACGCCGCGTGACCAATCGGACAAAACCCCCCTTCACCTGGGGCTTTGCCGACGTAGATACGACGATCGATGCGCGACGGGCAGCGACGGCGCCGAATAATTGATAGGATGTTTCGGCTGCGGCCGAGCCGCAGCCGAAGAACCGTGTATCTACCTGGCACGTCCCCCGGGCTCCCAAGGCGGCACGTCGAGCGATGCGGCGCCGGCCGCGGAAAGGCCCCTCACGGTGACCGCCACCATGTGCCACGAAACATCCCCACGGGCGACCGGATCCGCGGGTCCGTCGATGCTCTCCGTCGCGGGGCCCTCCTACTTCCCGATCGCGCTGGTGGCTCGGCTGCCGTTCGCGATGATGGTGGTCGGCGCCCTCACCCTGGTCGTGGCCGGGCGCGATTCGCTGGCCTTCGGCGGGCTCAGTTCGGCGATGGTCGGGATCGGTTCCGCCGCAGTCGGTCCGCTGGTCGGCGCCGCCGCCGATCGGTACGGGCAACGCCGCGCGGTACTCGCCGCCGGGATCACGAACAGTCTCGCCCTGCTCCTCATGGCGTGGGTCGTCTTCAGCCCACTGCCGGGCTGGACGGTCCTCGCCGCCGCGGCACTCGTGGGCGCGAGTGCACCGCAGGTGGGGCCGATGTCCCGCAGCCGCCTGGTCACCATGATCACCACGAAGCTGCCCGAGGGACGCCGCGGCCGGACCCTGCTGTCGACGATGGCCTACGAATCCGCCGCCGACGAGGTCATCTTCGTCTTCGGGCCGGTCATCGTCGGCCTGCTCGCGACCACGATGTCGCCCGCCGCCCCGATGGTCGGCGCGGCCGTCCTCACCGTGCTCTTCGTCTCGGCCTTCGCTCTGCACCCCAGCGGCCGCGCCACCGAGCAGCACGCCGACGGCACCGTCGCCCAGGCACCGGCACGCGAGCTCGCCGAACCCCTTCTCCTCACCGTGATCGCGGGCGTCTTCGGGATGGGCCTGTTCTTCGGTTCCACCCTCACCGGCCTCACCGCGTTCATGCGCGACGCGGGCAACGCCGAGTCCGCCGGGCTGTTCTACGGCGTCATGGGCGTCGGCTCGGCGGCGCTGGCCCTCGGCTCGGCGCTGTTGCCCGAGCGGTTCAGCATCGCCGCGCGGTGGGTGGGCTTCGCCACGGTACTGGTCCTGGGCGCGGTGCTCATCGCCACCGCGCCGTCGCTACCGCTGCTCGTGGCCGGCCTCGCCATCGCGGGCATCGGCGTGGGCCCCACCCTGGTCACCGAGTTCAGCCTGGGCGCCGAGCGGAGCCCGCTGGGCCGCTCCGCCACGGTGATGACCATGCTCGGCAGCGGGCTGATCCTCGGACAGTCCCTCGCGTCGGCGGTCAACGGCGCGCTCGCAGAGCGCTTCGGCACCGCGGTCGCGCAGTGCTCACCCCTCGTGGCGGCGCTGGTCGTGCTCGGCGCGGGGATCGCGAACGCCGTGCTCTCGCGCCGTTCCGCTGTGGCACGATGAGCGCGTGGAAGTCAAGCACATCTTCGAGATCGTCGGCGTCGGCTTCGAGTTCGCCGGCGTCGCCGCGCTGACCCTCGGCTTCGTCGTGGCCCTGGTCGCCGCCGGCATGGCATGGCGCCGCGCGGGGAGCTGGACATCGGGGTTGCGCACCCTGCGTGAGACTTTCAGCAGCGTGATCCTGCTCGGCCTGGAGATCCTGGTCGCGGCGGACCTGGTGCAGACGGTCAGTTCCGATCCGACCCTGACGGACGTCGCCGTGCTCGGCATCATCGTGCTCATCCGGACCGTACTGAGCTTCTCCCTGCAGGTCGAGATGGACGGGGTGGCACCCTGGCGCCGGGCGCTGGTCACCGGGCCGGAGATGCTCACACGCGCAGTGCAGAAGGCCGGTGCGAGCGCGGAGCCGGCGGGCGGACGGGCCTAGCGGAACGCGCACCGTCGCCGCCACCCGTCAGCGCGGCGACCAGCCCGGCCCCTTCGCCACGTGGCCCCAGCGGACCCGCCAGGAATCCGCCGCCCGCACGTCCCGCCAGATCGCCGCGTACTCGTGCGTCGCGACGCGGAGCGGGTTGTGGGTGTCGATGTTCTTGGTCAGGCCGAAGCGCACCCGCTGCCCCTCCGGCTCGAAGGTGCCGAACAGGCGGTCCCAGACGATGAGGATGCCGCCGTAGTTGCGGTCGAGGTACTCCGGATTGGAGCCGTGGTGCACGCGGTGGTGGGACGGTGTGTTCAGCACGAATTCGATGGGCCGCCAGAGCCGCCCGACCCGCTCGGTGTGGATGAAGAACTGGTACAGCAGGCTCACCGATTGCTGCAGGAGGATCATCCACGGCGGGATACCGATCAGCGCCAACGGGATCCAGTAGGGCAGGGCGGTGAACGGCGTCCACGTCTGCCGGAGCGCGGTCGACAGGTTGTAGAAGCGACTCGAATGGTGCACGACGTGGCTCGCCCAGAGCACCCGGACCGTGTGATGGGTGCGGTGGTACCAGTAGTAGGCCAGGTCGTCGGCCAGGAAGAGCAGCACCCAGGTGAGCGGGTTCGCCGCCGAGAGGTGCACCGGCGCCACGAGGTACGCCCCGGCCAGCGCGGCGAGCACCACGAGCTTCCAGCCCAGGTTGATGACCACGTTGCCGATGCCCATGGCGAGGCTGGTGCGCGAATCCCGCAGGTCGTAGCCGAGTTCGTCGTCGTCCGGCAGGAAGCGGAACGACAGGTACTCCAGGACGAGGCAGAGCACGAAGACGGGGATGGCGGCGCGGATGAGGTCGAACACGGTGGTACCCGGTCTTTCTAGAGATTCGTGAGTTGCTCGTCGAGGGCGGCGACGATGCCGTCCAACAGCGCGGACGTCCTCGCGTACGCGGCGGCGCCGTCACCGTCGGCGATGCACCGCGCGAGATCGACGTGCGCCTGCCCGTCCAACAGCTCACCGTCGAGCCCGAGCGCGCCGAAGGTCTGCTCCCCCACGCCGCGCATGCCGGCGAGGAGGGTGTTGAGCGCCAGGCGATAGGCGAGGTTGCCGGAGCCGTCGATGACGGCGGTCCAGAACGCGGCATCGGCGGCGTAGCCTCCGTCCGGATAGCCCTGGGCGAGTTCGACGATCGCCGACCTCTCCCCCGCTGTGGCACGTTCGGCGCACAGCCGGGCGGCGTCGGCGGCGACGGTGCGACGCATCTGCGTGACGTCCCGCAGGACGCGCAGGGGCGGCACGACCCCGGCGATGGCGACCGCGCTGAGCACGTCCAGTCCCGCGCTCTCGCGCCAGTCCAGCACCCGCGTCTTGCCGCCCTGCGCGATCTGCACCAGGCCCGCCTGGCGCGCGCCCTTGAGCGCTTCGCGGATCGCGTGCCGGTTCACCCCGAAGCGGTCCGCGAGGTCGCGCTCGCCCGGCAGCGGATCGCCGGGGGCGAGGCGGCCCGACAGGATCTCGTCGACGATGCGCGCGAGCACCTCGTCCGAGACCGCGGTCCTGGCGATGGGAGTGACGTCCATGGCGAGCAGCATGACAGCCCGCCCGCCTTCTGGTCAACTGGTTGGACCAGTTGTGTGACCGCCTCGGCTTTCGGCCGTTCGGCGCTACGCTGCGGACGTGACCACGACCAGCGCCGGGCTCCTCCTGTTCCGCATCGCCGACAGCGGGATCGAGGTGTTGATCGGACACATGGGCGGCCCGTTCTGGAGCCGTAAGGAGGCCCACGCCTGGTCCATTCCGAAGGGGATCCACACCACCGAGGAGCCTCTCGCCGCCGCGGAGCGCGAGTTCGCCGAGGAACTCGGCCGCCCCGCGCCACCCGGGCCGACGGTGCCGCTGGGCTCCGTCCGGCAGTCCGGCGGCAAGACGGTGTCGGTCTTCGCGCGGGAAGGCGATTTCGACGCCACGACGATCCGCTCCAACGAGTTCGAGCTGGAGTGGCCGCGCGGTTCCGGCCGGATGCAACGCTTCCCGGAGATCGACCGGGCGGGGTGGTTCAGTCTCGAGGAAGCGGCGGAGAAGCTGGTGAAAGCGCAATCCGTGTTCCTCGACCGGCTGCGAGAGCACCTGTCCGGAGCGTGACGCCGTACCCACGCGCGGCCGCTCGCGCTCGCGAGGTGCCGCGATCGGGGATGCGCCGGACGATGTTGTCGGTGCCGAACGCTATAAAGATTCGGACACGCTCGAACGGGGAGGTTCGCACACCATGTCCACTTGCACGGCCGACGGCCCGGCCCACCCGACGGTGGCGCTGTGGACGGACGCCTTCCCCTGGCTCACCACCGCCGCGCCCCGCGTAAGCGAGTGGCGGGTCCCGATCGACGACGCCGGGACCGAGGCGCGGCAGGCTCGCCTGTCGGACCTCGTCGCGCTCGCGATGGAGTACGCGCCCGGGACGCCGGTCGTCGAATTGTTCCCGATGCTCCCCCTCGACGTGCCCCTCGCCGAACTAGAGCTCCCCACCCGCGCGGCCCGCGCCCTGGCCAGGTTCGAGTACGCCACCACGAGCCACCTGCGGCCCCTGACGAGCGGCACGATGATGCGGTGGCGAGCCATCGGTACGGGCACCGTCGGAGCGATCCTCGAGGCGCTCGCCGATATCAGCGCATCGGACACCCCCGCCGAGCCGACCGCGTCGCTCGCCACGGGGGCGGGTACCGAGCCGGAGACTCCGCAGAGACACCGGCCGAGCATCGTCGAGTGGCTCGTGGACGCGTCCGAGCCGGGCGATTCCCCCTCGTCCGATCCCGATCGCGAGATCGCCGCACGATTGCGTGTCATCGGAACATGGCTGCAGGCCGTCGGCCGACCGGACGAGCCTCTCCTCGGCGACGGACCGCTGCCGGGTGAGCCGGCCGAGGTCCGCGAGGCGCGCGAGTACGTCCGTGGTCTCACCGCCGCGGACCTACCGGGCGGGACGGGTCCGGCGCGGACGATCGCGACGCTGTTCGACGAGCTGTTCGCCGGGTACGAACCGCGCACCGTCGACATCCTGCGTCGCCGCCTGTTCGCCGACGAACCGGCCACGCTGGAGGAGCTGGGGCAGACGCACGGCGTGACCCGGGAGCGCGTCCGACAGCTCGACAACAAGGCGCGCGCCGCCCTCGCGGCCGCGGTGACCGAGGGAGGCACCCTCGCCCAGGCCGCTGCCGCGATCCGGCGGAACGTCGGCGCGCTCCGCCCTCTGGACGAGGTGATCGCGCTGATGCCCGCGATCGCCGGCACCGTCGACGCGGTCGGGCAGCCCGCGTGGCGGCTCCTCGATCGCCTCGACGACAGCTACGAGATCCTCGACGGATGGTGTGCCGCACCCACTCTCGCGGAGGCCGAGAACCGGACACGGCAGCTCCTCGACGCCGCCGCCGATCCGCACGGCGTGGTCCGGATCGAGGACATCGCCCTCGGCCCCGAGCCGGCGCCGGAGCCGACGACGCGGTCCTGGCTTGAGCGGTGCGGGTACGTCGTCGACGGCGACCACGTGATCACCCGGACGTCCTCGGTCGGCGACTACGCCGCCGCCGTCCTCTCGATCGAAGGGGCACCGCTGGGCGCGCAGCAGATCGTGGACCGCTTCGTCCACGAGCGGAGCGCGCGGAGCCTGGCGAACTCGCTCAGTGCGGACGAACGGTTCGCGCGGGTCGACCGCGACCGCTGGGCGCTCGCCGACTGGGGGCTCGAGGGTTACGCGGGGATCAAGGCCGCCATCGGCAAGGAGCTCGACCAGGCGGGCGGCGCCGTCGCGCTCGACCATCTCGTCGAATCGATCACCGGCCGGTTCTCCGTCTCCGCCGCCAGCGTGCTCGCGTACGCCTCCAATCCGCCGTACGAGCTGCGCGGCGGCATCGTCCGCGGCGCTACGACGACGCGCCATCCCCGGAAGGCCCCCGAGCACACCGCGCGCCTGTACCGGCACGGCGACGCCTGGGCGCTCCGCGTCCGGGTGACCAGCGAGCACCTGCGCGGCAGCGGATTCATCGCCCCGATCGCGATCGCCGGAATCCTCGGGATGAGCCACGGAGACAAAGTGGTCCTCGCCTCGGACTACGACGAGCAATCGGTGAACTGGACGGGGAACCAGCCGATCTTCGGGACGATCCGGCGATACCTGCTCGCCTACGACGTCCCCGCTGGAACCGAGGTGCTCCTGATCTTCGGCGACGAACAGCTCTTCACGGTCGAAGTGGTGGACTCCGCGTCAGGCGACCCGCTCCGCGACGCGCTCGTCCTCATCGGCGCGGGCCGGCGTCTGCGCGGGGACTCGGCACGCCGGGCCTTCGCACGCGCAGTCTGCCTGCCCGAGGATTCGCCTCTGGCGACCGTCATCGGCGCCTACCGCAGCCGCGGTGACGACGACATCGCGGAGTTGCTCCTCGCCGCCCGCGCCGTCATCCAGGGCGACGGCCAGGTGGCCGACGAACGATGACCGTCAGCCTCGCGGGAGCGGCGGAGCGGCCGGTGACGGCGCGGCCGGCCCTTCTCGACCGGCCACGCGGGCGCCGGCGCGGAGCGTGAGCAGTCCGGCCACGGCGGCGCACACCAGCGAGGCGGCCGCCGCGGCGAACGCGATGCGGTTCCAGCCGGCGATCGCGCCGGGCGCGCCCGAGGCGAGGACGCCCGCGATCGTGATACCCAGCGCCGAGCCCACGTAGCGGGCGGTGTTGTTGACACCGCTGCCCATCGCGGCATCGCCGGCGGGCACGCTCGCGATCGCCTCGCGGGCCAGACCCGTGTTCAGGAGACCGGACGCGACGCCCGCCACCACGAGCCCGGGGATGAGCCGCGCGGGCGAGGCACCGTCGGACAGGCCCGACATCAGGAGCAGGCCCACCGCGACCCCCGCGAGGCCGCCGAGCAGGTGCGCACGACCCGAGAGGATTCCCGCCAGCCGCGAGAAGCCCAGGGCCGCCACGGCGCTCGTGCCCGCCCACAGCGAGAGCAGGAGCCCCGCCTGGAGGGTGCTCAGCCCCAGACCGTGCACGACGAAGGTGCCGGAGTAGGACATCGCCGAGATCACGCCGACTCCCGCGCCCAGTCCGGCCACAGTCGACGAGAGGAAGCGCCGGTGGCGGAACAGCGCGGGGTCGACCAGGGGCGCCGCGCCGTAACGGCCGCCGGCGATCAGTGCCCCGGCGAGGAGAACCGCGAGGACGGCGAGGGCCGCTGCGAGCCCCGCCTCCCGCACCCGGACCTCGACGAGCGCGGCCACCGCCGCGCTCAGCGCGCCCGTGAGCAGGACGAAGCCGAGCACGCTCTGCGGGCGGTCGGGGTTGTGCGGGGGCTGCGCGGGGATGCGGCGTGCCGAGATCCACAGCGCCGCACCCGCCGCCGCGAGGAGGACGTAGAAGGCCCGCCACGCCCCGGCGAGGTCGAGCAAGCCGGTGACGATCGGCCCCAGGCCGATGCCCGCCCCCATGGACGAGCTCCACCACACCGCCGTGCGGGCGCGATGGCCGTCGTGCTCGCTCACCGCCGCGACCAGCCCGAGCCCCGTCGCGATCATGCCCGCGGCACCGACACCGGCGACGATCCGGGCGGCGACGAACAGCGGGGCCGTCGCGACCACGGCGCACGTCAGGTTCGCCACGAGGAAGACCGCCGCGCCCGCGAGGAAGACCCGGCGATGGCCGATCCGGTCTGCCACCACGCCCGCGGTGACGAGCGCTGCGGCGAGCCCGACGCTCATGGACGCGAGGATCCAGGTGGCGCTCGCCGGGCCGGCGCGCAGCGCCGCGTTGAGCGTGACCGCATTGCCCAACGGCCCCGCGTACGCCAGCATCGCGACGAGCGTGCTGGCCGCGACCGTGGCGAGTACCCGGCCGTAGCGAGATTCGAGTCTGTTCATGAGACTCATCATGGCGCACAACAAGTCTGTTCACAAGACCTATTTCGCGTAGGATCGAGCCATGGGACTGGGAACCGGGTACGAGGCGCAGGGCTGCTACCTGGCGCGGGCGCTCGAGGTCGTGGGCGAACGGTGGACACTGCTGATCCTGCGCGATCTCTTCTTCGGCGTGCGGCACTTCAGCGATCTACTGGCCCACCTCGACGTCTCCCGCGCCGTACTCACCGACCGGCTCGACACCCTGGTCGCGGCCGGGGTCCTCGTGCGGCGGCGGGAGGGGCGCACCGTCGAATACGAACTCACCGCCGCCGGCGAGGATCTGTGGCCCACGGTGTTCAGCCTGACCCGGTGGGGCGAGCGGCATCTGGACGCGGATTTCCCGGGCCGGGTCTTCGCGCACGCGACGTGCGGTACCGACATCGAGGCATCGGGACTGTGCCCGCGCTGCGGAACCGTCCCGACGGTGCGCGATCTCGACACGCGCCCGGGAGCCGGGCCCAACCCCCGCCGGCGGGACGACCCCGTGGCGGTGGCTCTGCGCGGGCGGCACCGGATGCTGACACCGGTGCCGTGAGCGCTCAGTTGCGGTAGTCCTCCACGGTCCTCGCGGACCGCGGCTGGGCACCGTCCGGATCCGCACCGAACTCGCGCCGCGCCCGCCGCTGCCGCAGCAGATCCCAGGCCTGGTCGAGCTGGGTCTCGAGGACGCGCAGCCGCGCGTGCTCCTCGCCCTCGCTGATCTCACCCGCCCCGAGCTGCGCGCGCAGCTCGTGCTCCTCGGCGATGAGCGCGTCGATCCGGGTGTGAATGGCGTCGTCGGTCATGACTCGATCCTGCCACCGATCGGGCTCGGCGGCCCCGAGAGACGCACCGGTCGCGCCGGCCGGCCTAGTCCGTGCGGTCCGACTTCTCCTTGAGCAGCAGCGTGACCGCCTCGGTGAGCGCACTCACCTGCTCGCGGAGCTCCCGGATCTCCTCGTCGCGCCGGTCACCGTCCGCCGGCTCCGCCTGTGCGGGCGCGGCCTCTGCGGGCTCGGCCTCCGACGTCGTCGACGCACCCTTCGCGTCGGGCTCGTCCTCCACACCCGGGCTCCCGGACCCCGGACCGCCGGATCCCCGGGCCTGCGCGGACAGACCGTCCACCACGGACTGGGCGACATCGGCGGGCGCGCGCAACAGCTCTGCGAGCAGGCTGGACGCATTGGAACTCCCCGTGCGCGGGCGGCTCTGCGCCTTGCGCCTGAGCAGTTGCGCCAGGACCTCATCGGTGCGATCGGTGCCCACATCGTGGTCGCGGACGACGATCCGGACACCGGAATCCAGGAGCGCCGCGATCTCGTCGAGCGTCGTGAACCGGCGGCGAACCGAGTCGTACAGCTTGCGATTGGAGTACCGCTTGATCAGATAAGGCTCTTCGTCGCTCATGATCCTCCTCGTCGGGATCGCCCCGGTTCCGAGCCTACCGCCGACCCCGGGAACACAGGAGCACCCGGGCCCCGCTCAGCGGGCGTCCCGGGCGATCCTCGATGACTGCGGCCGGCGCGCTCCGGCTCACTTGGCCTTGGCGACCTTGGAGAGCTTCCTGACCTGCTCGTTCAGGCTCTCGGTCTGCTTCCGCAGGTTCTTGATGTCCTTCTTGGCGATCTTGCGGACGCCCTTGCGCGCGCCCTTCTCGGCGCTCTCGACGTTCTCGATCAGGTTGTCGACGAGGTCCTTCGTGTTGCCGACGACGCCCGAGAGGAAGTTGCTGATCGACGGCTCGGTGGCGGCCTTCTTCGACGCGGTGCTGTTGCCCATGATGTCCTCCATGCTGTGGATGTTTGTTACGCGTTTGCGTAGTGATGAAATTACGCGCCGCGTAATCATTACGCAACGCGTTGTGACTCACATCACACTCTAGTGGGCGAGATGCTCCACCAACAGCACCTGCAGCTCGCCGACCAGGAAGCCGAGAATCGCGCCGACGACGATCAGGGTTCGCTCGTCCGCCTGGAACGCCGGCCGCAGAACGCCCTCGAACTCCTCGGGCGTCATCGCGGCCATCTTCTCGGCCATGATCGGCTGGATCTGCATCGCACGCGTCAGGTACTCCTCGGCACCTTTGAGCAGCGTCGGCATCACGACCGCGAGATCCGCGGCCACCGCGTTGCACATCGGCTGTATCCGAGCCAGGTCGAGGCCGATCCCGGTCGCTCCACGGACGGGAGCGTTGAGCACCCCGGAGACGATCCCCAATAGGCCCGCGACCGGGAGAGCGCCCTGATCACCGCGCAGTGCGCCCAGCCCCGGAAGCTCCGCGGTCCTCAGTTCCTCGAGCCCCGGTATCGACGCCACGTCGATACCGGCGAGCTGCTCCACGTCGCCCAGCCCCTCCCGGATGCTGTCCTCGAGTACGTCCGCGACGGCGAGCACCACCTTCGGTGAGTTCTTCCCCGTGAAGACCGCTCGCATCAGCCGGTCGGACGTCAGAACACGCGTGGCGATGAGAGTTCCGTACTCCTGCGAGACCGGGATGCGGTGTTTGAGGAACAGCCCCTGCCAGGTGATCACGCCCAGGTACTTCGTCGGTTCCTTCGGGTTGAAGATCAGTCGCAGCGCCGCCCAGTCGGTGAACCAGCCGGTGAACAGGCCGAACAGCGGCATGACGTACGGATTGTGGAACAGCGCCCACACGAGCAACTGCACCAGGCCGATGCCGAAGCCGAAGACCAGGCCGCTGCGCCGGATGAACGCGAACTCCCGGCGACCGACGTCGAGAAACATCGACTCGAGCGTGTCCGGGTCGGCGAGGAACTCCTCGGTGACCATGGCTTTGAGGTCGAAGAGCTCATCGATGTCGTTGGTGATCGCCTCGGCGATCCGGACCACCACGTCGGGCGCGGCGTCCTGCACGCGCTCGATCACGAGGTCCTGCGCGACCGGGGGCAGCAGGCGCCACAGAGTGGGCTGGTACTCGGGCAGGATGTCGCGCGCGAGGCGCGCGACCTCGGCGCGGAGCGGTCGCTCGATCAGCGCGGCGACCTCGGCACCGTCGACCTTCTCGGCGATCTCGCGGGCCGAGATGAGGCGACCCGTCAGCGTGTCGCAGAGGACGTCGACCATCTGCGGCGCGCGCCGCGGGATGATCCCCTGCCAGCCCAGCTTGCCGAACCCCTTGAACCTCTGGGGCCGGAACATCATCTTGATCGCGACCAGCTTGGTGCCGTAGCCGATGAGTGCCGCGATGATCGGCATGGACAGGTAGACCGGCCAGTTCCGGCCGAAGTCGGCGACGATCTCGGACCAGGACTGCATGACCACCTCCGAACTGCGCAGTGCCTCGTATTGTGTGCGTGCGAAGGTGGGGTGCGTGGCGGTTCGACGGAGTTCGCGCCCGCAGAACCGGCCGTTTCGCCCACTCTCGGGTCGTGAATCTCGCATCCTTGCGAAGGCAGCGCTTCGCGGAACGATCTCAGCGGAAAGCGTCCGATCGGGGCGACGGCCTGGCTAGCATGAGTGGGCCGGGCCACCAAACGGGCGGGAAGCGGATGTCGGACAAGGGCAAGAAGAACAAGCAGCCGAAGACCGACGGGGCACCGTCGCAGGAGTCGGAGGGCGACGGGCGCAGCGCGGCCGCGCGGCCACGGCGCAGCGCGGGTTTCCCGCTCTTCGGCGGACTCGCCGAGGGGCTCGCGGCGCCGCTCGATCAGATCACCGGCGGAGTACTCGGAGACACCGTCGGAAAGCTGTCCGAGACCGCCCGGCCGGTGGTCGAGCCCGTCCTCGAGCCGGCGACCCAGATGGCCTCGGCGGCCGTCGCGCCGCTCCAGCAGGGCGCGGACGCCCTCGGGCTGGGCGATGTCACCGGCCTGGTCGACGGCGGCCTCCTCGGTGGCATCGGGGCGAGGCGACGATCGTCCCCGGCGGGGGTGCGCAAACGCGGCATGGCCCTCATCCGGCTCTCGCAGCGTCCGAACACCGAACTCAGGGACCAGCATCCGTCGTTCGGGCTGATCGTCGATCAGCTGCTGCCCGACGAGGCCCGCATCCTGCGCTTCATGGGGAAGGCAGGAACCCAGCCCCTCATCGACGTTCGCACCAAGACGCTGTTCATGATCGGCTCGGAGCTTCTCCTCGGCGACCTATCGATGGTGGCCGAGATGGCCGGTTGCGAACGACCGGAACAGGACCGGAGCTACTTCGCGAATCTGCACAGGCTGGGCCTGCTCGAGATCTCGGACGAGCCGGTCGACGACTACCGCAGGTACGCACTTCTCGAGGTGCAGCCGGCGGCCGTACACGCGATCGAGAGCGTGAAGAAGGCGCACACCGTCTTCCGCAGCATCCGAGTCACCGCATTCGGGGCCCAGTTCATTGAGGTGGCCTTCGACCTCGACGAGTACGACGCCGGCGGATGGGCGGACGACGGCCGCCGGGACAAGTACATCGGCAAGCGCGGACCGCACGGAAAGAAGCTGGCCGCCGCCGGCTGAGCGCCCCCGACGAGCCCGGCACCGTCGGGACCCGGAGGCTGTGGTCAGGCCCCGAACAGGAAGATGTGCACGCCGCCGACGGCGATGCCGAGCAGACCTCCGTGCACGTACAGCAACCAGGCGTCCTGCTCAATGGCGGCGTACAGCATCTCGCTGAACTCCGCCGGCTTGAGTTCGCGGAACTTCGTCGTGGCGAACGCGGCGATCCTCTTCGACTTCTCCTCGTTGAACTCCTTGTCGTAGAACACCTCCGGGGTCAGTTCCACGATCTCTCGGCTGACCTTCCGTTCGATCAGGTCGAGATCCACGACGCCCAGCGTGCGACCCACCGTGGTCGCGACCGGCGTGAAGATCGCGTCGAGTTCCTCCGAGATGACCTCGGCGATATAGGCGGCCGTCTTGTCGCCGCTGGCGCCGAAGAGGAGTTCGTGGGTGAAGTTGCTGACGGTGAGCACCTTCTCCGACATCATGTCGGCGACCTGTGCGGCGGCCTCGTGCTGACGCTTCGGGAAGACCCCCTGCTTCCACAGGTACTTGTACCTGGGCTGCGGATCACCCGGCTCGAAGACGATCTTGATCGCGAGGATGTTCACGATCACGCCGATCAGTGCGGCGCCGCACAGCACCACCAGCCACGCCGGGATCGCGCTGAGCACGGGCGGATGCGCCTCGTGCACCCACGACAGGTACAGCGCCAGAGGGATCCCGAAGAAGAACCCGAGGGCACCGATCTTCACCATGAACCGCAGCTCCGGCTTGCCCATGCCCTGGAAGATCTCACTGAGGATCTCCGGGTTGCGGCGCAGGTGGTTGACCGTCATCAGCTTGACGTCGAGCAGTTCGTCGATGTGCTCGCCCACCCGCTGGAACGCGCGCTGCGAGATCTCCGGAACGCGGTCATCGATATTCGCGATCACGCTGTCCTGCACCGGTCGCGGCATCGTGTCCCACAGCCACTTGTACTGCGTCTCGATCGCGTCGACGGCGATGCGCCGGACATGCGGTCTGGCCTCGCGGGCCATGAACTCCGCCATCTTGTCGGGTTCGAGTTCCCGATAGAAGGTGCCCACACTGCCTATCCGGGAGATGGACATGTCCACCAGCAGGCTGGCCATCTTCTCCGCTCGACAGGGTATGAAGCCCTGAAAGCCGAGGATCCCACCCGGTGCGAAGATCGGCAGGATCTGGACCTTGCGCGGCAGTAGCCGGAAGAGCGCCGCCAGCCCCGGCACGTAGAACCCGGTGAAATTGCTCGGCGAGAACAGCATGATCACGCCGGTCCAGTTGGTGATCAGACCGGCGATCGCGCTGAAGATCGGAATACTGATGATGTCGATCACGAACTTGGATTGCCCGGTGAGCTCTTCCCAATCGATGATCCCCGACACCGCCATCATCTGCGTTTGCATCCGGGCCAACTCCCGCCTGACATCGGCACGGCCGGTGAAGTCCGTGCTCGTGGGCCCACCGGTGTGCCCCAGGGGCCGCTGGTGCAAATCTTGCCAAGGTAGAAGCTAGCGCCCCGGTGACATCGCTGTCCGGGCTTTCACCGAAGCCGGCCTTGCAGCCGACACGACGAGGGGCCGGGAAAGTGTTCCCGGCCCCTCGTGGGTGCTGTGATTCCGCTGTCGGATCAGCGGACGGTGGCGGCCTCCACCGGGAGGTCCGTGCGGATGAGGTGGTCGAAGGCGCTCAGCGCGGCGGTCGCTCCCGAACCCGCGGCGACCACGATCTGCTTGAACGGCACCGTCGTGCAGTCCCCCGCGGCGAAGACGCCGGGCACCGACGTGCGACCGGCCTCGTCGACCACGATCTCGCCGCGCGGGCTCAGCTCCAGCGTGCCCTCGAGCCACTCGGTGTTGGGCAGCAGGCCGATCTGGACGAAGACACCGTCGAGCTCCAGCGTGTGCGTCTCGTCGGTGGTGCGGCTCTTGTAGTTCAGGCCCGTCACCTTGGTGCCGTCGCCGACGACCTCGGTGGTCATCGAACTGACCAGAACGTCGACGTTCGGCAGGCTGCGCAGCTTGCGCTGCAGCACCTGATCCGCCCGCAGCGCGGAGTCGAACTCGATGAGCGTGACGTGCGAGACGATGCCGGCGAGGTCGATCGCCGCCTCCACGCCCGAGTTGCCGCCGCCGATCACGGCGACGCGCTTGCCCTTGAACAGCGGACCGTCGCAGTGGGGGCAGTAGGTCACGCCCTTGTTCCGGTACTCCGCCTCGCCGGGCACGTCCATCGAGCGCCACCGGGCGCCGGTGGAGATCACGACGGTGCGCGAGCGCAGCTGCGCGCCACTGACCAGGTCGACGGAGATCATGCCCGTCTCCTCGTCGCGCGCGAGCTTCGCGCCGCGCTGGGAGTTCATGATGTCGACCTCGTACTGGCGCACCTGATTCTCGAGCTCGGCCGCGAACTTCGGCCCCTCGGTGTACGAGACGGAGGTGAAGTTCTCGATCGCCATCGTGTCGAGCACCTGGCCGCCGAACCGCTCGGCGACGATGCCGGTGCGAATCCCCTTGCGGGCGGCGTAGACCGACGCCGTCGCGCCCGAAGGGCCGCCGCCGACGACGAGGACGTCGAACGGGTCCTTCTCGGCCAGCGATGCGGCGGTGCGCTCGGCGGCACCGGAATCGAGCTTGCCGACGATCTGCTCGAGAGTCATCCGGCCCGAGTCGAAGAGCTCGCCGTTCACGAAGACCGTCGGCACGGCCATGACCCGCCGGCTGTCGACCTCGCTCTGGAAGAGCGAGCCGTCGATCGCGGTGTGGGTGATCCGCGGGTTGAGGACCGCCATCAGGTTCAGCGCCTGCACCACGTCGGGGCAGTTCTGGCACGAGAGCGAGAAGTAGGTCTCGAAGTGGTACTCGCCCTCGAGCTCACGGACCTGCTCGAGCAGCTCGGCGGCCTCCTTCGACGGGTGCCCGCCCACCTGGAGTAGCGCGAGCACCAGCGACGAGAACTCATGGCCCAGCGGGATTCCGGCGAACCGCACCGCGATGTCGGTGCCGGCGCGCCGGATCTCGAACGACGGGGTCCGCGGGTCATCGCCGGTCCGGTCGTGCTGGATGTGATCGGACATGCCCGCGATCTCGTCGAGGAGCTCCGCGAGTTCGGCCGACTTGGGGCCGCCGTCGAGCGTGGAGACGAGCTCGACCGGCATCGTGACCTTGGTGAGCAGGCCCTTGAGCTGGGTGGCGAGTGCGGCTTCGAGCATGGTGATCCGATCCTGTTCTTCAGATACGAGCGAAGTTGGTGGCGGCCGCGGGGCGGGCAATGAGTCTCGCCCCGCGGCCGCGAAGGCTGCTAGATCTTGCCGACGAGCTCCAGCGACGGGGCGAGGGTGTCGGCACCCTCCTCCCACTTCGCGGGGCAGACCTCACCCGGGTGCGAGCGCACGTACTGGGCGGCCTTGACCTTGCGGACGAGCTCGGAGGCGTTGCGGCCGATGCCCTCGGCGGTGACCTCGGTGAACTGGACGACACCGTCCGGATCGACCAGGAAGGTGCCACGGTCGGCCAGGCCCTGGCCCTCGCGGAGCACCTCGAAGTCGGTGCTGATCTGCAGGCTAGGGTCGCCGATCATCGCGTACTTGATCTTGGCGATGGTGTCCGACGAGGCGTGCCACGCCTTGTGGGTGAAGTGGGTGTCGGTCGAGACCGAGAAGACCTCGACGCCCAGGGCCTGCAGCTCCTCGTAGTGATCGGCGAGGTCGCCGAGCTCGGTCGGGCAGACGAAGGTGAAGTCCGCCGGGTAGAAGTAGAAGACGGCCCACTTGCCCTTGATGTCCTCGTCGGACACGGTGACGAAGGCGCCGTCCTTGAAGGCCTCGGCGGTGAAGGGCTTGATCTGCTTGTTGATCAGCGACACGTGCTTCCTCATTTCGTTCGCGTACCTGTTGGGTTCGACAACGAGGCTAGGACGGCCCGATTTATCAGGCCAATCGATTTGTCCTGGGTTACCCATCAGTAATGCCTATCACCGCTGGTAGTGGCGCCTAGCCGGACCAATCACATCGACGTGATTCTCATCACGAGCATCGGCATCGGCTGCCCCTGCGTGGGATGCGACGGTGATCGCCGCAGGTCAGGGCGGTGAACGCCGCGGTTCACGACGGTGCCGCAGCACCGGCCCGTCGCAGTGTTTCCCCCGCCACATCCGGACGGCCTCGCGCCTGCTTATCCGGCCGCCATGCGCGTCTCGTGTCCGTCCCAGTCGAAGCGACCTCACTTCATGATTGCCGCGCTTCCACGTACATGTGGTTGCGGCAACACAACCGGCGGCGACAGGGAGAGCTCGCCCGGTGCCGCCGTCAGTGCGGATGCGGGACCGAATACTAGCCATGGCGTGGACCGCATGCGGACCGGGCTACAACATGGTGTGGACCAACAAAAAGACCAGGTCAGAAACATCTTCTGACCTGGTCTTTTCTGTGGACCTAACAGGACAACTATCGAACCCCTCCAGCCCCACTTCACCGGATGCTTCAGTCGTAGCTGTCAACCTCGCCAAGACCCCGACGGCGGACGCCACACGAAAGCACTCTCCAACTGCGCTAGGAGTATCACCAGCGGGATGACACTCGTGGGAGTCGCCAGGCACATAGGGCATCGGCGACGACGCCGTACATCAGGCGGTGCTGAATCAGTGAGGTCGTATTCGGCCTCGGAGGCGTCGCCCGCACGCGGCCACATGCTGAGTGAGTAGCAGCCCAGCACCTGTCCTTTTCGGCCATACTGAGAACCGAGAAGTCGAGATCGGCACGCGACCGGAGTACTTCGTAGACCTAGGGACAAAGGAGTACCTACGTGGCGACGATCGAGTGCAAAGACATCGACGGCAATGAGCTGTGGTGGCTCGGCGAGGGTCCGGGAGCGCACGGCGACGAACCGCAGGACGGCGAAGTCGTGGAGGCCGCCCTCAAGGGGCGGTTTCGGTTCACGGCAGAGACCGAATCAGAAGTCGGGCTCCGCCAACCGCAACTCGGTGCACTGCATGCGATCTTGGCTTACCGTTCCACCGAAGAGCATGAACCGATCACAGTGGTGATGCCGACGGGGACCGGCAAGACGGAAACGATGCTTGCGACGTACTGCCACTCGCCGGCCCAGACTTTGGTGGTCGTTCCATCCGACGCACTACGCACTCAGATCGCGGAGAAGTTCGTGACCCTTGGGATACTACCCCACGTCCGTGCGGTCGTCGGAGACTTCTTGTGTCCCACTGTTCTCGTGCTCAAGAGCGGACTCCAAACTGTCGGTCAGGTTCGGCAGGCCCTGGCGGGAGCCAATGTGGTCGTGGCGACCGCGCAGGTGTTGAACGCGTGCTCGGAGGAAGCGCGTTCGTACCTTGCTATGTCGTGCCAACGTCTGTTCGTCGACGAAGCGCACCACTTGGGCGCCCGCACATGGAGGCAAGTCGTCGAGCTGTTCGATGCGCGGGAAGTTGTGCAGTTCACGGCGACTCCGTATCGCGAGGACGGGCGTCACCTCGGCGGCCGCATCGCCTATGCCTACCCGCTCCGCCTGGCCCAAGCACACGGTTACTTCGCCAGGATCAACTACCACTCAGTGATCGACCTCGCCGATCCCGACCGCGCCGTAGCCGCTGCTGCCGTCGAGCAACTCCACGCCGATATCGAAGCTGGGCTGGATCACCTTCTGATGGCGCGCGTAAGCTCCGTGGAACGGGCCAAGGAGATTGTCAAGCTCTACGAGGAACTCGGCTCTGAATTCGCCCCAGTTCGCATCGACACAGGAATGGCCGAGTCGACCCGCAGCAGGCACCGAGACAGGCTCTTCAGCCGCGGAAGCCGAATCGTCGTATGCGTCAATATGCTCGGAGAGGGCTTCGACCTCCCGGCTCTGAAGATCGCCGCGATCCATGACCCGCAAAAGAGCCTTGCCGTTACCCTGCAGTTCGTCGGACGCTTTACCCGCGTAGGCAACGAGTCTCTTGGAGAAGCCGCAGCATTCGTCCCCCTTCAAGTTGCTGGCGTCGACGAACGGCTCCGCAAGCTATACGGCGAGGACGCCGACTGGAACGAAGTAATCCGCGATTTGACAGAGCACGGTGTCGGACAAGAGAAGGACCGAACTGACTTCGAGGTTGCATTTGGATCGGTCCCTCGCGAAGTCGCCATGCGTAGCATCCATCCGAAGATGAGCACTGTCACGTACCGGTCCACGAAACCAGTGAACTGGAATCCCGAGAGCATCTACGACCTTTTCGACAACCGGCTGCTGACGACGCGGATCGGCATTAACAACATGGACAAGGTAGTTTGGTGGGTCTCGCGAGAAGCAACCCCCGTCAGATGGGGCGACTTCTCCAGCTTCAACGAACTCGTCCACCACCTTCACGTAGTGCATGTCGACGACGCCGCTGGGTTTCTGTACATCAACAGTACGAACAACGATTCGATGCACGAAGACATCGCCAAAGCCATCGGCGGCGACGACGTCACCCTGGTTAAGGGCGAAACGGTGTACCGAATCCTGTCCAAGGTTAAACGCCGAGTTCCGACCAACGTCGGCCTTCTCGACTCAGTGAGCCGCAACCGGCGCTTTTCCATGCACGTCGGCCAAGACGTGCTACACGCATGGCGTGGAGAAGGAGGCACAAAAATGAAGACCAACATCTTCGCCCACGGCTTTGCCGACGGCCGAACCGTGAGTTTCGGAGCGTCCCGCAAAGGACGCGTGTGGAGCCACGAACAAGCTAGCGACATCCACGACTGGGTCCGCTGGGCGACCCAGGTCGGACCAACGATTACGGACACCTCCATCTCCCTGGAGTCCGTCATGTCAGGCTTCCTGCTTCCCGAGCCGGCCCGGGAACGCCCACCGTACGTCCCCCTGTCGATTGAATGGCCACATCAACTCGTCGCAACGCTCAGCGAGCGGCGCAAGGTGAGCTACAAGAATCAATCGTTCTCCTTGCTCGACACCGAGCTCTCCTTGAGCGGTCACACGGCAGACCAGCCGCTACGGTTCAAGCTCAAGACGCCAGCATGGGAACTCGAATTTGAGTTCGATTTCCACGAAGACGACCCACCCACGATCCGCCCTGTTGCCGAAGACGCTCAGATCCTCACACCGGCGGGTGCAGGGAGCCTCGCGGCCTTCCTCACCGCGAACGGACTACTCATTACTTTCGAGGGCGAGACGATTCTCGTTGAACACGGATTCCTGCTGAGGCCGGACCGCGAGAGAAGACTTTTTCCGGTCGACGCTATCGAGACGATCGACTGGTCTGGCGTCGACATCAAGCGGGAGTCGCAGGGGGCGGATCGCGACCCTGCCACGATCCAGCACCGCGCGATTCAGGTACTCTCCGCGGAGGACGAGTGGGAGATCATCATCGACGATGACGGTGCCGGCGAACTGGCCGACATCGTCCTGCTGAAAAGAACCGAGGAGAGCCTCGAAGTCTTGGTGGCGCACTGTAAGTACTCATCCGGCGACAAGCCAGGCGGGCGAATCAACGACCTTTATGAGGTCTGCGGTCAGTCGATGAAGATGAATCGTGCAAAGTCGATCCCGGAACTGCTCACCAAACGGCTCTTCCGCCGAGAGCAGCAACGTCAGAACTCCGGAAAGAGTGGCCTGATCACTGGCGATATCGCAACCCTGGCCACCATCGTTCGAGAGTCACGCTACCGGACGCTCAATGTTTGCGTTGCGATCGTCCAGCCGGGGATGTCCAAGTCACTTGCGAGCGAGGACATGCGTGCTCTGCTTGGCGGAACCGAACGATTCCTCGTTGAGACACACGGTATGAGACTGCGTGTCATCGCAAGTCCGTAACGCACCAGTCGTCTTCGGCAATGCTATTGATCCGCACGCTGTCATAGACCTGCGAGCGCGTCCGCAGCACGGTTGCTGGGAGTCGCCGTGTCGATTAGCGGCGAAGCCTGTGAGGATGGCGGCGGCCCTGGCGTCAAGGCAATGTGGCCAGCCCCGGACCAAAGCTGCTCGCCGGGGGAGCAGGTAAGGCGCGGCAAGGACCATCGCGTTGAGACAGCCCAAGATGAGTCCACTAACAGCGCCCTCACCGTGGCAGACGTGTGACGACGATGCCAGCGACCCCTTCCGGCATATCACTCTCCAGATTCGCTGCGTCGATGCTGCCAGACTCGATTTCAAGTACGTACTCCGGCGGCGCCTGATGGAGCGGACCGAGCACATGCTCGAAGTAGGGCACACCAAAGTGACCAGTGTCGTCGGGAAGCTCACCGAAGACCGGACCAAGCCGGTCGTGCTTACCATTGCGAACGTGCACAGGATTCAAAGTCGGTGCGCTGAACTGTCCGGCGCGCACCGCCAGCACCTTGGCGATCGTTGATTTGGCCACCGCACGTGTGCCGTCTTGTCTCGTCCTCAGGAAGTCACCTAGTTCCGGCGCTAATTGCGTCACGAGCCCTCGGAACAGCCAGGAGTCGATAGGGGCTGGTCGATAGACCTCTTCCAAAGCGACCGATCGCGCATAGGTTTCCGTCGCATTTGTCACCGCCCACTCGTTCGCGAGCAACGCTGGCATTAGGGAGACTGTGCGCTTCACGCAGGAGACACAGTGGCGGCCAGCATGCGCCTCCGCACATGGCTCCCAATCGCGGTAGTCACCGGTTCCGAGGTAGAGCGCATACATGGGGACCAGCCCGAGTTCGTTCGCAGAACTCATCAGAAGGTCACGCTGGAGCTTAGTTGAATGACCGGCTCTG
Source organism: Tsukamurella sp. II2bb (assembly GCF_057815145.1). Taxonomy (NCBI): domain Bacteria; kingdom Bacillati; phylum Actinomycetota; class Actinomycetes; order Mycobacteriales; family Tsukamurellaceae; genus Tsukamurella; species Tsukamurella sp. II2bb. The sequence goes on from NZ_JBYPZI010000006.1 coordinate 154,962, forward strand.
TAGTCGAAGCCGAAATGCCACGTATCATCCGCGATCGTCAGCCGCTTTGCCTGCACCAGCATGCCGTAGGCACTCGTACCGTCGACCCACCACCACACCCAGTCGGCGCCGCTGACGGATTCAGCCGGCTGAGTGAATGGCACCACCGTCACAGCCTGCGCAGCGTACGCCATTACCATCTCCGTGATGGCCGGCTCTGCCCAGCGGATACGCGCGCGCTCGCACGCCTGCATGTGTCGCCACGCCTCAGAGCGAGCCCACTTGAACGCCAGACTGATGGTTGTCACTCCCCCGCGATCCTCTCCGCCAGCCGTCACCATTCGGGGCTCGAACGCCGTACACCTTCGCGTGAGTCCTGCAGCGTTGGTATCGCTTCCGATCACCTGCGCCAACGACGCCTCGGCGACTCATACGCTCGGCTCAGCCAGTACAACTTGTGAATCTCGTCGGAATTGACGACACCAACATCCAATATACGCCCCGCTTTTGGCGGCGGTCCCAGTTGTAGAAGCCGACTACAGGCATTCCCGCACCCGGCTGCTCGGACACTACTTGTAGCTCTCGGCTCGCACTGGGGTCAAGTCCCTAGGGACTTGACCCCCGACTGCCCTAGACACGGCCGGGTGCGAGGCTATGCACCATCGGCGGCTCCGAACAGTGCGGCGCGATACTTCTCGTAAAACTTGTCCACCCGCCGCACATAGAGCCATCCTGCGACGCACCAGGCCAGCGCGAGAACGACACCGACGAGCATCAGGGCAACCAGCCCGTACGCCGCGATCTCGACAGCTCGCATACTCGTCCAGGCGATCCTGTCGAATACGAGAACTGTGACGTAGACCGCAGTGTTGACCACGATGACGACAAGCCCCGCACGCAGCCCAAACCCTCGTCGTGGCACGATAACGCCCGCGCGGATCAGCCGCTGACGCCGCGAGAACCATTCGCCCGCGGCAACCAACGCACTGACGAGGAACAAGAACATCGCCAGGCCGAGCGTCACTCGCGTAAAGAGGACAGCGCCCGGAAGCGGGACACTGATGATCGCCATGTTCAGGCAAGTGACGCCGAAGAGTACGATGAAGACCGCGAGGCCCACGGCCCTGATCCGCTCACTGAGGCGCAGGTGGATGAATCCGGCTGTTCGGCACATCCCCCAGGCCATCCAGAACATGCCTGCACCGAGCAGCGCAGAGAAGGTCCTGACTGACACCTCCTCCGGAATTTCCACCGACTCCGCGACGTTCTGCTGCACCTGCGCCAGCTTCCCGAATACGCCGGTTGCGTACAGCGATACCGTCGCGAACACGATCACGGTCGCCCCAATGATGCTTGTGATAGCTGCGCCGGTCCATTGACGCGGTTCCCCCCATACCGCGGTTGCCACTCGGGCGATGACCTGGGCGCTCACCAACCACACTGCACCTACCGTCGTCCAAACGCCGGCTGTACTCGCGATGGAAATCAGATCGGCGGTACGGCCAGTTGCACTTCGGCCGAGCCACAGGAAAGCGCCGATCACCACACCCGCGACAGGCGCGTAGATCAACACCCCAGCAAACAGCTGCTTCATCACCGGGGCATGCCTGCGCAACATCCAGATCACGCCGCGGATCGCCACTTCCAAGCCAGAAATGAACCGCGCGAACGACCACACCTTCGGCAGATAGCGAAGCCGCCCGACCCGCGAGGCTACCGCACGCTGGCGCCGCAAGACACGCAGCAACAGCACTCGCCGCTGAATCAGGAGCTCACCGGCAGTGACGTCACTGCTATCAGCGATCGCCGCGACAGCGGCCATGCGATCGATGTTGAGCTCATCCGCAATGTCGTCGAGTTCCTTCGGACCGAAGATCGAGTCCGCGCTCGAAGCGTCTGCCGCGTCCCATTTGTCCGCCCACATGCCCCGCCGAATGAGCTCGGCTAACGCGGTGCGCTGGAACGCCACCTCCCATCGCGCCGACCGCAACAGCGGCGCACCCAAGAACACCACCACCAGTGCATACACGATGATCGGCGTCACGAATAAGGACACAAGAACCGTCTGAATCACATTCATGCACGAGACGGTAGAACGCCACACCGACAAGTTCGTCCTACGAGTCCGGGACCGCGCTGAACTGTCTGGGCGCGCATCGCTGGGGCCCAACTCGCTCCGGTGAACTGTCACAAGCAACAACAAACCCCGGCCTTCGCTAAGCGACGGCCGGGGTTCGATCAAAACACATCAGGCCTCGAACCTGTGGAGCTAAGGGTGTCTGGGTTCACGACATATGTCACAGGTGATACGTCACCGATGAGTCGGGACATGAGTCGCACCCCGACCGACGGCGAAATCGGCGCGAGTGACCGTGCATGTCTCGCGCACGCGTCGCAGTGACGAAGGTCGTCTCCCACCAGCTCTCGGTCACCGACGCCGCCCGACAGTACGGATACTCACGCCGCCAGCTTCAACGATTACTCGCCCGCTACCGCAGCGGCGGCTTGACCCCCGCTCCCGACGCCCCAAAGGCAACTCCGCCACCACACCACAGGCGGTGGCGAGAAGATCATCAGCCTGCGGCACGACCACACCGCACGCGGCCTCGACGCAGGACCGCTGACCATCGCCTGGCACCTGCAACAAGACGGCCTGACAGCGCCGTCGACCTCGACAATCCGCCGGATCCTGTACACCGCCGGCCTCATCACTCCCGAGCCACGTAAACGCCTCAAGAGCTCCTACCTGCGGTTCGAAGCAGCGCAGCCGAACAAGACCTGGCAATCGGACTTCACCCACTGGCGGCTCGCCGACGGCACCGACGTCGAGACCCTCAATTGACTCGACGACCACTCCCGCTACCTGCTCTCCTGCACCCGCGCACCAGCCGGTGACCGGCGACGACGTGGTCACCACCTTCCTCGCCGCCGTCGAGCAGCACGGCGCACCCGCTTCGACCCTCACCGACAACGGCCGCGTCTACACCGCCCGATTCGGCGGCGGCCGCAACGCCTTCGAGTACTTACTGCCGCTGATCGGCGTCACGCGGAAGAACGGCTCACCCGGACACCCCCAGACCCAAGGAAAAGTCGAACGATTCCATCAGACCCAAAAGCGCTAACTAGCCGCCCACCCCCGGCACGCACACTCGATGAGCTGCAGAAACAACTCGACCAACTCCGCGAGCACTACAACGAGAAACGACCGCACCGCGCCCACGATCACACCACACCCGGCGCCGCCTACCGGGCCACCGAGAAGGCACTACCTGCGGCAACCCGCCCCGCCGGACACTACCGAGTGCGCTACGACCACGTCGACCCTCGCGGAAAGATGAGCCTGCGCCACGCCGGCCGAATGCATCACCTCGGCATCGGCGCCGAGCACGCCGGCAAACGCATCATCGCCGTCATCGACGACACCACCGTCACCGTCATTCACCTCGACACCGGCCAAGTCATCGCGACCAACCATCACGCCCGACACGAGCTACTGGCGCAACACGCAGAAAGCCCCCGGCCGATGGCCGGAGGCTTCCCAAAAGTGACATCTGTCGCGACTCATGTGTGACACATGACTCGACTCATCACACTGTGGAGCTAAGGGGACTCGAACCCCTGACCCCCACACTGCCAGTGTGGTGCGCTACCAGCTGCGCCATAGCCCCATATTCTGTTGTTCTCCTGCGGTTTCCCGCCTGGAGAACATTACAGGAGGCGCTTGATCTGTTCCAAATCAGCTGGTCAGCGCGGGTTTCAGCGGAGGAGCGGAGTCAGCCAGTCGCCCTGGATCGTGATCTTCTCGCCGTTGTGGACGACGGTCGGCGTGCCGGTGCTCCCGATCTCCTGCATGAGCTGGCTGCCGGCGCCAGCGTTCTGCGCCGACTCCACGGAGTACTTGCCCTCGCGGATAGCGGCGATCACGTCCGCGGGCAGCTCGACGCCCTGGGCCTTGGCACCCTCGGCGAAGGTGGTCGCGATCTCGGCGTTGGTCTTGTCACCCTTGCCCTCCTCGGGCTGGTTCGCGTACATCGCGGTGTGCGCGCCCATCCACGCCTTCTGCTTCTGGTCGTGCGGCAGCGAGGACTTCGCGATGGCCAGGAGGCCACCGCCGGCGCGATCGGAGTAATCGCCCGACGGGCTGCTGCGGTTGAGGAAGGACAGCATGAAGAACTTGATCTGCAGCGTGCCGTCCTCGATCGCCTTCGTGATCTGCCCACCGTACTGACGCTCCATGTTGCCGCACGCAGGGCAGTACGGATCCTCGAAGAAGGTCAGCTTCGTCTTCGCGTCGTCCTTGCCTAGCACGAAGACCGGAGTGGCCTTGTCGATCGCGGCCTGCGCCTTGTCGGCGGGCGTCCCCTCCTTGTTGCTCATCAGCAACACGCCGCCGATGACGACCACGATCACGACCAGGACGGCGATGCCGCCCAGGACGTAGGTCATGGTGTTGGACTGCTTCGCGGGAACGTACTTGGCGTTCTTACCCTTGCTCACGCCGACCACAATAGCGGCAATCGCCGAGTCCCCAGGTCAGACGCCTATCCTCCGAGCACCCCGTCGACGAGCGCCTTCGCCTCCGCCTGCACCCGCGCGAGGTGCTCGGCACCCCGGAAGGACTCGGCGTAGATCTTGTAGACGTCCTCGGTGCCGGACGGCCGCGCGGCGAACCAGGCGCTCTCGGTGGTCACCTTGAGGCCGCCGATGGGGGCGCCGTTGCCCGGGGCGCGCGTGAGCTTGGCCGTGATCGGCTCCCCCGCCAGCTCGTCGGCGGTCACCTGCTCCGGCGACAGCCTGGACAGCACCGCCTTCTGCTCGCGCCCCGCGGGCGCGTCCGTGCGGGCGTAGGCGGGCACGCCGTACCGCTCCCCCAGCACCGCGAAGTGCTGCGACGGGGACTTGCCGGTGACGGCCAGGATCTCCGAGGCCAGGAGCGCCAGGATGATCCCGTCCTTGTCCGTCGTCCACACCGATCCGTCGTGGCGCAGGAACGAGGCGCCGGCGGACTCCTCGCCGCCGAAGCCGACGGAGCCGTCGAGCAGGCCCGGCACGAACCACTTGAACCCGACCGGGACCTCCAGCAGCTTCCGGCCCTGCGCGGCGACCACGCGGTCGATCATCGACGAGCTCACGAGCGTCTTGCCCACCGCCGCGTCCTCGCGCCAACCGTTGCGGGAGGCGAACAGGTAGTCGATCGCGACCGCGAGGAAGTGGTTCGGGTTCATCAGGCCACCGTCGGGGGTGACGATGCCGTGCCGGTCGGAGTCCGCGTCGTTGCCGGTTGCGATGTCGTACTGGTCCTTGTTCGCGATGAGCGAGGCCATCGCGTTCGGGGAACTGCAGTCCATCCGGATCTTGCCGTCGGTGTCCAGGGTCATGAACGCGAACTGCGGATCGACCGTGGGGTTGACCACGGTGAGATCCAGGTTGTACCGGTCACCGATCGCGCCCCAGTAGCCCACGGCAGCGCCGCCGAGCGGATCCGCGCCGATCCGCACGCCCGCGTCGCGGATCTTGTCGAGATGCAGCACCGAGGGCAGGTCACCCACGTAGGAGTCGAGGAAGTCGAAGCGCCGCACCACGTCCGACGCCAGTGCCTGCGCCAGCGGGATCCGCCGGACATCGCGCAGCCCGCCCTCGAGGATCTCGTTGGCGCGCGCCGCGATCGCACCGGTCGCGTCGGTATCGGCCGGGCCGCCGGTGGGCGGGTTGTACTTGAAGCCGCCGTCCGCGGGCGGGTTGTGCGACGGGGTGACCACGATTCCGTCGGCCTCCACGCCGGAGTGCGTCCGGTTGAAGGTGAGGATCGCGTGGCTGAGCGCCGGGGTGGGCGTGTACCGGTCGTCGTGGTCGACGAGGGTCTCGACGCCGTTGGCCGCGAGCACCTCGACGGCGGTCTCCCAGGCGGGCTCGGACAGCAGGTGCGTGTCCTTCGCGAGGAAGAGCGGGCCCCGAATCCCCTGTGCAGCACGGTACTCGACGATCGCCTGCGTCGTCGCCGCGATGTGGTCGTCGTTGAAGCTGCCGTTGGTCGACGTACCGCGATGGCCCGAGGTCCCGAACGCCACCCGCTGATCCGGATCACCCGGATCCGGGGACACCGAATAGTACGCGGCCCGAACGGCTTCGACGTCGATCAGGTCCTCAGGAAGGGCCGGCTGTCCGGCACGTGCATGAGCCATCTTCAGTTTCACCTCATCACTCACGGAACGAGGCCGCGGATCGCGCGGCCCGGGTGTTCAACGTATCCCCGCGATCGCTTTCGCGCGGGAGAAGCGGCGGAGAAACCGTCACAGCCGACGACGCGCGGCGCCACGACGGCGTGAGCCGTCCCGGCGCCGCGCCGGCGTCAGACGAACGCCCAGACGATGAGGACCATCGCGAATCCCACCACGGACAGCACTGTTTCGAGCACGGACCAGGTCAGGAGGGTCTGCTTGACCGTCATGTTGAAGTACTTCGCGACGATCCAGAAGCCACCGTCGTTGACGTGGCTCAGAATGATCGAGCCCGCTGAGATCGCGATCACGATGAGGGCGATCTGCGCCTGCGAGTAGTTCCCCGCGGCCACGGTCTCACCAATGATGCCGGCGGTGGCGGTGATCGCCACCGTCGCCGAACCCTGGGCGATGCGGAGCGCGCAGCTGACCAGGTACGCGGAGACGATGAGCGGCAGCCCGAGGTCCGACATCGAGCTGGTGAGCGCGGTACCGACTCCGGTGGCCCGTAGCACCGCACCGAACAACGCACCCGCGCCGACCACCAGCAGGATCATGCCGATCGGCTTGAGCGCCGCGCCCGTCATCTCCGCCAACTGCACGGTGTTGATCCCGCGCCGGATCCCGAGCAGGTAGAAGGCCAGCACCACGGCGATGGTCAGAGCGATGGCGGGCGTGCCGAGGAAGACGAGGACCGCGAAGGGCCTGCTGCCGGGCGTGAGCCACACCGAGCCGAAGGTGCCGCCGAGGATCAGCAGCATCGGCACCGCGATGATGAAGGCGATGAGCGCCAGCGACGGCTTGTCCTCGCTGGCGTGCGCCTCCTCCGGCACGAACTCCTCCGGCACCTCGACGTTCACGCGCTTGCCGATCCACGCGCCCCAGACAACGCCCGAGGCGAACCACGCCGGGATACCGCAGACGAGGCCCATGATGATGATCCAGCCGAGCGAGGTGTGCAGCAGGCCCGCCGCGGCCACCGGACCGGGGTGCGGGGGCAGGAAGGCGTGCGTCATGGACAGGCCCGCGAGCATGGGCAGCGCGTACATGACGAGGGACTTGCCACCGCGCTTGGCGGCCACGTAGACCAGCGGCGCGAGGATGAAGATGCCGATGTCGAAGAAGACCGGGATACCCAGGATGAGACCGGTGACGCCCATCGCGAGCGGAGCGCCCTTGGGGCCGAAGATCTTGAGCAGCCAGCTGGTGAGCACATCGGCGCCGCCGGAGCGTTCCAGGATGGCGCCGAGCACCGTGCCGAGGCCGATGATCGGGGCGATGTGCCCGAGGATCCCGCCGAAGCCGGTCTCCAGGATCGATTGCGCCGCACCCTTCTGCGGCGAACCCACGAGCTTCTCCACGGAGACGCCCGCCACCAGCGCGAGCCCGACGGAGACGATGATCAGCGCGATGAAGGGCTCGAGTTTGATCTTGATGATGAGGAGCAGCAGGACCGCGATCGAGACCGCGGCGAGGGTCAGCAGACCCCCGGTGCCGTGCTGCAGCCAGTCGATGGCCGAGGACATGGGAGGTTCTCCGTTTCTAGAAGGGGACTACAGCGCGGCGACGAAACGGGCGGCGCGGGTGGTGATGTCGGCCCAGTCGCCGGCGGCGACGGTGTCGGGGGGCACGACGGACGTGCCGGCGCAGACGGCGACGGCGCCGGCACCCAGGAACTCGCGGGCATTGGCCTCGCTGACGCCGCCCGACGGCAGCAGCGGCAGGCCGGGGAACGGGCCGTGCAGATCCTTCAGGTAACCCGGGCCGAAGGCGCGGGCGGGGAAGATCTTCACCGCCACCGAACCGAGGGCGGCGGCACGGGCCACCTCGGTCGGGGTCAGGGCGCCCAGGAAGACGGGGACGCCGAGGTCCCGAGCGGTCTCCGCGACCTCCTCGTTGACGTCCGGTGTGACGAGGAACCGCGCTCCGGCGTTCACGGCGTCGCGGGCCTGCGCGGCGGAGCGCACCGTGCCCACGCCGAGGTTGGTGCCCTCGACGTCCGCGGCCCGCTCGAGATGCCCGAGCACGCCGGGCGTGGTGAAGGTCAGCTCGACGGTGCGGATCCCGCCCTCGGCGAGCGCGCGGCACAGGGCCGCCGCGTCGGGGAGTTCGGGGGCGCGCACCACGGTGAGCGCGCGGTCGGCGGCCAGCGCGTCGAGCAGGCCGGATTGGTCGTTCACGGTCACAGGACCCCTTCGTCGGTCAGTCGCAGCGCGCCGCCCGCGAGCGCGCCGGTGGGAGTGCCGTCGTCGAGGGCGGCGACGCCGCGGACGAAGACGTGCGTGAAACCCGCCGCGGGCGTGCGCGGGTCGTCGTAGGTGGCGCGGTCGATCACCGCGTCGGGGTCGAACAACGCCAGGTCGGCGGCGTACCCCTCGCGGACGAGGCCCCGTCGGACCAGGCGAAGGCGACGGGCCGGCCGGCCCGTCAGGTGGCCCACGCACTCCTCGAGGCTCATCAGGCCCAGGTCGCGGCTGTAGTGGCCGAGGTAGCGGGCGAAGGTCCCCCAGGCCCGCGGGTGCGGCTTGCCGCCGACCAGCAGCCCGTCGCTGCCGCCGGTGTGCATGGGATGGCGCATGATCGCGCGCACGTTCTCCTCGTGCCCGACGTGCTGCAGGATGCCGGTCGCGAGACGGTCGTCCAGGAGGATCCCGATGCAGACGTCGAAGGGGTCGCGCCCCTCGTCGGCGGCGATCCGTTCGATGGTGCGGCCGACGTACCCGGCCAGGGCGTCGTCGCCGACGCCGCTGATCTCGATGGTGTTCCACTCGGCGATCACGCCGTGGCAGCCGTCGGAGCCGGTGTGCTCGAGGTGCTCCCGGATCCGGGCGAGGTCCTGCGGGTCGCGGAGCCGCTGCAGCGTCGCGTCAGCGCCGCCGGAGGCCGCCCAGCTCGGCAGGATAGCGGCGAGGGTGGTGGCACCGGGCAGGTAGGGGTAGGTGTCGAGGCTGATGTCGGCACCGTCGGCGATGGCGGAGTCGAGGAGTTCGATCAACTCGGGCGCGCGGCCCTTGTTGGGCCCGAAGTTGAGCGTGGCGTGCGCGAGGTGCAGCGGGCAACCGGTGCGCCGCGAGAGGTCGATCATCTCGGCGTAGGCCTCCATCGCGCCCGCGCCGTAGCTGCGGTGATGCGGTGAGAAGTAGCCGCCGAGCTCGCCCGTCGTACGCATCAGCGCGGCGAGTTCCGCGTCGTCGGCGTACATCGCCGGGGTGTAGGTCAGGCCCGTCGAGAGGCCGACGGCGCCCTCGCGGAGGCCCTGCGCCAGGATCTCCTGCATCCGCTCGACCTCGGCCGGGGACGCGACACCGTCGTCGAAGCCCCGCGCGAGGGCGCGGAGCAGGCCGTGCGGGACGAGGTAGGCGAGGTTGGTGGCCGTACCGGCCTCGTCGAGCCGGTCGAGGTACTCGCCCACCGTGCGCCAGGAGAAGTCGAAATCCTGCGGGTCGGTGTTCCATCCGGCGATCTGGCGCCGCACCACGGCGAGGGTCTCGTCGGAGACGGGCGCGTAGCTCAGGCCGTCCTGGCCGATCACCTCGCAGGTGACCCCCTGCGTGATCCGCGAGGGGTGCGCCGGGTTGAGCAGGACCTGCAGGTCGGAGTGGGCGTGCATGTCGATGAATCCGGGGCTCAGCACCAGTCCGTCGGCGTCGATCACCCGGTGCGCCGGCCCCAGGTCGGTGCCGATCGCGGTGATGACCCCGCCGTCGATCGCGACGTCGGCGGTGTAGCGCGGCGCCTCGGAGCCGTCGACGACGGTGGCGGCGCGGATGAGAGTCTCGTGCATGGCGGGCCTTAGAAGTAGGTGGAGATCATGTCGACTACCTGCGGGTTCTCGCTGCCGTCGGCGACCACGGGGATCACGCGCCACTTGTCGAAGACGGTGCAGGGGTGGCTCAGGCCGAGCCGGACCACATCGCCGACGGCGAGCGGATCGTCGGCGGGCAGGCGCAGGAAGGCGTGCTGATCGTTGACCGCGGAGATCTCCGCGTCGATCGGGCGCGCCGGCTCGCCCAGGCCGGCCGCGGCCACCTGCGGCTCGGGCAGGCCCTCGTCGAAGGAGACATCGCGGCGTCCGACGTCGAGCAGGGCGAGGCCGGGCTCGGGCCGCGAGATCACACGGGCCCAGACGTGCATGGCCGACCGCAGGCGGGGCGCGTCGGCCTCCCGGCCCGAGGGCGTGATGCCGCGGTAGAAGCCGTCGTCGTGGATGATGTACGCCCCCGACCGCACGACGACGCGCGCATCGTCGATGTCGCCGAGGACGGCGGCGACCCGGTCGAAGTAGGCGCTGCCGCCCGCGGAGACGACGATGCGCCCCTCGGGGTACAGCGGCCGCAGGCGCTCGTGCAGCTCTTTCAGGGTGCGCAGGTAGTCGTCGACGGTGCCGAGCGCGGCGGCGGACGTGTCGTGCGCGAACGCGCCCTCGTAGCCGGTGACGCCGCCGAGCCGCAGGCGCGGCGAGGCCGCCACGCGCCGGCCGATCTCGACGGCCTCGTCGAGGGTGCGCGCACCGGTGCGGCCGCCCGGGCCGCCCAGTTCGACGAGGACGGTGGGCTGCCGGGTCGCCGCGGCGAGGCCTCGCTCCAGCGCGTCGACGGTGCCGAGACCATCCGCCCAGAGTGTGACCTCGAGGGCGGGATCGGCATCGAGCGCCTCACCCAGCCAGCGGATGCCGGCGGGATCGGCGATCGCGTTCGCGACGTGCAGGGTGCGGAAACCGGTGGCGACGGCGGCCTGGAGCTGCGGCAGGTTCGCCACGGTGATCGCCGTCGATCCCGCCTCGAGCTGCTCCTGCCAGAGCGCGGGCGCCATGGTGGTCTTGCCGTGCGGCTCGAGGTCGAAGCCGTGTGCGGCCGTCCAGCGGGCGAACTCGGCCACGTTCTCGGTCACGGCCGATCGGTCGAGCACGAGGAGGGGGGTGGACAGCTGCGCCAAGGAGGGCGTCCGAGCGAGGAAATCCGCCGTCTTCATCCCGTTCGCCCACGCGGGGACCGCCTTGTCGAGCACACTCAGCTCCACCGGACGGGCACCGTTCCCGTTCACCATCATGCTTCCCAATCTGCTATGTTGCGTATGACGCAATTTCCGTTGCGTGATGCGTGTCACAGACGCTAGCATTGCGACGAGGACCTGCACAACCACCATTTCGAAAGGCGCGCCGGTGAGAGAAGCTCGGATCGCTTGCCTCGGTGAGCCGCTGGCACTGGTCGCCGCGGCGGACCTCGACGCGCAGGAACCCGCCATGCACACCGGCGGGGCCGAGGCCAACGTCGCGGTGGGCACCGCGACGCTCGGTACTCCCACCGCGTATCTCAGCCGTGTCGGCGGCGACGCAGAGGGCCGGCGCATTCTGGAGCATCTGCGCGCCCACGGCGTACGGACCGACTGCGTCGAGATCGACGGGGCGGCCTTCACCGGCCGGTACGCCAAGACCGAGGGCGTCGACGATGCCGGCGAACCCGTCACCACCAGCACCTACCGCCGCGCAGGCAGCGCCGCCGCCGCGATGGGCCCCGACTTCCTCGCGCGTCCCGAGGTCGCCGCGACGCTCGCCGCCGCGGGCATCGTGCACACCAGCGGCATCACGCCCGCCCTGTCCCCGTCGTGCGCGGCGCTGACCCGCGCGCTGCTGCGCGACCGCACCGGCGTCACCGGGACCGTCACCTTCGACGTCAACTGGCGCGAGCAACTCTGGCCCGACGGCGATCCGTCGCTCGTGATCGAGTTGGCCCGGTGCGCGGACATCGTGCTCGTGGGCTCGGACGAGGCCGAACGCGTACTCGGCACCGGGGACGCGGCGCGGGTCCGCGCGCTCCTGCCCGAGCCGCGCACCGTCGTCGTCAAGGACGGTGCCGTGCGCGCCATCGCCGTGGCCCGGGACGGCGCGCAGGTGGACGTCCCGGCCCTGTCGGTCGACGTGGTCGAGCCGGTCGGCGCCGGGGACTCCTTCGCCGCGGGCTTCCTGCACGGGCTCGCGCGCGGCGAGGACCTGCGCTCCTGCCTCCGCCGCGGGCACGCCGGCGCCGCCGCGACCCTGACGGTGCGCGCCGATTTCGCGACCCTTCCCCCGGAATCCATGACGGCCCTACTGACCTGCGACGACGATGCCTGGGCAGCCGCGCACGTCGGCCCCGACGGCGTCCGGGTGGGCGGCGCAGACCTCCCCGCACCGCTCGAGAGCCGGACCGTATGAGCCAGAGCCTGAGCCGCGCGCTGGAGATCCTCCGCCTGCTCGGCGAGGGGCCCGCCTCCCTGGACGAGCTCGCCGACGAGCTCGGCGTGCACAAGACGACGGTGCTGCGCCTGCTGCGCCCGCTCACCGAGGCGCGCTTCGCCTATCACGACGAGGCGCACCGCTATCACCTCGGGTCACGCGTCTTCGACCTCGCCGCGCGCGCCTCCGAGCAGCGTGGGATCCGGCAGATCGCCGCGCCGCACCTGATCGCCTTCAACCGCGAGTACGGCCGGACGACGCACCTCGCCGCCCGGGAGGGCGACGCCGTCGTCTACATCGACAAGCTCGAATCGCGGGACCGGATCCGGATGTACTCCCGCGTCGGGATGGAGGTCAACCTCAACTCCAGCGCCGTGGGGAAGCTGATGCTCTCCGCGCTCCCGGACGACGAGCTCCGGCGGTTCGTCGCGGAGATGGACTTCACCCGGCGCACGCCGAACACGATCGTGACCCCCGAGGCCTATCTCGACGAGATCGCGCGCGTCCGGGAACAGGACTGGGCGGTCGACCGCGAGGAGAACGAGCCGACGATCAACTGCATCGGCGCGCCGGTACGGGACGCCTCGGGCACCGTCGTCGCCGCCGTCTCGGTGTCGGTTCCCGAGGTGATCCTGCCCTTCGACGAACTGATGGACCTGCTGGAGCCGTTGCGCACGACCTGCGCCGCGATCTCCAGGGACTGCGGGTACCGCCCGCGCTGACCTCCCGGATCCCCGGGGAACCCATATGAAACAGGAGAGAACCATGACCGCGACCGCCGTCTCGACCACCGACGCCCCCGCACCCGCGCACTTCTTCAGCCAGGGCGTGCGCCGCGGCAACCTGCTGCAGGTGTCGGGCCAGGGGCCGATGGACCCGGCGACGAACCAGTACATCGGCGCCGGTGACGTCAAGGAGCAGACCCTGCGCACGCTGGAGAACGTCAAGGCGATCCTCGAGGCGGGCGGCGCGTCCGTCGCGGACGTCCTGATGTTCCGCGTCTACCTGACCACCCGGGACGACTTCGGCCCGATGAACGAGGTCTACGGCGCGTTCATCGCCGAGAACGTTCCCGAGGGCGCCGCGCTTCCCTGCCGCACCACCGTCTTCGTCGACCTCCCGCATGAGGTGATGCTCGTCGAGATCGACGCGCTCGCCGTTCTCGACTGACATCACACCGCCCTGCTATTGATATATGCGCATACCGCAATGTATGTTCGTCCGTGAACTGATCGGACGACGAGCGGGGCTGACATGGGCGGGCACGGGCACGCGGGACACGACCACGGGGTTTCCGCGGACGCCGACAAGCGGTGGCTGAGCCTCGCCCTCGGCCTCATCGTCGCCTTCATGGCGATCGAGGTGACGATCGGCGTGATCGCGAGTTCGCTCGCGCTGATCACCGATGCCGCGCACATGCTCACGGACGCCGCCGCGATCGTGCTGGCACTGGTCGCGATCCGCATCGCCGCGAAGCCCGCGCGCGGCGGCTACACGTGGGGCCTCAAGCGGGTGGAGATCCTGTCGGCACAGGCCAACGGGATCACCCTCCTGCTCCTGGCGGCCTTCTTCGTCTACGAGGGCGTCTCCCGGCTGATCACGCCACCCGACGTCGACGGCCCCCTGGTCTTCTTCACCGCGCTCGCGGGCTGCGCGGTGAACCTGGCGGCCGCCTGGTGCATCCGGCGGGCGAATCGCACCAGCCTCAACGTCGAGGGTGCGTACCAGCACATCCTCAACGACCTCTACGCGTTCATCGCCACCGCGGTCGCCGGCGCGATCATCTGGGCCACAGGCTGGGGCCGGGCCGATGCGCTCGCCGCGCTCGTCGTCGCGGCGCTCATGCTCCAGGCCGGCTGGGGCCTGGTCAAGGCGTCGGGACGGATCTTCCTCGAGGCCGCGCCCGAGGGGGTGGACCCCGCGCAGATCGGCCGTGACGTGGCCGCGGCACCGTCGGTCACCGAAGTGCACGACCTGCACGTCTGGGAGATCACCTCCGGCCAGCCCGCCATGTCGGCGCACGTCCTCGTCGAGGCCACAGCGGACTGCCACGCCGTGCGGTCGAGCATCAGCCGCATGCTGCACGACGAGCACCACATCGCGCACGCGACGCTGCAGGTCGACCACTCCGGCGAGGAAGGCCATTGCGACGACCCGCACGGCGAGGTCTACACCGGTCGGAAGGCTTCCGCCGGTCAGGCGCCGAAGAAGGGCGGCACCAGATAGCAGGGCACCGGCCGCGGATGCTGCGGGTCGAGGGCGTTGAGCGCGAAATACGCCGCCCGCCGGGAGCCCGCGATCGCCAGATGGTCCGAGAAGTCCTGGCCGCAGGTGTCCTGCACCACGATGTTGCGCACCGACGTTCCGGGCGGACCGTCGAGCTGTCCACTCGTGTACGGCAGCACCATCTCGTCGAACCGGGTGGAGATGTTGGTGTACTCGATCCCCGCCGCGTACGGCGTGCCGCCCGTCCAGATCTTCTCGAGGAACCGCGAGCCCGGCAGCATGTCGCCGATCGACTCGAACACCGGGAAGTACGGATCGGGCACGTTCAGGCCGCGCACGAAGACCGATACCGCGCGCCCCGGCTCGCCGCCGGTGCCCCGCCACAGGGGCGCGAGCGAGATGTACCTGCCGACCTTGCCCGCGCCGCCGAGCACCTTGACGTAGTACGAAGGCATGAGCGTGCCCTGTGAGTGGCCGATGAGGTCGATCTTCGTCGCACCGGTCGCGTCGAGAACGCGTTCCACCAAAGCCTTGAGCTGCTGAGCGCTGCTCGCGAGCGGCCGCGTGCCGCCGATCTGATTCGCCGGCCACGGCGCGCCGGGGAGGGCGCCGTAGGTGAAGGAGAAGACGCAGTAGCCGTTGTTCTTGAGCAGCGGGACGTAGGCGCCCCAGTTGGTCTGCGCGCCGCCGCCGGTGCCGTGCACAAGTACGACGGGGTGGGGGTGGTGAGGCGTGAGCCTGCAGGAATAGTCGTTGGAACCGGGCAGCGAGCCGTTCGGGTTCGTCAGTTCCGACGGGATGCCGCCGAAGAAGTTGAAGTTCTCGGGCAGCGGCGCGGCATACGACGGTGCTGCCATCAGCAGGATCGTCGCGACCGTGGTCGCGACCGCGGACCGCCATACGAAACGGAGGTTCATGGTCACAGACCGTAGCCCAACCCGAGACGGCCGGACGCTGAATTTTAGAACTTGTTCTATGCCAGAGCCGATGAGTCGAACCTGACTAGAGCTTAGTTTTCCGGCTAATTACCCATATGCGGCATTCTGTCCGCTCTCACGATGGCGTACACCGTAAGGATCGCGGGAGAGGGACCCTCCCGCGATCGTCGTCCCCCGCGGTCCGTAGGAGCCCCCATGCCCAAAACCCTTCGCCGTGTTGCATCTGCCGTGTTCGTCGTCGCCGCACTGGCAGTGCCGGCCGCCGCCGCACACGCGGACCCCGTCTACAAGAACTGCACCGAGGTGCGCCAGGCCGGCAAGGCCCCGATCCTCAAGGGCCAGCCCGGCTACAGCAGCAAGCTCGACCGCGACGGCGACGGCATCGCCTGCGAGGTGAAGTAGCCCCACGAGGCGACCCTCGGTCTCCCGACCAGCTCGTCGTGAGCCGAGGGCCGTACACGTGACCCTCGACGAGCTCGCGCCGAGCACAGCCACCATCGGACACGCCCACCGAGCCTCACCGACGAGAAACGCCCCCTGACCTCGCGGTTCAGGGGGCGTTCCCGAGTGGAGCCGCCGGGAATTGAACCCGGGTCCTCCGTCATTTCTACGGGGCTTCTCCGTGCGCAGTCCGCTGTGCCTCTACTCGGATCTCCCGGTCTCACGGACGAGCCGGGATGACGATCCCAGTCGCTGTTGGATGTCCCCCGCGATACCGCGACCGCACCGCGGGGTGAATCCCTCTAGCTGATGCCAGTACCCGGGCCGAGGGCGAACCCGGACTGACAGACTCGCCTGGCTGCTTAGGCAGCGAGAGCGAAGTCGCGCTGATTGGAATCGGCGCTTATAGGGTTGCTGCGACGCTTACGGTGGTCTCTAGCCTGCACCGGCACGCTTCCCCCGCGTCAACAAACGAAGTCGAAACCGATCGGCCCCTCATCGTCCGCCTCAGCGGAAGCCCACCCCTTA
Organism: Tsukamurella sp. II2bb; assembly: GCF_057815145.1. Lineage (NCBI taxonomy): Bacteria > Bacillati > Actinomycetota > Actinomycetes > Mycobacteriales > Tsukamurellaceae > Tsukamurella > Tsukamurella sp. II2bb. The sequence continues at coordinate 171,506 of NZ_JBYPZI010000006.1, forward strand.
CGGAGTGGAAACTCCATACTACCGCACCGACATCGGTGTCCGTCCAGCGATTATCCGACGGTGTGTGGACGCACGCCGGCGGCGGAGGCGTTCATGTTCATCAGCACGGTGAGCAGCACCGCACCCACGCGATGCGCCAGCGAAACGACCTTGGCCTTGTTCTCGACACTCATGGATCCGCTCCTCACTGCCAGTCCCACAAGTCACATCAGTAACTCGTGCACCCAGTGAACGCCGCGGAGCATCCGATCTCAACGCGCCACGCCGAGCACCGTCGAAAAGCCCGGACCGCAGGGAACGGCGCGAATCAGCCGCGCATGCCCTTGACCCGCCGGCCCAGCTCCCGGACCAGCTCGCGCTCGGCGGTGCGACGGGCGATGTCCTGCCGCTTGTCGTAGTCCTGCTTGCCCTTGGCGAGCGCCAGCTCGACCTTCACCCGGCCGTCGTTGAAGTACATCGACAGGGGCACCAGCGTCTGATTGCCCTCGCGGATCTTGCCGGTCAGCGAGTCGATCTCGCGGCGGTGCATCAGCAGCTTGCGGGTGCGCCGGGGCGTGTGATTGGTCCACGTGCCGTTGCCGTACTCGGGGATGTGCAGGCCGCGCAGCCAGACCTCGCCGTCGTCGATGGTGGCGTAGGCGTCCACCAGCGAGGCCTTCCCCTCGCGGAGCGCCTTCACCTCGGTCCCGACCAGCACCACGCCGGCCTCGAAGGTGTCGAGGATGGCGTAGTTGTGGCGCGCCTTGCGGTTGCTCGCGATCACCGAGCGCCCCTTCTCCTTCGCCATCGCCTCTCCCCTCCGATTCACCTGGACAACGGACAACCACTCCATCGTACGGGGATGCGACGGTGCGCGGAAAGCGACTTATCGCAGGGGCCTACTCGCGCACGTAGAAGCGCAGCGTCACGTACGCCGTCAGTGCGGCGAAACCCGCGCCGACGAGGACCAGCCACGGGGAGACGAGCAGCACGTCGGTGTTGGTGATCCGCGCCAAGATGTTCACCCCGTACATCTCGCGCAACGCCCGGTCGAAGAACAGCGCCTTCCCCGCGAACAGGCCGCCGATCGCGACCACCGCGCCGATGATCGCGCCGATCACGGCCTCCAGGAGGAAGGGCAGCTGGGTGTACCAGCGCGAGGCGCCCACGAGCCGCATGATCGAGACCTCGGTGCGCCGCGTGTACGCGGCCACCTGCACCATGTTCGCGATCAGCAGCACCGCGGCCACGGCCTGGATCAGGGCGATGAAGAAGGCGGCGTTGCGGGCCCCGCCCAGCACCGAGAAGACCCGCTCCACCAGCTCGCGCTGGTCCTGCACCCCGGCGACGCCGGGCTGGCCCTTCACCGCGTCGATCACCGCGGCGAACCTGTTCTCGTCGCCCACGCGCACCTTGAACGAGGCGGGCAGCACGCCGGGGCGCACCAGCTCGGCCAGCTCGGGCTGGCCGGCGAAGGTCTTGGTCTTCGCCGTCTCGAGCGCCTTGTCCTGCGAGATGTAGTCGATCGAGTCGACGCCCGGCTGCGCCTTGATCTTCGACTCGATCGCCTGGCACACCGCCTTCTGGCAGTCCGGATCGTCGGCCGCGACCTTGTCGTCGACGAAGACCTGGATCTCGACGCGCTGCAGGAAGATGTCCTGGCTCTTGTCGGCCATCCGCACCACGAGGAGACCGCCGCCGAACAGGCCGAGCGAGATCGCGGTGGTCAGGATCATGGCGATCGTCATGCTCACGTTCCGGCGCAGGCCGGTGAAGACCTCGCTGGTGATGAAACTGGCACGCACTGGGAATTCAGTCCTTCGGTTGGTCGTCGGTGGGCGGGGCGGCGGCCGTCAGCGGCCCAGCCCGTACACGCCCGTCGCGTCGTCGCGCACCATCTCGCCCATCCGGAACTCGATGACGCGGCGCCGCATGGAGTCCACGATGTGGCGGTCGTGCGTGGCCATCACCACGGTGGTCCCGGCCCGGTTGATGCGATCGAGCACGTCCACGATCTCGGCGGACGTATCGGGGTCGAGGTTGCCCGTCGGCTCGTCGGCCAGGAGCAGCAGCGGACGGTTCGCGATGGCGCGGGCGATGGCGACGCGCTGCTTCTCCCCGCCCGAGAGCTCACTGGGCATCCGGTTCGCCTTGCCGCCCAGGCCCACGTAGTCGAGCACCTGCGGCACGGTCCGGTCGATGACATTGCGGGGCTTGCCGATGACCTCGAGTGCGAAGGCCACGTTGTCGGCCACCGACTTCTGCTGGAGCAGGCGGAAGTCCTGGAAGACGCAGCCGAGCGACTGCCGCAGCTGCGGCACGCGACGCCCGGAGAGCTTGTTCACGTGGAAATCGCCCACGTAGACATCGCCGCTGGTGGGCTTGTCCTCCTTGAGCAGCAGCCGGAAGAACGTCGACTTCCCCGAACCCGAGGGCCCGATCAGGAAGGCGAACTCCCCCTTGCCGATCTCGAGCGACAGGTCGTGGAGCGCCGGCCGGGCCGACGCCTTGTACATCATCGTGACGTTCTGGAGCGTGATCACGAGCGCCCAGTGTACTGACGCGGCGGACTACGCCGGGGGAACCGTGGTCGTCGGTGCGCCGCCCGAGGTCGACGGGGGCGTCGGCACCCCCGGCAGTCCGGGCAGCGTCACACCGCCCGGCAGCACCAACCCGCCCGGCGAGCTGCTCGCCGACCCGCTCGGGTCGTCGGAGGCACCCGGCGCGCGGCCCGGCACCGTCGACGACGCTGCGCCGGACTCCCCCGCAGCACCGCTGGAGTGGGCCGCACTCGACGGCGTGTGGACCGTGGACGAGGTGATCGGGGGCTCGTAGGCGGGCTCCCGCTGCGCGGGCGCGGACGTGGTGACGACCGGCCGCACGCCGCTCCGGCGCTGTTCCTCGGGCACGAACTGCGCGTACAGGTTGAGGTACCACCACAGGAGCCCCAGGAACAGGAGCACGAGCGCGACGGTGCTGGTGCGCAATCGGGTGCGCGGAATCGTCTTCGGGATGTGGTCCAGCACGATCGGGAGCAGCAGACGGGTGGGCGCGGAGGACGCGTCCGGCGCGTCGCCCTCCCGCTGGGCGTTCGGCTGCTCGCCCGGCCGCTCGTTCGCCTGCTCGCTCCGCGCGGGCTTCGACGGGTCGCTCACTGGGGCTTCACCTCCGCCTGGACGGCGACGGTGTCGGTCACGGGCGCGACGTCGATACCCGCCGTCGCGAGACTGCGGACGATCCGTTCGCGCAGGTTGCGGCCCACCTCGAACTGCTTGCCGGGCAACGTGCGCGCGACCATCCGCAGGTTCACCTGGTCGAGGTCGATGGACTCGATACCCATGAGGCTGGGCTCATCGAGGAGCAGCGTGGACATCTTCGGATCCTGGTACGCGCGCTCGCCCACGCGATGCAGCAGCGCGTTCACCTTGCCCATGTCGACCGTCTTCGGCAGCGGGATGTCGACCACGGCGCGCGCCCAGTCCTTGGACAGGTTGGTGGCCTTGACGATCTGCCCGTTCGGGACGGTGATCACCTCGCCGTCGGTGTTGCGCAGCTTGGTCACCCGCAGCGTGACATCGGAGACGGTGCCCTCGGCGGTCGAACCGCCGGTGAGCGAGAGGTTCACCACATCACCGAAGCCGTACTGCCGCTCGGTGATGAGGAAGAAGCCGGCCAACAGGTCCTGCACGATCCGCTGGGCGCCGAAGCCGAGGGCCGCACCGATGACGGTGGCGGGCGCGACCAGGGCGTTGATCGGCACACCGAGCGCCTTCACGACCTGGTAGGCCGCGAACAGGTAGATCGCCGCGATGGCGACCCAGCTGATCACCTGGATCAGCGCGTGCTGGTGCTTCGCGGACTCCGAGCGGACCAGCGATTCACTGTTCTTGAACCGGGCGTCGATCCGCATGGTGACGCGGGCCGAGAACCAGTTGACGAACCGGTTGGCCAGGACCGCGGCGATCGACCACAGCGCGATCGGCAGCACCCGCTCGAACATCAGCAGCCGCCACCCCGTGAGGTCGGGGAGGATCGAATCGGCGAGCAACGAGCTACTCGTCATCGCCACGCATCCGCCAGCGGATGCCGGCCTCGATGAAGCCGTCCAGGTCACCGTCGAGCACCGCCGACGGGTTGTTCACCTCGTACTCGGTGCGCAGGTCCTTGACCATCTGGTACGGGTGCAGCACGTAGGAGCGCATCTGGTTGCCCCAGGAGGCGCCCTCGTTGGTCTTGAGCGCATCCATCTGCGCGCGCTCCTCCTGCCGCTTGCGCTCGAGCAGCTTGGCCTGCAGGACCTTCATGGCCGAGACCTTGTTCTGCAGCTGGCTCTTCTCGTTCTGGCAGGTCACGACGATGCCCGTCGGGATGTGCGTCAGGCGCACCGCGGAGTCGGTCGTGTTGACCGACTGGCCGCCCGGGCCCGACGAGCGGTAGACGTCCACGCGGACCTCGTTCTCATCCACGTCGATGTGGTCGGTGGTCTCCACGACCGGCAGCACCTCGACCTCCGCGAAGGAGGTCTGGCGCCGTCCCTGGTTGTCGAAGGGACTGATCCGCACCAGGCGGTGGGTGCCCATCTCGACGGAGAGGGTGCCGTAGGCGTAGTCGGTCTTCACTGCGAAGGTGGCGGACTTCAGGCCCGCCTCCTCGGCGTAGCTGGTGTCGTAGACCTCGACGCCGTAGCCGTGCTTCTCCGCCCAGCGGATGTACATGCGCATGAGCATCTCGGCCCAGTCCGCGGCGTCGACGCCGCCGGCGCCGGCGCGGATGTTGACCAGCGCGTCGCGGGCGTCGTACTCGCCCGAGAGCATGGTCTTGACCTCCATGGCCTCGATCTCGGTGCGCAGCTGGGCGCGGTCACCGTCGGCGTCCTCCAATGCGGCCTCGCCCGCAGCGCCTTCTTCGGCCTCGGCGAGTTCGTAGAGCACGGGCAGGTCGTCGAGCCGCTGCCGCAGGTCGGTGACGCGGCGCAGCTCGGCCTGGGCGTGGGAGAGCTGGCTGGTGACCTGCTGCGCGTTGGCCTGGTCGTTCCAGAGCTCGGGGTCGGACGCCTTGTGTTCCAGCTCGTCGACGCGCCGGCGCAACTCGTCGAGGTCGATCACCTTCTCCACCGTCTTCAGGGTGGTCTCGAGGCTCTCGATGTCTGCGGCTACGTCAGGTTGCACAGTCACCCAGGATACTGGCCCGGCCCGCCGTACGAGTCCGGTGGCGGCGTAAGGCTGCCGAGCTGCCAAGAGCTGTCGACCTTGCCCACCTTGTAGTACACCGGCAGCCGGTCCCCGACCTCCGGCCAGCGCTCGGCGAAGTCGATCACGAGCCTCCGGTAGACGTGCGTCGGCGGGGTGCTCGGCCCCTCGACGGTGCCGGAGACGGTGACGAAGGCCTGCCCCTTCTGATCGGGTTCGACGGGGCGCGGGCTCACGCCGCTGAGCGTGAGCATGCCGTCCTCCATTCCCGGTCCGGCGGGCGCGGTGCCGAGAGTGCCGCGCTTATTGCGCCGCCACATCACCACCAGCGCACCCAGCATCGCGCCGAGCATGAGCACCCAGATCCATTCCATATGTCCAGATTACCGACGGGGAGCCTCCCCCGCCCGCGGGCCGGCTCCGATACCGTTCTCGCATGTCGAACGCACCGTCGAACTCCCAGCATCCCGATCTCGCCCTGGCCCTGGCCCTCGCGGACGCCGCCGACGAGCTGACCATGGCGCGGTTCGGCGCCCTGGACCTGAAGGTCGACGCCAAGCCCGACCTGACCCCCGTCTCCGACGCCGATCTGGCCACGGAGACGCTCCTGCGCGAGCGGCTCGCCGCGGAGCGCCCCGACGATGCGGTCCTCGGCGAGGAGTTCGGCGGCGAGGCCGTCTTCTCCGGCCGGCAGTGGGTGATCGACCCGATCGACGGCACGAAGAACTACGTCCGCGCGGTCCCGGTGTGGTCCACCCTCATCGCCCTGCTCTCCGACGGTGTGCCGGTCGTGGGCGTGGTCTCGGCGCCCGCGCTGCGGCGCCGGTGGTTCGCCGCCGCCGGGGCCGGCGCGTTCACGCAGTTCGACGGTGCCGAGCCCCGCCGGATCTCGGTGTCCGGCGTGCGCGAGATCGCGGACTCGTCGATCTCCTTCTCGGACCTGTCCTACTTCCCGGACGCCGGATCGCGCGACCGCTTCCTCGCGCTCGCTGCCGACGCCTGGCGCCTGCGCGGCTACGGCGACTTCTGGAGCTACTGCCTGGTGGCCGAGGGCGCCGTCGACATCGCCGTCGAGCCCGAGGTCTCCCTGTGGGATCTGGCCGCCGTCGAGATCGTGGTCCGGGAGGCGGGCGGTGTCTTCACCGGCACCGACGGGACGCCGGGTCCGCATGCCGGGTCGGCCGTCGCCGCGAACCCCGTCCTGCACCCGCAGGTGCTCGAACGCCTCGCCGGCTGACCTCGACCCCCGTTCGTCCCACCGCACCCGCGCCCCCGGCGCGGGTGCGCGTCGTTGTGCGGATGCCCCACGACGATGACAAGAATCATTATTCACTACCCGCTCTTCTGACGGCCTGGTCGGCCCCTTGACGGCAGCAACTCCTCAGCGTTAGTGTATCGCCATTCACTAACCCTGTGATGCAAAGCACAGTCGCCTCCATCGCGCCGGAGGCCCGAAGGAGAGGCTCGCCGATGCCGGTCCTGACATCGACCATCGACCCCGATGCTGCTGACTACCGCGCCAACCGCAAGGTCCAGCTCGACGCGCTCGCGGCGTTGGACGCGCAGCTCGCAGAGGTGGTCGCGGGCGGCGGGGCGAGGTATGCGCAGCGCCATCACGACCGCGGCCGCATGCTCGCGCGCGAGCGGATCGAGCTGCTGCTCGACCGCGACGCGCCGTTCCTCGAGCTGTCCGCCCTCGCGGCGTGGGGCACCGAGTTCACCGTCGGCGCCGCGATCGTCACCGGCGTCGGCGTCGTCTCGGACGTGGAGTGCATGATCATCGCGCACGACCCGACGGTGCGCGGCGGCACCATGAACCCGTACACGCTCCGCAAGAACCTGCGCGCTCTCGAGATCGCGCGCGTCAACCGACTGCCCGTCGTGTATCTGGTGGAGAGCGGCGGCGCCGACCTGCCCACCCAGTCGGAACTGTTCGTGAATGCCGGCAAGATCTTCCACGACCTCACCGAACTGTCCTCGATGGGCGTTCCCACAGTAGCCCTGGTCTTCGGCAATGCCACCGCGGGCGGGGCCTACGTCCCCGGCATGTGCGACTACTCGGTGCTGGTCGACAAAGGTGCCAAGGTGTTTCTCGGCGGTCCCCCACTGGTGAAGATGGCCACCGGGGAGGACGCCGACGACGAGGCCCTGGGCGGCGCGGACATGCACACCCGGGTCTCGGGCGTCGGCGATTACTTCGCGGTGGACGAGCGCGACTGCATCCGCATCGGCCGGGACATCGTGGCGCACCTGAACTGGCGCAAACGCGGCCCCGGGCCCAGCCGGGAGGCCGACGAGCCGCTCTACCCCGCGGAGGAACTGCTGGGCATCGCGTCGGGCGACCCGCGCGTTCCCTTCGATCCGCGCGAGGTGATCGCCCGCGTCGTCGACGGTTCGCGGTTCTCCGAGTACAAGCCCCGGTACGGCACCAGTCTCGTGACGGGATGGGCCTCAGTGCACGGCTTTCCGGTGGGAATCCTGTCGAACGCACGCGGCGTGCTGTTCAGCGAGGAGGCCAAGAAGGCGAGCGAGTTCATCATGCTCGCCAACCAGACCGACACCCCCCTGATCTTCCTCCAGAACACCACCGGCTACATGGTGGGCACCGAGTACGAACAGGGCGGGATCATCAAGGACGGCGCCAAGATGATCAACGCCGTCACCAACAGCCGCGTCCCGCACATCACCATCAACATGGGCGGCTCGTTCGGCGCCGGCAACTACGGCATGTCGGGCCGCGCGTACGACCCGCGGTTCATGTTCACCTGGGTCAACGCGAAGCTGGCGGTGATGGGTGCGACTCAGCTCGCGGGCGTGATGTCGATCGTCGGAAAGGCCTCGGCGGCGGCCGCCGGCCGAGAGTTCGACCACGAGGCCGATGCCGTGCGGACCGCCGCGATCGAGAAGCAGATCGAGGCCGAGTCCCACTCGTTCTTCGTCTCCGGCCGCATCTACGACGACGGGGTCATCGACCCCCGAGACACCCGGGCGATCCTCGCCATCGCCCTGTCCGCAGCCCACTCGAACGACGTCGCCGGCCAGCGCGGCTACGGCGTCTTCAGAATGTGATTGGATCCCGATGACTCGCATCACCAAGCTCCTCATCGCCAACCGGGGCGAGATCGCCGCCCGCGTCATCGCGACCGCTCGACAGATGGACATCGCCACCGTCGCCCTGTACTCGGACGCCGACCGGGACTTGCCCTACGTGCGTCTCGCGGACGAATCCGTGCACCTGCCCGGGCTCGCCCCGGCCCAGACCTACCTGCGCGGCGACCTCGTCATCGAGGCCGCACGCACCACCGGCGCCGACGCCGTGCACCCGGGATACGGCTTCCTCTCGGAAAACGAGGGATTCGCCCGCGACTGCGCGGCATCCGGCATCGTCTTCGTCGGCCCGTCGCCCGAGGCGATCGCCGCGATGGGTTCGAAGATCCAGGCCAAGACTCTGATGGAACGGGCCGGCGTCCCCGTCCTACCCGGCTCGGTGGTCGACGACGCGACGCAGCCCGACGCCGGTGCCCTCCGCGCGGAGGCCGAGCGCATCGGCTACCCCGTACTGGTGAAGGCCGCGTTCGGCGGCGGCGGCCGCGGCATGCGCATCGTGCGCACCGCGGACGAACTCATCGAGTCGGTCACCGGCGCCGGCCGTGAGGCGGCGTCGGCGTTCGGGGACGGCACCGTCTTCCTCGAGAAGTTCGTCGAGAACCCCCGCCACATCGAGGTGCAGATCTTCGGCGACAGCCACGGCAACGTCGTCCACTTGGGCGAACGCGAGTGCTCCATTCAACGCCGCTACCAGAAGGTGGTCGAGGAATCCCCCTCCCCCGCTGTCGATGCGGCACTTCGCGAGCGGCTCGGCAGCGCGGCGGTGGCCGCAGGCCGGGCGCTCGACTACGAGGGCGCCGGCACCGTCGAGTTCGTGATGGCGCCGTCCGGCGAGTTCTACTTCCTCGAGGTCAACACGCGCCTGCAGGTCGAGCATCCGGTGACCGAGCTGGTGACCGGCACGGATCTGGTGCGCGCCCAACTGCTCGTGGCCGGCGGCGAGCCGTTGCCGCGCGAGGTGGCCGAGCCGGCGTTCTCCGGTCACGCCATCGAGGTGCGCCTGTACGCCGAGGACGTGGACACCGGCTTCATCCCGGTCTCCGGCAGACTGTCGCGGTTCGAGATGCCGGAGCTGCCCGGGATCCGGGTGGACACCGGGTTCGAGTCCGGCTCGCGGGTCAGCACTCACTACGACCCGATGCTGGCGAAGGTCATCGGGTACGGCCGCGACCGCGACGACGCCCGCCGCCGCCTCGCCCGCGCCCTGGACGAGGCCGTCGTCGACGGCGTGACCACCAATCGCGATCTCCTGGTGGGGATCCTGCGGCACGACGCCTTCGCCGCAGGCGCCACCGACACCGGATTCCTCGACCGGCACCCGCCCGCACGGCTCGCCGCCCGCGGCGATGTCGCGCACCGCACCGCCGTGCACGCCCTCGTCGCCGCGATCGCGGGGATGAGCGAGCGGCGCGCACGGACCACGATCCTGCCCGGACTGCCGCCGGGCTTCCGCACGGTGCGCAGCGCCGACCAGTGCGCGACCTTCGATTCGGCCGGTGAGCCGGTCGTCGTCTCCTACCGCGTGCACGGCGACCGCGTCGACGGCGCCGTCGGCGGCACCGCGTTCGCCGGGGTCGAGCTGATCGTGGTCGAGCCCGGGCGGGTCGACGCGGTCGTGGACGGTGTCCGCCGCAGTTACCGGATCGACACCGACGGCGCGGACCGCTTCGTGCGCAGCGCGCTCGGCGCGACCGCCCTGCGCGAGACCCCCCGGTTCACCGACCCCAGCGAGGCGGAGGAAGCCGGATCGCTGCACGCGCCGATGCCGGGCTCCGTGGTCCGGGTGGAAGTGGCCGAGGGCGACCACGTCGCCCCGGGCACAGCGATCGTGGTGCTCGAGGCCATGAAGATGGAGCACACGATCAAGACTTCCGCCGCCGGCATTGTCGCGAAACTGGTCGCCGTCGTGGGCCAGCAGGTGGACTCCGGCGCCGTGCTCGCCGTGATCGATGAGGAGGAGCAGCTATGACCGGGATCGAGGAGGCCGTCACCTACGAGGTCGTCGACGGTGTCGCCTGGCTCACGATCGACCGGCCCGAGGCGCGCAACAGCCTCAACCGGGCCGTCCGTGACGGGTTGTTCGCGGGCCTGCGCCGGTTCGACACGGACGGCGACGCGAAGGTCCTGGTACTCACCGGAACCGGCGAGAAGGCGTTCTGCGCGGGCGGCGACCTCAAGGAGATGGCCGAGGTGTCGCTCGGCGTCCCGCCGGTGGACTTCGTGCCGCAGATCGGGCGCAACATCGAGCTGAGCAAACCGACCATCGCCGCGGTGAACGGCGCGGCGCTGGGCGGCGGCTTCCTGCTCGCCCAGACGTGCGACCTCGCCGTGGCGTCGACCACCGCCACCTTCGGGATATCGGAGGTGCGGATCGGCCGCGGATCCCCGTGGGCTGCACCGCTGCCCTGGCTCATTCCGCCGCGGGTCGCGATGGAGATGGTCCTCACCGGTGCCCCCCTCAGCGCTCGGCGCGCCTACGAGATCGGCTTCGTGAACCGGCTCGCCGAGCCCGCTGAGCTGCGGTCCGCCACGCAGGAGCTGGCCGTCGAGATCGCCCGTAACGCACCGCTGTCCGTCGCGGCGGGCCGACGCACCATGCGCCTGACCGCCGAGTTGCCGCTGGCCGAGGCCTATCAGCGCGCCGAGGAGATCTGGGAGCCGGTCTACCTCAGCGAGGACGCTCAGGAGGGCATGCGCGCCTTCCGCGACAAGCGCCACCCCGAGTGGAAGGGCCGGTGACGTGGCTGTCGACTACCCCGACCTCCTCGACCAACTCGCAGTGGAGACGGCCGGTCTGACCGCCGTGCTCGAGAACCTCACCGACGAGCAGTGGGCCGGCGCCACCCCCGCGGCGGGATGGACCGTGGCCGACCAGGTCTCGCACCTGGCGTTCTTCGACGACGCTGCCGTCGCCGCGCTGGACCGGCCCGACGAGTTCCGGGACGAGGCCGCCGCCCTGATCGCGGACGGGCTGGACTTCCCGGACCGGATCGCCACTCGATACCACGGTCTGGCACCCGCGGAACTGCTCGCGTGGTTCGTGCGGAGCCGGGGCGCCCTGCTCGCGCGGTTCGCCGTGGCCGAGCCGGGGACCCGCCTACCCTGGTACGGCCCGGCAATGAGCGCGGCCTCGTCGGTCACGGCGCGCTTGATGGAGACCTGGGCCCACGGGCAGGACGTCTACGACACGGTCCGCGTGCCGCATCCGCCGAGTCGTGCGCTCCGCAGCATCGCCCACCTCGGTGTCAGCACCTTCTCCTTCGCACACCGCAACAACGGGCTCGCGGTGCCCACCAAAGGTGTCCGGGTCCAGCTCATCGGCCCTGACGGTGACGAATGGTCCTGGGGACCGGACGGTTCCGACGACCTCGTGCACGGCCCGGCGGAGGACTTCGTGTTCGTCGTCACGCAACGCCGCAACATCGCCGACACCGCCCTGCAGGTGCGCGGCACCACCGCCGCCGGCTGGATGCGCATCGCGCAGGCCTTCGCCGGCGCCCCGACGTCCGGCCGCCCGCGCCGCGGCGACGCATCGCAATCGATCGACAGCGAATCCACGGAGGCCCTCCGATGAACGAACCCCGGCGCCCGATCCGGATCGGCAACGTATCCGGCTTCTACGGCGATCGGCTCGCCGCGTTCAGGGAGATGATCGACGGCGGCCCCGTCGATGTGGTGACCGGCGACTACCTGGCCGAGCTGACCATGCTGATCCTGTGGAAGGCCCGAGCGAAGGATCCGGACGCCGGGTACGCCCGGACCTTCCTCACGCAACTGCGTGACGTGCTGGCCGATTGCCGCGCCCGCGGGATCAAGGTGGTCGTGAACGCCGGCGGCCTGAACCCGGCGGGGCTGGCACAGGATGTCCGCAACCTCGCGTCCGAACTCGGCGTCGGCGTGTCGGTGGCCCACATCGAGGGCGACGACCTGGTGCCCCGGCTCGACGCGCTCCAGGCGAACGGCAACCCGCTCACCAACATGGACACCGGCGCAGACCTCGCTGGCACCGGGGTCCGGCCGGTCTCCGCCAACGCCTATCTCGGCGGCTGGGGGATCACCGCCGCGCTGCGCGCCGGCGCGGACGTCGTGATCTGCCCCCGCGTCACCGATGCCTCACTGGTGAGTGGGGCTGCGGCGTGGTGGCACGGCTGGGAGCGTACCGATTTCGACGCGCTCGCCGGCGCCGTCCTCGCTGGACACATCATCGAGTGCGGCCCCCAGGCAACCGGAGGGAACTACTCACAGATCCACGAGATCGTCGATCGTCGCTACCCCGGCTTCCCCATCGCCGAAGTGGGCGCGGACGGCGCCTTCGTCATCACCAAGCATCCGGACACGGGAGGGCTCGTCTCCCCCGGCACAGTGACCGCCCAGATCGTGTACGAGATCAACCATCCGCACTACCTCAACCCGGATGTGGTCGCGCATTTCGACGACGCGCAGCTCCAGCAGGACGGCGCCGACCGGGTCCGGGTCAGCGGTGTGACCGGCGGCCCACCACCGGCGTCGCTCAAGGTCGCGATGAACTACGTGGGCGGCTACCGCAACACGATGACGCTCGTGCTGACCGGACTCGACATCGAGGAGAAGGCGGCGTGGGCGGTGGACGAGTTGTTCACGATCCTCGGCGGTAGGGAACAGTTCGACGAGGTCGACGTGCAGTTGCTCCGCTACGACAAGCCGGACCCCGTCACCGCCGCCGAATCGACTGCGCACCTGAGGATCACCGTCAAGGATGCCGACCGGGCGAAGGTGGATCGCCGGTTCTCCAACGCTGTGATGGAGCTCTTCCTCGGGGGCTACGCGGGGGTGCACACCACTACCCCGCCCTCGTCCGCGAGCGAGTTCGGCGTGTATTGGCCCACTCTCGTCGACACGGGCGAGGTGACACACACCGTCGTGCACGGCGACGGTACCCGCGAGGAGGTGCCGCACACCCCCGGCGGCCCGGTGGACCGGCCCGCACCCGCCGCTCCCCGGGCGCTCGAGGAGACCGGCGAACCGGTCACCGTCGTCCCGCTCGGCCGGATCGCCGCAGCGCGGTCGGGGGACAAGGGCGGCGCCGCCAACGTGGGCCTCTGGACCGACACCGCTGAACGGTGGGAATGGTTGCGCGCCACTCTCACCGAGGAGAGGTTCGCCGAGCTGGTACCCGAGGCGGCGGGCCTGCCGATCACCCGCTACGAGATGCCCAACCTCCGCGCGCTGAACTTCGTCGTGGCCCGCTTCCTCGGTGACGGCGTGGCCTCGTCGACCCGACCCGACGCGCAGGCGAAGGGCCTCGGCGAGTACGTCCGGGCACGGCACCTCGCGATCCCCGACCGCTTGCTCCCCACTCGGGCAAGCGGCACCGCACCGACCACAGGAGACCAGCGATGAGCCCCGACCGATCCGCCTTCGACGAGAGTGAGACCCACCGCGCGATCCGGGACGCGGTGGGCGCGATCACCGACCGGTTCGGGGCGTCGTACTTCGCCGAACGGGCTGCGGCGCACGAGCCCACGACCGAGCTCTGGCGAGCGCTGGGCGACGCGGGATTCATCGGCATCAACCTGCCCGAGGAGTACGGCGGCGGCGGTGCGGGGATGACGGAACTCGCCCTCGTCTGCGAGGAGACCGCCGCGCACGGCTGCCCGTTGCTGCTCCTGCTCGTCTCCAGCGCGATCTCCGGCGAGCTGATCGCCAAGTACGGCACCGAATCTCAGAAGCAGCGCTGGCTTCCCGCGATGGCCTCCGGCGAGACCAAGGTGGTGTTCGCCATCACGGAGCCGGACGCGGGCTCGAACACCCACAGGGTGAGCACCACCGCCGTCCGCGACGGCGAGGACTACCTGCTGCGCGGCACCAAGTACTACATCTCCGGCGTCGACGAGGCCGATGCGCTGATCATCGTGGCCCGCACCGGCACCGATGCCACGACCGGCCGCTCGCGGCTGTCGTTGTTCGTGGTTCCCACCGACGCGCCCGGGCTGGTCCGGCACAGGCTGCCCGTGGCGGTACAGGTCCCGGAGAAGCAGTTCACCCTCCACTTCGACGACGTGCGATTGGCACAGGACGCGCTGCTCGGCGAGTGGGACGAGGGCTTCGCACAGGTCTTCGACGGGCTGAACCCCGAACGCATCACCGGCGCGGCGGTGTGTGTGGGGATCGGGCGGCACGCGGTGGAGACCGCCGCCGCCTACGCGCGCACGCGCGCGGTGTGGGGGCGCCCCATCGGCACCCATCAGGGCGTGGCCCACCCGTTGGCGAAGGCCAAGATCGAGGTCGATCTGGCCGCTCTCGCGACAGCCCGGGCCGCCCATCTCTACGAGAACGGACTGCCCGCGGGCGAAGCTTCCAACATCGCTAAGTACGCCGCCGCGGAGGCCGCCATCGGCGCCGTCGATACGGCCGTTCAGACCCACGGCGGCAACGGCCTGAGCGTCGAGTACGGACTGATCCCGCAGTGGGGACTGGCCCGTCTGCTCCGAATCGCGCCGGTCAGTCGCGAGATGATCCTCAACTACGTCGCGCAGCACAGCCTCTCACTCCCCAAATCGTACTGAGAACAGATCGGAAGGATCGACATGTCCCTCGACGTGGAAACGCTGGTGGGTCGCCGTGCGGACGACCGGTGGAACCGCACCTCGGTCGGCGATCTGTTCGAACGGGTCACCTGGAGCACGCCCGAGCACCTCGCACTGGTGGGGCGCGACGGCGCGTACGCCGACCCCGACAACCGGACGCTGACCTATCGGCAGGCGGACCGTCTCGCCAACCGAGTCGCCAACGGCCTGTTGGCCCGCGGCGCCCAACGCGGAGACGTGGTGATGCTGTACTGCGACAACTCCGTCGAGGCGATCATCGCCAAGTTCGGCATCGCCAAGGCCGGGCTCGTGGCGGCGCCGGTGAACACGATGACCGCGCCCAACGTGATCTCCGGGCTCATCGAGCTGGTCACGCCGGCGCTGCTGATCGTCGACGGCTCCGTGCCCGCTCCGGTCCTGGAGACCTTCTCCGCGGCGGGCCTGACACCGACCGTCACGATCGGCATCGGTGGTGGGCCGGTCGCGGGCAGCGAGGACTTCAGCGCCTTCTGCGCCGCGCAACCCGACATCGAGCCGGACGTCGCGGTGCACGGCGACGACATCTGGCAGATCTTCTTCACCTCCGGTACGACCTCGGCCCCGAAGGGCGTGATGATCTCGCACGCCGCCGCCTACTTCACCGGATACGGCTTCGCCGTGGATGTGACCAGAGGCCTTCCTGTGGCGTCGGAGCTGGTGCTGTGTTCGTACCTGCCGGTGATCTACCACATCGGAGAGCTTCCCTTCACCGTCTCCACACTCCTGTGCGGCGGCACCTTCGTGGTCGGCCGCAAGCCCGACCCCGCCGCCATCGCGGTCGCGATCGCCGAGGAGCGGGTGACCGCGCTCTGGGGCGGCTCCCCCGCCATGCTCGGCGCCCTGGACGCGCACCTCATCGCGAACCCGGATCTCGACGTGACCTCGTTGACGGTCGCGGTCTACGGGTGGGCCGCGCTACCGCCCCACGTGCTGGCCTCGCTCCGCCCGCGCTGCGCCAGGGCATTCACCGTGTTCGCGATCTTCGGCCAGACCGAATCCATCGGCTGCCACCGGTTCTGGCCGGACAGCTGGCGCGATCTGTACGAACGGACCTCGCCGCGGGACAACTACGTCGGCCTCCCCAGCCCGATCCTCGCGTCGCGCATCGTCTCACCGCTCGGCGCGGACGCCGAACTCGAACCGGGCGAGCCCGGCGAGGCCGTGTACCGGTCGCCCGCACTCACCGCCGGCTACTACCGGAATCCGGACGCGACAGTGGAGGCCTTCCGCGAGGGCTGGTTCCATTCCGGCGACAGCTGCGTGGTCGGCGAGTCCGAGCAGCGGATCATGGTGGACCGCTACAAGGACATCGTCAAGAGTGGCGGAGAGAACGTCTCGTCCCTACGGGTCGAGGCCGTCCTCGTGGCGCATCCCTCAGTTGCCCGAGCGGCCGTCGTCGGCCTCCCCCACCGGAAATGGGGAGAGGCCGTGACTGCTCTCGTGGTCCGCGAACCGGGTTCAGAACTCGACGAGGCGACGGTGATCGCCTGGGCCCGCGAACGCCTCGCCGGTTTCGAGACCCCGAAGCGAGTGGTGTTCGTGGACACGCTGCCCGACACCGTCGGGGGAAAGGTGCTCAAGTACGAGCTGCGGCGCCGGTTCGCCGAGCTGTACGGGTCCACTGAGGCCTGACGATGCAGGCCCCGCATCGGCCGGTCAGGCGCGCAGGCAGGCCTCGGCGACCGCGGTGAGCCGCGCGATCTGATCCTCCCGGGGCAGCCCGCTACGGTAGCTCACCGTCGATTGGATCGCCCCGATCGCCGCGTGCACCAGGGTGCGCGCCGTGGCGTCGTCGAGTTCGGGGCGCAACTCCAACAGCGTGGCGATCCAGTCCTCGTTGTACCTGCGCTGCATCCTGCGCAGCCTGGAGCCGTCCTCCGGCTTCATCGAGTGCAGCTCGCGCCGGTACAGGAGCACGTAGAGACGGGAATCGAGGCAGAACTCGACTTGCGTACGGATCAGCGCGGTCAGCGCCTGCTCGACATCGGTGTGCTGGTCCACCACGGCGTCCGCGCTTTCCAGCAGACGAGTCATCACGTCGTCGAGGATCGCGACCAGCACCGCGTACTTGCTGTCGAAATGCCGGTACACGCCCGAGCCGACGATGCCCGACGCCTGACCGATGTCCGCCATCGACACCGCATGGAATCCCCGGGCGGCGAACAGCTCGACCGCGGCGTCGAGAATCTTCAGGGCGCGCTCCGGGTCACGGACCCGGGGGCCAGCCGTTGCACGGGGACTCACGGGGTCACCCTACCGCCCAGCCGTCGCTCCGGTGGTCGCCTCCGCACGTCGATCCGCGCGCCGGCGGCTTCGACTCCCCCGAACCTGAAGTGATCAGCAAATCACTTACCGAGTCCGGATTCCCTGAACCCTGGGACCAGCAACCCGGATCGTGCCAGAATCAGCAGAACTAATAACTCATCATTCACTAAGAGGTCGCCATGGCACTGGATGCGCTCACCGATAACCTCATCCATCGGGTCAACGTCGGAGACAGCCTGACGCGGAGCGCCGCCCGCGCGCCGCACGCGGTCGCGCTCGTCGAAGGCGAGCGCACGCTGACCTACGCCGAGTTCAACGGTCTCGTGAACGCCGTCGCAAACGGGCTCGTAGCGCGGAGCGTCGGCACGGGCGACGCCGTCGGACTGGCGTCCGGGAACAGCATCGAGTTCCTGACCGTGTATTACGCCTGCGCCAAGATCGGGGCGGTGTGCGTCCCCATCAACCTTGGATGGCGCAGCGACGAGGTGGCCCATGTCCTGAACGACTCGGCCGCAAGGCTGTTCGTCGTCGCTGAGTCGCTTCAGCCCGCCATGCGGGCCGCCGTCGAAGGGACTCCCGGAATCGAACGGGTGGTGGTGATCGGGACACCGGCCGAGTGGACCGCAGTCACCACGGAGGAGTTCACCGACCTGGCCGGCGACGACCGCACCGAGCCCGAACACCTCGTCGGGGACCGGGCACCGTTGACGTATCTGTACACCAGCGGTACCACATCGCTACCCAAGGGCGTCGTAGGTAACCACACCGCCGTCTACCTCGAGTCGATGACAATGGCACTCGAGGGACGGTTCAGTGCCGACGATCGCTTCGTGGCGATGATGCCGATGTTCCACACCGCGCAGCTGAACTGCCACTGCACGCCGGCGATCATGGTTGGCGCCGCGATCCACATCCTTCCCGGGTTCGATGCGGACACGCTGCTCACGATGATCGAGGACCGAGGCATCACCCAGATCTTCGGGTTGCCGATGATGTACCGCGCCATGCTGGAACACGAGACGATCGGCCGCCGAGACCTCACGTCACTGCGCAAGGCGCTGTACGCGATGGCGCCGATGCCGCAGGACATGCTGGAGCGGTGCATCGAGCGCTTCGACTGCGACTTCTACCTCCTGTTCGGCCAGACCGAGATGAGTCCGACCGCAACCATCTTCCGGCCGGAGAATCAGCTCACGCACCCCGGCGCCGTCGGGACGCCCGTCGTGAACGTGCACGCCGCGATCATGGACGCGGACGGCACTCTCCTCCCTCCGGGTGAGACCGGCGAGATCGTCTACCGCGGACCACACGCCCTGACGGAGTACTTGAACAACGCACCGGCGACAGAGGAGGCGTTCCGCCACGGGTGGTTCCACTCCGGCGACATCGGGCGGTTCGATGACGACGGCATTCTGTGGTTCACCGATCGGCGCAAGGACGTGATCAAGACCGGCGGCGAGAACGTCTCGTCGCTGGAGGTGGAGAAGGCGCTCTACACCGCCGAACCCGGTGCGGCCGAGGTCGTCGTGGTGGGACTGAGCCACCCGCACTGGTCCGAGGCGATCACTGCGTTCGTTGTTCCCCGGCCGGGCGCGCAGTTGCAGGCCGAGGCGATCAGGGAGGCGATGAGGGCGCACATCGACCCCTACAAGATCCCGAAACGGATCGTGATCGTGGATGCGCTGCCGAAGACCTCGACCGGAAAGATCCGCAAGAACGTGATCCGCGAGGAGCACGCCTCGCTGTACGACTGACGCCGCCACAGGCGGAGCCCATGCTGCACTCCCCGCCCCAGCACTTCTTCCCACCCCGCAATTCTTCGGCGATGCTCTTGGCACCGAACTTACCGTCAAGTAAGGTCACTCCTGACTGATGAGTAAGTTGACGGCGCGACACCCGGGGACCCTCTCGGCGACCTGCGCCGTCACGACGACGAGATGGTGGAGATGAGCACGTCAACCGATCCCCGGGACACCAGCGCCATCGGGAAGAACCCGATCCGGCGGAACCCGACCGGGCAGCTGATCCGCGCACTGATGGCCGTGGTGCAGACGCCCTTCGTGCAGAACCGCGGCCTGCAGGGCCTGGTGAACCGCGTCGCCTACGAGGGCACCAAGACCGGCTTCAAGGCGCTCGGCGCGGCCAACCGGACCTTCAAGGTGGTGGCCGGCACCGGCAAGCCGAAGCGGCTGGCCTCGAGCACGAAGTCGAACTACGACCTCACCCCGGACGACGAGCAGCAGATGATCGTCGACACGGTGAAGGACTTCGCCGCCGAGATCGTCCGGCCGGCCGCCTTCGACGCCGACGCCGCGACCGAGGCCCCCGAATCGCTGCTCGCCCGCGCCACGGAGCTCGGCATCACCATGATCAACGTGCCGGAGGAGCTGGACGGCGCCGGCAGCGACCGCGGCGTGGTGACCAACGCGCTGGTCGCATCCGCGCTCGCCCATGGTGACATGGGCCTCGCCCTGCCGATCCTCGCCCCGAGCGGCGTCGCGGTGACGCTGGCGCAGTTCGGCTCCGACGGCCAGCAGCAGACCTACCTCAAGGAGTATGCCGGCGAGTCCGTGCCGCAGTCCTCCGTGGTGATCGCCGAGCCGGGCGCTCTGTTCAACCCGTTCGCCCCCGCCACGAAGGCCACCCGTACCGCGGGCGGCTACGTGCTCAACGGGGTGAAGGCGATGGTGCCGCAGGCCGGTTCGGCCGAGCTCTTCGTGGTCGGCGCCGAGCTGGACGGCAAGCCCGCCCTGTTCATCGTCGAGTCCGGCACCGACGGCGTGATCGTCGAGGGCGATCCGAGCATGGGGCTGCGCGCGGCGTCGCTGGGCCGGCTCAACCTGGGCAATGTCAAGGTCCCGTCGACCGCACTGCTCGGCGAGGTGGATCTCGATACCGCCGCCCAGAACTACACCGACGTGGTGCGCCTGGCCCGCCTCGGCTGGTCCGCGCTGGCACTGGGCACCTCCCGCGCGGTGCTCGACTACGTGACCCCGTACGTGAAGGAGCGGGAGGCCTTCGGCGAGCCGATCGCGCACCGTCAGGCGGTGGCCTTCGCCGTGGCCGACATGGCGACCGAGATCGAGGGCCTGGAGCTGCTCGTGTGGCGCGGCGCCTCGCGCGCCGAGCAGGGCCTGTCCTTCGGCCGCGAGGCGGCGCTGGCGCGGAAGTTCGCGACGGACAAGGGCATGCGGATCGGGCTGGACGGTGTGCAGCTGCTCGGCGGCCACGGCTTCACCAAGGAGCACCCCGTGGAGCGGTGGTACCGCGACCTGCGCGCCGTCGGCATCGCCGAGGGCGTCGTCGTCCTCTAGGCCCTTCTCCTTCTGACAGACGAAAGAACCATCATGGCAATCAATCTGGAACTCCCCAAGAAGCTGAAGGCGTCGGCCGAGATGTCGCACCAGGGTGCGGCCGAGATCTTCCGCCCCATCTCGCGCAAGTACGACCTCGCCGAGCACGAGTACCCCAAGGAACTCGACACCATCGCGGCCCTGTACGACGGGCTGGCGGACGCGGGCCAGGCACCGTCGGCCGCCTCGGGCGACCGCAAGAAGGGCGACGGTGCCGAGGCGGACGCCGCCAAGCCCAAGCCGGTGGACGCCACCGCGGGCAGCCGCAACGGCGGCACCATGGAGTCGATCATCAACGCGATCGAGATGTGCTGGGGCGATACGGGTCTCATGCTCGCCTTCCCGTACCAGGGACTCGGGAACGCCGCGATCGCCGCGGTCGCGACCGACGAGCAGCTCGAGCGCTTCGGCAAGGTCTGGGCCTCGATGGCCATCACCGAGCCCTCCTTCGGCTCCGACTCGGCCGCCGTCACCGCCACCGCGACCCGCGACGGCGACGAGTGGGTCATCAACGGCACCAAGATCTTCGTGACCTCGGGCTCGCGCGCCGACCACATCGTGGTGTGGGCGACGGTCGACAAGAGCGCCGGCCGCGCCGCGATCAAGTCCTTCGTCGTCCCCCGCGAACACCCGGGCGTCACCGTCGCCCGGCTCGAGCACAAGCTGGGCATCCGCGCCTCCGATACCGCGGAGATCCGCTTCGAGGACTGCCGCATCCCGTTCGAGAACATCCTCGGCAGCCCCGAGGTGAACGTGGAGAAGGGCTTCGCCGGGGTCATGCAGACCTTCGACAACACCCGCCCCCTGGTGGCCGCCATGGCCATCGGCTGCGCGCGGGCCTCGCTCGAGGAACTGCGCACCGTGCTCGAGGACGCGGGCATCGTCATCGACTACGACGCGCCCGTGAACACTCTGCCGCACGCCGCTGCGGAGTTCATCCGCCTCGAGTCCGACTGGGAGGCCGCCTACCAGCTGACGCTGAAGTCCGGCTGGATGGCCGACAACAAGCTGCCGAACTCGATGAACGCGTCCATGGCGAAGGCCAAGGCCGGCCGCGTGGGCTCGGACGTCACGCTCAAGGCGGTGGAGCTGGCCGGCGCACTGGGCTACTCGGAGCGGACCCTGCTCGAGAAGTGGGCCCGCGATTCGAAGATCCTCGACATCTTCGAGGGCACGCAGCAGATCCAGCAGCTGATCATCGCGCGCCGCCATCTGGACCTGACGAGCGCGCAGCTCAAGTAGCAGAGGGTCGTTCGACGGGGCGGGGGGGGGGGGGGGGGGGGAGAAGAGGGCCTCTTCTTTTTTTTGTTTTTGTTTTCTCCCCCCCCTTCTCCCCGCAAAAAACCAGAACAGAAGTGGGGGGTGTTTTTTTGTGGGGGTTTCCCCCCCCCCCCCCCCCCCCCCCGCCCCGTTCGTCGTTCTGCGGATTCCGGTGCCACCCACGGCTTCCCAGTGAGTGATCACAGTCACATTTTCAGTGTGAGAGCTGTCACTTTCCGCTGGTCGTTGCCGTTGCTAGCTATCGCTAGCGATCGACGGCGTGACCTCGAAGGACTCTTCCAGCGACCGGTCGTGACCGAACCGTTATCAAACCGCGACCGTCTCGAAGCGGGGATGACATCGTGCCGTGAGCCACCTAGTGTTCATCTCGACCCGATCACGGGAACAAAACTGAATCCGCGAACCACCGCGTATGTGTGGGCCCGCCGCCGAAACGAGAGCATCTTCCTCGGGCGCCGGACCGCTTCACGAGTGACGCACCACGTCACCGGAGCCGGTTGAGCGATCCTCCTCAGCCCACTGCCGTGCCCGACAGAGAAGGCGCGGTCCATGTCTTTCCCCGGCACCTCCGCCCCAATCGGGCTGTGCCCTGGCATGCGCACCGGCGAAAGGAACCCCTTGAAGAACATCCGCAAGACCCTGGGCATGATGGCCGTCACCGGCGCGATCGTCGCCGCGCCCGTCGCCTTCGGCACCGGCGCCGCGAACGCCGACAGCGTGAACTGGGACGCCATCGCGGCCTGCGAGTCGGGTGGCAACTGGAACATCAACACCGGCAACGGCTACTACGGCGGCCTGCAGTTCAGCCCGTCGACCTGGCGCGCCAACGGCGGCTCGGGCCTGCCGCACAACGCCTCGCGTTCCGAGCAGATCCGCGTGGCGGAGAACGTCCTCGCCTCGCAGGGCATCGGCGCGTGGCCGAGCTGCGGTCGCCGCGGCTGATCCGCATCACACTCACGCCTGTGGCGGTCGATTCCCCGTGAATCGGCCGCCACAGGCGTTTGCGCGTCCCGACCCGTGCGGCCCCGTCCGGCGTCCGTGGGCGCGGACTGCCAGAATCGCGGGGTGCGACTGCGCGTGCTCCTGCTGCTGACGGGCCTGTACTTCGCCCAGGGGCTGCCCTTCGGCTTCTTCACCCAGGCGATCCCCGTCCTGCTGCGCGATGCGGGCCTGTCGCTGACCGCGATCAGCCTCACCTCCTTCCTCTACCTCCCCTGGGGCCTGAAGTTCCTGTGGGCGCCCGCCGTCGACCGGATCGGCACGCGCCGGCGCTGGATCCTCGCCACGCAACTCGGCTCCGCCGGCGTGGCCTTCGCCCTCGCCGCCACCGACCTCACCGGCTCCCTGCGGTGGCTGTTCGTCGCGATCGCCGCGATCAACCTGTTCTCCGCCACTCAGGACATCGCCACGGACGGCCTGGCCGTCCGTCTCCTCGGCCCCCGCGAGCGCGGCCTCGGCAACGGCATCCAGACCGGCGCCTACCGGCTCGGCATGATCGCGGGCGGCGGCGGGCTCCTCTGGATCTACGCCGAGAGCGGCTGGCGCGTGCTGCTGCTCACGCTGGGCGCCGTGATCCTGCTGTGCACGGTCCCCGTCGCCTTCCTGGCGCGCGATACTGGGCCCGACGGGGCGCCGGCCCCGCCCGAGGCCCCGTCGGGCCCTGTGAGCGGCCTGAGCGCGGCGTGGTGGCACCGTCTGCGCCGGCCCGGGGTGATCGCACTGATCGCGCTTCTGGCGGCCTACAAGTTCGGCAACGCGATGGTCTCGGCGATCGCGGGGCCGTTCCTGCACGACGCGGGCCTGAATCTCACGGAGATCGCGGTGGTGAGCGGCGCGCTCAGCTCCGTCGGTGCCCTGCTGGGCTCAGCGCTCGGGGGCTGGTGGGCGTTCCGGTACGGGCGGCGCGCCGCGCTGCTCGCCGGCGGTGCCACGCAGACCGTGACGATCGGCCTGTACGTGGTGGCGGCGCTGGGCATCGGCGGCTTCCCCATGGTGGTCGCGGCCAATCTCACCGAGCACGTCTTCGGCGGCGCCGCCACGGTCGCGCTGTTCACGCTCATGATGGACGCCAGCGAACGCGCGCACGCCGGCGCCGACTACACCCTGCTGGCGTGCGCGGTGGTCGCCGCGCAGGGGGCGGCCGGATTCGCGGGTGGGGTGTCCGGTGATCTGCTGGGCTACGCGCCGACCTTCGCGATCGGGATGGCACTCTCCGGTGTCGGCTGCGCCGTCTTCGTGCGGGCCCTCGACCGCGGCGCCGGGCCTCGATCCCTCACCACCTGGGCGCGTCCGGCTCGTTAGCACTGAGCTCGCCGGACGCGCGTGCCCGTGCGGCATCGTGTCCGGTCGCGATCGCAATCCTGGTAGCGTCCGATTCGCCCGGATCCGCGTTCGTAGAAGGACGATCGACATGACCAAGCCCCTCGCCCGTTTCGCCGCCGCCACCACCGCGCTGCTCATCGCCGGCACCGTCGGAGCGCCCGCCGCCTCCGCCCGGATCGAGCTCAGCGGGCACGATCAGGTGCGCACCCTGGCGTGCAACGACGACGTCGAGCTCATCGGCTCCTCGAATGCGATCGTCTTCACCTCGAACTGCAAGCAGGTCGAGGTGAACGGCCACGACAACACCCTGACGCTGCGCGACCTGACCTCGCTGAAGGTGATCGGCAGCGGGAACTCGATCACGCTCGGCTCGGCATCGTCCGTCGATGTCAGCGGCCACGACAACACGGTCACCTGCACCGGCTCGGCGAAGCCCACCGTGAAGTCCATCGGCGCGGACAACTCCTACCGCTGCTGATCCGGAACCTGGAGCCATGCGTGCCACGCATGGCTCCAGGTTCCGGATACCACCTCTGACCTGCGGGATTACAGCCATGCGTCCGGCGCATGGGAAAACGGATCGACCACGCCGTCTCGGATGCGGCACGTCGGCCGACGCCGGCAATCCATTCGTTGACCTCAGCCACGGCGGCACCGGATCTCGGGCCGGACCCGTGGAATGCGAAAGGCCCCCGGATTTCTCCGGGGGCCTTTCAACCTAGTAGCGGGGACAGGATTTGAACCTGCGACCTCTGGGTTATGAGCCCAGCGAGCTACCGAGCTGCTCCACCCCGCGTCGGTGTGAACACAACGTTACTGGAAGACGATCACGATGTGCAAATCGATTGAACGTGACGCTCGTCTCCCGGGCCGGGAAGGGCGTCGCCGCCCCGGCCCGGGAGCTGAGATCAGTTGCCGCCCCGCGCCTTCGACTCGGCCTCCTGCAGCTTGCCGATCGCGTCACCGAGCTGCTTCATCGCCTGGCCCACGGCCACCTGGTCGCCGGAGCGCTGCGCGGAGAGGACCGATCCCCAGGCGTCGGAGACGGCCTTCACCGCGGCCCGCACCTCGGGGGTGTCGGCGCCGGGCACCGTCGCCTGCACGGGCGGCTGGTTCGGGCCGGGCTGCGGGGCACCGGGCACCGTCTGCCCCGGGGTCGAGCCCGAAACGCCCGTGGCGGCCGTGGCGAGCGCAGCGTCGACTCCGCGGAAGCCCGCCTCCGTGAGCGAGGCGGCCACGGTGGGCTTGTAACCCGCGCCGGAGGTGACCGGGTTGAGGGTGAGCACCTTGATCAGCTTGGGCGGCGTGCCCTGCTCACTGCTCTTGGCGTACATCGGCCAGACGTACGCCAGACCGCCGTTGGCGAGCCCGATCGCCTGGAGATTGCCGAACTGCGGGTTGAGCGCGCTGATGTTGGCGTTGTCCGCGCGGTAGGAGTCGGACGCCTTGATCAGGTCGGCGGCCTGGCTCGGCCCGGCGGTGCGGCGCGCCATGCTGCGCACGATCACGCGACCGGCGTCCTCGCCGCCCGAGGCGACGGAGACCTGGGCGGCCACGTAGGGCTGATTACGGGGCTGCAGGATCGTCGAGAGCTGGAACTGCGTCGGCCCGCCGCCCGGCATGGCCGCGACCGAGTAGTACGGCGTCTGCATCCCGCCCTGGTCCCGGGTGTCCTTGGGCGCGTTCGCGACCTGCCAGATGTCGCTCTCCTCACGGAAGGTGTTGGCATCCGTGACGTGGTAGCGCTGCAGCAGGAAGCGCTGGACCTCGAACAGGTCCTGCGGGTAGCGGAAGTGCTGCTTGATCTCGGCCGGGATCTTGTCGCCGCCCTCGATCACGCCCGGGAAGACGTTCTTCCAGGCGTTGAGCACGGGGTCCTTGTCGTCGACCTGGTACAGGTGCACCGACCCGTCGTAGGCGTCGACGGTGGCCTTCACGGAGTTCCGGATGTAGCCCACCTGCTCGTCCGCCGGGCGACGCTCCGTCTGCTGGCCCGGTGCCGCCGCCTGCGGGCGCGTCCCGGTGGCCTCCGACAGGGAGGTCTGCTGCGCGTAGGGGTACTTGGGCAGCGTCGTGTACCCGTCGACGATCCAGACGATGCGGCCCGACCGCGAGTCGACCATCGGGTAGGTCTTGGTATCGACGGTGAGGAAGGGCGCGACCTGCTTGATCCGGTCGCGCGGATCGCGCTGGTAGATGATCTTCGACTCGGAACCGATGTTCGGGTTGAGCAGGATGTTGCGCTCGGTGAACTTGATCGCGTACGCCAGGCGCGTGAACCACGACCCGATGTCGACGCCGCCCTCGCCCTCGTACCGGGAGGTGAGCCCCTCGCCGTCGTACTCGCGGGCCTCGCCGCGGCTGCCGACGATCGAGTAGAAGCTCGGATCGGAACCGATGATCTCGCCGAAGTAGATCCGCGGCTGCGTGAGGGCGGGGCTGCCCGCCACGGCGTTCCGCGTGAAGACGGGCTGCCCGCCCGCGGTGTTCACCGCGTCGCGACTGCCCTCGCTGACCACCTTGTCGACCTGGCCCGCGGGCGCGGTGATCAGGCCGCTGCCGTGGGTGTACTGCAGGTGCCGCGCCGCCCAGTCGGTCGGGGTCTTCTCCGGGTTCAGCTCGATCGGCGCCAGCAGCACGTTCGTGGAGGAACCACCCACGTTGTACCGGTCGACGGCGAGCTGCTCCGGGAGCTTGTAGTACTCGCGCAGCGGGTTGAGCATCGAGAAGGCGGTGGAGACCACGTTCGGGTCGAGCAGCCGCACGTTCTGCAACGACGGCGCGTCCTTGGCCGTGAGGGTCTGCAGCGCTTCGTCGGTGACCTTCGGGTCGGTCTTCTCGTACTTCATTCCCGCTAGGCCGTACGCCTGTTTGGTGGCCTCGATGTTGCGGGCGATGTATTCGAGCTCGCGCTCGGTGTTCGGACGGACGGAGAAGGTCTGCACCGCCGCCGGCCAGCCCACGCCGACCACCAGCGAGGAGAAGAGCATGAGCACCGTGGCGATCGCGGGCACCCGCAGGTCCCGGAGCACGATGCCGAAGAAGAAGGCCGCCGCACAGATGATCGCGATGCCGGTGAGGATGGCCTTGGCCGGCAGCATGGCGTGGATGTCGGTGTAGTTCGCGCCGGTGAACATCGGCGACCGGTTCGAGTAGACGAGCGCGTACCGGTCGAACCAATAGGCGACGGCCTTGGTCAGCAGGAAGACGCCGGCGATCGCCGCGAGCTGGATCCGCGCGCCGCGCGAGAGGGAGCCCTCGCGGCCCGCGAGCCGGATGCCGCCGAAGACGTAGTGCGCCACCAGATTCGCCAGGAACATCAGGATCAGGCCGGCGAACAGGAAGCCGAGGACGAACTCGATGAAGGGCAGGGTGAAGGCGTAGAAGCCGATGTCCTTGCCGAACTCGGCGTCCGTCTCACCGAAGCTCTGCCGGTTGAAGAAGAGCAGCACCTGCTGCCACGAGGACTGCCCGAAGATGCCCGCGATCAGCCCGACGAGCAGTGCCGGAACGATCGCGAAGGTCTTGAGCTTGCTCGTCACCACGGCGCGGTACCGGACCACCGGGTCGTCCGTGGGCGAGGGCAGGAAGGCCGGGCGCACGCGGTAGGCCAGCCACATGCCCGCGAAGGTGAACAGCGCCAGGATCAGCCCCGTCACCACGAACAGGCCGAGCCGCGAGAGCAGCACCGTGCGCAGCACTCCCGCATGGCCCAGTGAGCCGTACCAGAGGAAGGCGGTGAACACGTCCACCACCCGCGGTCCGACCAGCAGTAGCGCAAGAAGCACCAGGGCCGACGCGATCAGGATCTTTGCCCGGCGGGACAGCGAGGGAATGCCCGCAGCACGAGGTGTCGTCACGCCGACCACTGTACGGATTGCCCGAGATGGGAGCAGCGTGTGCTCACCGACGGAGCACCCGGCCCGGCGTGGGATGCGATCATGGGCGGGTGAGCTACGACGAGCCGGAGCAGGTATTCGACGAGGCGGCCCTCGGCCGCGCCGCCCGCGAGGCCATCGAGTTCGTGGAACCCCAGGGCTGGGGCCAGCCGCCGCAGCTCTTCGGACTCGTCCCCACCTCCCTGCTCGCCACCAGCCAGCCGGACTGGGCCGACATCCTCGACGACGGTGCCACGCTCACGGTGATCGAGCAGGAGCCGCTGCCCGGCGACCCACGGGGCGGGAGCGCCGAGCTGGACCACGTCCTGGCCACCACCACCTGGCCCGACGAGGTCGTCGGCTGCGCGCTCGTGCAGGAGATCATCGTCCTCCCGCCGAACGCGGAGGCCGACCTCGACGGTGCGCTCGAACCGCACCTCGCCGACGCCGACGCCGCGGATCGCGCGGGCCGGGCCGCGGCCGAGAACCACCCCGACCGCCGCACCGCGCGGATGGTCGCCGCGGTCCTGCGGGACGGGCACCGGATCACCCTGCTCACGCTGCAGCCCGACGACGACGATCCCTTCGCGGACGCGGATCTGCTGCGCGCGGACCAGCTCGCGCCCGGCCTGATCCAGGGCCTGCTCGCGACCTTCGACGACGACTGACGGCTCAGCAGGACGGCGCCGGGCGCCCCTCGCGCACGTCGGCGAGGGCCTTGACCGCACCGTCGAGGTTCTCCACCTTGACCAGCTGCAGCCCCGCCGGCGGCGAGGACTTCGCCGCGGCGCAGTTCCCGGCGGGCACCAGGAAGACGGAGGCACCGTCGCGCTTGGCGCCCTGCAGCTTGTGCTCTATCCCGCCGATCGGCCCGACCCTGCCGTCCGCGCTGATCTCCCCGGTACCGGCCACGACCTTGCCGCCGGTCAGGTCGCCTGGTTCGACCAGGTCGATGATGCCGAGCGTGAGCATGAGGCCCGCCGAGGGCCCGCCCACCTGCTGGACCCCGAAGCCGATGTGGATCTTCGGATCCGCGGGGACCTGTCCCACCACGATGCCCAGCCGCGGCTTGCCGTCGGACTCGCCGAGCGTGACGGGGACCTGCACGGCACCGTCGGCCCGGCGGACCGTGACGGTGACGTTATCGCCCTTCTTCTTGCCCTGGAGCGCCTTGCTCACCTGATCGGCCGCGGTCACCGGCGCACCGTCGACGGCCTCGATGACATCTCCCTCGCGGAGCCTGCCCTCCGACGGTCCGCCCTGGCTCAGTCCGACCACGCCGATGCCCGTGGGGATCTTCAGGTACCGCAGCGCGGCGACGGTGGCGGCGGACTCCGAGCCCGTGAACTGCTCGCGGTTGCCCGCCTCGATCTGCTGGCGGGTGGCGCCCGGCGGGTAGTAGGCGTCGCGAGGCGCGATCTGCGCGCCGGAGACCCACTTGCCGAGGGCGCCGAAGAGGGTCAGGCCGTCCGTCACGGCGATCGTGGTGAACCGCAGCTGCCCGGCCGGGTGGTGCACCGGCAGGCCTTCGATGGTGATCACCGGGCGATCGGTGACCTTGCCGTCGGGGCCGCGCTCGGCGTAGCTGGTCAGGGTGTCGGCGGTGTCGCCCGGGCCGACCGCGACGTAGGGCACCGTCACGAACATCCCGAGCAGGACGAGCACCAGGAGCGGCACCAGCGCGGCCAGAGCGGTCGTGATCCTGCGTTCCGTCACGGGCACAGCGTAGCCGCGCCCTGTTCGCCCACAGCGTGACGCACGGGGCACCCGCCCCTGGACCGGGGCAGTACCGTGGAGACATGAATGACCTGCCCTTCGGATTCTCCTCCGGCGACGACGGCGGTGACGACGGCAAAGGCCGACGGGACCAGCCCTTCGGCGCCGGTCAGCCCTTCGACATGTCGCAGCTCGGTGACATGCTCAGCCAGCTCGGCCAGATGATCTCCGGCATGGGCGCGGGCATGACCGCCCCCGGCGGCGGCACCGGCGAGCCCGTCAACTACGCGGTGGCGGCGCAGCTCGCCCGGCAGACCCTCGGCAAGCATCAGCCCGTCTCAGAGGCGCAGCGCAAGGCGGTCGAGGAGTCGATGCATCTCGCGCAGCTCTGGCTCGACGGTGCCACCGCGCTCCCGGCCGGCTCGCAGCGAACCGCGGCATGGAGCCCCGTCGACTGGCAGGAGAAGACCCTGCCCACATGGAAGCGCCTGGTGAACCCGGTCGCGGAGAAGATCTCCGGGTCGTGGTTGCAGAGCATGCCCGAGGAGGCGCGCGAGATGGCGGCGCCGATGATGGGCATGTTCACCCAACTGGGCTCGATGTCCTTCGGCACGCAGCTCGGCCAGGCCCTCGGCTCGCTCTCGAAGGAGGTGCTCACCAGCACCGACATCGGCCTGCCGCTGGGCCCGGACGACACGGCGGCGTTGCTGCCGGAGGCGATCGAGGCCTTCAGCAAGGACCTGGAGCAGAAGGACCAGGAGATCCTGGTCTTCCTCGCGGCGCGCGAGGCCGCGCACCAGCGGCTCTTCTCCCACGTGCCGTGGCTGCGGGCCCGCGTGCTCGACACCGTCGAGCAGTACGCGCGCGGCATCACCATCGACATGTCCGGCATCGAGGAGCTCTCCCGCAACCTGGACCCCACCGCGCTGCAGGATCCGGCGAAGCTCGAGGAACTGATGGCCGCGCAGGGCGCCGCGCTGCAGCCGAAGGCCACGCCGGAGCAGACCGCCGCCCTCGGGCGGCTGGAGACGCTGCTCGCGCTCATCGAGGGCTGGGTGGAGACGGTGGTGCACGCCGCGATCGCCGACCGCTTGCCGAGCGCCGCCGCGCTGCGCGAGACGATGCGCCGCCGCCGCGCGTCGGGCGGCCCCGCCGAGCAGACCTTCGCGACGCTCGTCGGCCTGGAGCTGCGCCCCCGCAAGGTGCGCGAGGCCGCGGACCTGTGGGAGCGGATCGTCACCGCCACCTCGCTCGAGCGACGCGACGAGCTCTGGGCGCACCCGGACCTGATCCCCGACGCCTCCGACCTGGACGCCCCGGCGGCCTTCATCGACCGGCTGCTCGGCGAGTCCTCGGCCACGGACGCCTCCGATCTGGACGACCCGATCGCCGCGATCGAACGGCAGATGCGCCGCGAGTCCGGCGAGGAGTAGTTTCCGCCGGAGCCCATCACGCCTGCTCAGGCCCGGTTCTCCCCTGTGGATAACCGGGCCTTTCGGCGTCGGCGGCCCGTGCGGGCGTGCTTGGCTGGCGGTATGCGGCATCGCCTGAACCCGTACCTGACCGTCGTGGTGCGTCCGCCCACGCTGGTGCAGTTGGGCGCGTCCGCCACCGGCGCGCCGGTGCTGCAGCCACCGTCGTGGCTCGCGCCGGACGCCGTCGCGGGCCTGCTCCGCTGGCTGCAGACCTACCGGACCCCGCGCGAGCTCGAGCGCCGGACCGCGGACCTCGGCATGACCGCCGGGGACGTCGCGGAGCTGCTCGACGCGCTCCGCGGTCACGGCCTGCTCGAGACCGAGCCCCCGCAGTCGCCCCTGCAGGTCCACCTGCACGGCCGCGGGCTCGTCGCCGACGCCGTGCTCGGCGAGCTCGCCGCGCTCGACGAGGTGCGGGTGAGCGCAGGGACGGCCCGGAGCTGGACGCCCGCCGGACGCGGCGTCGACCTCGTGGTGCTCTCCGACCTCCTCGCCCCCGACCCGGTGCTCGTCGCCCGGCTGATGCGCGCCCGGGTGCCGCACCTTCCCGTCGTGCTGCGCGACGGTGCCGGGGTGATCGGCCCGCTGGTGCTCCCGGGCGCGGGCCCGTGCCTGCGGTGCCTGGACCGGAATCGGTCCGACGCGGACCCCGGCTGGCCGTCGCTGGCGTGCCAGCTCTTCGGCCGTGCCGGCCGGGCGTCGCCACAGGTCCTGCACATGACGGCGGCGGTGGCGGCGCAACAGGTCGCGGCCGTGGCCGCGGGCCGATGGGACTCGACCTCCCCGCCCGACGTCCTCGGCTGTACTTTGGAGGTCGAGGGCAGCGCGATCGCCGTCCGACGATGGTTCATGCACCCCGGGTGCGGCTGCGGGGTCACCGCTCCCGCCGCGGCCGAGGCTGCTCGTTGACGTCAGGGGGCCAGGTGTCCGAGATCACCCGTGGCAGCGCCAAGCGCACCGCCAAGCTCGCGGGACTGCCGCTGGGCATGGCCGGCCGCACGGCGGTCGGCTGGGGAAAGCGTCTCGCGGGCGCCGACAAGGACGAGGTCAACGCGGATCTGCAGGCCAAGGCCGCGGAGCAGCTCTTCGAGGTCCTCGGGCAGCTCAAGGGCGGCGCGATGAAGCTCGGCCAGGCCATGAGCGTGATGGAGGCCGCGGTACCGCCGGAGTACGCGGCGCCCTACCGCGATGCACTCGCCAAGCTGCAGAACGAGGCGCCGCCGATGCCGGCGGCCACCGTGCACAAGGTCCTCGACCATCAGCTGGGGACGGGCTGGCGCGACCGGTTCAGTTCCTTCGACGACGACGCCGCCGCGTCCGCGTCGATCGGGCAGGTGCACCGGGGCGTCTGGTCGGACGGTCGCGAGGTCGCCGTCAAGGTCCAGTACCCGGGTGCCGACGAGGCCCTGCGCGCCGATCTCAAGGCCCTCGGCCGGCTCAGCTCGGTGCTCAAGCCGCTCACGCCGGGCGCCGACGTGAAATCGCTGGTCCAGGAGCTCACCGACCGCACCGAGGCGGAGCTCGACTACCGGTACGAGGCCACCAACCAGCGCAAGTTCGCCAAGGCCTTCGACGGTGACCCGAACGTCAAGGTGCCGAAGGTCTTCGCAAGCGCGCCGACGGTGATCATCAGCGAATGGGTCACCGGACGGCCCCTGCGCGACGTCATCAGCAGCGGCACGCAGGCCGAGCGGAACGACGCGGCGTCGAAACTCACCGAGTTCGAGGTGAGCGCCCCCGCCCGCACCGGACTCCTGCACGGCGATCCGCATCCCGGCAACTTCATGATCGCCCCCGACGGACGGCTCATCGCCCTCGACTTCGGCGCCGTCGCCGAGTACCCGGGCGGCATTCCCCCCGCGGTGGGCAAGATCCTGCGGCTCGCGCGCGACGAGGACTACGAGGCGCTCTTCCCGCTGCTCCGCAGCCAGGGCTTCATCCCGCCGCGCCTGGACATCACGCCCGACGAGATCCGCAGCTATCTCGCGCCCTACGTCGATCCGCTGCGCTCGGAGAGCTTCCACTTCACCCGCAAGTGGCTCATGAAGGCCGCCTACACCGCGACCGACGTGCGCGGCGAGCAGTTCCAGACCGGCCGGAAGCTGGCCCTGCCGCCCGAGTACGTGATGCTCTTCCGGGTGCTGCTCGGGATGGTCGGGATCTGCTCGCAGATGGAGGCGGAGGCGCCGTACCGCGCCATCGTCGAGCACTGGATCCCGTTGCTCGACGGCCAGGACTGATCACTCCCGGCGCAGGTGCCGGAGCAGGCGCAGCGCCGTGACCAGGTCCGCACCGTCGAGGTCCGCCGCGCGCCGCGCCGCCCACGCGGCGCGCGCCGGTTCGATCTCGCGCAGGGCCGACCGGCCGCGGTCGGTGAGCTCCACCAAGGGGGCCCGCCGGTCCGCTGCGTTCGGCGCACGAACGACGAGGCCGTCCCGCTCGAGCCGTTCGACGGTCTCGCGAACGCTCTGCCGGCGCAGGCCGCGACGGCGCGCCACGTCGGCGACGGTGGCGGCACCGTCGACCAGCAATCCCAGGACGCGCCACCCTGCGGCGGTGGTGCCGATGCCGGCGGCGAGCTCGTCGCCCTCCGCGAGCAGGACGGCGTTCAGGCGGAAGACCTCGTCGACGAGCTCGGTCAGCAGCTGCGCTCGGTCCATCCGTCCCCCTATTGACAGGTACCTGTCGATCATCGTAGCGTCGCGCCCATGACCGCGTCGATCTCCCGCCTCGTCGTCTCCGTCACCGCACTCGGGCCGGCCCTGGCCTTCTACGAGGACGTCGTCGGCCTGCGCCGCACCGGCACCGCCGGCGAGCTCGCCTGGCTGGCCACCGACGACGGCACCGAGGTCATGCTGCACGAACGACCCGCCACCCCGAGCGACACCGCTGTGGCGCTCGGCTTCCGCGTGCCGGATCTGGACGCGCTCGTCGCGACCTGGACCGGACGCGGCGGCGCCGTCGTGGACGCGCCCTCCGACCGGCCGTGGTGCGAGCGGATGGCCGTCGTGCGCGATCCGGACGGTCACCTCGTCTGCCTCTCGCAAGCGGCGCCGGCCCGCGCGTGACGCCCCGTCGGCGACGGGCACGCGCACCGCTCAGACGAAGGCGCTCTTGCCCGTGACCTCGCGTCCCACGAGGAGCGATTGGATCTCCGCGGTGCCCTCGTAGGTGACCAGCGCCTCCATGTCGCAGAGGTGGCGCATGACGTGGAAATCGAGGGTGATGCCGTTGCCGCCCAGCACATCGCGGGCCATCCGGCAGACGTGCCGGGCCTTGACGCTGCAGTAGTACTTGGCGAGCGCCGCCATGGTGTCGGTGACCGCGCCCTCGTCGAGCAGGCGGCCGAGGCGGATGCAGTAGAGCTGCATGGCGGTCACGTCGCCGAGCATCTCCACCAAGGTGCTCTGCACACTCTGGGTGGCGGCGATCGGCTTGCCGAACTGGATGCGGCGCTGCGCGTAGGTCAGCGCGATCTCGTAGGCGGCCACGGCGTGCCCCGTCGACGACCAGGCGACCGCGTTGCGAGTGCCCATGAGGACCTTGGAGACGTCGGGGAAGCCGTTGCAGTTGACGAGGCGACGGTCGTCGGGGACGCGCACGTCGTCGAGCACGATGTCGGCGTTCTGCACCATGCGCAGCGAGACCTTGCCGCCGATCTTGGTGGCGCTGTATCCGGGGTCGCCCTTCTCCACGACGAAGGCCTTGACCTTGCCGTCGCCGGTGTCGCGGGCGAAGACGACGATGACGTCGCACCACGTCGCGTTGCCGGGCCAGCGCTTGAGGCCGCTCAAGATCCAGTCGCTCCCGTCGCGCGTGGCCGTGGCCTCGAGCGCGACGGAATCGGAGCCGTGGTCGGGTTCGGTGAGCGCGAAGGCGCCGATCTTGTCGAGGTTCGCCATCGCCGGCAGCCACCGCTCGCGCTGCTCCTCGGAGCCGAGGATGTAGATCGACTGCATCGCCAGGCCCACGTGCACGCCGAGGAAAGTGGCGATGCTGCCGTCGATCCGGCCCAGCTCGTAAGAGACCAGGCCCTGCCCCACCGCGGTCATCGGCGTGATGCCGTACCCGGTCATGGTGTCGCCCACGATCTTCAGCTCGCGCAGCTTCGGCAACACCTCGAAGGGGAACTCGCCGCGCTCCCAGTAGTCGTTCACGATCGGCAGCAGTTCCTTGTCGCCGAACTTGCGGACTTTGACCAGCAGGGCCTTCTCCTCTTCGGAGAGCAGCGCTTCCATGTCCAGGTAGTCCGTGTCGCGGGAGCGGGCGATGCCCGCCGCCAGGGCCTCGGTGGTCTGGTCCGTCATCGGGCGTCCTTACTCTCAGTCGATTCGGCCTATCTCAACTGTGCGCCGCATCACAACAGGACCTCAATGTTCCGCGGACAACGCCGGAGCCGCTTTCGAGTCACCCCACACAACGCGCGACACACGCAGGTACGCGGCGATCATCCGGCCGACCCGGCGCCGCGCAGGCCCGGAAACGAGTGAGCCCCGATCCGCGCGAGGATCGGGGCTCACTGCGCTCAGGCCGCATTCTTGCGCGGCCGGCCGCGCGGACGCTTCCGCGCGATCACGACGCCCTGCTCGAAGATCTGGCCGCCCCAGACGCCCCACGGCTCGCCGCGCTCGAGGGCGGCGGCCAGGCAGGCGCGCTGGAGGGGGCAGGTCTCGCAGAGGGTCTTGGCGCGCTCGAGGTCCGACGGGGCCTCGGCGAACCAGAGGTCGGGATCGCCGGCGCGACAGGGCACGCGGCTCTCAATACTGAAACTGACGGAATCGATGCTCCGGACGACCGGTCGTTCGTCCATGATGGTCGGCACTTCTAATCACCATTCCACCTTCGGATCAGGTGGCCTCGGTAGCGGCGCCCGGTCAGGCGCACAGGATGTTCTGGGTGAGTGCGCGAACCGTGTGGCGGCCCTCGATCCCCGACGGTGCGAGGGGGACGAAGGACCGCGAATCCACGGGTTCCGCGCGGCGGCGGGTCCCGTGGTGAATGAGAGGAGGTGGGTCTGGGGACCTAACCTCGTCGCATGGAACACACGGGGCGCGATAGCGGTTCGTGATCGACGGCGGGCGTTGCCGGCTCCTGGCGCAGTCGCCACAGGCGGGGCGACATGCCGGGCTGGGCGTGGGAGGCCTCGATACGAACCGCTACTGCTGCGAACACTCCACCCTCTGCTGCGGTGAACTGCTTGCTGGCGGTGTTGATTGCGTTGTTCATGTCGTTTGCCTCCTTTCGCGCGCTGGTCAATCACGTTCCGGCGGGCGAGGCGGTACCTCGCGCGTCATCCCGTGCGGTCGTGTTCCACAGTATGCGTACGAAAGTATCCGCACAAGTTATTTTTGACCTGCGGTTATAGATCCCGTGAAGGGCCTCCGCCACGTCAGGAGAGGGATCGGATCGCCCCAGGCGTCTCCGTACGCCCTTCAGTTACGCCCTTACTCCCTCGCTGTGCCTCGGCGAGTTGTTCGACGGCGCTTCGAGACGAGCCCGGCAGCACGTGGGCATAGGTCGAAAGCGTGGTCGTAATGGACGAGTGGCCGAGGAGGTCAGCGACCGCGCGAACATGCACCCCGGCTTCGAGCCATGCAGTCGCCGCCGAGTGACGGAGGGTGTGGGGCGTGATCGAGTCGGGGTCGGCCACTCCCCCGTTCTGGGCCGCAGCGCGTACGACCGGCAAGAGGTTCTGAGCGGAGACGAAGTCGCCGAGGTGGTTGGTGAACACCATCTCTTCGTGTCCACACCATGCCGTGCCGGCCTTCAACCGTTCCTCGAGCTGGCGCTTCCTCAGCGCCCGCAGTTCGCGCACCATCTCGTCGGTGATCGGGATACGACGCCGCGAGCGCTTCGTCTTGGGCGCGGACAGCACGTGCTCCCCGTTGACCCGAGTGAGCGTGTGGCGAATGTCGATCTCCCTCTTGTCGAGGTCCACGTCCGACCACTTCAGCCCTGCTGCCTCACCGCGCCTCAGACCGCTCTGTGCGAGCAGCAGGACGGCGACGTAGTAACGACTCGTGCGAGCGCCCTCTAGGACCCGACGGACATCCTCGGGCGTGAGTACGCGTGCCTCTTCACGGTCGATACGAGGGCGCGATACCGATGCAGCCGGGTTCTTGGCGATCAGCCCGTCACGCACTGCCCCATCGAGCGCGGCGCGCAGCACCACGTACATCGACCGGAGAGTCGAGTCCGCGTACCCCTCGCGCCCTGGTGTGGGATCAGTGGTAAGTAGACCGCGGGCTACTGAAAGGCCGGGTGGCGTCTCCGACAATGCGACCATGACGACCGGGTCGCACATGCACTGCAAGCACCCACCCACAGGCGCAGCGCGTGCCCGATGCCGGCGAGGGCTCCCACCGCGCGCACCCAAGCCGCGACCAGCGCGAATGTCGTCAGTCAGCGAGGCAGCACGTAAGGCGTACGCCGCGCAGTACGAGGACCTCGAATCTGACCATGACCTCCCCGCGCTCATCGAGGCGCTGATGCTCGCCAACGAGCGTGTGGCAGAGCGTCAGGCGATGCGTGAGTACGACGCGCTCGAAGACATCGCGTAAGAGAGGCCTCAGCGTGTCCGTGAGCGCCCAACGCACGCTCGCCGGAGGTCGTACGCATACGTAGCGATACACTGCGCCGCAGGGCATCTCAGCGATAGCGGACGTGTCGTACCTGTATGGCATGATCCACTTCACAGTCGAGCTGCATCTGTGGAGGGGAACTAATAGTGGCGTTGAGCACGAAGGATCGAATCAATCTCATCCTCGCGATTGTCAATGAGATCGAGAACCCAGATCTAAACTGGGATCGCAAGGCGCTCATTCTCAACAGCTATGGGGTCGAGGGGTTCGATCTCTATGACAACAACGGGCCCTCATTTACCGAGATACTCGGGCAGGCGACGAACGAGCAGCTAGCTGATCTCGCTGAGCATTTCGAACTGGAGGTTCCCAAGTCGCAGGTTCCTGTGGCAACCGCAGTTACAGTCAAGGGGAATGACCCCCTCTTCATCTTTGCGTCCCATCTGACCAAACATCGCAAGCTCGTGGGTAATGTTGGCAAGGAACTCGAAATGTTCGGGATCGAGTTGTTTGTTGCTCACGACTCGATCGAGGATGACGCCGAGTGGCGAGAGGAGATCGAGACCGGTCTCCGCAAGTGCCATGCCGGAGTAGTATTCCTGCATGAGGGATTCAAGGATAGCGCGTGGTGCGACCAAGAAGTGGGTTGGATGATGGGACGAGGCATCCCGGTCCTGCCACTCAATTTCGGTGCGACGCCCTACGGCTTTCTTGGCAAGCTGCAAGCAAACCCGATGCGCACGGATGAACCTACCAAAATCTGCGACAAGATCCTCACCAGGCTGAAGAAGGCTCCCGAGCTTGCAGGGCCAATGGCGTCGTCCTTGATCTTAGGCATGCGTGAGTCTCAGCACTTTCACGAGACCGATGAGATTTGGGGGCACCTACGAGAACTGTCCCTCGATGCAGACCAATGCTCACGGCTGCTGGAAGCGACTAAGCAGAACGGTCAGGTCAGTCGCGCAAACGTGAGAATAAGCGGAGACGAGGACTGGGACAAGCCTTACCCACGTGTGATCATCGACTTCCTTCGGCGGCAGCCCGCGAGCAAGGTGGTCGCGTCAGACATCGACGCGTACGAGGCATACCTCAACCAGGTCTGAGTTCGTCCGTGGGGGAGCGTGTGCGCGTCGATGCGTAGTTGCTCGGTCACGCACCGTAAGGACGTCACGGGGACGCTGAGGGCCGGTCCTCTCAACTGCTCGATACTCCACTGAGCCCGCCCCGTTGGTGCGGGACGGGCACAGCGTCAGTATCGGGCGGTCAGGCTTCGTCGAGGTCCTCAGCGATTGCGTCGATGTCGTCGGACAGTTCCTCGTCCTCGGTCACCTCGACCTGGGGTGTGGACACGGGCTTCTTGGCGCGAGGCTTGCGAGCAGGCGCGGGCTTCTCGGCTTCGTCGGAGGCCTTGGCCGCCAGTTCGGCCTTGTACGTCTCGTACTTCTTGGACAGCGAGGTCACGTCGCGCTGGGTGAACGCGTAGCGAGCGCGACCCTCGGTCGAGCGGTTGTCGTACCCGATTGCACGCAGGAACTTGCGCAGGGACTTGGCGTCGGTGCCCAGGGTCTTGGCGACCTCGATGGTGGTGAAGTTCGACATGATGGTTGGTCCTTTCGGTCGTGGTCGTGAGCGTTGCTCACGGTTGAACGTGAGGACCATAAGAGACCGGGGCCGGCTGTCCAAAGTCGTAGGCCAAAGAGCGACGTCAGCGATGGTGCGTGAGCGCGTCCACGCGGATGCCTGAGCGCGACGATGGGCGCCTGACTGCGTGATGCGCGCACATCGACGTGCACGCGCACACGTGAGGCGCACGGGATGAACTGGGAACCGATCGCTACCTGATCCGGTCGCGCTGCTGTCTCACCGACTCGACGGCCTCGTACGAGATCTGACGAACCATAAAAGGAACCGGGTTGCTCAACGCGATCTCGTCTGGATCGAGGGTGGCGGCGGTCGCATCGGTCGGGGCGCCGTCGAGAGAAATCGGCGAACTGGTAAGCAGCCGCCTGCCGTCAGGCTCCACTGAAAATGTCCAACCCATCGAGTTGAGGCGCGCAATCCGGTTGTACGCCTCATGAATTTGTGGATCGACGTGCGCTCCCCCCTCCTTATTGCTCAGCGCAAGTACGAAATCCTTACGAGAGAACGTCGCGTGGGACGCATCCTTGGCCACAGGCTCCGTCCACCATTCGTCTAACAGGATGCGAGACCCACGCGGTAGGCGAAGCGTCTTCGTGCGGATGCTGGTCGGTGCGCCACCGTCCAACCTGGGTTTAAATAGGGCTTCGTTGTTCTCGAGATTCATTCCCATTACAACAAGACCCCACTGCGGCATCAGATTATCTGGATCAGGAATCCCGCATGTGTCTACCCAGGTGAGCGCGCGTTCGAAGCCTAATTGGTGGATAAGCGCATGGGACGCCCTCGTGTTGTGGAATAGCACACGCAGAGTTACCGCCAGCCGTTTCGCTTCGCTCAGGTGGCCCTCGTCGAAAGACGCGTTTGATCGCTCCAGGAACTCGATCTGCTCGTCGAAAAGTTCGAGCAAGTCCTCACGGGTGCGCTGCTGGGCCACCGCGTAAGCCTATCCACCGAGGTGATGGGGCGGGTCAAATCCGCACACGCAAGCACGAGCCTAGGTGCACCGGCAAGGCTGGGGCGATGGAGTCGCGCATCGCGACCTCTCGGCATAGAGCAGGAAACCCACACGGGCGCAACGCTGTACGCCCTCAGATACGCCCTTTCGCGCACATCCGGTCACATTCGCCTGGGTAGCGATCACGCTCCCGACGTGCACGACCGAACATCACCGGCCATCATGCGCATAACCTGCGCTTTTACAGTCCTCAGGCGTGCTCGGCGACGAGCGCGAGCACCTCGTCACCGTACTTGTCGATCTTGGTCGAGCCGATGCCGTTGATCCGCACCAGCTGTGCCCGGGTGCGGGGCAGGTGCTCGGCGATCGCGAACAGGGTGGCGTTGGAGAAGATGGTGTACGGCGGCACCTGCTGATCCCGGGCCTGGCCGGTGCGCCAGATCTTGAGCGCCTCCACCAGCGCATCGTTGAGGTCCGAGGGGCAGTCCTCGCAGCGCGAACGCAGCTTCTCCTCGCGGGTGTCGAGAATGCGGCCGCACACGCGACAGATGTCGGAGGAGCGGCGTTTGCCCTTGCTCGGACCCGAGTCGGGGCGCGACGCGCCGGCATCCGCCTGGCCCGCGACCACGTCGAGGAAGCGGGTGCGCTTGCGCGTCCGGCGACCGCCCTCGTTACGGGCCAGCGCCCAGGACAGGTGCAGGTACTCGCGGGCACGGGTCACGCCCACGTAGAGCAGCCGGCGCTCCTCCTCGATCGGCTCGGGATCCCCCTTGGCGATGGCCTGCGAGATCGGCACCGAGCCCTCGGTGAGGCCGACGAGGAAGACCGCGTCCCATTCCAGGCCCTTCGCGGCGTGCAGCGACGAGAGGGTCACGCCCTGCATCGTGGGCGGGTGCTTGGCCTCCGCGCGGGCGCGCAGCTCGCCGATCAGCTCGGCGAGCGTGAGTCCCGCGCGTTCGGCGGAGAGGTTCTTCGTCAGGTCCACGAGCGCGTCGAGGGCCTGCCACCGCTCGAGGGCACGGGCACCGTCGGGCTGCTGCTCGGTCAGCCCGAGCGGTTCCAGCGCACCCCTGACCAGGGACAGCAGCTCGTCGCCGGAGACGCCGCCGAACTGGCCCGCGCGCTCCATCAGGGCGCGCAGCGCCTGGCCGATCTCGGGGCGCTCGAAGAACGCGCTGCCGCCGCGCACCTGGTACGGGACGCCCGCCTCGGTGAGCGCGGCTTCGTGCACCGCCGACTGGGCGTTGATCCGGTACAGGATCGCGATCTCGCTGGCGGGGACGCCCCTCGCGAGGAGCTCGCGGATGCGTTTGGCGACGAGCTTCGCCTCGGCCGGTTCGTCGTCGACCTCCGCGTAGACCGGGGCCGGCCCGTCCGGGCGCTGGCCGACGAGTTCGAGGCGGGTGCCGGCGACGCGGCCCTGCGCGGCGCCGATCACCTTGTTGGCGAGCGCCACCACCTGCGGCGTGGACCGGTAGTCGCGCTGCAGCCGGACGATCGTGGCGTCCTCGAACCGGCGGGTGAAGTCGAGCAGGTAGTTCGGGGTGGCGCCGGTGAAGGAGTAGATCGTCTGGTTCGCATCGCCCACCACCGTGAGGTCGTCGCGATCGCCCAGCCAGGCATTGAGGAGCTGCTGCTGCAGGGGCGTGACGTCCTGGTACTCGTCGACGACGAAGCTGCGGTAGCGGTCGCGGAACTCCTCCGCTACCACGTGGTTGTCCTCGAGGATCGCGGCCGTGACCAGGATCAGGTCGTCGAAGTCGAGCAGGCGGTTGCCCTCGGCGTCGGTCTTTCGCCGCTCGTAGGCCGCGTAGACGTCGGCGACGGTGCCCGGCGCCATCGGGGCGGTGCGCCCCGCTTCCTCGACCGCCTTCGCGTAGGTCTCCGGGGTGACCAGGGAGGCCTTCGCCCAATCGATCTCGCTGAGCAGATCGCGGATCGTGTCGGTCTCGGGCCGTAGGTCGCAGTCGCGGGCGGCGCGGCCGATGACGGGGAACTTGTTGTCCAGCAGCTCCCACCGGGTATCGCCGATGGCGCGGGGCCAGAAGTACCGCAGCTGCCGCATCGCCGCCGCGTGGAAGGTGACGGCCTGCACCCCCGGCTGCCCGTCACCCCCGCCGATGCCGAGCC
The DNA here is from genome assembly GCF_057815145.1 of Tsukamurella sp. II2bb. Classification (NCBI taxonomy): domain Bacteria; kingdom Bacillati; phylum Actinomycetota; class Actinomycetes; order Mycobacteriales; family Tsukamurellaceae; genus Tsukamurella; species Tsukamurella sp. II2bb. The sequence continues at coordinate 213,984 of NZ_JBYPZI010000006.1, forward strand.
CGCGCAGCCGCGCCCGCATCTCCCCCGCGGCACGGGAGGTGAACGTGACGGCGAGAACCTGACCTGCGGCGACATGGCCCGTGGACACCTGGTGTGCGATGCGGTGCGTGATGGTGCGGGTCTTGCCGGTGCCCGCGCCCGCCAGCACACACACCGGTCCGCGCGGCGCGAGAACCGCCTCCTGCTGCTCCGGGTCCAGTGCTTCGATCACGCCGTCGAGTATTCCAGCCGGGGCTGACAGGTCGGATCGCCGCACGTCGTGCCCGCCACCCGAGGGGGGGACACAGCCCCTGCCCCACGCCCCGATCCGTCGCTAGCGTGGCACCGCCACCGCTCGCTCGAACCGCCTCGGAAGGACCTCCATGCGTCGCTCGCTCACCGCCGGTACCACCGTTCTGGCCGCGCTCGCCCTCCTCGCGGGCTGCGGCTCCGCAACGGGCGGCAAGCCGGCCAGGGACGAGGTCCGCCCCGGTCTCGTCACCGTACTGATGGACAATCCCGCCAAGCCCGATCGCGCGACCGCCGAGCGGATCGCCGACTGCATGCTGGACAAGGTCTACGACTCGGCGCACGTCAAGACCCTGCAGGCCTGGGCGAAGGGCGAGCAGGACAAGGACGAGGTCTCGGACAACGTCGTCGTCATGGAGGCCTCCATGGAGTGCAGCAAGACGGTCGCCAAGCGCTGACGGCGGCACGGTGCGGCACACTCGACGGCGTGCAGGAGATCGGCGGTCCACAGCGGATATGGCTCACGTCGCGGACGACCGGTGACCGCGAGTGCCGCGGCGAGCTGGTGATCGACGACCTCCGGTCCATCGTCACGCACACGCTGGCACACGAGGGCCCCAACGGACCGAACGGTGCGGTCACGCAGTACATCCTCGCCGCCGCGGAGCGGCACCTGCACGACGGCCTGCGCAGCGCGCTCGGTTCCACCTCGGCCGGCGAGGAGACCTCGCTGCTCTCCCGGCTGCTCCCGCTCGAGAGCTTCGGCCCCGACGTCCTGGACATCAGCCGCAACAACCTGCGCCGCCGCTGGGCCACCGCCTCCGATTGGCTCGACGATGTCGTCGCCTACGCACTGCGCCCGGGCCGAGCCGACGAGCACGCGCGCGCCGCCGTCGCCGCCGCGACCGGCATGGTCGGGCGTCCCCTGGGGGACCTGATCTCGGCGGTCACCGCCGGCGAGGTCGCCGCTGAACGCGATCCGGCCCGATTCGGCCTGGCCGAGATGATCCGGACGATGTGGCCCGATCACCCGGCTGTGCGGAATTCGCGGACCACCCTCGACGAGTACGCCGTGCAGTGGTGGGTTCCCGTGTACACGCACATCCTCGACGTCTACGGCCTCACACTGATCGACGGCCTGAAGATCGAGGACTTCGCCCGCCCCCTCCTCGCACTCGTCGAGCACGAGGCACGGGCGCAGTCCCCCGGCCACGCCGCCCGTGCCATCGTCGTCCTGATCAGCGGTGCGGTCGTCGACGCCCGCACCGGAGCGCGGCTCACCCCCGGGGAGATCGCCGCTCGGGTGCCTCCGGACGCCCCCTGCGGGCGGGCCGGCGAAGGAGTCCGAACGCCTCGCGGCTGAGTCACCGCATGAGCGGCAACCGCGCGGAGCGGTGCGGGGCCGCCCGACGGGACGGCCCCGACCGGTCTCCTGAGGAGCGCTCAGGCCGCACTCTCCACCGGGAGGCCGTTCTCGACCCAGTCCTGGATACCGTCCTCGTACTTGCGAACGTTCGTGTAGCCGCGGGCGATCAGCAGCTCGGCGACCTGACCGCTGTTGGGGCACTGCGGATTCGAGCAGTACGTCACGATGTTCGCGTTCGTGTCCGGCAGCAGCCGGGACGCCTGTTCCGCGACGTCGGCGGCGACGAGAGCGATCGCCCCCGGGAGGTGCTGCTTCTCGTAGTATCCGCCGCCGAGCGCATCGACGACGGTGACCGTGCCGGCTTCGATCTCCTGGCGAAGGTCGTCGCGACTGATGAGGTTGACCATGATTCCTACTTTCCGAAGAAGTGACTGAAGCGCGTCCCACCGTACACCTGGTTGCGTGCGCACGCACCTATCTGCAGCCGTAGACTCCTCCAGGTGAGAAAACGCACGAAGGTCGCGGCCGACGCATGGGGCGCGGTGCTACAGGTGAACGCCCGGCTCGTCCCGATCCTCGACCGGTCTCTGCGCTTGGAAGCAGGGCTCCCCCTGTCCTGGTACGACGTGCTCCTCGAGCTGTCAGCGGCACCGGACTCCCGACTGCGCATGACCGAACTCGCCGAACGGGTGGTGCTGAGCCGGACCCGAGTCAGCCGCGTCGTGGACGAGATGGTCGCGGCGGGACTCGTCGAACGCCGGTCCGATGAGCAGGACCGTCGATCGGCGTTCGCGACGATCACCCCCGCGGGACTGGCGACGTTCCGCCGCGCCGCGCCGATCTACATGCGACACATCGAGGCCGAATTCGGCGACACGGTGACGGACGCCGAACTCGGCGCGCTCGTCGACATCCTCGGGAAGGTCTCCCGCCGCTGACCACGCGGGAAGATCCGACGAGGCCGCGTGGTTGAGTAGCGATATGAGCCAGCTGACGATGTACACCACCACGTGGTGCGGATACTGCAACCGCCTCAAGACGGGTCTCAAGGCCAACGGGATCGAGTGGACCGAGATCAACATCGAGGAGGATCCCGCGGCCGCCGAGTTCGTGGAGGGCGTCAACGGCGGCAACCAGACGGTGCCGACCGTCAAGTACGCCGATGGCTCCACCGCGACCAACCCGTCGCTCGCGGACGTCAAGCGCAAGCTCGGCGTCTGACCTTCCACACCGCACCGAAATCCGGTCATCCGGCCCCTGATCGGCAAACCGCATGACCGGATTTTCGGTGCGCTCGCTCAAGCGGCGACCAGCCCGGCGCGGCGCTCCCCCACACGCGCGACGTACATCTTCGTGAACAGCGCCGGGGCGACGAACGCGGCGATCTGGACGGCGATGCGGACCGCCATCGGCTCCCCCGTCGCCACGCAGGTGGCGCCCACGATCGCCGCCACCGCGAAGGACGCCGCCCAGACCGCGGTGATCACCATGTTGACGTGCAGGAACATCGGATGCCGGGCCGTCTCCGCGTCGACGGACCGGCGCGCGATCGCCAGCGTGAACGGGCGTCGCGTCGCGAAACCGGTGCCGGCGATCACTGCGAGCCACGCCGAGGAGAGGGCACCGTCGTAGGCCTCGAGGGGTGAGTGCGGCGCCCCGAAGGCGAGCACCGCGAGGGCGGCGAAGTAGACGGCGCCGCCGAGTTCGAGCGCGCCGGCCCGGCGATCGACGCCGATCAGGACGAGGGCGGCGGCCAGGGCGCCCACCGCGCCCCACTGCCAACCGACGGTGGACGACGCGATCGCCAGGACGATCCAGGGGAGGAAACCTCGTAAGTAGCTCATGGAGAAGACGCTATGAGCTGCGCCGACGGTGTACCTCGGCCCACGGGTGGAGATCCGGGTGGAGACTCACATCCCGTCGACTACCCCGCCGCCCAGGCCTCGACGATCGAGCGGGCGATGGAGATGGAGTTCGGCAACAGCAGGGGCGCGTCGGGTGCGTCGGTGCTCCAGTCGCCGGCGGCCAGCGCGGCGCGGACCTGCGTCCGGCTGAACCACTGCGCCTCGGCGATCTCGCCGTCCCGGAAGTCGAGAACCGCGTCGCGCGAGGCGCGCGCGGTGAAGCCCAGCATGAGCGAGCGCGGGAAGGGCCAGGGCTGGCTGGCGACGTAGGTGATCTCGTCGACCTCGATCCCCGCCTCCTCGCGCAGTTCGCGCGCGACGCACTGCTCCAGCGACTCCCCTGGCTCCACGAACCCGGCGAACAGCGAGAACAGTCGCGGCGGCCACTGGTGCTGGCGACCGAGCAGGATGTGATCGCCCCCGTCGTGGACCAGGGTGATCATCGCCGCGTCGGTGCGGGGGAACTCCTCGCGACCGTCAGCGGTGGTGCGCACCCAGCCGGCGCGGCCCGGCACCGTCGGAGCGCCATCGCCCGGCGCGAACGCCGCCGCGGCGTGCCAGTTGAGGATGCCGAGTGCCTGCGCCAGGAGCGCCGAATCGACCGGGGAGAGCAGCTGTCCGCGCATCCGCAGGTCGGCACCGTCGAACTGCTCGACGCGCAGGGCGAAGACGAGCGTTCCGTCGACCCGTCCGAGCAGCACGGCCCCCTCCGGCCGCGTGGCCGCGACCTCGTGCCCGCGGGCGAAGACGAGGTCGGTGCCGTCCAGATCGAACCGGCCGCGGGGGTCGATACGCAGTACTTTCGCGGTCGCCCACGCCGCGTCGAGGGCGGCGTCGTCGCCGCGCAGCTCGTCGGCGCGGTCGACGTGGTAGCGGGAGAGGAGCGGGGGCACGGTCAGACTGAGCTTCGCCACGTTCGACATCGTAGGCTGACCGCATGATCGAGCCGTTCGTGGACGCCGCATGGGTGCGCGCCAACCCCGGGGTGATCCTCGCCGACACCCGCTGCTACCTCGACGGTCGCTCCACCCGCGCGGCCTACGACGCCGGACACCTTCCGGGCGCCGTCTACATCGACCTCGACGGTTTCCTCGCCGCGCCCGCCTCGCCCGCGGAGGGGCGGCACCCGCTGCCGACCCCGGAGGCCTTCGCCGCCGGGCTCTCCGCCGCCGGCATCGGCGACGGCGCGACGGTCGTCGCCTACGACGATGCCGGTGGGGTCATGGCGGCCCGGCTCGTCTGGCTGCTGCGGGCGCTCGGCGAATCGGCGGCGCTGCTCGACGGTCCGCTCGGCCCGCTCGACGACACCGGCACCGTCGAGCCCGTGCCCGCGCGGTTCACGCCCCGGCCGTGGCCCGCGGACCGCCTGGCCTCCATCGACGAGGCCGCCGCCGGCCCGGTCCCCGTCATCGATGCGCGCCCCGCGGACCGGTTCCGCGGCGAGAACGAGACCGTCGACCCGCGCCCGGGGCACATCCCGGGTGCGGTCAGCGTTCCGTGCCGCGAGAACGTCTCCGACGGTGCGCTCCTCCCCCGCGAGCAGCTCCGAGCCCGGTTCGCCGGCGCGGGCCTGCGGCCCGGCGAGGACTTCATCGCCTACTGCGGGTCGGGCGTCACCGCCTGCCACGACCTGCTCACCGCCGAACACGCCGGCTTCCCCGGCGGCCGCCTCTATCCCGGCTCATGGTCCCAGTACGCCGCGATCGACCGACCCGCCGCAACGGGGCCGTGACGCGCCCTGGAACCGCCGATCAGCTCCCGACCTTGGTGTCCGCGTTGCGGACGTACAGCAGCCGGTCGCCGGCCTCGACGACGGACACGGCGGGCGAATCGACGCGGTAGAGGTTGCCCTTGCGGACCACGCCCAGCACGATGTTGGGCAGGTGCCGCGGCGAGCGGCCGACCTCGACGCGGGTGACCTCGCGCTCGGCGATGTTGAAGCCGTCGCCGGGCGAGAGCAGGTCCTCGATCATCTCCACCACCGACGGGGTGGTGGTCGCCATGCCGAGCAGCCGGCCGGCGGTCTCGGAGGAGACGACCACCGAGTCGGCGCCGGACTGCCTCAGCAGGTGCACGTTCTCCGACTCGCGGATCGACGCGACGATCTTGGCGCGCGGCGCGAGCTCGCGCGCGGTCAGGGTCACCATCACCGCCGCGTCGTCGCGGTTGGCGCCGATGATGATCGACGCGGCGCGCGGCGCGCCCGCGAGCCTGAGCACGTCCGCCTTGGTGGCGTCGCCGCGAACCGTCACGAGCCCGTCGATCTCGGCCACCTCGAGCGCGGCCTGGTCGGTGTCGACGACGACGATCTTGCCGGGTTCCATGCCGTCGTTGATCATCGCGCTCACCGCGGTCCGGCCCTTCGTGCCGTAGCCCACGACGATCGTGTGGTTGTGCACAGCAGACCTCCAGCGTTGGATCTTGAACGCCTGGCGGGACCGCTCCGTGAGGACCTGGAGCGTGGTACCGACCAAGACGATGAGGAACAGGATGCGCAGCGGGGTGATCAGCATCACGTTCACCAGGCGCGCGGATTGGGTGATCGGCGTGATGTCGCCGTAGCCCGTGGTCGAGAGGGAGACGGTCGCGTAGTACAGGCAGTCGAGGAAGGTCATCGTCTGCTTGCCGGCGGTCCCCGCCTCGATGGCGGAGTCCCGGTAGCCGTCCCGCTCGATGTAGACGATGAGCACCGCGAGCATCAGGGCCGCCAGCGCGACCAGGACGCGTGCGCCGATGGCGCGCCACGGATTCGAGTCGCCCGCGGGTATGCGCAGGACACTGACCAGCGCGTGGTCGGGGAGGTCCGTCAGTTCGGACTTGCTCCGGCGACGGAACTTGGTGCGTGCGGACATACCTACCTGGACGATTCCTCGCGAGAACTGCTGGTGATCACCCGTCCGGTCTAGCACGTCGGGCGGAGCCGTCGAGCAATCTGCCACAATCTTGCGATGGTGTCCACAGACCGGCCCGCTCGCCGGACCGACAAGATCGCCCGCGGCATGGCGCTGTCCCTCGCCGGGATGGGTGCCCTGCACTTCGTCGCGCCGAAGCCCTTCGACTCGATCGTGCCGCCGAACCTCCCCTTCGGGCTGACGCCCCGTCGTGCGACTCGGCTCTCGGGCGTCGCGGAACTCACCACCGCTGCGCTGCTGGCCGCACCGCAGACCCGCCGGCTCGGCGGCGTCGCCGCCACCGCCCTGTTCGCGGCGGTGTTCCCCGCGAACGTGTACATGGCGCAGCAGTGGTCCGACAAGCCGCTACCGCTGAAACTGGGCGCCTACGCCCGGCTGCCGCTCCAGATCCCGATGATCGTCACCGCGGTGAAGATCGCCCGCGACCGGCCCTGACCGCTACGTCGGGTCCGAGCCGCGGATCGCCGCCCACCAGTACCCGCACGCCAGACCCGCGGGCACGGTGATCAGCGGGCTCGTGCCGAGCGCGAACCACCACAGCAGCGCGGGCGCCAGGCCCGCCGCCGCCACCGCACCGTCGACCTGCAGGCGGCGGCGCACCGTTCCCACCTCCCGGGCCCGGGTCGCCCGTGCCGCAGGCGAATACCGGGGCGCGTCGATCAGTCGCCCGGGTGGGCGGGTGCGCCGGGGCCGGCCCGACGGTGCGCCTACCGCGGCCGGGTCGCCGGGCGAGAGCGCGAGCAGGCCGGTGGCGAAGTACACGGGCCGCCACGTCCCGTCGTCAGTCTCGAGCCACGCCCGCGAGACGACCCCGCGCTCCTGCCGCACCCGCGAGCGCACCGTCCCGCCCGGCACCGTCGCCGCCGCGTACCCGAGCCGCCACGCCGAGTACCCGAGCACCACGAGAGCGAGCAGGAACAGCGCCGCGCGGGCGTCCGGGCGGGCGGCCGTCGCGGCACCGCCGAGCACTCCGAGAGCGACGACGGTGACCGCGGCCGGGTACCCGAGCGCACCCCGCAGGCGGCCTACTTCAGCCAGCCGATCTTCTCCATCTCGAAGTCGCCGAAGCCCGGGGCGCCGAAGTTCGCGAGTTCCTTCTTGGTGGCGAAGCTATAGGGGCGCTGGTACAGCGGGAGGCTGTGGCCCTCCTGCCAGATCAGTGCGTCCAGCTGGTTGACCATCTCGATCTGCTTGGCGGCGTCGGTCTCCACCTTGAGCCCCGCGATCTGCGCGTTGATCGCGTCGCTGCCCACCTGCCCGTAGTTCTGCAGGCGCGCGCCCGGGCGCAGCTCGTAGATCCCCAGGGAGCTGGAGATCGGTGTCTGGGTGCCCTCCCAGGTGAAGATCGTGGTGTCGTAGTTGCCGAGGTTGATGTACTTGGGGAGGAACTCGTTCGTCGGCTTGCCGTCGATCGTGAAGTTGATCCCCACATCACGCAGGTTCTGCTGGATCAGCTGCGCCTCCTGCGCGGCGTTCTGCTGGCCCGCGGGGACGGCCACACTGATGTCGAGTTGCTTGCCGTCCTTCTTCCGGAACTGCCCGTCGAGCTTCCAACCGGCGGCGTCGAGCTCCTTGCGCGCCCGTTCCGGGTCGAAGGTGATGTCGCCGTTGTTGGCCTGGTAGCCCTTCTCGCCCGCCACGAAGATGTGGTTGTTCAGCACCGTCGGGTTGCTGGTGATCGGCCCGAGCAGCGCCTTCGCGATGAGGTCCCGGTTCACGGCGCGCATGATCGCCAGACGGACCGCCTTATCGGCGGTCGGCCGGCCGGCCGCGGCGTTGAAATCGAAGTGCCGCCACTGGAAGCCCAGGGACTGACGGATCTCGACGCCCGGCATGGCCCGCGCCGCCTTGAAGCCGTCGATCTGGCTGCCGAGGTCGAAGAAGTCGATCTCGCCGTTCTGCAGCGCGCCGATGGACGCGGACGCGTCGAGGGCGAGGTAGGTGATGGTATCGAGCACCGGCCGCTCGCCCCACCAGGCGGGATTCCGTTCGACCACTACGCGCTTCGCGGCGGAGTCCACCGTCCGGACCCGGAACGGGCCGGCGGTCGGCGGCGCCACGGCGACGAAGCCGGTGTTGAAGGACTCGGGAGTGACGTTGACCTCCCGCGGAAGCAACGGGCTGAAGTTGCTCAGCCAGTCGGCGTACGGCGCGGCGTAGGTGACGATGACCTGCTTGTCGCTGTCACCGCGGCGGACGGAGTCGACCTGGTCGTAGCCCGTGGTTCCCGAGGCCTGGAACTCGGTGTTCTTCCCGTTCAGGGCTTTCCACTGCGCTTCGAGATCGGTCCAGTCCAGCGGGCGGCCGTTGGACCAGGTGGCCTTGGGGTTGATCTCGTAGGTCACCGTGAACTTCCCGTCCACGGTGGAGTCCTTGATCGAGGTGAAGTACCGGGTGTCCACGGTCAGGGAGCCGTCCTCGGCCGCCTTGGCGGACTGCGGGAACAGCGCCTGCCGCATCTGCCCCATGTCCACGGTCGTGCCCTGGAGCTGGTTGTAGTTCCAGTTCGCGATCCACTGCGAGATCGGCCAGTTCATGTTGCCGCCGGCCTTGAGATCGCTCACCGGGTGCGGGTTGAACGCCGCCTTCGCGGCGAACGAGTCGGGTCCGGTGGGCGCGTTGCCGCCCTGGCCGCAGCCCGCGAGCAGCCCCACGACCATGATCGCGACGCCGGCCGGGGCCAGCAGTCTCGCGAATCTCCTATGTGTTCGTGTCCGCATTGCGCTCTTCTCCCGTCGATTCGGTGTTCGGTTGATCCTCGATGGCGTTCACCAGTTCCACCGCGGCGGCCACCCGGCGCCGCGCGACCGCGGGGTCGGGCACCGGCACCGCAGCCAGCAGCGCCCGCGTGTACGGGTCCTGCGGGTCGGAGAAGATCCGTTCCGCAGTCCCGGTCTCGACGAACCGCCCGTCCCGCATCACGGCGACGTCGTCCGCCAGATGCCGCACCACCGACAGGTCGTGGCTGACGAAAAGGTACGCGAGCCCCAGCTCCGCCTGGAGGTCTTTCAGCAGGTTCAGCACCCCGGCCTGGATCGAGACGTCCAGCGCCGAGACGGGCTCGTCGAGCAGCAGCACCTCGGGGCGCAGCGCGAGGGCGCGGGCGATGCCGATGCGCTGGCGCTGCCCGCCGGAGAACTGCGCGGGAAACCGGTCGACCAGGTCCGGGCTCATGCCGACCTGCGCCATCAGCTCTGCGACCCTGGCCCGCCGCTCCCCCGCCGGAACGCCGTGCACGCGCATCGGTTCGGCGATCAGCTCCCCCACCGGCATCCGCGGGTCGAGCGAGCCCATCGGGTCCTGGAAGACGACCTGCGCCCGTGCGCGGAGCGTGCGCTGCTCCGCCGCCGTCAGGGTGTACGGCTCGCGTCCGAACAGTTCGACGGTGCCCTGCCCTGGCTTCTCGAACCCGAGGATCTCCATCAGCGTCGACGACTTGCCCGAGCCGGACTCGCCGACGATCGCCAGCGTGCGACCCGCGCGGAGCTCGAACCCGATGCCGCGCACCGCCTCCCGCTCGCCGACCTTGCGGCGCAGCAGCGTGCCCGCGTAGACCGGGTAGCGCACGTGCAGGTCGTCCACGCGCAACACCACGCCGGGCTCCGGTGCCGGGGCGTCCCCCGGGGAGTCGCCCGACGGTGCCGCGCCGTCGCCCGGGTCGACCGACGGGGCGTCGACCCCGAACACCTCCTCGGGCGTCTCGTCGATCGTGATGCCGGTGCGGATGCAGGCCGCCTCATGGTCGACGCCCACCGGCCGTAACGCGGGTTCGGCCGCGGTGCAGTCGTCGACGGCGATCGGGCACCGCGGCGCGAAGGTGCAGCCCGGGGGCAGGTCCGCGAGGGAGGGCGGCGCACCGTCGATGGGCACCAGGCGATCCCGGGCGTCGTCGATCCGCGGGATGGCGCCCAGGAGGCCCAGCGTGTAGGGCATGGCGGGCCGCGCGAACAGCTCCGTCACGGGCGCGCGTTCGACCGCGCGGCCCGCGTACATCACGAGCGTGCGGTCCGCGGTGCCGGCGACGACGCCGAGGTCGTGGGTCACGAGGACGACGCCCGCGCCGGTCACGTCGCGGGCCGTGAGCAGCAGGTCGAGCACCTGCGCCTGGACCGTCACGTCGAGGGCGGTGGTGGGCTCGTCCGCGATGATGAGGTCGGGGTTGTTCGCGATGGCGATGGCGATCACGACCCGCTGCCGCATGCCGCCGGAGAACTCGTGCGGGAAGGACTTGGCGCGTACGTGCGGCTCGGGGATGCCGACCAGGTCCAGCAGTTCGACGGCGCGGCGGCGCGCGGTCTCGCGGTTCATCCGCCGGTCGTGCACGCGCAGCGCCTCGGCGATCTGGTCGCCGACCCGGTAGATCGGGGTGAGCGCGGTGAGCGGATCCTGGAAGACCATCGACACCTGGGAGCCGCGCACCCGCGACAGTTCGACGTCCGAGAGTCCCAGCAGCTCGGTGCCGTTCAGCTCGATCGACCCGCGTACCCGCGCCGCGTCCGGGAGCAGCCCCATCACCGCCAGTGACGAGACGGACTTCCCGGACCCGGATTCGCCGACGATCGCGAGCACCTCGCCGCGGCGGACCTCGTAGTCGAGGCCGCGGACCGCCCGGACGGCGGGCTCCTTCGCGCCCGCGCCCGCGAACTCGACGTGCAGGTCGCGCACCGTCAGGACGTTCCGTTCCGTCACGCTCGCGCACCTCCCGCCGCGTTCGTCGGGTCCAGTGCGTCGCGGAGCCCGTCGCCGATCAGGTTGACGCTCATCACGATCAGCACCAGCGCCCCGATGCAGAACAGGAACAGCCAGGGGTAGGTCAGGGCCGAGGAGGTGCCGTCGGCGATCAGCGTGCCGAGCGAGATGTCGGGCCGCTGCACGCCGAAACCGAAGTAGCTCAGTGTGGATTCGGCGACGATCGCCACGCCCACGTTGAGCGTGACGTCCACGATCAGCACCGACGACATGCTGGGCAGGATGTGCCGGGCGATCACGGTGCGGCGCGGGGCACCCATGTACCGCGCCGCGCGCACGTACTCGCGCTCGCGCAGCGACAGCGTGATGGCGCGCACCATCCGGGACGAGACCATCCAGCTGAACAGTGCCAGCAGGAGCACCAGCAGCAGGTAGTTCCTGCCCTTGAACCAGGGACTGCAGATGGCGATGACCACGAAGGAGGGCACCACGAGCAGCACCTCGGTCATCCACGTCAGCACTCTGTCGGTGGCGCCGCGGAGGTAGCCCGAGGTGGCGCCGACGACGCCCGCGATCACAGTGGACAGGAGGGCGACCAGTAGCGCGATGATCATCGACTTCTGCAGGCCGCGCATCGTCTGCGCGAAGACGTCCTGGCCGATGGCGTTGGTGCCGAACCAGTGCTCGGGGCTCGGCGGCGTGAGGAGGGCGAGCGGGTCGATCGCCTGGTAATCGTGCGGATACACCTCGGGCAGGACGAACGCCCCGGCGACCATGAGCACGAGCACCGCCGCGCCCACCAGCGCGAGGCGGTTGCGCAGGAACCTCCGCAGCACGACACTGCCGCGGCTGCTCACGAGCGCACCCGGGGGTCGAGCGCGGCCGTCATCAGATCGGTGAAGAAGCCGGCCACCAGCACCGAGACCGCGGAGAAGAAGGTGACGGCCAGCGTGATGTTGATGTCCTGGGACGAGACGCCGAACACCAGCCAGTCGCCCATGCCGTACCAGCCGAAGACCCGCTCCGTGAAGGTGGCACCGGTGATCACGGCGCTCATCCCGAACGCGAACAGCGCGGCCATCGGGATCAGCGCGGTGCGGAATCCATGCCGGAAGACGGCTCGGCCGCGGGTGAGTCCCTTCGCGCGGGCGGTACGGATGTACTCGGCGCCCAACTCGTCGAGCATGGATCCGCGCATGTACCGGCTGTAGCCGCCGAGCGTGAACAGGGTGAGCACGATCGTCGGGAGCAGGAGGTGGTTCGCACGGTCCAGGATCTCGTTCCACAGGCCGGATGGTGCGCCCGGCGTGGTCTCACCGGTGAACTGGAAGACGGTGTGCCCCAGGCCCTGATTGACCTGCACGGCGAGCCATTTCACGATCGGCGCGAGCACCAGGATCGGCAGGGAGAGCAGCACGAAGGTCGCCGCCGTGGCGAGGTGGTCGAACAGTTTGTACTGCCGCACGGCGGAATACGCGCCGAGCAGGGTCCCGATGACCGCGCCGAGGACGGTGCCGATCGTCACCATCCGCAGGCTCACCAGCAGCCGCGTGCCCAGTTCGTCGTTGACGCTGCCCGCTGCGACGGTCTCGCCGAAGTCGCCGTGCAGCACGCCGCCGAGCCACTTCAGGTACCGCAGTACCGGATTGTCGTCGAGGTGCAGCGCCGCGCGCTTGGCGGCCAGGGTCGCCTCGGGGACGGGCGGATTCCGCCCGATCAGCGATGCCAGCGGGTCGAACGTGGCCGACGCCAGCATGTACGCGACGAACGTCGCGAGGAGCAGCAGAACGACGTAGTTCACCAGCCGCCTCGCGAGATATCGCGCCATGCTTTCCCAACCTCAATTCACGGTTTCGGAGCAACATAAGCCACCGCCGCCACGGCGTCCACCCGAACCGCGGAATCGGATCAGCCTGCGCCGGCGCTCGTGATCAAGCTCGCCAGTCCGGCGTGGTCGAGCATGTCCGACGGTGCCACCGTCTCACCGGAGCGCACGTAGAAGAAGGCGGCCCGCACGTCCTCGACGGGAACGTCGCGCAACCGCGCCCACGCGAGCCGGTACGCCGCGAGCTGCACGGCGACGGCCCGCTCGTCGGTGGGCTCGGTCGGCCGCGCGCCCGTCTTCCAGTCGACCACGGTGAAGCCGCCGCCCGGGTCGCGGAAGACCGCGTCCATCCGCCCGCGCACGACGGTGCCGGCGGCCGCGATCTCGAAGGGCACCTCGATGTCGACCGGGGTACGCGCCGCCCACGGGCTCTCCTCGAAACGCCGCTGCAGCAGCGCGAGATTCTCGTCCGAACCCGCGTCCCCGTCGGCGGCGCCGGGCAGTTCGTCGATGTCGAGGAGGCGAGAGGCGCCGTAGCGGCGTTCGAGCCAGGCATGGAAGGCAGTGCCGCGGCGGGCGTACGGGTTCGGTTTGAACGGAACCGGGCGCCGCAGCCGGCCGGCGAACGTCGCGGGGCTGCGCCGCAATTCCACGAGCTGGCTCACCGACATCTCGCGCGGCACCGCCACCTCGAGTTCCAGCTCGGCCTGCTGCGCGCGCTCCGCGAGGAGGGCGGTGACCTCGGCGGCCCAACCGTGCGGATCGGGCTCCTCGGGATCGGGTTCGACGGCGCCGCGCCGCAGTTCGGCGAGAACGAGTTCCGCGCCCGCGTCGGCGTCGGCCCGGTGCGCGCCGAGGAAGTCGCGCGGCCACGGCAGCCGGACCGGCTCGGTCTCGAGCGGGTTCGGCGCGTCCTCGAGCGGCTCGCCGGCCCACTCCGCCACCGCATCGGGCGCGTGATCGCGCGCCGCGACGAGGAAGCGCGACGGCGCCTTCGGCGTCTTGACGTCCTCGCTCCAGTAGTGCCCGGAGAGCAGGAGCACCGACTGGGTGCGAGTGACCGCGACGTAGAACAGGCGCTCGTCCTCGTGCATGTTCATGCCCTTGAGCGCCTTCTTATGGGCGTCGAGCGCGTCCTCGAGATCCTTGCGGTTGTTGCACCCGTCGAGGTCCAACCGCGGCACCCCGTCGGACTCGCCGGGTTCGGCGAGATCGCCCCGCAGGTTCGGCTGGAGCTCCGCCGGCGTCGAGAGCCACGTGGGCAGCGCCCGGTTCGAGGGGAAGATGCCCTCCGACAGGTGCGGTACCGCCACCACGTCCCACTCCAGGCCCTTCGCCGAGTGCACGGTGAGCACCTGCACGCGGTCGGTGGCGACCTCCACGTCGCCGGGGGCGAGGCCGCCCTCCACCTTCTCGGCGGCGGCGAGGAAGGCGAGCAGGCCCGGCAGCGTCGCGGTCGGGCGTTCGGCGTAGGAGACCACCACGTCGGCGAAGGCGTCGAGGTGCTCGCGGCCGGTGGCGCGCCCACCGAGCTGGCGGGACGCGCGGATCCGGGTCTCGATGCTCACGCCCAGCACCCGCTCGGCCTCGGCCACCACCTCTGGCAGTGGATGACCCAGCCGTTCGCGCACGTGCCGGACCTCGCGGTCCAGCGAGCGGATCTTCGCCAGGCCCGCCGCCGAGTAGTTCCCGTCCGGTCCCGGATCCGCGATCGCGTCGCCCAGGCCCGCGGCGTCGAGGCTCTCCGAGGGCAGCGTCGCGTCGAGGGCGGCGTCGAGTTGCTCGGGCGTGGCGACGGCGCCCGCGGCGGCGCGACCGGTGGTGTGCGCGATCCGGCGGGCGCGGTCCCACAGGGCCTTCAGGTCGGCGGCGCCGAGCTGCCACCGCGGCCCGGTGAGCAGCCGCATCGCGGCGGTGCCCGCGAGCGGCTCGACGGCGAGCCGCAGCAGCGCCACCACGTCCTGCACCTCGGGGGTGTGCAGGAGCCCGCCGAGGCCCACGACCTCGACGGGCACGCCGCGCTCGCCGAGGGCCGCGGCGATCCCCGCCGAATCGGCGTTGCGGCGCACGAGCACCGCCACCGTCGGCGGCTCCTCCCCCGTTTCGATCCGGCCGCGCCACTGCGCGGCGATGGCGTCCGCGACCCAGTCCCGCTCGTCGATCACCGTCGAGTGCAGGCTGATCCGCAGGTCGCCCTCGGGCGCGTCCGGGCGGGCCTTGAGCTCGGAGACCGGCACCCCGCGACTGCGCAGGTCCTCCGAGACGGCGTTGGCGAGACTGAGCGCGCTCGTCGGATTGCGCCAACTGGTGAGCAGTTCACGGCGCGGCGCTGGGCTGCCGTCGCCCCGTGGGAAGTCCGTCGCGAACCGGGGCAGGTTGGCGGCGGAGGCGCCGCGCCAACCGTAGATCGACTGGATCGGGTCGCCGACCGCCGTCACCGCCGCCGCGCCGCTCGGACCGCCGAAGAGCGAGGCGAGCAGCATGCGCTGCGCGTGACCGGTGTCCTGGTACTCGTCGAGGAGGACGGCGCCGAACCGGGCCCGTTCGAGGCCCGCCACATCGGGATTGGCGAGCGCGAGCTGCGCGGCCAGCCCCATCTGGCTGCCGAAGTCGAGCACCTCGCGGGCCCGCATCTCCGCGGCGACGGCACGTACCAGCGGGATCAGGCGCCGCCGCTGCTCCTGCACCTCCGCCGCCTTGAGCAACGCCGCGTTCGGCGCGGCGCGCTGCCGGGGGCCGGGCGGCAGCAGGCCGATCAGCCTCTCCAGTTCGTCGTCGTCGGCCTCCAACTGGTCGGGCGTGACCAGGTGATCGGCGAGCGCGCCGGACAGGCCGAGCACCCATTCGGTGAGGTTCGCCGGGTTCCGGTCCAGCTCCAGCGCCTCGTCCCAGCCGGTCACCACGTCGTAGGCGATCTGCCACCGCTCGGTCTCCGAGACCAGCCGCACCGTGGGCTCGACCGGCAACAGCATGCCGTAGTCGCCGAGCAGCCTGCCCGCGTAGGCGTGGTACGTGCTGATCTCGGGCTCGACGGTGCGCAGCGACGCCCGCAGCTCCCCCGACGGATCGATACGGTCCACCACCGGTGCCCCCGCCAGGCGCGCCAGCCGCTTACGCACACGGATCATCAACTGCTGCGCGGCCTTCCGGGTGAAGGTCAGTCCGAGCACCTCGTCCGGCGTGACGTAGCGGTTCGCGATCAGCCAGACCACCCGGCCGGCCATCGTCTCCGTCTTGCCCGCGCCCGCCCCGGCGACCACGAGACACGGCCCGAGGGGCGCCTCGATCACGGCGCGCTGCTCGTCTGTGGGCGCGAAGGCCTGGCCCAGCTCGTGCGCCAGGTCCACCGCCGAGATCAGCGGCGCATGCGGGAACCCGTCAGTCATCCGTCACCGCCCGTCCTTTGTCGACCACCGGACAGCACGACGCCACCGCGCAGTACTGGCAGGACGCGTTCAGCGTGGCCGGGAACTCGGGCCCACGGGTGCGGCGCGCGGCCTCGCGGATCACGCCGAGCCACTCGTCCACGTCGGCCGGGGTCAGCGCGTCCTGTTCGCGCACGGTGGCGCCGGTCTTGGTGTGCGCCTTGGCGACGTACACCAGCTTGCCCCCGCCCGGGACCTCGGGGACGCCGCCGATCCCGCCGTGCGCGAGCGCCACCTGGTAGGTGCGCAGCTGCGCCTGCGCCTGTCCCTCCGCCTGGGTCGGGAGGGTGCGCCCGGTCTTGACGTCCACCACGACGGCCCGGCCGAGCGCGTCGCGCTCCAACCGATCGATCCGGCCGCGGATCCGCACGTCCGGAACGTCGCCGCCGGCCGCCGCATCTCCCTCGATCACGGCGTCGACGCCGATCTCGACGCCCGCCTCGGTGAGCTCGCCCCGGCTGCCGGCGAGCCACGCACGGAAGGACTCCAGCATCTCCTCGGTGCGCGCCAGCTCCCGCTGCGCGAACCAGTCCGCCTCGAGGTCGACGCGGTCCCAGACCTTCTTGAGCGAGCGACTCACCTCGTCCTTCGGGATGCGCCCCGCGACGGCCTGCACCAGGGTGTGCACCAGGTTGCCGGTGGCCTGTTTCGCGGAGTCGCCGTCGCTGCCGCCGAAGCGCTCCAGCATCCACCGTAGGGCGCACGCCGACAACGATTCGACGTTCGACGGGGACAGCGCCACCGGTCCCTCCTCCGGCGACCACAGCGGATCGTCGGTGCTTGCCCCCGCCAGCCCGTACCAACTGTCCGGGTGGGCTCCGGGCACCCGATCCGCGGCGAGCCGCGCGAGCTGCCGCGCCGCGTGGGCCCGCTCCTCCGCTTCGCGCGCGGGATCGCAGGCGACCGAACGCAGCACGGCGACCAGGGTGCGCAGATCCAGGGACGCCGACGGTGCGCTCTCCACCGCGGGCGTGTAGGTCTCCGGATCATCGTCGCCCGACGGTGCGATGCCCTGCAGGAAGCGCGAGGGCACTAGATCGCCGTCACCGTCGGCGGTGTCGACCGCCGAGATGAGCAGGGTGCGGCGCGCGCGCGAACAGGCCAGCAGCAACAGCCGCCGCTCCTCCGCGAGCAGCGGCAGCGACCGGGAGACCGTGGGCAGCGCCGACGGATCCATCCCGTCGAGCGCGTCCACCAGCTCGTCTGTGCCGAGCAGCCCACCGCGGCGGCGCAGGTTGGGCCAGCGCCCCTCCTGGACGCCGGCCACGGCGACCACCTCCCACTCCCGCCCGACGGTGCTGTGCGCGGACAACAGCGTGACGCCCGGCACGGTGGCCTGCCCGCTGCGGCCGCGGGCCCGGTCGGACCGCGGGATCTGCAGTTGTTGCAGGTACTCGACGAACGCCCCGACCGATGCCGTGGGCAGGCTGTCCGTGAAGTCGGCCGCGGAGTCGAAGAGCCCCATCACGGCATCGAGGTCACGGTCGGCCTGCTCCCCCAGGGTGCCGCCGCGCAGGGCCAGCGCTCCCCAGCGCGCGGCGAGGCCGGTGGCGGCCCACGCGGACCAGAGCACCTCCTCGACGGTGCCGTGCCCGGCCGCTGCGCGGGCCGCTCGGACGGCCGCCAGCACCCGTTCCACCGGCTCGGCCTCGAACTCGGTGAGCACCGCCTTGTAGGGCTCGAACTCGGCCGCCTCGGTGAGCACGGCAGCGAGGATCTCCGCCGAGCCGCGGTCCTCCGTGGGATCGGCGCGGCGCACCGCCCGCCGGACGCGGCGCAGGGTCAGCGGATCGCCGCCGCCGACGGGCCCGGACAGCAGCGTGACCGCCTCCGCCGGGTCGAGGCCCTCGGGCGCGACGGCCGCGCGGAGCACCAGCAGCAGCGCGTGCACGGCCCGCTGCCGGGCGAGCGGCACGTCGTCAGCGGGGACCGTGACCGGCACACCCGCGTAGGCCAGCGCGCGTCGCAGCGGCGCGATCGACGCGGAGACCGAGCGCACGACGACGGCCATCTCCTCCCAGGGCACGCCGCCCAGCACGTGCTCGCGGCGGAGCAGCGCGGCGATCGCGTCCGCCTCCTTCGCCGGCGTGGAGAAGAGCCGGACGACCGCGGAGCCGGGCCGCGGCCGTTCCGGCGCGATCGCGCCGAACCGGTTCGGCAGCCGGGCGGAGACGCGGTTCACCACGCCCGCGACCTCATCCCCGAACCGGAAACTGCGCTCGAGCACCACGTCCCGCTCCGGCGTCACGTCGAGGTTCTGGAGGAAGCGGGTGCTGGCGCCGCGGAAGGAGTTGACCGCCTGGTCCGGATCGCCCGCGATCACGGTGAGCTCGGTACCGGTGCCGAGCAGCCGGATCAGCGCCGAGGCCAGCGGATCGAGGTTCTGCGCATCGTCGACCAGCAGGAAGCGAATGCGCTCGCGCTGCTGCGCGAGCAGCGCGTCGTCGGTGGCGAGCGCGGTGACGGCGGCGTCGATGAGTTCCGCCGCGTCCACCGCGGGGGCCACGGCCTGCGGCCCCGCGAGGCCGACGGAGCCGCGCAGCAGCGTGGTCTCCTGGTACTCGCGCAACGCGTTCGCCGCCGCCAGCCATTCGTCGCGGCCGTGGCGGCGCGCGAGTTCCTCGATCTCGTCCGGGCCGGCCCCGCGCTGCGCCGCCTGCGCGAAGAGGTCGCGCAACGCGCCCGCGAAACCATTGGTGGCGAGCGCGGGGCGCAGGCGTTCCGGCCAGAAGGCGCCGCCGTCCTCCAGGTTGCCGCGCAACAGTTCCCGGACCACCGCGTCCTGCTCCGAGCCGGTGATCAGGCGCGGCGGCGGGCTTCCCGTGCTCGAGGCCTGCAGCCGCAGCACCGCGAAGGCCAGCGAGTGCACGGTACGCACCAGCGGCTCGCCGGAGGCGTGCACGCCCTCCCGCCCCGCGAGCACCCGGGCCGACAGCTCGCGCCGCAGCGCCGCCGCGGCCCGCTTGTTCCCCGTGAGGATCAGCACCGATTCCGGATCGACGAACGGGTCGGTCAGCTTCGCCACCGCGATGTCCACGAGTGCGGAGGTCTTGCCGGTGCCGGGCCCGCCGCGGATCCGGTACGGCGCCCAGCCGCCCACGTCCAACGGCAGTTCTCCCGCCGCAGGGGCGACGAGGGCGGCGACCGGCCCCGCCCACTCGCGGACCGGCGGGGGTTCCGGGGGTGTGTATTGCAGGCGCAGCCGCGGACGACGGTGCTTCCCCGCACCGTCGGACGTCCGGCTCCCGGCTCCCGCGCTCATCTCACACCCCCTTCGACGATCGAGCCCGTCGATCACATCACAGCCCACCGACAAGTCCGCGACAGGGCAGAATCGGTTCATGCTCAACACCCACGTCTACGGCCCCGCCGCCCCCGGCGCACCCACCGTGCTCGCGATCCACGGCGTCACCGGGCACGGCGCCCGCTGGCGGCGGCTCGCCGACGACGAGCTGCCCGGTGTCCGCGTGCTCGCTCCCGACCTTCGCGGCCACGCCCGTTCGACGTGGGCCCCGCCGTGGCACTTCGAGCAGCACGTCGCCGACCTGATCGAGGTCGTCGACGCCCACGGCGGCGGCCCGGTGACGGTGATCGGGCACTCGCTCGGCGGCGCCCTCGCATGCCGTCTCGCCGCGAGCCGTCCCGATCTTGTGCGCGCACTCCTGCTGCTCGATCCCGCGCAGGAGCTGGACCCCGAGATGTGCGGGACCATCGCCGCGCAGACCATCGAGTTCTTCGACTTCACCTCCCCCGAGGAGGCGAGACAGGACAAGCTGTCCGGCGCCTGGGCGCAGGTGCCGGGACCCGTGATCGACGACGAGATCGCCGAGCACCTGGTGCGCCGCGATTCCGGACGCTGGGAGTGGGACATCAGCTGCCCCGCCATGGCGGCGCTCTGGGGCGAGCTGGCCCGGACGGCGGTCGGCGCACCGTCGTCCATCCCGACGGTGCTCTTGCGCGCCGAACGCGCCCACTACGTGACCGACGCGCAGCTCGCGGCGATGCCGAGCGGCGTCGAGGTGGTAACGGTGCCGTCGGATCACATGGTGCCGCAGGAGGTCCCGGGGATCGTCGGCGAGTACGCGCGCCGGCTGATCGGATAGCCCGTGGCGAAGGTCACCGAGGAGCAGGTCGAGGCGGTACGGGCGTTGATCGAGGCGATCCCGCCCGGCCGGGTACGCACCTACGGCGATATCGCCGACGAGGTGGGCCTGAGCTCGCCGCGGATCGTCGGCTGGGTGATGCGCACCGACTCCTCGGACCTGCCCTGGCACCGCGTGGTCCCGGCCAGCGGCCGCCCGGCCGCGCACATCGCGGCGCGCCAGCTGGAACGCCTGCGCGCCGAGGGCGTGCTCGCCGACGGCGACCGGATCCCGCTGCGCGACTACCGGCTCTGAGTGAACCGATCCGCGAGCAGGTCGATCACCTCCGGCGCGGTGCCCAGCGGCGCGGCGACACCGTCTGCGCCGGCCTCGGCGAGCCGGGCATGGAACAGGCCCTCCGCCAGCTGATACGCGGCGACGAAGAGCCGCCGGCCGGGGATGCGCGCGGCCGCAACGGCCTCGGCCACCGTCGGGCTGCCGGCGGCGAGAAAGCCCACCGGGACCGCCTCGCCGACCGTGTCCGCGAGATACCCGGCCATCGTCCGCACGTCCGCCCGGGCCGCGGGGTCCGACGAGCCCGTCGCGCCGAGCACCACCGTGTCTCCGGGGCGCCAGCCGGATTCACGCAGCCGGCGCAGGAGCGCCCCGACCAGCACCCGGT
Source organism: Tsukamurella sp. II2bb (assembly GCF_057815145.1). Lineage (NCBI taxonomy): Bacteria > Bacillati > Actinomycetota > Actinomycetes > Mycobacteriales > Tsukamurellaceae > Tsukamurella > Tsukamurella sp. II2bb. The sequence continues at coordinate 235,097 of NZ_JBYPZI010000006.1, forward strand.
CCGGACCGAGTGCCTCGGTGACCGTGGCCGCGGGGTGCCCGCTCGCCGCGATGTGCCGCGGCACGTCGGTGCGCACGTGGTAGCCGGCGGCGAGGAAGGCGGGCACGAGCACCGTCGGGCGGTCCGTCTCGCGCAACAGGTCCGACGGCGACGGCCCCCGCACGTCGACGAAGGCGACGTCGACCGGGCCGATGCGCCCGGCGACCTCCTCCGCGATCGCCCGGACGGTCGCGATGCCGGTGGCCGAGCGGGTGCCGTGAGCGACGAGGATCCGCCGGGATCCGCTCAGAGCAGCCACCGGCCGATCTCGGCGATGTGCTCGAGTCCGGGCAGTGCCTCGGCCTCGGACCGCGGGTGCACCGCGTGCACGGCGAGCCGGAAGATGAGGGCGCGCAGCACCATTTGCGGCCATTCGGGCAGGTCGCTCCACCGCATGAGGAGCCCGTCGTCGGCGCCGCCCCAGGACAGGCCGTCGACGGCGACGACCGCCGCGGCCCAGGTCGCGGGGCGCCAGTACGGGGTGAAGTCGGTGATGCCCGGGGCGGCGGCTCCGGCGAAGAGCACGGAGCTGGCGAGATCGCCGTGCACCAGCTGCGACGGTGCCTCGACCGGGGTACGCAGCGCCGCGAGCTCCATCACCAACTGGACCGCGCGCTGCCGGTGCTCCTCGGTCTCATCGAGCGCGCCCAGCTTGCGGGCCATCGCCAGCGGCTTGTCCTCCCATGCGGCGCGGTCCGCGAAGCCGAAGTAGTCGACGTCGGTGAACGGCGCCACCACGGGCGCGGCGAGGAAGCGCGGGCGTTCCAGCTTGGCGGTCACCTCGTGCAGGCGGTTGGCCATGGAGATGATCTCGTCGAAGCGCGGCTCGGCGGAGCCGGCGATGAACGTGTCCGCCCGCCAGCCCGACACCACGTAGCGGCCGTCGGTGGCGCGGAACGGGCGGGCGAGCCGCATGCCCTCGACGTACAGGTCCTCGCGCACCTTCGCCGACCACGCCGCCCGGGCGTGATCGGCGATCAGGGACAGGACGACCTCACCGCAGCGCCAGCCGCCGTCCCACTCGGCGCCCAGGGCGATCGGCTCGGTCTCGTCCAGACCGAAGGTCGACAGGACGTGCGCGGGAGGTTCGACGGGGCTCACACCAGAAAATCTACCCGCGCGCGGGCGGTGGCGGCGCTAGGCGCGGCCCGGTTCGACCAGGAGGATCGGGATCAGGCGGTCCGTCTTCTCCTGGTACTCGGCGTAGGGCGGGTACGCGGCCACAGCGCGGGTCCACCACTCCTCGCGCTCGGCGCCGTGGATCTCGCGCACCGGACCGGACACCACGGTGGTTCCGTCCTGGACCTCGACCTCGTCATTGCGGAGCATCGCGCTGAACCAGACCGGGTTCTGGGGCGCGCCGCCCAGCGAGGCCACCGCGGCGTACACCCCGTCGTGCTCCACCCGCATGAGCGGGCGGCGGTGCAGCTTGCCGGACTTGGGGCCGCGGTAGGTGAAGACCACCACCGCCATCCCCGCGACCGCCACGGAATCCGTGGTCCCGGTCTCGTCGATCTTCGCCAGCTGGTCCGAGACCCAGCTCGTCTTCTCCGTCGCGTAATCACCTTCGAGGGCCATGCCCCCACCCTAGGGCGATCACCGGGACAATGGAGGGCGTGTCAGAATCTCGCCCCGTCGTGACCGTGTCCGTCCAGTTCCCCGACCTCTCCGTCGCCGAGTTCGACGGTGTCCGTGCCCGCCTCACGGAGGGGCGGCCCGGCCGGATCGTGGTGCCGCACGAGGCGCACCGCTGGTACGCGGCCTCGTCGGACCCGGAGACGGTCGGCGCGCTGGTCTCGGCGCTGCGGGCCGTCGTGGAGGGGCGCCGCCTCTCCTTCGACGACGAGGAGGCGCTCGACGACCTGATCCAGGAGTACGCGGACTGGCTCGAGGAGTCGGAGGAGACCGACGATGCCGCCGCCGGGCGCGTCATGAGCTTCTCCGTGCACCTGCCTGCCCTAGACCGCGCCGAGTTCGCGGAACTCGCCGAGTCCCTCCGCGCGGCGCATTCCCGGCGGATCGTGCTCGGCGAGCAACGCGGCCTCAGCCACCACGAGCTCTCCGAGCGTTCGCGCATCGCCGCCCGGATGCCGGGCATCCGCGCCGCGCTCCGCGGCGAGCCGGTGAGCACCGTCGACGCCCTCCCCCTGCTCGCGCTGCTCAACGACTACGCGGGCTGGCTGTCGGCGTATCAGCCCGAGTGATCGCCTGATCGCGGACGCCGAATCACACGGAAGCGGGCGATCCGAGCCCGGCTCCCCGCTACCGTGAGGGGACCTCGAAGTTAAAGGCGGTTCTCATGTTCCCTGGAGCCTTCGCAGAGCTCTCCCCCGGCAAGCCCGCAGCGATCGACGCCGCCACCGGCGAGATCCTCACCCATGCCCGCCTGAACGAGGAGTCCACCCGCCTCGCTCATCACCTGCGCGCACTCGGACTGCGCCGCGGCGACACGATCGCGATCGTGGCCGGCAACGATCTGCGCATCTTCTCCGCCTACGCCGCGGCGATCCGCTCCGGGCTCTACGTCACCGCCGTGAACTTTCACCTCACGGCGGGCGAGGTGAACTACATCCTGACCGACTGCGAGGCGAAAGCACTGTTCGCGGGCACCGATGCGGCCGAAGCGGTCTCGGAGGCGCTCCAGCTCTCCGCCCTCGCCGAACCCGGGCACGCGATCGCCTGGGGCGGCGGAATGGAGGGCTTCGCCGACTTCGACGCGGTGCTCGCACAGGCGGGTTCCACCCCGCTCACCGATCAGCCCCGCGGCACCGACATGCTGTACTCGTCCGGCACCACCGGCCGCCCCAAGGGGATCCGGATCCCACTGCCCGAGGGGCAGGTGCACGAGGTCGAGGACACCTACACCGCGATCTTCGCGCCGATGTACGGGATGGACGCCGACACCGTCTACCTCTCCCCCGCGCCGCTCTATCACGCCGCCCCGCTGCGCTTCTGCGGCGTGACGATGTCCGTGGGCGGCACCGTGATCATGATGCACCGCTTCGATCCCGAGGAGGCACTCGCCCTCATCGAGAAGTACCGGGTGACGCACAGCCAGTGGGTGCCCACGATGTTCGTGCGCATGCTCAAGCTGCCGGAGGACACGCGGGCGCGGTACGACACCAGCAGTCTCAAGGTTGCGATCCACGCCGCCGCGCCGTGCCCCACCGAGGTGAAGCAGTCGATGCTCGCCTGGTGGGGGCCGGTGATCCACGAGTACTACGCCTCCACCGAATCCGCGGGCGCCACCTTCATCGGCCCGCAGGAGGCGCTGGAGCGCCCCGGGTCCGTGGGACGCGCCGGGCTCGGAATCGCCCGGGTCTGCGGGGACGACGGTGCCGTGCTCCCGGCCGGCGAGATCGGGACCATCTACTTCGAACGCGAGACGATGCCCTTCCGGTACCACAACGCCCCCGAGAAGACCCGCGCCGCACAGCATCCCGAGCACGACAACTGGGCGACCACCGGCGATGTCGGCTACCTCGACGAGGACGGCTACCTCTACCTCACCGACCGCAAGGACTTCATGATCATCACCGGTGGGGTGAACATCTACCCGCAGGAGTCGGAGAGCGCCCTGATCATGCACCCCGCCGTCGCCGATGTCGCCGTGATCGGTGTGCCGGACGACGAGCTCGGCGAGACCGCACTGGCGTGCGTGCAGCTCGCGCCGGGGACGGCACCGTCGGACGACCTGGCGCAGGAGTTGATCGACTACGCGGGAACGACCCTGGCCCGCTACAAACTCCCCCGCGCGGTGCGCTTCGTCGAGTCCCTGCCGCGCACGCCCACCGGGAAGCTGGTCAAGCGGCTGATCGAGGTCTGATCAGTACACGGGCAGCGACGGATCCACCGTGCGGGCGTAGGCGGTGATCCCGCCCTGCAGGTGCACCGCGTCGCGATACCCCGCACCCTGCACCGCGGCCAGCACCTCGGCGGAGCGGATGCCCGTCTTGCAGTAGAGCACCAGCTTCTTGTCGGCGGAGACCTGCGCGAGGCCCTCGCCGGTCTCGAAGGCGCCCTTGGGGACGAGCTTGGCACCGTCGAGGTGGACGATCTCCCACTCGACGGGCTCGCGCACGTCGATCAGCTCGTAATCGACACCCGCGGAACCCATCTCGACGAGTTCCTTGGGGGTGATGGTGCTGCCGGCGGCGGCGCGCTGGGCCTCGTCGGAGACCACGCCACAGAACTCGTCGTAGTCGATGAGCCCGGTGATGCGCGGGGCGTCCGGGTCCTTGCGGATGGACAGGGTGCGGTAGCTCATCTCCAGCGCGTCGTAGACCATGAGCCGGCCGAGCAGCGATTCGCCGACGCCGGTGATCAGCTTGATCGCCTCGGTGCCCATGATCGAGCCGATCGACGCGCACAGGATGCCGAGAACGCCGCCCTCGGCGCACGAGGGCACCATGCCGGGCGGCGGCGCCACCGGATACAGGTCGCGATAGTTCAGCCCCTGCTTCTCGCCGTTCGGGCCGTCGGGGGCGTCCTCCCAGAACACGGACACCTGGCCCTCGAACCGGAAGATCGAGCCCCACACGTAGGGCTTGTGCGCCAGCACCGCGGCGTCGTTGACGAGGTAGCGGGTGGCGAAGTTGTCAGTGCCGTCGACGATGAGGTCGTACTGCTCGAAGAGCTCCACCGCGTTCTCGGGCTCGAGGCGGATGGGGTGCAGGTTCACGGTGACCAGCGGGTTGATCTCCGCGATGGAGTCCCGCGCACTCTCCCCCTTCGGCCGACCCAGGTCGGAGACGCCGTGGATCACCTGGCGCTGCAGGTTGGACTCGTCGACCTCGTCGAATTCGACGATGCCGATCGTCCCGACGCCCGCCGCGGCCAGGTACAGCAGCGCGGGGCTACCGAGGCCGCCGGCGCCGATCACCAGCACCTTCGCGTTCTTCAGGCGTTTCTGTCCCGTGACCCCCATCTCGGGGATGATCAGGTGCCGCGAATATCGCGCCACCTCGTCGCGGGTCAGTTCGGCGGCGGGTTCGACAAGCGGGGGCAGCGTGCTCACCCTCACCTCAACGACGGCGCCACCCGCCCCATTCCCCGAGGCCGAGCCGCCGGGGCCGGACGGTCACCGTCGGGCCCGGGACGGTCACCGTCGGGCGGGGCGACGGGTCACTTGAGGACGGGCGCGACCCAGGCGTTGGGGCGGCAGGCGAGGTCGTTGTCGAAGCCCTCGGACTTGTCGAGGTCGAAGATGTCACGGTTCTTCACGCCGAAGGACTGCTGCATCATGATCGGCGCGAGGGCGCCCTGCGCGGGGCACGGGACGTGCTGCGGGTAGCCGATGGCGTGGCCGACCTCGTGGTTGATGGCGTACTGCCGGTACCCGGTGAGATCACCCTCGAAGGCGGTCGCACCCCGCACCCAGCGCGCGAGGTTGATCACCACGCGCCCGAGCTCGCCGTTGAAGCACGACGATTCCAGCTGGATCGTGTACCCGCACGCCGACCGGGTGGTCAGCGGCGAGGTCAGCGAGATGGTGAAGCTGGGCGTGCCCTTGTCGATGCGCTGGAAGGCGACGGCCGGGTCGTGGATCCAGCTGCGCGGGTCCGCGAGAGTGCGGTCGATCATCGTGGCGAAGGGCACGTCGCCGCCGAGGGCGCCCATGTCGACGCCGTCCTCGACGGCCACCATGTAGGTGAAGACCTGCTGCTTGCCCTCGTCCTTCTTGCCCACGCGGGGCGTGACGCCGGGCACCACGTGCCAGATCCCCTGCCCCTTCTCGGTGAAGGCGCCGCCCTCGGGGAGCATGCCCGCCGGGGGCACCGGGCCCGGGAGCGTCTTCGACGGGGCGCCGACGATCGTCTTGCCGGGGACGGGGTTGCGCGAGAGCTGGTTCTCGGTCGACGGTTCCGGAGCGCGGTCGGTCCGGAAGGAGTCGGTGAAGGTCATCACCAGCGCGACGACCGTGAGGATCGCGAGCACCGGCACCGCGTAGGCGCGCCAGCCGTAGGTCCGCAGCAGTCGCCCGATCCGCCCCTGCTTGGCGTAGACCCGCTCGCGCGGCTGCCGGTGGCGGTTCTCGCCCGAGGTCGTCGCGGTCGAGTTGATGGGGTCCCATTCGGCCCGAAGCGGCGCACGCCCGTCCGGCCGGGGACGCCTCGGGTTCGAAGGACTGCTCACGTCATCAACAATTCCACGAAGGGCGCGCCCGGAGTGGAACCGACACGCGCCGGTCCCGCGCGGGTCACGGGCGCACGGTTGCCGCGGCGATGAGGTCAGCGACGATCCGTGCCGTCTCCGCGGGCCGCTCCATCTGCGCGACGTGGCCCACGTCCTCGAAGACGGTCAGCGTGCTCCCGCGGATGTTGCGCACGACCTTCGGCGCCACCCCGACGCTGACCAGGAGGTCCCGGGCGCCCCACACGACGGCGGTGGGTACCGACACCGACCGCGCGGCGGCCCAGTGCGCGGCACCGAGGTCGACGAGCCAGCTGCGCACCAGCGCGTTGAAACTCGCCGCGAGCGCATCCGGGGCCCAGGCCATCGACGCCCGCGCCGCCGCCTGATCCACTGCCTGACGGCGGCGCACGGGCCCCATCACCGCCGGGTCGACCAGGATCTCGCGGAAGGTCTGGTCGACCTGCCGCTCGGGGTAGGCGCTCGCGATCAGGCGGAAGCCCGCGGGCCCCACCCCGGGTATCCGCACCAGAGTCAGCGGCAGGAACTGCAGCCGGCGGATCCGCGGACGCAGGTCGGGGAAGGCGGGCGAGATCAGGGTCAACGAGCGCAGCAGGTCTGGCCGGAGCATCGCGACCCGGACGGCGATCGCGCCGCCGAGGGAGTTCCCCAGCAGGTGGATACCCCCGCCGCGCACCGCGACGAGCGTCTCGAGGTAGGCGATCACGGTCTGCGCGAACTCGTCGATCGAGTAGTCGCCGTCCACGGGCGGGTCCGAGAGCCCGAAGCCGGGAAGGTCCAGGGCGTACGAGGCGACGACCGGCGCGAGTACCTGCCCCAGATCGGTCCAGTTGATCGACGAGCCGCCCAGACCGTGGATCATCACCGCGGTGGGGCGCGCATCGCGGGCGGCCGTGATCGCCGCGGCCGCGTCGACGTGGCGCACGAACACCCGTCGTCCGCGCAGCGTCACGAACGCCCCGGGCCAGACATCGCTGGTCCGATTCACCTGTGCAAGTGCCGACACACCGGGCAGCTTGCCAGAGCGGACCGGGGCCGGCGAAGACGCCGGAGTATTGTTCACTGGTCAGGACCGCACGGCGCGGCCCGGAAACGATGAGGTGAAGCACATGGCGGACCTGGGCGCGACGACCCCTGCGGGCGACACCCGCAGCGGGACGAATCCTGCGCCGCGCCGCACCGCCCGGCTCCCGCGCAGCGCGCGGCGCATCCAGTTGCTCGAGGCCGCGAGCAGCGTCTTCGTCGATCTGGGCTACCACTCCGCGGGGATGGACGAGATCGCGGTCCGCGCCGGAGTCAGCAAACCGGTGCTCTACCAGCACTTCCCGGGCAAGCTGGAGCTGTACGTGGCCGTCCTGAACTCGCACAGCGAGGCCCTGGTCACCGGCGTCCGCGAGGCGTTGAGCAGCTCCACCGACAACCACGAGCGCGTGATCGGCGCCGTCCGTTCCTTCTTCGACTTCGTCGACCGCGACAGCATGGGCTACAAGCTGATCTTCGAGTCCGACGTCCTCGAGCCCGTGGTGCAGGAGCGCGTCGAGAGCGCGGTGGACGCGTGCATCGACTCCGTCTACGACGTGGTCGCGCAGGACTCGGGGCTCGATCCGTATCGCGCGCGGATGCTGGCGGTCGGACTCGTCGGCGCCAGCCAGGTCAGCGCCCGGTACTGGCTGTACGCGGATCGTCCCATCCCCAAGGAGGAGGCGGTGGCGACCACCGTCGAGCTGCTGTGGGGCGGGCTGAGCCGAGTGCCGCTGCAGGCCCAGCGCCGCAACCCCTGATTCCCCAAGACCTCATCAACGCCGCGTCAGGCCCTCCCCCAGTGGCCGTGAACGCCGCATGAAGTCCTTCGGAAGCGGCAGCGTCGTGTCCGCATTTGCCCGGTTCGCGGTCGCTAGCGTCAGCGAGTGCCAACTCCCCGGCGGTGGGTCGCCCCCACCGCGTTCACCCTCGCCGCGGTCGTCGCCGTGGCCGGTGGCGCATACCTCCTGACGTCCGGCGGGGCGGCGTCCGACGGGGCGAGGGGCGGGAGCACCGTGCCCGCGGGGACCGTGGCGCTCACGGCGAAGGTCGATGGCTGCGCCGGACCGGCCGGCACCGTCGGCGCCGGGAACCGGACTTTCGCCGTCACCAACACCTCGACCCGCTCGCTCGAACTCGCGCTCGCCGGGCCCGACGGCGCGGTCTACGCCGAACTCGACGCACTGGCTCCCCAGGCCACCCGCCTGCTGCGGGTCGCGCTCGGGTCCGGCGAGTACCACTTCGAGTGCTACTTCGCGGAGACGGACGTCGTGACCGGGCCGTCGTTCCGGGTCCCGGGCGACGCACCCCGCGGCCCCGCGGTGATCCCCACCTCCACGCAGGACCTCACCCCCGCGACCCTGGCCTACCAGAACTGGGTCGGCGGGCGCCTGCCCGCGCTCCGCGAAGCCGTCGCCGCGCTGAAGGCGGCGCAGGGCCTCGACGCCCAGCGCACCGCCTGGCGCTCGGCGCACCGGCTCTACGAGACGCTCGGCGCGGCCTACGACGCCTTCGGCGACTGGGACCGGAAGATCAACGGCCGCGGCACCACCGGTGATGCGACCGGCTTCCACGCGATCGAAGCCGCGCTCTGGGCCCCCTCCCCGACGGTGCCCGCCGAGCTGGAAGGCACGCTGGCCCGGGACGTCGACGGCCTGCTGGGCGACTATCCGTCGCTCGCGGTCGAGCCGGTGCAGATCGGCCTGCGCGCGCACGAGATCACCGAGAACACCATCGAATTCACGCTCACGGGCGCCGACGACGCCGGGTCCCACACGGGGCTCGACATCGCTCGTGCCAACCTCGAGGGCACCCGCCGCGTGCTCGACGCGCTCGACGCCGTACTGGCCCCGCGCTACGCGCGCCTGCCGCAGGCCCGCGCCGCGCTCGAGCGCGCCGACACCGTGTGCGCGGAGCTGGCCGACCGGTTCCCCGATCAGCCGCTCTCCGACCTCCCCCGCGCGGACCGGCAGCGGCTGAACACCGCCTTCGGGGGCCTCGCCGAGCTGCTCGCCCCGATCGCCGCGATCGCCGACGTGCGGCGGACCAAGTGAGGGCCACGCGGCGCGGGTTCCTCGGCGGCACAGCGGCCGCCGCGGGCCTGGCCGGCCTCACCGCCTGCGCGCGCGACGGGGCGGCACCGTCGGCGCAGGCCCCGCGCGAACAGCGGCACGCGAGCTACGCCGCCTTCGACGTGACGTGCGCCTCCCAGGCCGAGACCGACGAGCTGCTGCGCACTCTCGCCGAACGGACCCGGATGCTGCGGCAGCCGCACACACCGGTCTCCACCGCGATCACCGCGCCGCCCGCCGACTCCGGCACCCTCGGTCCCGAGCTCGACGGCGCCCCCGACCTGACCGTGAACATCGGCTACGGGGCGAGCTTCTTCGACCGCTGGCACACCGACCGGCGACCGGCGGGTATCCGGCCCATGCGCGCCTTCGACGACGATCGCCTCGATCCCGCCCGGTGCCACGGCGACCTGCTGTTGGAGATCCGGGCCGCCGACCAGGACACCGTGCTGCACGCGCTCCGGGACCTCAGCCGCGCCGGTCGCGGCGGCCTCGCACCGCGGTGGCGGCAGGACGGCTCGCAACCGGCCCCCAGGCCCGACGGCGCGCCGCGCAACCACTTCGGGTTCAAGGACGGGACCGCCAACGTGCGGCCCGAGGAATTCGACCGGTTGGTGTGGCTCGACGGTGCCGCCCAGCCGTGGACCCGCGGCGGAACCTTCCTCGTGGTGCGCCTGATCCGGATGCTCACCGAGTTCTGGGACCGGATCTCGCTGTCGGAGCAGGAGAACATCTTCGGCCGCGACCGGGCCAGCGGCGCGCCGCTCGACGGCAGCAGCGAGCTCGACGTGCCCCAGTACGCCGACGACCCGGGCGGCGATGTCATCCCGCTGACCAGTCACATCCGGCTCGCGAACCCGCGCACCGAGGAGACCGACGGCTCCCGGATCTTCCGGCGCGCCTACAACTACGCGGGCGGGATCGATCGCAACGGCAATCTCGATCTCGGGCTGATCTTCACCTGCCTGCAGCGCGATATCGCCGCCCAGTTCGAGGCGACCCAGCTACGGCTGAGCGGCGAGCCGCTCACCGACTACATCGCCCCGTTCGGGGGCGGCTACTTCTATCTTCCGCCCCGCGACGCGGGGACGGACTGCTCCACGACAGGAGGCATACTGTGAATCCTTTCCGCTCCCCCGATCGATGGCGGCGTGCGGCGGCGCTCGCCGGCGCCGCGGCCCTCACGGCGACGGCCGGCGCCGTCGGCGCACCGTCGGCCCTCGCCGACCCCGGCGACACCGCCACGCCGATCAAGCACGTGGTGGTGATCTTCAACGAGAACATCTCCTTCGACCACTACTTCGGCACCTACCCGGTGGCGGCGAACACGCCCGGGGAGAAGCTGCAGGGCTCGGGCCTCGACGCGCCTCGGTTCACCGCCGCGCCCGGAACCCCCGCGGACGTCAACACCTTCACCCGCGCCGGCCTCGCGGGCGAGCGGAATCCCAACAAGTACAAGCCCTTCCGGTTCACGCCCGGCCAGGCCGTGACCTGCGACCAGAACCACGAGTACACCGCTGAGCAGGAGGCCGCCAACGGCGGCGCGATGGACAAGTTCGTCGAGTTCACCACCAAGGACAAGTGCGCCTCGTCCGGGCCCGGCATGTTCGAGCACCCGGGCTCGGTGATGGGCTACTACGACGGCAATACCGTCACCGGCCTCTGGAACTACGCGCAGAACTACACCCTGAACGACAACTTCTGGTCGACCCAGTTCGGGCCGTCGACCCCCGGCGCGATCAACCTGATCTCCGGGCAGACCCACGGCGTCGAGTCCTACGACGCCGCCACCGGCGAGAAGACCACGGCGCCGGACAAGTACACCGTCGGCGCTCCCGACGCCTCCGGCGTGGGCACGATCTATGAGGATCCGGACCCGCTGTACGACGACTGCTCGAACAAGAACCGCACCGGCAAGGACGCACTGGCGGCCATGCGGGGCAAGAACATCGGCGACCTCTTGAACGAGAAGGCCGTCAGCTGGGGCTGGTTCCAGGGCGGCTTCCGCCCCTCGACCGCCGCCGCCGGAAGCGCCCGCGCGCTGTGCAACACCACGCACAGGAACGTGGCCGGCAACGCGTCCATCGACTACAGCCCGCACCACAACCCGTTCGCCTACTACGAGTCCACCGCCAACGAGCACCACGTGGCTCCCGCGTCCGTCGCGGAGGTCGGCCACGACGGTCCGGCGAATCACAACTACGACCTCACCGACTTCGACGCCGCGCTGGGCGCCGGGAACCTGCCCGCGGTGAGCTTCCTCAAGGCCGGCGAGTACCAGGACGGCCACGCCGCGTACTCGGATCCGCTCGACGAGCAGACCTTCATCACCACCTACGTCAACCGGCTGCAGCAGTCGAAGGACTGGTCCGCGACCGCGGTGATCCTCGCCTACGACGACTCGGACGGCTGGTACGACCACCAGGCGCCCGTGATCCTCTCCGGCAGCATGGATCCGAAGCTGGACAAGGCGATCTGCGCGAACGCCCCCGCTCCCGCGATCGCCGGACAGTCCGTGCGCTGCGGGCCCGGCACCCGGCAGCCCTTCCTGCTGATCTCGCCCTTCGCCCGGAAGAACGTGGTCAATCACGACGCCATCGAGCAGGCCTCGATCACCAAGTTCCTCGAGGACAACTGGCGGACGGGCCGGATCGCGGATTCGGCGGACGAGCGCTCCGGAAAGCTGGACGGCCTCTTCGACTTCGGGGCGTCCCGCACGGACAAGGTGTGGCTGAACCAGGTCACCGGCGCCGTGGTCGACGCACCGCCGCCCGCCGACCAGGGCGCGCAGGCAGCCGGCGTCAAGGGCGCACCGTCGAGTTCCGCGCCGGCCTCGCCGAGCGCGACGCAGGCCGCGGGTGAGTCGAGGAGCTCGTCGACGACGTGGCTGTGGGTCGGCGTCCCCGTCGTGGCCCTGGTGCTGGTCGGCGTCGGCGTCTGGGCGCTGCGCAGCCGCCGGTCCGAGCAGTAGCCGCACTGCGGTCGTTCTCCTGCGGTTTCCGTGGGAGAACGACCGCACTCGCGGTCACGGGCGGGGTTCGGGTTGGCCGAGCCGACTTTGGGGCGCGAGGTCAGCCGATCCCGACCGTCTGCCGGTCGGGTTCGATGAGCAGCACGATCCTGTCGAGGTCGCGCGCATAGGGCTGTCCCGTGTAGGTCATCGCGATCCGGTCGATGATGGCCCAGCCGGGTTCGCCGTCGACCCACTCCACGACCCGGCCGCGGATCGTGACGGGCCGGAACGGATCGTCCGCGGGGGCGATGGACAGCGCGACACGGGGGTCCCGGCGCAGGTTTCGAGCCTTCTGCGAGGCCGGGCCGGTGAACACCGCGATGCGCTCGCCCTCCACGCCGACGAAGACCGGAACGACGTGCGGTGCACCGTCGTCCAGGACGGTCGCGACGTGGGCGAGGGAGCCGCCCTCGATCGCGGCCCGGACGTCCGGCCGGATCATCGGAGCACCTCGTAGCGCAGGTGCGTGACGGTGGGCGTGGCCACGGCTTCGAGCAACCGCAGTTCGATGTGCCGCTCGAGGTCGTGGAACATGCGACGCCCCGCTCCGAGCACGATCGGGACCTGGTGCAGCACCACCTCGTCGACGAGCCCCGCGCGCAGGGCCTCCGTGAGCACGACGCCGCCCATCAGCGCGACGTCCTTCTCCCCCGCCGCCTCGCGGGCCGCGGCGATCGCGTCGCCGATGCCGGTGGTGATCAGCGTCTGTCGGCCGCCCATCTGCGGCGCCGGCCGGTGACTGAGCACGAACAGCGGCGCGGTCGGGTGCGGCGCCCCGGTATCGCCGAAACGATCCGAGTCGTCGTACGTGGTGCGCCCGGCGACCGTGGCTCCGACGCGCGATGCGAGACCGTCGAAGACCGGTGCACTGCCGGCGCTCAGCCGGAATCCGTCGAAGACGGCGCTCGGGGTGTCCCCGTCGAAGTACCAGTCGAACAGGCGGCCACCGTCGCCCAGTCCGTTGCCCGGGCGCGGGTCGCGGCCCGTGATGAATCCGTCGACGGACACCGAGAGCCCGCACACCACCGTGGTCATGATCGATCCTTTCAGAGTTCCTTCAAGAGACTCCATCACCGTAACAGGTATAGTCTCTTCAGGGAACCCTGAATCGAGGAACGGATCGCGACCGATGCAACGCACCGACTTCAGCGAAATGGCGTGCTCCATCGCCCGCACCGCGGATGTGATCGGCGAACCCTGGTCGCCGCTGGTCCTGCGCGACATCTGGGTCGGGATGCACAGGTTCGACGAGATCCAGGCGGACCTGGGGATCTCCCGGAAGGTGCTGACCGAGCGGCTGAACCACCTCGTGCACCACGGCGTCCTCGAACGCAGGCCCTACGACGGCCGCCCGCGCTACGAGTACCACCTCACCCGGAAGGGCTCCGAACTGGTCGACGTCCTCATGGTGATGGCCGGGTGGGGCGATCGCTGGCTCTCCGCAGAAGCCGACCCGCCGGGGCCGCCCGTCCTCTACCGCCACCACGCGTGCGGGGAGATCGCCGCGGTCGACCTGCGGTGCGAGCGGTGCGGGAAACCCATGCACGCGGACGACATCGACGTTCTGCCCGGCCCCGGCGCGGTGGCGCGCGGATGACCGGCGCCCGGCTCCGTCGGGCGACGCACCGTCACGCTGCGCGGTGCATGAGCATCTCGATCGGGCCGCGCGAGAACCGCCGGGTCCAGAGCGCCGAGACCAGGAGCAGGCAGGCCATCACGGCGACGTACACCGCCACCGTGAACGTGAGCCGGTGCTCGGCCCCGTACCGCGCCGCGAGGCCGAGCCCCCAGCCGTAGCAGAGCACCGAGGCGATCACGTTCTGCAGCACGTAGCAGCTCAGCGCCGTTCTGCCGACGTTGCCGAGCGCGCCCCCGATGCGCCCGACGTCCCGCCGCTGGTAGAACTCGGCGACCAGCGCGAGCAGACCCAGCGCGACCAGCGGGGCGATCACGTACCGCCCCACGAAGACCGCGGGCCCCGACAGGCCGAGCGGCGCGCCGGCGATCCCGACCGCGAGGTCCACGGGCGCCGCGACCCCGCCGACGACGAGCAGCCGCCGGCGCAGGGCGGCACCGTCGGGCAGGAAGATCCCGGCCTGGAACAGCCGTGCCCCCGTGAGGAACATGGCGATGGTCAGCGGGATCATGAAGATCGTCTCCGCGCGGAAGAGCAGCCCGTGGTCGATGCGGAAGGCCGCGAGATCCCAGAACGAGCCGTCCGCATAGGGATTGGCGGCCGAGCGTTCCGCCACCGGCCCGCCGTCGGCCGGCAGCATCATCCCGATCACCGCGAGCGCGACCACCGTGAGGTGCACGGAGACCGCGCCGATCGCCCACCGCCTCCGCACGATAGGCCGCAGGATCAGCAGCGCGGAGACCAGGAAGGACACCAGGGCGTAGCCCATCAGCACGTCGAACTCGGCGACGAGGACGAAGTGGACCAGCCCGTCGAAGAAAAGGACCAGCGCGCGCCGCCAGTAGCGACCCGGCCAGGGCTTCGCATGCCGGGCGGCGGAGGCCTGCTGGATCGCCAGGCCCACCCCGAACATCAGGCTGAGCAGGCCGAGGAACTTGCCCTGCGCGAGGGTCTGCAGGATCCGGATCGGCAGCGCCTCCGCGCCCACCGAGCCGAGGTAGCCGACCATGCCGCGCGGTTCGGTGAAGATCCACACGTTCGTGCCGAAGGTGCCCAGGATGGCGATCCCGCGGGCCGTGTCGAGCGAGGCGATGCGGCGCGTCGTGGGCGCCGTCGTGTCGGTCGTCGTCATGGGACCAACCCTCCCCGGAGCGACGAGGACCCCGCGACCACCGGATGGTGGTAGCGGGGTCCGTCGTTCGGGGGACCTACTCGGCCGACGCCTCGGCGGGCGCGGCGGCCTCGGTCTTCTTCGCGCCGGAACGGCGGCGACGGCGCCGCTTGCGGGCCGGGGCGTCGCCCTCGGCACCGTCGTTCGACGGTGCGCCGTCGGCCTGCGGGGCCTCCGCGACGGCCTCGGCGGGCGCGGCACCGTCGACCTTCTTGCCGCCGCGGGTGCGCGTCCGGGTCCGCGTGCGGGTGCTCTCGCGCTTCTCCCGCGGCGCGCGCTCGACGACCTCGCCCTCGGCGCGCTTGCGCACGCCCGGCAGGCTGCCCTTGACGCCCGGATCGATGCCGAGGTCGGTGAACAGGTGCTCGCTGGAGCTGTAGGTCTCGACCGGCTCGGGCTTGCCGAGGCCGAGGGCCTTGTCGATGAGCTCCCAGCGGTGCAGCTCGTCCCAGTCGACGAGAGTGACGGCGGTGCCGGTCTTGCCGGCGCGGCCGGTGCGGCCGATGCGGTGTACGTAGGTCTTGTCGTCCTCGGGGCACTGGAAGTTGATGACGTGGGTGACGTCGTCGATGTCGATGCCGCGGGCGGCGACGTCGGTGGCGACGAGCACGTCGATCGATCCGTCCCGGAACTTGCCGAGCGCCTTCTCGCGGGCGACCTGGCCGAGGTCGCCGTGCACGGCGCCGACCTTGAAGCCGCGCTCGGCGAGCTCGTCGGCGACCTTCTGCGCCGTGCGCTTCGTCCGGGTGAAGATCATCGTGGCGCCACGGCCCTCGGCCTGCAGCACCTTCGCGACCAGCTCCGTCTTGTCGAGGGCGTGGGCGCGGTAGACGAACTGGGTGGTCCGCTCGTGCACCGCGGAGTCGTCGTGGTGCTCGGCGCGCACGTGGGTGGGCTGGTTCAGGAACGTGCGGGCCAGCGTGATGATCGGGCCCGGCATGGTGGCGGAGAACAGCATGGTCTGGCGGTCGGTGGGGACCATGCCGAGGACCTTCTCGATGTCCGGGAGGAAGCCGAGATCGAGCATCTCGTCGGCCTCGTCGAGCACCAGGATCTGGATCTTGCCGAGGACCAGGTGGCCCTGGTTCGCGAGGTCGAGGAGGCGGCCGGGCGTGCCGACGACCACGTCGACGCCCTTCTGCAGGGCCTCGATCTGCGCCTCGTAGGGACGTCCGCCGTAGATCGAGGTGATCCGCAGGTCGCGCTCACCCTTGGTGGTCTGCACGCGTACGCCGTCAGAGGCCTGCTCCAGGTCGTCGGTGACCTGCACGCACAGCTCGCGGGTCGGGACGATGATCAGGGCGCGGGGCGTGCCGTCGAGCGCCCGCAGGCCGTCCTCGCCGACGGCCGCGCGGGCCTGCGTGATCAGGCGGTTGAGCAGCGGCACGCCGAAGCCGTAGGTCTTGCCCATGCCCGTGCGGGCCTGGCCGATGAGGTCGTTGCCGGCCAGCGCCAGCGGGAGGGTCAGCTCCTGGATGGCGAAGGTGCGCTCGATGCCCCGCTTGCCGAGGGCATCGACGATGCCCTGGTCGACGCCCAGTTCGGCGAAGCTCGGGGAGACGTGATCGTCGCCGATCACGTGGACGTCGGGCAGGCCCTCCTCGACGGCGGGCTCGGTGTGGATGTCGTTGTTCGTCGTGGTGATGGGGGAGGTAATGGTTCTGCCTTTCATCGGCGGCGGTGGCGTCGCGTTCATTTCTCACGCGCGCACTGTTCCGGCCAATGAATCCCCGGTCCGTCACGGACCGTCATCGTCGCCTCGACACCCTGCCGATCGGCGGCGGGGTCGGAGTGCGCGCACAACTACCGGCGACCGAAGTCGATCGCTACGACCATGGTACCCGCCCCTGCGGCCCGCACTAGCATGTGCACCATGAGCGAACAGTCGCAGGATCGGGGAATCACGGCGGAGCACCCGGGCATCGCGGCCCTGTTCGCAGTGTTGGCGTACGGCGAGCTGGCCGCTTTCGAGCGGCTCGCCCGGGAATCCGAGATGGCGCCGGACCTTCGGGGCCGGATCGCCGTCTCGTCGATGGCGGCGGCACAGATGCGCAACTTCGAGCTGTTGGCGACGGAGCTGGACCGCCGCGGCCAGGACGTCGCCGTCGCGACCGCCCCGTTCGCGCCCGTGATCACCCGCTACCACGAGCGGACGACGCCGCGGAACTGGAACGAGGCGCTGGTCAAGGCCTACATCGGCGACGGGCTCGCCGCCGACTTCTACTCCGAGATCGCGCGGGCCCTGCCCGGCCAGCCCGCGACGATCGTCGCGGCCGTGCTCTCCGAGACCAGCGAATCCGACTTCGCGGTGGAGCGGGTCCGCTCGGCCGTGGCCACGAACCCGGCGTTGCGCTCCCCGCTCACGCTCTGGGGCCGTCGACTGCTGTCCGAGGCCATCACCCAGGCGCAGGAGGTGCTCGCCACCCGCGACGAGCTGGCCGCGCTGCTGTTCGCGCATTCCGGCGACCTGCCCGGCGTGGCGCAGTTCTTCGAATCTCTGCAGACCCGGCACGCCGAGCGGATGGCGACGCTCGGCCTCGGCTGACTGCCCTCAGCAGAATCGACGGCCTCGCCCCGCCCGGCGGCAGTGCCGGCGGATAACCTCGTGGCATGGAGATCAAGATCGGTATCGCGGACTCGAACCGCGAACTCGTGGTGCAGAGCAAGGACCAGGCCGACGACGTGAAGAAGGCCGTCGGCGACGCGCTCGCCGGGCGCACCGAGCTGCTGGAGCTCACGGACGAGAAGGGCAAGCAGTACCTGGTGCCCGCCGCCCGTGTCTCCTACGTCGAGATCGGCACCACGGAGAGCCGCTCGGTCGGCTTCAACGCCAGCTGACAGACCGGCCGGCAGCGAGGGCGGCTTGCCGGGACGGCAGGTGACGGGGCCGGGCGACGCCCGCCAGTAGGCTCGGGCGCGTGGTGAAACCCGAACGCAGGACGCGACTCGATCTGGCCGTTTCGGCCGCGGTCCTGGTCGCCGTGGTGGTCGCGGGCTTCGTGGCGTGGACGACGGGCTCGGCCAGCAAGGCCGTCAGCGAGACGGTCCCCGCACCGTCGACGGTGGCGGGCAACCTCGCCGAACTCCCCGCCACCCTCCGCCCGGTGTGGACCGCGGAGTCGGACCGTCCGGCCCTGACCGTGGCGAGTACCGGCACGCTCGTCCTGACCCGTGGCGGCGAGGTCTCCGCGCACGACCCCGTTACCGGCGCGCGCACCTGGCGGTACCAGCGCGAGACCGACACCTGCGGGCTCATCGACAACTCCGGCCTGGTCCTGGCCTTCTACCGAGACGTCCGCGGTTGCGGCGAGGTGATGGCCCTCGATCCCCGCACGGGGCAGCGCCGCGCCAGCCGCACCAGTCGCGAGGACCACGATGTGACGCTGACCGGCGACGGCAACTACGTCGTCGTCCAGGGGCCCACGCGCGTCGACGTCTTCCGCTCGGACCTGGTGCGCACCGTCGAATACGGGAAGCCGGACGTGCCGGTGAACCCCGGCGTGCAGCCGCGTTCCGGCTGCACGATCGGGTCCGCGATCCCCGCGGGCGCGTCGCTCGTCGTCCTCGAGGCGTGCCCCACCGAGCCCTTCCCCCGGTTGACGGTGATCGGCATCTCCCCGAAGGAGGCCGCCGAGCCGCAGGAGAGTTCATCGTCGGTGGTACCGGACCTCGGTGCCGCCGCCCCGGAGGGTGGAGATCGAGCTCGGTTGATCACCGCGACGGCGAACGGCGCGGTCGTCTACGTGCCGGCGCAGGACGGACGAGACGCGCGAGTGACCACCGTCGACCTGCACGGCCGCACGCTGCAGTCGGTCGACGTGACCACCTCGCCCGGCGGCGCCCCGCGCGCCGTGCCGGTGGTGACGGAGGCGGGCATCGCTGCGTTCTTCACCGGCACCGCGACCGTGGTGGTCGACGCGGCATCGCTCACCACGCAGATGGTGATCCCCGAGACCCGCGGGCCGGGCACCGTCATCGGCGGACGGCTCGTCGTGCCCGGGCCCACCACGTTGAGCGCCTACGACCTGCGCACGCGCGCGATGGCCCGGTTCACCCCCCTCGACAAGCCCGGCTACACGGGCGGGCCGGTCCTCCTCGCGCAGGCCGGCGACACGCTGGTCGCGCAATGGGGGTCGACGGTGCAGGCCTACCGCTCGGCGTGAGCCCGCCCGACCGTCATTCGGCCGCCCAGGTGACGAGCGGCGCACCGTCGGAGATGTGGGCCTTGACGCTCTGCGCCAACTCGCGATAGGCGGTGGCGCCCTTGTTCTTCCGGCCCGCGAGGACGGTTCGGCCCGCGGCGTTGGCCTCGGCGAACCGGACGGTGCGCGGGATCGGCGGGGCGAGCACGGCGAGGTCGTAGCGGTCGGCGACGTCGGAGAGGATGTCGCGGCTGTGGGTGGTGCGCGCGTCGTAGAGGGTGGCGATCGCCCCGAGCATGCTCAGCTCGGGATTGGTGATGGCCTGCACGTCGCGGACCGTCTTGAGCAGCTGCCCCACGCCGCGGTGCGCGAGCGTCTCGCACTGCAGCGGAATGGCGACGGCGTCCGCGGCGGTCAGCCCGTTGAGGGTCAGCACGCCCAGGCTGGGCGGGCAGTCGATGATCACCACGTCGAACCGGTCCGCGACCTCCGCGAGCGCCCGCTTGAGCGCGTACTCGCGGCCCGCGCGCATCAGCAGCAGCGCCTCCGCGCCCGCGAGGTCCAGCGTCGCGGGCAATACCGTGACGCCGTCCTCGGTCTCGAGCAGCACCTCGTCGATCTTCTTGTCCCCCAGCAGGACGTCGTGGACGCTGTGCTCGATGCGGTCCGGATTGTGGCCGAGCGAGAAGGTCAGGCAGCCCTGCGGGTCCAGGTCGACGACGAGGACGCGGGCACCGAGCTCAGCGAGCGCCGCCCCGAGACTGGCGACCGTGGTGGTCTTCGCGACGCCGCCCTTCTGGTTGGCGACGGCCAGGACGAACGGGGAGTCACCGGACATGCTGCGAGGGTACCCACCCATGGGCGACGATGGCGGGGTGAGTACCAGCACGCGCCTCGTCTACATCCGCCACGGCGAGACCGAATGGTCACGCTCGGGCCGCCATACCGGCGCCACCGACATCGACCTGACCGAGACCGGAACGGAGCAGGCACGGGCCCTCGCGCCGGTCCTCGACTCCCTGGCGCTCGAGAACCCCACCGTCTGGGTCAGCCCCCGACACCGCGCCGCCCGCACCGCGGAACTGGCCGGTCTCAGTGTGACCGGGGTCGACCCCGACCTCGCCGAATGGGACTACGGCGACTACGAGGGCCGCACCAGCGCCGAGATCCGCGTCGACGATCCCGGCTGGACGGTCTGGCGGTCCGGCGCGCCCGGCGGCGAGTCGATGGAGCATGTGTCCGCGCGGGTGGACCGGGTGCTCGAGCGGGCTCGGGCCGCCATGGCCGACGGTGACGTCGTCCTCGTCGCGCACGGACACCTCGGACGGGTCCTCACCGCCCGGTTCCTGGGCCAGGCACCGGAATTCGGCCGGCACGTGATGATCCTGCCCGCCTCCGCCGCCGTCTTCGGCTTCGACCGCGACGACGTCCCCCAGGTCACCCGGTTCGGACTCACGGGCTACGCCGCTGCACACTACGCGGGACGCTGACGACGTCAGTCCCGGCGGTACTCGCCCTCGAGCCAGGCCACCGTCGGCGGGCTGAACATCAGGACCAGCACGACGATCGCGGGCACGAGCAGGGGATAGCCGAGGACCGGCGAGCTCTGGGCGAACGCGCCACTGATGCCGGTGAGGCCCAGCAGGAGGTTGGTCAGCACGCCCAGCGCACGGCCCCAGCGCAGCCCGCGGAGGAGCGCGACGCCGCCGGCGAGGACGGCCGCGCCGATCGGGATCATCCAGAAGGCGATGCCGTAGGCCCCGGTCGTGGTGTCCGCCGTGCCGGTGATCGCGCGAACGAGCTCCACCACCCCGACGACCAGCGCCACCAGACCCTCGATCGCGACGATGACGCCCGCCGCGCGGGCCGTGCCGGGGGCCGCGGTGCGGGTGGCGCCGGATCGCTTCGTACGGGAACGGGTGGCCGCCGGGCGGGAGTCCCCGCCTCCGTTGGTCGATGTCACGACCCCAGGGTATCGGGACCGTCTGGGTAGGCTGCTCGGTGTGCGCGCGCTGCTGATCTCCAACCCCAACGCCACGTCCATCACCGCGGCGGGTCGAGACCTCGTAGCGATGGCCTTGGCGTCCACGCTGGACGTCACCCTGGCGCAGACCGAACACCGAGGCCACGCGGCCGAACTCGCCGCCGCGGCCCGCGCGGACGGCACCGACCTGGTGATCGTCCACGGCGGCGACGGCACGGTGAACGAGGTGGTCTGCGGGATCCTCGGGCGGGAGGGTCTGCCCGGCGAGGCGGCCGCCACGGCACCCGAGTCCCTCCCGGCGGTCGCGGTGATCCCCGGCGGCAGCGCGAACGTCTTCGCCCGCTCCCTCGCGGTGCCCCGCGACCCGGAGGAGGCCACCGTCCACCTCACCGACCTCCTGGCGCGGCGCAGCTTCCGCACCATCGGCCTGGGCTGCGCCGATGACCGCTACTTCCTGTTCAACGCGGGCATGGGCGTCGACGCCGAGGTCATCGCGAACATGGAGGCGCTGCGGGAGAAGGGCAAGGCCGCGACCTCCGCGCGGTACGTGCGCACCTCCATCCGCACCTTCTTCCAGGCCGCACGACGCGAGCCGAGGCTCACCGTCCACCTGCCGGGCGACGAGCCGGGGACCTGGACGGACGTCGACGGCGTGCACTTCGCCTTCGTCTCCAACGCCAGCCCGTGGACCTTCCTGGGCAACCGCGCCGTCTTCACCAACCCCGGCACCGACTACGGCACCGGGCTGGGCGTCTTCGCGTCGCGCTCCATGCGCACGATCCCGAACCTGATGCTGGTGCGACAGATGCTCTCGGCGCGACGCACCAAGGGGCCGACGGTGCGCCACCTCGTCCGGCACGACGACCTGCGCGAACTGCGCGTCAGCAGCGAGATCCCGGTACCGACCCAGGTCGACGGGGACCATCTCGGCGACCGCACCGAGGTCCGGTTCTGGTACTCGCCGGAGCGCATCCGGGTGGTCGCCGACCTGCCGCCGCTGCCGCCCGTGCGCTGAGCCCTCGACCGCCCGCCTCCGCTCGTCCCACCGGACTCGGCGTGACCCGATCGGCGGCACCGGAAGAGCGATCGATCACGACGGCGCAGAAAACTATTGCATACCCGCAGCTTGTGTGGATATTCTTGCGGGAACGCCGCCGGACCGGCAGGAGTGTAGTACACGCCTCGGACAGGGTCCCTCACCGCCCCCGCTGTGAGATCCCCCACCTCTGAGCCGGAATCTATTGACTCTTGCTGAGAACGTGGAAATATTCATGACGTAACAACGCGGAAACAGTTCGGTTCCCTCCGCGTTAACAGCCTGGAAATTCGGTGTCGGATCGACACCTGCGATGAGTGGCGCGCCCGCGCGCCTGAAGGAGTGTACTGACATGGATTGGCGCCATAAGGCCATCTGTCGTGACGAGGATCCGGAGCTGTTCTTCCCTGTGGGCAACAGCGGTCCGGCCATCGCGCAGATCGCGGACGCCAAGCTGGTCTGCAACCGCTGCCCCGTGACCGCCGAGTGCCTCGCGTGGGCCCTCGAGTCCGGTCAGGACGCCGGTGTGTGGGGTGGCATGAGCGAGGACGAGCGTCGCGCGCTCAAGCGTCGCAACGCGCGGACCCGCACGCGCACCGCTGTGTAGCAGCATCCGCTTCGACGAGGGCCCGGTGGATCTTCCCCGGGCCCTCGTCGTGCGCCGGGTATCCGCCCGGATCAGGCCGGCTGCAGCGGCACGTGAAGCACGGCATCGGTCCCGCCGTCCCTACTGACCAGGGACAGCTCGCCGCCCAGCTCCGACTTCACCAGCGTCTGCACGATCTGCAGCCCCAGCCGGCCCGACGCCTCGAGGTTGAAGCCGGGCGGGAGGCCGGCACCGTCGTCGCGGACCGTGACGTCCAGCATCCGCGTGGACCGGTGCGCGAGCAGTTCGATCGTGCCCGACTCCCCCGGCTCGTAGGCGTGCTCCATCGCGTTCTGGATCAGCTCGGTCACCACCATCACCAGCGGCATCGCCCGATCGGCGTCGAGCAGTCCCACGTCGCCCCGTCGCACGACGGTGACCGCCGCCGACCCGCCCGCCGGCGTCACATCGCCCATGATCGGGATGAGGCGATCGATGACCTCGTCGATGTCGACGTGCTCGTCCACGCTCATCGACAGGGTCTCGTGCACCAGCGCGATGGACGCCACGCGCCGCACCGACTCCAGGAGCGCGCGCTTGGCCTCCTCGTTGCGGGTGCGCCGGGCCTGCAGCCGCAGCAGTGCCGAGACCGACTGCAGGTTGTTCTTCACCCGGTGATGGATCTCACGGATCGTGGCGTCCTTGGAGATCAACGCCCGATCCCGGCGCTTGAGTTCGGTGACGTCCCGCAACAGGACCACCGCACCGTCGTGCCTGCCGCCCGGATGGAGCCCCAGGACGCGCAGCACGACGGTGACGCCGCCCTTCGTGAGCTCGATCCGCGATCCCTCGCCGCGGCGCAGCGCGCCATCGAGGGCGGCCGCCAGATCCTCGGATTCGAAGCTGTCGCCCACCAGCTCGGCCGTGGCCTCCGCGAGCTCGCTGCCCTCCAGATCCGTCGCGGCCCCCATGCGGCGGTAGGCGGACTGCGCGTTCGGGCTCGCGAAGACGACGCGACCGTTCCCGTCCAGCCGGATGAAGCCGTCGCCCGCACGCGGCGCGGCCTCGCCGGTCGGCAGTTCCTCGGGCTCCGGGAAGGTGCCCTCGGCGACCATGGTGCACAGATCGTCCGCGCACTCGGTGTACGCGACCTCGAGCGGGCTCGGGGTGCGCGGGTGGGTCACGTTGAAATCGCGCGTGAGGACCGCGATCACCTCCCCGTGCGACGGCACCGGGACCGCCTCCCGCCGTACCCGGGCCGGGCCGGTCCACGCCGGGGTCACGCCCTTGACGACGACGCCACCCTCGAAGGCCGCGTGCAGCGTGGGCGCCTCCCAGGGCGGGACGGTCACGCCCACGCCGTCGGAGTCGTAGACCGTGGAGGTGGTGTTGGGCCGGCACTGGGCGATGCAGATGTACGCAGGATCGGTGGAGTCGCCCTCGGGGTCGTCACGCACCCACAACCGCAGGTCGGCGAAGGACAGGTCGGCCAGCAGCTGCCACTCACCGGCGATCCGCTGCAGGTGCCGGGCGGCCCGGCCGGGCAGGTCGGTGTGGATCGCCAGGAGGTCGGCGAGGGAGGCCATGGGACCGCCTTTTTGTCGTCGTCGGTGCCGTCGTGAAACAATAACCGGTACTGCGAATGAGCCTGAGGACAGGAAGGAGACCGCCATGGGAAAGCGTGGACGTAAGAAGCGCGGGCGCAAGAAGAACGCCGCCAACCACGGCAAGCGTCCGAACTCCTGAGCCATCAGGATTCACTGCACTTGCGAGCGAGGGCCCGTCGACATCGTCGACGGGCCCTCGTCATGTCTGCGGGTCGCCCCGGCTACTCCGAGCGGAAGCGCACCTCGGTGTGCCGGATGCTGATCGTCAGGCGCTCACGCAGCCCGTCGGGAGCGCGCTCGCCACCGCACTTACGCCCCACCAGCGCCTTGATCTGCTGCTCGATGCCGTAGTGCGACAGACACTGCGAGCATCCGTCGATGTGCGCCTTGAGCCGCTCCTTCGCGGCGGCGTCGCACTCGTTGTCCAGGAGCAGCCAGATGTCGGCCATCACGGCGGAGCAGTCGAGCTCCAGATCGGGGTTGCCGTCCGACGAGTACGTCACTTGCCATCCTCCTGCTCGGCGGCGCCGTCGGCACCGTCGGAATCCTGCCCCCGCAGGAAGCCGCGCTCCCGCGCGACGCCCTCCAGCTCGGCGCGGAGCTGCCGCCGTCCGCGGTGCAGCCGCGACATGACCGTGCCGATCGGGGTACCCATGATCTCGGCGATCTCCTTGTAGGGGAATCCCTCCACGTCGGCGTAATACACCGCCATGCGGAACTCCTCCGGGAGCTTCGCGAGAGCCTGCTTGATCTCATCGTCCGGCAGTGCGTCCAACGCCTCGATCTCCGCCGAGCGCAGGCCCGTGGAGCTGTGCTCCGCCGTGGCCGCGAGCTGCCAGTCGGTGATCTCGTCGGTGGGGTACTGCGCGGGCTGCCGCTGCTTCTTGCGGTAGCCGTTGATGTAGGTGTTGGTGAGGATCCGGTACAGCCAGGCCTTGAGGTTGGTGCCCTTCTTGAAGCTGCGGAAGGCGCTGTAGGCCTTCACGTAGGTCTCCTGGACCAGGTCCTCCGCGTCCGCCGGATTGCGCGTCATCCGCAGCGCCGCACCGTAGAGCTGGTCCAGCAGCGGCAGCGCCTCGGTCTCGAAGCGGGCCGTGAGCTGCTCCGGCGTCTCGGTCACCTCGTCGAGGGCCGAGTCCGGATCCGCTACGCGCGTGGTGTCCCCGTCCGTCATACCGTCGAAGGCTACCGGTCGCTCGAGGACCGCTGCGCCGCTACCTGCACTCACGACCTCTGCAACAGCGCCGATGTCCGGCTTGTTCCCGTTGCGAGGCGGTGGACTCAGGACGAGCCGGGCAATTGACTCGCCCGCACTTGACACTGAGGCCATCCGCGCACGCCACGCGGCTGTGCGCACGCGCGCCGTGTGCGCACGTCCGACGGTGCCGGCCCCGTACCCCGACGCGCTCTCACGCGCTGATCGCCGGCGAAATCGGTGGCTGGACCGAGACCGTGACGGTAAGACGGGACCATGCAGATGCAACCGCTGCGGGAACTCCGCTACGACGACGCCATCGCCGCACCGGTCGTGCAGCTCGGGCTCGGTGACGACGCCGAGCGGCTTTCCCTCGGGGAGGCCCGCCGGTTGGCTGCGGAGCGCGGAATGCACCTGGTGCAGCAGTTCGACGGCGACGACGACACCGCGCACTGCGTTCTCGCTCCACTCGCTGTGCCACCGCGGTGGGAGACCGCCGGGCCAGGTCCAGCACCGTTCGACGAGAAGCTGTGGTTCGACAGCCCACGGGGGTGCCGTGACTACCTGATGGGGCGGGCGAACACCTTCATCGGGCGGGTCGCAGCGTGGTGTCCCCACGTCGAGTGGGAGTACCGCTCCTACAACGTCAGCCTTGACGAGCTGACGGACATGGCGACGGAGTCCCGGTACTTCGTCGCGGGCCTGCTCGCGGGCGTGGTGCCCGGTCCACCACAGCAGTCCGAACCGACGGCCGCGCCCGACGACGATGCCGACTTCGCCGCCTGGCTGGCGGCCGAACACCGGTTCCGCACCGTCTCCGGCGGGTGGCACGGACCGTGGCGGGTGTGTCACGAGTGCGGCGCCGTCCTGCTGCCTTCCACCATCGGCGATCAGTGCGTGCTTCACAGCGGCTGAGTCCGACGGGCAGCCGAGCGCTGGTTCCCGCGGGGGTTCGCGACTGGTCACCCGGTTACAACCCGGGGAGGGAGGAGGAAACCCCCGCGGGAGGTGGGGTGGACGTCTGATTGACTGGCGGCATGGGGAAGAAGAGCGCTGCGGCGACGCCTGCGATCGCGGCACTGCAGGCCGCGGGCATCGCCTTCACGACGCACGAGTACGTCCACGATCCACGGGCCGAATCCTTCGGCGGCGAGGCGGCGGAGGCGCTGGGGCACGACCCGGCGCGGGTGTTCAAGACGCTGGTGATCACCGACGGCAAACAGCTCGCGGTGGCGATCGTGCCCACCTCCGGAAAGCTCAGCCTCAAGGCGGCCGGTGCCGCGCTCGGCCTGCATCGGCCGACGATGGCCGACCCCGCCGACGTGCGGCGCGTCACCGGTTACGTGCTGGGCGGGGTCTCCCCGCTGGGACAGCGCAAGCGGCTGCCCACCGCGATCGACGAGTCGGCCCTCGGCTTCGACACGGTCTTCTGCTCCGCGGGGCGGCGGGGCCTGGAGGTCGAGCTGGCACCGTCGGACCTGGTGCAGGCGACGTCGGCGAGAGTCGCGCCCCTGGCCGCGCCGGGCTGAGAACCCGCCACCTGCCACCGCCGGGATCACAGTCACACCCCTGGCGGCACTGGGCTGAGAAGCACCGGGCGGACAGCCCAGCACCCGCCGTGACGGGGATGACGGTGGCGCCGCCGGCCGCGCCGTGATAGTGAATGGGTGAACGGCTCTCGCGACCGGTTTGGTGGCGGGCGCAGCGGAAAGTAGGTTCGTGGTATGGCCAGCTACTTCGTCACCGGCGGGACGGGCTTCATCGGCCGTGCCGTCGTGGCGCGGCTCGCCGCAGCGGATCGCGGCGCAACGATCTACCTCCTGGTGCGGGACGCCTCACTTCCGCGGTTCGAGCGGCTCATCGCCGACCTCGGTCACGAGCTCGCGCCGCAGGTGGTCCCGGTTCCGGGCGATGTCACACTGCCCGGCCTCGGCATCGCCCCGGGTGACCTGCCGGAGCGCATCGACCACGTGATCCACCTCGCCGCCGTCTACGACATGGAGGCGCCGGAGGAGATCCAGCAGCTGACCAACGTGGAGGGCACGCGCAACACGCTCGCGCTCACGGAGCGCCTCGGCGCCACGATGCATCACGTCTCGTCGCTGGCGGTGGCCGGCAACCACGAGGGGTGGTTCGCCGAATCCGACTTCGACGTCGCCCAGCACTTCCCCACCCCGTACCACCGCACCAAGTACGAGTCCGAGCGCCTCGTCCGCACGGCGACGGTGCCGTGGCAGATCTACCGGCCCTCCATCGTCGTCGGCGATTCGATGACGGGCGCGGCGGACAAGATCGACGGTCCGTACTACTTCTTCCCGTTCCTGCGCCTCATGGGCACCATTCCGCATCACCTGCGAGTCCCGTTCGCCAACCTCGGGTACACGAACGTCGTGCCGGTGGATTTCGTGGCGTCCGCGCTCGTCGCGCTCGTCACCGCGGAGCCGGCGCCGGGCACCGTCTACCACCTCGCCGACCCCAAGGGCCAGAGCATGGCCGCGATCTACGAGGCGATCGCGCCGGCCTTCTCGGGCCCGAAGACCCTGCCGCTGCCCAGCGCACCGCTGGGCGAGTTCGCGGCGCGGGTCGGCCGCCGGGGCGAGGTGCGGGCGCTGCGCGACGCGATCGCGCGCCAGCTCGGGCTGCCTCCGGCGATCCTGGACCACCCGTTCTACAACACGCGGTTCGACTCGGAGGCCACGTACCGGAGCCTCTCCCGCCTGGGCGTGACGCTCCCGCGGCTGAAGACTTACGGTCCGCGCCTGTTCCGCTACTGGGCCGAGCATCTCGATCCGTCCCGCAACCGGCGGGACGATCCGCGCGGGCCGCTCGTGGGCAAGCACATCCTGCTCACCGGGGGCTCCTCCGGTATCGGGCGCGAGGCCGCGAAGCAGGCCGTCCTCAAGGGCGCCCACGTCTTCATCGTGGCCCGCAAGGCCGAGGACCTCGCGGACGCCGTACTGCGGATCGAAGCGGAGCCGGGGTTGCCGGGCCTGCCGAAGGGCACCGTGCGCGCCTACCAGTGCGATGTGACCGACCCGGAGGCGGTGCGCACCACCGTCGCTCAGATCCTGGCGGAACACGGCCACGTGGACGTGCTGGTCAACAGTGCGGGCCGGTCCATCCGCCGCGCGACGATCAACTCGGTCGACCGCGCGCACGACTACCAGCGCACGATGGCCGTGAACTACTTCGGCGCGGTGTACCTGATCCTGGAACTGTTGCCGCACATGATCGCCCGCAAGTCCGGGCACGTGGTGAACATCTCGTCGATCGGCGTGCAGGTGCGCGGCCCGCGGTTCGCGGCCTACATCGCGTCGAAGTCGGCGCTGGAGGCCTTCAGCGACATCACCGCCGCGGAGACCATGTCGGACCACGTGACCTTCACCAACATCCACATGCCGCTCACCCGCACCCGGATGATCGAGCCCACCGACGCCTACGACAACGCGATGGCGCTGTCGGTGGAGAAGGCCGGCCAGATCGTGGTGCGCGCGATCATCGAGCGTCCCCGCCGCATCGATACCCCGCTGGGCACCCTCGCGCAGTTCGGCCAGTTCCTCTCGCCGCGGCTCGCGGCGGCCGCGCAGCACCAGGGCTACCTGCTCTTCCCCGAGCCCGAGGGCGACGAGGAAGGCGCGGCGAAGGTTCTGGAAGTCGATGTGGCCGAGGTGGATACGCCGCGTGGGCGGCTCGCCGCCACCCGCGCCGCGACCAAGGACCTGTCGAAGGACCTCTCGACCGCCGCGGTCAGCCCGCTGTTCGGCATCTCCGGCGACCAGGGACTGCGGCGCCTGGCCCGCAAGACCCTCAACCGCCTGCCCGGCATCAACTGGTAGCCGCGCGCAGCCCCGACGGCGGGACGCCGGCCAGGGCCCGCACCTCGCGGGTCAGGTGGGCCTGGTCCGCGTAGCCCGACGATGCCGCGACCTCGGCGAGTGCACGACCCGCACGGATCGGGCCGAGCGCCCGCTGGAAGCGCTGGATCCGCGCGAGGGTCTTCGGGCCGTAGCCGAAGGACCGCAGGGCCAGACGGTGCAGCGCCCGCTCGCCGAGACCGGCCTCCGCCGCGACATCACCGACCGTGTGCCCGGCGCGCAGCCGCGCGGCGATGGCGCCGATCCGTCGGTCCGGGTCGACCCCGTCGAGCAGCGCGGCCGCGATCGCCTCCGGGTCGCGCGTCTGCGGAATCCGACTGTGCGGCAGGATGTCCGCGAGGTCGACGCGCAGGCCGGTGAGTTCGTCGGCGGCGATGCCGAGGAGTTGCGGCAGCACGCCCGGCGGGAACCGCAGGCCGTCGATCCGGGCACCGTCGAACCCGTGGACGCGGGCGGCGACGGCGTCCGGACCGGCGACGAGCGGGGCACCGTCGACGACGATGACGTCCATGCACCCGTCGGGCAGGATCAGCGACGGCCCGGCGCGCCCCACCGAGGTCCACCGGACCGCTCCGGGGACCGACGCCGGCCGCTCGCTGTACACGGTTCGAGTATGTCCGAAACGTTCAAGACGCGAGGGACTCGGCGACATACCGTGGCCGCATGACTGAACGACTGCGCTTCGACGCCATCGGCATGGTGACCGAGGACCTCGCCGCATCCCTCGCCTTCTACCGCCGGCTCGGCCTCGCGATTCCCGACGGTGCCGAGAACGAGCCGCACGTGGAGGCGGCGCTGCCGGGCGGGATGCGGCTGATGTGGGACACCGCCGCGGTGATCCGCTCGATGGAGCCCGACTGGGTCAAGCAGCCGGGCCAGAACGCGACCCTGTGCGTCAAGTGCGCCTCCCCGGCCGTCGTCGACGAGGTGCACGCGGAACTCGTCGCCGCGGGCAGCCCGAGCGCGATGGAACCGTTCGACGCGCCCTGGGGGCAGCGCTACGCGGGCGTCGTCGACCCCGATGGCTACCAGGTGCAGCTCTTCGCACCGCAGTGACCGGCGCGTCCGGCGCCGCCGGCGCGGACCGGTCAGACGAAGAAGCGGTGACCGTCGATGGTCAGCACTTCGTCTCGGCGCACCCACGGATAGTCCTCGATCAGCTCCTCGAGGTCGACGGGGCTCGACTGCTCCAGCACGTCGGCGGAGTTCGCCTGGGGGACGCCCGCCGTCGGAACGTGCGCGAAAGAATCACTCCAGTAGGACATTTCACATCCTCCGCTCAGCGTCGGGGGCGGCCGGGCGGGCCGGCGGCGTGGCCAGCCGGCACGGGCCCACCCGGACCTATTGCGTTGCTTCGATCTCCGCGTCACCGTCGGCGGACGAGGAGTGCACGGCGAGCTGCTCGCACGGCGGCTCGTCCGTCGCCTGCTCGACGACGATCTGCCGCGGCTTGGCTCGCTCGGCGATCGGAATCGTCACCGTCAGAACGCCGTTGTCGTATCGCGCCGCGATACCGGCGGTGTCGATACTGTCGCCGAGCGCGAGCTGCCGGCGGTAGATGCCGGAGAACCGCTCGCTGGTCAGCCAGCGCACGCCGGAGTCGGACATCGTCGACCGACGACCGGTGAGAGTGAGGACGCCGTTCTCGACGTTGACGTCGATCGAACCGGGGTCCGCCCCGGGCAGATCGGCGGTGAGGACGTAGTGGTCGTCCACCTGGTAGAGATCCATCGGCATGAACCGCGGCGACCGCGCCGATCCCGTCTGCCGCCCGGCGGCGAGCAGCCCCTGCGTCAGGTCGTCGAACTCAGAGAAAGGGTCGAAGCGAAGCACAGCAAACACCTCCCGTGAACTCCAGGCCGCCCGCCACCCTGACGGGCGACTCATCAACTGTGCACTTCCTGTTTTAGCACTCTCTGCGCGAGAGTGCCAGAGGTCTCAGACGGACTTTTCGGGCATCGCGTCAGCAGGCTCAACTGCTCGAGTCCACCCCTCAGGCCGGGAGCCGCCCTTCCGCGACGTCGAGCACCCATTGCGGAGGCTCCTTGCCCTCCTGGCGATCCAGATTCACGAGGATCCTCGCGCTGAGCTGGCGAGCCTCGGGCGTCCGTCCGAAGAGTTCGAAGTCCGCCTCGTCACGCTGACGCGCGCTCTCCGCCAGATCGGTCATCGTCCACCTCGCTTCTTCGCTCCTTCATTGTTGCGGCGACGGCTGATCGCCGCAATCTCCCTGACGAGGTTGCACGGACCGTAGCGGAGCGGACTGAGACGTTCGGCTACAGCAGGCTGAGCTGGCCGGGTTCCGTGCCGGGCTCGACCCGCTCGATCAGTTCCGGGCCGGTATTGGCCACGGCGTTGACCAGCGCGGACACCGGCCTGATCTCGATCCGCTCGGCCACCTCCGGCGCGGGCGGAAGGAGCAGCGCCGGGTCGACGGGGCCGTCGGGATCGAGCCACTCGTCGAAGACCTCCGGGGTGAGCACCAGCGGCATCCGATCGTGGACCTCGCGCAGCGGGCCCACGGCGTCGGTCGTGACCACCGTGGCCGAGAGGACGGGCGGCACGTCCAGACCCGCCCCGGCGGGGCGCCACACCGACCACAGGCCCGCGATGTACATCCGCGTGCCGTCGGCCGGCGTGAGATACATGGGCTGCTTGCGCGGCTTCTTCGCGCCCGGATCGAGCACCTGCCACTCGTACCAGCCGTCCATCGGGATCAGGCAGCGCTTGTTCCGGAACGCCGTGTGGAACGCCGGCTTCTCCTGCACGGACTCCGCGCGGGCGTTGAACAGCGGCGGCCCGCTCAGCGTCTTCTGCCAGTGCGGCAGCAGGCCCCACCGCATCGCCCGCAACCGCCGGGTCGGCGCATCGTCCGGCCGTTCCCGCGCGTGCCTCGCGACGACGGTGACGATGTTCGTCGTGGGCGCGACGTTGTAGCCCGGGACGTCCAGTTCGACGCCCTCGGTCTCATCGACCGCGTCGATCTCCGCCGCCAGCAGCGCCGGGTCCGTGGTCACCGCATACCGTCCGCACATGTGACCAGGCTACGACGGTGCGCCGACAGGTCGGCGCCGCAGCCGCCGGGCCGAGCGTTCCTCCGTTCAGAGGATTGACCGGGCCGCTCCGGCACCGCCACAATCAGGCGTGTCCACACCAGAGCCGTTCCCGCGTCCCCCGGCAGCCGCCGGAGGCACCGTCGATCCCGCGGCGTGGTCGCCGCCTCCACGGCGGTCACCCGCCCGGACGGCGCTGATCGTCGGGGCCCTCCTCGTGGCGGCCGCGCTGATCGTGACCGGTGGGACGTTCGCGCTCGCGCGCTTCGGCCCGTCGGGCTTTCCGCTGACGAAGGCCGCGCAGCAGGTCTTCCCCGGGGCGTCGTCGTGCCCCGGCTCCGCGGGAGCGAACTCGAGTTGGCCCGACCTCGTCGAGGCGGTCGTGAGCTCGCCCGCGTTCGCGCAACAGCTGGAGCAGGTGCAGAAGAACATGGCGACCGCGGGCCTGGGATCGGGCACCGCGATCACCGTCGAATCGGCGCGGAAGAAGATGCTCGCCGCGAGCGAGGATCCCACCCACGACAGCAGATTCGTGCCCGACGGCGGCGACGCGAAGTTCGCTCAGGCGGTGTGCGACGCGGTGTCGGCCCACAGCGGCGTACGGTTCGGCGCACTGACGGTGCCGCTCGCGGACGCGCGCGCCGCCGACGACGCGGGAGAGCAGATCCGCATGCTCGGACGCATGCAGTGCGAGGCCGTGGGCACCTCGCCGGGCGAGAAGACGATCGCACCGCTCGCCAAGGAGGCCGACGCCGCGGCGGCGGATCCGTCCGCGTACAAGGCGACGATGCTCAGGAAACTGGACGAGACGCTGACGACCTACCGCTCCATGAAGGACTCCGAGCTCAAGACCTCGATGATCGCGGAGACCACCGCGACCCGGGCCAAGATCGCCGACACCTCACCCGCGGACATCGCAGCGGGCCTCCGGATCGACCAGCGGGTCACGGAAGCGGCGCTGCGCTACCAGTGCCCGCGCAAGCTGGTGCTCGGCTACGGCCCGACGTGCGGGACGTACAGCGGCAACCAGGCGGGATCAGCCACCTTCACCGG
Organism: Tsukamurella sp. II2bb; assembly: GCF_057815145.1. NCBI lineage: Bacteria > Bacillati > Actinomycetota > Actinomycetes > Mycobacteriales > Tsukamurellaceae > Tsukamurella > Tsukamurella sp. II2bb. Next base: position 268,732 of record NZ_JBYPZI010000006.1, read on the forward strand.
CACGATCCACCTGCGCAACGACGCCATCGACTGCGCGACCGCACGCTCCGAGCTCGATCATCGCTTCGGTCCCGGGGCGAACGGACCGAGCACCAGGACCTACGAGTACCTGTGCCGTCGGGTGTCCTCGTCCGATGCCGAGGGCAAGTTCGCATACGTGATCTGCGGCCGCGACGCGCACGATCCCGCGTGGAACGCCAAGGATCCCGAGGGCGTCGTCGTCAGCCGCGACAAGTAGCCGTCACGACCCGAACTCGTCGAACACCCGGCGCGGGCCCGCGCCGGTAGTGCCGAGCGCGTCGTGCGGATTCGCCAGCGCGCAGGAGGCCATGGACAGGCAGCCGCAGCCGATGCAGTCGGTGAGGTTGTCGCGGAGCCGGGTGAGCTCGTCGATCCGGTGCGAGAGATCGTCGTGCCAGTGCTTGGAGAGCCGCTCCCAGTCCTTCTTCGTGGGCGTGCGGCCGTCCGGCAGCGTGGCGAGGGCCTCGCGGATGGTGGCGAGCGGGATCCCCACCCGATGGCTGATCCGGATGAACGCCACCCGCCGCAGCGTCTCCCGCGGGTACCTCCGCTGATTGCCGGAGGTACGCCGCGCGGAGATCAGGCCCTCGCGCTCGTAGAAGTGCAGTGCGGACACGGCTACGCCGCTGCGTGCGGCGAGCTGGCCGACGCTGAACTCCCGGGTGGTCTCCACCCCCAGGAGATTACCTCAACGTTTGTTCGGGAATCAGCGGGCCGGCTTGGGCGCCGACGACGATGCGGGCGCCGGCTTCGCCGACGGCGCGGCCGAGGCGGGCTTCGCGGACGGTGCCGCCGACGCCGATGCCGACTCGGAGGCCGCTGCCGGGGCGGCGTCGGGCTTCGGCGGGTTCTTCAGGAACGCCTCCTGCTTGGCGAGCAGGTTCGAGGCGAGCTGATCGTCCTCGGCGGTGAAGGGCGCGGGGGCGAGGGTCTCGCGGCCGCCGCGCAGCGACATCGTGACGCCGTTCACCACGGCGGTGTACTGGCGCGTCTGCAGGTACTGGACCTGGTTGCCGCGCTTGCTCTTGGCGGTGAACTCAAGGCCCAGGCCGTCCGGGGCGCCGGCCACGGTGATGGAGCGCACGCCGACCTCGGTGGTCACGCCGTCCCGCACCGCCTTGAAGCTGGCGCACTTGGGCAGCGCGGCGCGCAGCGGCGCCAGATCCATGGTGAACTTCGAGACCACCATCGACCAGCCGGCGCCGCGGGAGGTGCCGCTGGTCTGGGCGGTGTCGGTACCCTTCGGAATGGGCAGGCCCGCGTAGAGCACCTTGCACTCGGGCGGGGTCACGGCCGCGCGGTTCAGCGCCGCCCACGCCGCGTTCCAGCCGGCCGCCGCACCGGACAGCACCGCGCCGCCGTACTCCATATCGCCCGGCAGGTTGCCCGAGCCGATGACCAGCTCGCCGGCCTTCTGCGGGGGCGGCCCGGCCGGATTCGGATCGGCCGATGCAACCGGGGCGAGCAGCCCTGCGGAGGTCGCCAGCGTGGCGACGGTGGCGGTGGCCACGACGGCCCTGCTCACGAACGAACGATTGCGCTTCATCGAAGATCTCCCGGCGGTGACGACCTGACCTGTTTCGCCCAGCAAGGTAGCACGCGGTGCGACGCCTCTCATGTGCGAGGATGAACGGCGTGCAGCAGTTGGAGCTATGGCCCGCGCCCCTCGCCGCAGGTCCGGTGACGGGCACCGTCGCCCTCCCGGGCTCGAAGTCGATCACCAATCGCGCGTACGTCCTTGCGGCGCAGGCGACCTCGCGTTCGACGCTGACCAACACGCTGCGCAGCCGCGACACCGACCTCATGGCCCGCGCCCTGCAGGCGCTCGGCGCGGACGTCGAGATCATTACCGACACCACGGTTGCCGTGACCGGCGGCGAACTGCACGGCGGCGTGGTCGACTGCGGCCTGGCGGGCACCGTCATGCGCTTCCTCCCGCCGCTCGCCGCCGGGGCGCGCGGCACCGTCGCCTTCGACGGTGACCCGCAGGCCCGGACCCGCCCCCTGGGCACCGTCCTCGACGCGCTGCGCGGGCTCGGCGCGTCGATCGACGGCGACGGGCTGCCCTTCGCCGTGCACGGCGACGGACCGATCCGCGGCGGCACCGTCACCATCGACGCATCCGCGAGCTCGCAGTTCGTCTCCGGCCTCCTGCTCAGCGGCCCCAGCTTCACCGAGGGCGTGACCGTGCACCACGACGGCAAGCCGGTCCCCTCCATGCCGCACATCGAGATGACCGTCGACATGCTGCGCGCCGCCGGCGCCGAGGTCGACACCTCCGAGGCGAACACCTGGCGCGTCGCGCCGGGCGGGCTCCACGCCCACGACTGGACGATCGAACCCGACCTGTCGAACGCCACCGTCTTCCTCGCCGCGGCCGCGATCACCGGCGGTGCCGTGACCGTGCCGCACTGGAACCCGCGGTCCACCCAGCCGGGCGTCCAGTTCGCCGACGTCCTCGCCGCGATGGGCGCCGAGGTCGGCCACGCCGACGGTGCGCTGACCGCCCGCGGCACCGGCGCGCTGCACGGCATCGACTGGGACCTGCGCGACATCGGCGAACTCACACCCACCGTCGCCGCGCTGGCCGCGCTCGCCGACTCGCCCTCGCACCTGCGGGGCATCGCGCACTTGCGCGGACACGAGACCGACCGCCTCGCCGCGCTGACCACCGAGATCACCGCGCTCGGCGGCCGCTGCACCGAGACCGAGGACGGCCTGCGGATCGAACCCGCGACGCTGCACGGCGGCGTCTGGCACAGCTACGCCGACCACCGGATGGCGACCGCCGGCGCGATCCTGGGCCTCGTCACCGAGGGCGTGCAGGTCGAGAACATCTCGACGACGGCGAAGACGATGCCCGACTTCCCCGCTCTGTGGCACGCGCTGCTCAGCGGCGGAAAAGTGAGCCTTGGGTAAGCGCGAATACGACGAGTCCGATGTCCGGGTGCGCCCGGGCAAGGGCAGCCGACCGCGCACCAAGAACCGCCCCGACCACAGCGAGGCCGACACCGCGATGGTGGTCTCCGTGGATCGCGGCCGGTGGGGCTGCGCCCTCGGCGGCGATCCCGAGCGGGTGATCACCGCCATGCGGGCCCGCGAGCTGGGCCGCTCCCCCATCGTCGTGGGCGATTCCGTCGGCGTCGTCGGCGACCTGTCCGGCCGCAAGGACACGCTCGCCCGGATCGTCCGGGTCGACGAACGGACGACGGTGCTGCGCCGGACCGCCGACGACACCGACCCGTACGAGCGGATCGTCGTCGCGAACGCCGAGCAGCTGCTCATCGTGACCGCGCTGGCGGACCCGCCGCCGCGCACCGGCTTCGTCGAGCGCACCCTGATCGCCGCCTACGCGGGCGGGCTGACCCCGGTGCTGTGCCTCACCAAGGGCGACCTCGCCGACGCGGAGGAGTTCACCGCCGCCTTCGCCGACCTCGACCTGACCGTGATCGCCGCCGGCCGGGGCGACCCGCTCGACGAGGCGCACGAGCTGCTCACCGGGCGGGTGACCGCACTCATCGGGCACAGCGGAGTCGGCAAGTCCACACTGGTCAATCGCCTCGTCCCGGACGCCAATCGGGCGACGGGCGTGGTCTCCGGGGTCGGCAAGGGGCGGCACACCTCGACCCAGTCGGTGGCACTGTGGCTGCCCGACGGCGGCTGGGTGGTCGACACCCCCGGCATCCGCAGCTTCGGCCTCGCGCACATCTCGACCGACGACGTGGTCGCGGCCTTCCCTGACCTCGCCGAGGCGGTGCTGGCGTGTCCGCGCGGGTGCACGCATCTCGGGCCGCCCGCCGATCCGGAATGCGCGTTGGACGCCCTGGAGGGGACGGCGCACCGTCGGGCAATGGCGGTCCGGGGCCTCCTGGCCGACCTGACCGCCACCCCCGAGTGGGCGTGAACCGCGGAGCGGTACAGATTGCTATATCGTTAGTTAAGTGAACATATTGATCACCGGTATCGCCGGCTATTCGCACCTGGTCCCGTTCGTCCTGCCCGCGGCGTCGGCACTCCGCGCCGCCGGTCACCAGGTGACGATCGCGGTCCCCGACGCCGGCGTGGACCTGGTCGCGGAGTACGGATTCGAGGCTCTCCCGCTCCACGGCGTGCCCGAGCTGCGCGAGGTCGTGACCGATCCGGCACTGCGCGCCGAGACCTTCACCGTGACCGGCTACGACCCGCCCGCGGCGCAGTCGTCGATCGCCCGCGTGCCGCCGACGTCATCGGCGCTGGTCTCCGCGCGCGCCTTCATCGGGGTCCTCGCGTACCGCGTGGCGACCGCCCTGCTCGACGCCCTCGGCGACGCCGTGCCCGACCTCGTTCTGCGCGACAACACCGAGTTCGGAGGTCATCTCGTCGCGGCGAAGCTCGGCTGCCGCGAGGCGGTGCTGGACGTGGCGCCCCTGTTCGACGAGCACGCCCCGGAGACGATCTCGATCCTCAACGAGGTACGCCGGGCGCACGACCTGCCCGCGGTCACCGCGCTCCCCGATCGCCCCCGGATCGCGCAGACGCCCCTCGACTTCTACCCTCCCGGCCGACCCGTCGGCGACGTGCACTGCTTCCGCCCGGGAGCTCGGACGCACGCGCCGCTGGACGCCGCGATCGCAGACCTGCCCGCCGACGGGCCGCTCGTGCTGGCGAGCCTCGGCTCGGTGGCGCCGCAGATCGGCATCGGAGGCGAGCTCCTGGACCGCATCGTGCAGGCCGTCGGCGCTCTCGACGTGCGCGCCGTGGTGGCGGTCGGATCCCATCCCGTCCCCGACCCGCCCGCGAGAGTCTCCGTCACCGGCTTCGTCGACCAGCAGACCGTCCTGTCGACCTGCGACGTCTTCGTCTCCCACGGCGGTTTCAACGGGGTCCGCGAAGCGCTGCAGGCCGGCGTCCCGGCGGTGCTGCTCCCCCTGTTCGGGGATCACCCCGGCAATGCGGCGCAGGTCGAACGCCTCGGTGCCGGGATCGTCCTCGACCCGGCCACGGCGTCGGCCGGCGAGATCGCCGCCGCCGTGGCGACGATCTTGGCCGATCCCACGTACAGGCGCAACGCCCAGCGGTTCGCGCGCCGGACGCAGGCGCTCCCCGAACTCTCCGCCTTCCCGGAGGTACTCGACCGGGCCTGAGCTACGCCTCGGCGCGCTTCGGCAACTTCCAGCCCGGGCGCGGGAAGTGGCAGGTGTAGCCGTCCGGGTACTTCTCCAAATAGTCCTGGTGCTCCGGCTCGGCCTCCCAGAACGGTCCCACGGCCTCGATCGTGGTCACGGCCTTCCCCGGCCAGATCCCCGAGGCGTCCACATCCGCGATGGTCTCACGGGCTACGCGCTCCTGCTCCTCGCTGAGCGGGAAGATCGCCGAGCGGTAGCTCGAGCCCACGTCGTTACCCTGACGGTCCTTCGTGCTCGGGTCGTGGATCTGGAAGAAGAACTCCAGCACGTCGCGGTAGCTCGTCTTCGCGGGGTCGAAGACGATCTCGACCGCCTCCGCGTGCCCCGGATGGTTGCGGTAGGTCGCGTTCGCGTTCACGCCGCCCGTGTAGCCGACGCGCGTGCTCTCGATGCCGGGCTGCTTGCGCAGCAGATCCTGCATGCCCCAGAAACAGCCTCCCGCGAGCACCGCGGTCTCCCGGCCCGGGACGGTGGTGATGGTGCCGTTGTCAGTCATGCGCAGTTCCTTCCGCCGGGAGACCGATGCTCCCGCGAGTCGATTCAACAACCTTCGGGCGCCCACGATTCCGACGCTACCCGCGCGGGGCGCAGGAGGTCAGTCCGCTGCGGCCTGCGCGGCGTCGATCATCGCGTCGACGCTGGTCAGCTTCACCCGGGGGCGGGCGTGCTCCTCGGCGAGGGCCGTCTCGTGCGCGTCGATGGCCATCCAGCCGTCGTACTCCACCAGGTTCGGGGCCCGGTCGACGATGAACTTCTCGACCTGCGCACCGTCGAACTCGCTGCGCGCGAGCCGGCCCGCGGCGACGTCGGCGAGGAGCACCGAGACGGTGTCGCGCGCGCAGTCCCGGTTGGTGGGGATCACGCCCGACGGTCCGCGCTTGATCCAGCCGACCACGTAGTGGCCCGGCAGGGGCGCACCGTCGTAGCCGACGATCCGGCTGTCGGCGTTGCGGAAGACGCCCCGCTCGGTATCGAAGGGGATGCCCGGGATGGGGGTGCCGTGGTAGCCGACGGCGTGGATCACCAGGCCCGCGTCGAGCTCGGCGACGGTGGCGGTGGGCTGCGCCTCGACGGTGCCGTCCTCGCCTTCCACCAGCTCGTTACGGGCGATGGAGACGGTGCGGACGCGATCCTCTCCGCCGATCCCGACGACGGAGCGCAGGAATCTCAGCACGATCCGGCGGTCGGCACCGGTGGGCTCCTGCGCCGCCAGCTTGCGCAGCTGCTTGAGGTTGTTGCGCTCGACCGGCGGGCGGGCCTTGTCGCGCGCCTTGTCCTCGGCGGGCACGTCGGCGGGGTCGACGATCACGTCCACGCCCGGCAGCTTGCCCAGCTCCGCGACCTCCGACGGGGTGAACGCGGCCTGCTCGGCGCCGCGGCGGCCGAGCACCACGACCTCCCGCACCGAGGAGCGGTGCAGCGCCTCGAGCGCGTGGTCGGCCATATCGGTGCCGGCCAGCTTGTCGGTGTCGGTCACCAGGATCCGGGCGGCGTCGAGGGCGACGTTGCCGTTGCCGATGACCACGGCGCGCTCCACGCTCAGGTCGACGTCGAGGTCGCAGCGGTCGGGGTGGCCGTTGTACCAGCCCACGAAATCGCTCGACGGGTGGTTGCCGGGGAGCCAGGCACCGTCGACCTCGAGGCGGCGGCCGCCGGACGCGCCGATCGCGTAGATCACCGCGTCGTACCACTGCGCGAGTTCGGACGCCTGGATGTCGGTCGCGATCTCGACGTTGCCGAAGTAGCGGAAGTTCTCGTGCTGCGCGGTGCGGTCGAAGATCTTGGTCACCGACTTGATCGCGGGGTGGTCGGGGGCCACGCCGTACCGGACCAGGCCGAAGGGCGTGGGTAGCCGGTCGAAGACATCGACCTGGACCTCGATGTCGTCCTGCTCCAGCAGATTGCCGGCGGCGAAGAATCCCGACGGCCCGGAACCCACGATCGCGACGCGCAAGGGTCTCATCAACAACACTCCCGAAACGAACGGTCCGGCAGTCTTCTTAGGCTGCCCAAAGTACGAAGTCTACGCCACGTCGCGGTCATCGCGGCAGCACCTGACCGGCGGCGTCCAGAACGAGAACCGCGGCGTGCAGCGAGGTCCGCGACGTGCCGTCGTCGAGGTCGACGCCGATCCTCTCCTGCAGGGCGGCCAACCGGGCGTAGAGCGTGGGCCGCGAGACGTGCAGGCGCCGCGCCAGCTCGGTCTTGTTCCCGGCGGTCTCGAGGAAGGCCCGCAGCAGCGCGAGATTCGCCTCGGCATCGGGGCCGTCGGTGATCCTCCGCAGCTCGGCGTGCGCGAAGGCCTGGACCCGTGGATCGTCGACGAGCAGGGCGATCAGGCCGCGCAGCCGCGTGTCCGCGGCGCGGTGCACGCGGGCCTCGGCGCGCGGCATCGCGGCGACGACGGACGCGACGTGGTGCGCGTCGGCGATGCCCGCCACCGCGTCCACGATCCGGCCCACCGCGGAGCCGGCCCCGATGGTCACGCTGCGGACCCCGCGCACCCGCCCGACCTCCGCGATGATCAGCCGACCCGCGCGGTCGACCGCGGCGTCCGGGTCCACGGCCGGGCAGGCGACGACCACGTCGACGGCCGTCCCCGTCACCGAGCTGATCGCGGTGATCCGGGCCAGCCCGAGCGCGTGCCGCAGCGCGTCGTGCACCTGCACCTGGCGGCGGCGCGTGCTGAGCTCGTCGTGCCCGGTGTCCATGTCGATGAGCACGCAGAGCGGGACGTAGAAGCGGGCGACCTCGAGCCCGAGGGTGCGCGCGCGGGCGGACGCCCCCGCCTCGTCGGAGATCCGGCCGGTCCGCAGGTCGTCGAGGAGGCCGTGGTGGGCCTGCTGTTCCAGCGCGGTGCGGTCGCGTTCGACCATCTCCCGCAGCGCCAGCGCCTGCGCCGTCCGTTCGAGGACCATCGCCACGCGCGGCGTCGGCTCGGCGAGCGGCGCCACCAGCCGGGCGAAGATCTTGCCGTCGGCGCCCACGGACACCGCCACCCCGTCCACCCGGGACCGGGTCGGCCAGCCGTCCAGCAGTTCGGCGGCGGAGTGCCCGTGCGCGGCGAGGGAGAGCACCCGGCGCCCGGTGTCCTCGAGCGCGACCGGGGTGCCGATCAGGTCCGCTGCGCTGCTGACGATGTCGTCCGCGTCCGCGCGCCGCATGGACAGCTCGGTGAACACCTGATGGGCGTGCCGCGCGAACTCCACCTCGTCGAACTGCGCGGCGACGATGGCGCGGTGCACCTGTTCGGTCAGCGCGATGAACCGGATCCCGCGGCGCAGGGCCACGAGCGCCATCCCGGCCCGCTCGGCCGCCGCGATCGCCCCGTCGGGCATCCGTGGCAGGCGCGGGCCGAGCTCCACGACGAGCCCCACCGCGCCCGCGCCGGCGAGCGCCGAGCAGTAGCCGCCCGGGTCTGCCGCGAGCGCCGGACCGGTGGTCAGGATCAGCTCGCCGCCCGTCAGCAGGTCGGCGACCTCGGCGGCGTCGCCGACGTGCACCCACCGGACCTGCCGGTCCAGGCCCACGGCGACGTGGACCTCCGGATCGCCCGCACGGACCACCGGCAGCGCGAGCACCTCCGCAACCGTCACTCCCATACGACGAAGTGTAAAACCATCGTGCCGAATACTGACGGAACGTCGGCACATACGGGGCTCGGAGGGCCGCACAGTAGATGCATGACCATCACCGAGATCAGCACCAGCACCATCGACCACTGGATCGGCGGCGCCCCGTTCGCGGGCGGTTCCGGCCAGTACGCGCCCGTGACCAACCCGGCGACCGGTGCCGTCAGCGGTCAGGTCGCGCTCGCCGACGTCGCGGACACCCGCGCCGCCATCGACGCCGCTGCTGCCGCCTTCCCGGCCTGGCGCGACACCTCGCTGGCGAAGCGGACCAGCATCATGTTCGCCTTCCGCGAGCTGCTCAACGCCCGCAAGGACGAGCTCGCCGCCATCCTCACCGCCGAGCACGGCAAGGTGCACTCCGACGCGCTCGGCGAGGTGACCCGCGGCCAGGAGGTCGTGGAGTTCGCCTGCGGCATGAACCACCTGCTCAAGGGCGCCATGAGCGAGAACGTCTCGACCATGGTCGACGTCTCCTCGATGCGCCAGCCGCTCGGCCCCGTCGCCGTGATCTCGCCCTTCAACTTCCCCGCGATGGTGCCCATGTGGTTCTTCCCCATCGCGATCATGGCGGGCAACACCGTGGTGCTCAAGCCGAGCGAGAAGGACCCGTCGGCCTCCCTCTGGATCGCCCGCACGCTGGCCGAGGCCGGGCTGCCCGACGGTGTCTTCAACGTCGTCCAGGGCGACAAGACCGCCGTCGACGAGCTGCTCGCCAACCCCGCGATCAAGGCCGTCTCCTTCGTCGGTTCCACCCCGATCGCCGAGTACGTCTACCGGACCGGCACCGCCAACGGTAAGCGCGTCCAGGCCCTCGGCGGCGCCAAGAACCACGCCATCGTGCTGCCCGACGCCGATCTCGACATCGCCGCGGACGCCATGGTCAACGCCGGCTTCGGCTCGGCCGGCGAGCGCTGCATGGCCGTCTCCGCCCTCGTCGCCGTCGGCGACATCGCCGACGAGCTGGTCGCCAAGATCGCCGAGCGCACCCGCACCCTGGTGACCGGCGACGGCACCGGCTCCGCCGACATGGGTCCGCTGATCACCCGCGTCCACCGCGACAAGGTGGCCGGCTACATCGACGCCGGCGAGCAGGCCGGCGCGACGGTCGTCGTCGACGGTCGCGCGGTCGCGCCCGCCGCGGGCGCCGATGCCGAGGACGTCTCGGACGGCTTCTGGGTGGGCCCGACCCTGCTCGACCACGTCACCCCCGACATGAGCGTCTACACCGACGAGATCTTCGGCCCCGTGCTCTCCGTCGTGCGCGTGGACACCTACGAGGAGGGCATGGAGCTCATCGCGAACTGCCCGTACGGCAACGGCACCGCGATCTTCACCGCCGACGGCGGCGCGGCCCGCCGCTTCCAGAACGAGGTCGAGGTCGGCATGGTCGGCGTCAACGTGCCGATCCCGGTGCCGACCGCGTTCTTCTCCTTCGGCGGCTGGAAGGCCTCGCTGTTCGGCGACACGCACGCCTACGGCACCGAGGGCGTGAACTTCTTCACCCGCGGCAAGGTCGTGACCACCCGCTGGCAGGACCCCGCGAACCGGGGCATCAACCTCGGCTTCCCACAGAACGTCTGACGCCCGGCACCGACGAGACACCACAAGGAGCAACGACGATGACCGCACTCCCCGGCGGAGCCTCGCTCGACGACGCCGTCGCCGAAGGCGCTCGGGCCTACGCGCTCGACCGCGCGCACGTCTTCCATTCCTGGTCCGCGCAGGCGAGCCTCGACCCGATGACGGTGCTCGCCGCTGAGGGCAGCTACGTCTGGGACGGCGACGGCAACCGGCTGCTGGACTTCTCCTCCCAGCTGGTGAACACCAACGTGGGACACCAGCATCCGAGGGTGATCGGCGCCATCGCCGAGCAGGCCGCGAAGCTGTGCACCATCGCCCCGCAGCACGTGAACGCCGCCCGCAGCGAGGCCGCCCGGCTGATCGCCGAGCGCACCCCGGGAGATCTGGACAAGATCTTCTTCACCAACGGCGGCGCCGACGGGATCGAGCACGCGGTGCGCATGGCCCGCCTGCACACCGGCAAGTACAAGGTGCTCGCCCGGTACCGCGGCTACCACGGCGGTACCGATCTCGCGATCAACCTCACGGGCGATCCGCGCCGCTTCCCCAACGATCGCGGCGCCCACGGCGTGGTCCACTTCAACGGCCCCTTCCTCTACCGCTCGGTCTTCCACTCCGAGTCCGAGGAGCAGGAATGCGCCCGGGCCCTGGAGGAGCTGCGCCGCGTGATCGAGCTGGAGGGACCGTCGACGATCGCGGCGATCGTCCTCGAGTCGATCCCCGGCACCGCCGGCATCATGGTCCCGCCGCCCGGCTACCTCGCCGGTGTCCGGGAGCTGTGCACCGAGTTCGGGATCGTCATGATCGCCGACGAGGTCATGGCCGGCTTCGGCCGCACCGGCACATGGTTCGCGATCGAGCACGCGGCCACCGCCGCCGGGCCCGTGATCCCGGACCTGCTGGTCTTCGCCAAGGGCGTCAACAGCGGCTACGTCCCGATGGGCGGCGTCGCGATCAGCGAGAAGATCGCCGCGACCTTCGCCGACCGCGCCTACCCGGGCGGCCTCACCTACTCCGGGCACCCCCTCGCGGCGGCCGCCGTGGTCGCCACCATCGAGGCGATGGAGGAGGAGAAGATCGTCGACAACGCCGCGCGGATCGGCGCCGAGGTCATCGGCCCCGCGCTCGCGGGCATGCGCGCCAAGCACCGCTCCATCGGCGACGTGCGCGGCACGGGCGTCTTCTGGGCGATCGAACTGGTCGAGGACCGGGCGACCCGCGCGCCGCTCGCGCCCTACGGCGGCACCTCGGCGGCGATGACCGAGACCGTCGCGGCGTGCAAGAAGGGCGGCCTGCTGCCCTTCGTCAACTTCAACCGCATCCACGTCGTGCCCCCGTGCACCGTGACCGCGGAGGAGGCCCGCGCGGGCCTGCGCATCCTCGACGAGGCACTCCACCTCGCCGACGCGCACACCGTCTAGGGCACACCCGGGCCCAGCGAACGACGAAGCGCCCGGCCGGATCCACGAGATCCGGCCGGGCGCGTCGTCGTGGGTCGAGCCCCGGAAACGGCCGGCGTTCTCGACCGCCCGCACCCGTCGGACCGGGCGGGCCGGCGCTCCGGGACCGGTCGTCAGGCCCGCGCGGGGACCAGCTCGGCGACCCGCCGGACGAAACCGGCGATCACCGTCGACGACGGGTCCTCCTCGGGGTGCCACTGGACCCCGACGGCGTAGCCGTCCGCGCACTCCACGGCCTCCACGACCCGGCCGCCGGACGCACGCGCCGTCACCGTCAGGCCCGCGCCCAGCCGGCCGACGGCCTGGTGGTGGTGCGAGCTCACCGCCACGGCGCCGGGGCCGGTCAGCTCGGCGGTGCGGGTGCCCGCCTCGACGTGCACCGGGTGCCGCTCGAAGACGCCGTCGGTGCGCAGATGGGTGGGGTCGTCGCCCAGGAGATCCGGCAGGTGCTGGATCAGATCGCCGCCGAGCGCGACGTTGAGCACCTGCATCCCCCGGCAGACGCCCAGCAGCGGGAGGCCGCGCCGCACGGCCTCGGCGGCGAGCGCGATCTCGGCACGGTCGCGCACCGGGTCGGTGTGGCCGAGCTCCGGGTGCGGGAGCGCGCCGTAGCAGGCGGGATCGATGTCCGAGCCGCCGGCGAGCAGCAGCCCGTCGAGCAGGTCCAGGAACTCCCCCGGGCGCTCCGCGGTGCGCGCGGTGGGGGCCAGGAGGACGGCCATCCCGCCCGCCTCGGTCACGGCCCGCAGGTAGGACTGCGGCAGCATCACGACGTCCCGGTCCCACACCTCGCCGTACCGGCAGCGGGCAGGAATCCCGCAGATCCCGATCACCGGATCCCTTGATTCGGACATTCGGTGCGATACCTCCGGCGGCATAGGAACGGGCGGGACGAAACCCCACCCCAGCCTGAATGGTAGCGAGCGGGAACGCCGTTCTCGCTTTACACTCTGCAACGAGCTGATTAAAACTCTTAACACTTTGTTCCCCGCATCGAAACCGTCCGCGCGCAACGCTATAGCCGTATCTTGTGACTCGCGTCACGATGCGATCGCGAGCCTTCCGGCTCGCCATCAGCACTCATATGGAGGTATCAAGTGGGCCAATCACCCGAGCTGAAGAAGGCTCTGAGTCAACGGCAATTGAGCATGATCGCGATCGGCGGCGTCATCGGCGCGGGCCTGTTCGTGGGATCCAAGACCGTGATCGGCGCGACCGGCCCCGGCACCTTCATCACGTACGCGTTGGCGGGATTCCTCGTCATCATGGTGATGCGGATGCTCGCCGAGCTCGCGGTCGCCAACCCGACCACCGGTTCGTTCGCCGACTACTCCCGGTTCGCGCTGGGCGACTGGGCGGGCTTCTCGGTGGGCTGGCTTTACTGGTACTTCTGGGTCGTGGTGTGCGGCTTCGAGGCCATCGCCGGCGCCAAGATCGTCCAGTACTGGGTCCCCTCGGCCCCGCTATGGCTCGTCTCGCTGCTGCTGATGGCCGCGATGACCGCCACCAACCTCTTCTCGGTGTCCTCGTTCGGTGAGTTCGAGTTCTGGTTCGCCGGTATCAAGGTCGCCACGATCATCGCGTTCATCGCGCTCGGCGCCGCCTACGTCTTCGGCATCTGGCCCGGCAAGTCGATGGACTTCTCCAACCTCACCGCGCACGGCGGCTTCTTCCCGATGGGCGCGATGGCCGTGACGATCGGCGTGGTCACGGTGATCTTCTCCATGGTCGGTGCCGAGATCGCGACCATCGCCGCCGCCGAGTCGGAGGATCCCGAGAAGGCCGTCGCCAAGGCCGCGAACTCAGTCATCGTCCGTATCGCGATCTTCTTCGTCGGCTCCGCCTTCCTGCTGGTCACCATCATGCCGTGGAACGAGATCGGCGACGCCTCCCCGTTCGTCGCCGCGATGAGCAAGATGGGCATCCCGTACGCCGACCACATCATGAACGCCGTGGTGCTCACCGCCGTGCTGAGCTGCCTCAACTCCGGCATGTACACCGCCTCCCGGATGATGTTCGTCCTCGCCGCCCGCCGCGAGGCGCCGGCCAAGCTGGTCGAGGTCAGCAAGCGCGGCGTGCCCACCGCCGCGATCCTGTCGTCCTCCGCCATCGGCTTCGTCTGCGTGATCGCCGCCGCGTTCTGGGAGAAGACGATCTTCGCCTTCCTGCTCAACTCCTCCGGCGCGATCATCCTGTTCGTCTACCTGCTGATCTGCGTCTCGCAGACGGTGCTCCGGTTCCGCAACGGCAGCGAGAACCTCAAGGTCAAGATGTGGCTGTTCCCGGTGCTGTCCATCTTCACCATCGTCGCGATCCTGGCGATCCTCGTGCAGATGGGGGTCGAGGAGGACACCCGCTCGCAGCTCTTCCTCAGCCTCGGCGCCTGGGCGGTCGTGGTGGTGCTGTTCGTCGCCAACCGGTTCTTCATCAAGTCCCGGCCGGTGATCGCCGACGCGCCCGTCGACGCCGCGCCCAGCCGCGTCGTGGTGCTCGCGAACCAGACCGTCGGTTCCGCCGAACTGCTCGGTGAGCTGCGCCGGATCGGCGCCGATTCCGGCACCGTCTTCCACGTGGTGGTCCCCGCGAGCCCGATCGAGATGGGCACCGCGGACCGCCACGGACCGCTGGACGTGTGGGAGGAGACCACCCGGGTCGCCGAGCAGCGTCTGGAGGCGACCCTGCGCGTGCTCCGCGACGAGGGCTTCAACGCCGAGGGCGAGCTGGGCGACTACCGGCCGCTGCGCGCTCTGGCGACCGCCGTCGATCAGTACGCGCCGGACCGGCTGGTGATCTCGACCCTCCCCGACGAGGACTCCGTCTGGCAGCGGTTCGACGTGGTCGACCGCGCTCGGGCCGAGCACCACCTGCCGGTCACCCACGTCGTCGGCTCGAAGATGGACCAGGGGTCACCCGCATGACGATCATGGCCGGGTTCTCCTCGAGTCGGCACAGCTCGGCGCCGATCGAGCTGGCGGCGCAGATCGCCCGCACCACGGGCGAGCCGATCCTCGCCGCCTCCGTGATCGAGCGGCGGCTGCCGGCGACGGCCGACCCGGTCGAGGACGAGTACGTCGACCACATCGCGGTGCGCGCCGAGCGGGCCCTGCACAATGCGATCGACGCACTGCCCCCCGGGGTCGGTGTCACCGTCGAGGTGCAGCAGGCGCGATCGGTTCCGGTCGGCCTGATGGAGCTGGCCGCGGAGCGCGACGTGAGCGTCGTGACGGTGGGTTCCTCGTCGTCCGGCGTGCTCGGCCGGGTCGCGCTGGGCGGCGTCACCGACCGGCTGGTGCACACCGCCCAGCTGCCGGTGGCGATCGCGCCCCGCGCCTACCGGGCCGGTGGCACGCCGGTGATCCGGCTGACCGTGGCCTACGGCGGCAAGGCCGAGGAGAACGGGCTGCTGGTCGGCGCCGTCGAGCTGGCCTCGCGCTGGGGCGTCGGCCTCCGCGTAGTCTCGTTCGCCGTGCGCGACGTGGCCGCGTACTCGGCGATGGTGAACACCGAAGCCGAGGAGCTGGTACTCCGCAGCTGGTGGGAGCGCACGCGCGCGAGCATCGACGCGCAGCTGGTCACGGCCGGCACGGCCATCACCGCCGACGCGGTGGAGGTGGCGGTCGGGTCCGGGACGGACTGGCGGGCCGCGGTCGAGAACGTCGACTGGAGGCCCGGCGACCTGCTGCTCCTGGGGTCGGGCGCGGCCGGCCAGATGCAGCACGTCTTCCTCGGCTCGGCCGCCGCTCGGATCATCCGCGCGTCCCCGGTGCCGGTGATGATCATGCCGCGGCGCGCCGCGGACTGAATCCGGTAGGGGCGGGGCGCCGGCCGGTCAGACGGCCGGCGCTCCCCCGCGCCAACAGTTCCGCCCCACCCCCTTCTCCGCGGCGCGCAGGCGCTTGTCCTCCATCTTCCGGCGTGCCGACTCGGCGATCGCCGTCCGCAGGCCCACCCGCTCGACCTCCAGGTGCGCGGCGTGCGCCGCCTCCTGGGCGTGGACGAGCCGCTCGTGGGCGGTCTCCTGGGCGGACGCCAGGCTCTCCTGCGCGTGCACCAAGCGCTCGTGGGCGGCCTCCTGGGCCAGCGCGAGCCGTTCCCGGACGGCGGCGAAGCGCAGCTCCGACGCGGTCTCCGGGGCATCGTCGCTGGTGGCGCGGAGCCACCGGTCCGGCATCGACAGCTTGGCGATGGTGCGGGTGGTGAGCCCGTACTGCTTCGGCAGTGAGCCCGTGGTGTAGGGCAGGTCGTACCGGTCGCAGATCTCGCGGACCCGCCGGCTCACGGCGCGCAGCCGGTTGGACGGCACGTCCGGGAACAGGTGGTGCTCGATCTGGTAGCTCAGGTTGCCGGACATGAAGTCCATCACCGGGCCGCCGGTGATGTTGGCGCTGCCCAGCATCTGCCGCAGGTACCACTCGCCCTGCGTCTCGTCCTCGACGGTCTCGACGGTGAACTTCTCGGCACCGTCGGGGAAGTGCCCGCAGAAGATCACCACATAGGTCCAGAGGTTGCGGATCACGTTCGCCGTGAGGTTGGCGGTGAGGGTGCGGGAGAACGACCCGCCCACGGCCTTGCTGAGCGCCGGGTAGGCGACGAAGTCCTTGCCGAGCTGCAGCGCCGCCTTGGTCCCCATCTCCTTGAGCTGCTTGCGGGTCTGCGGCCACGGCTTGT
The DNA here is from genome assembly GCF_057815145.1 of Tsukamurella sp. II2bb. Taxonomy (NCBI): domain Bacteria; kingdom Bacillati; phylum Actinomycetota; class Actinomycetes; order Mycobacteriales; family Tsukamurellaceae; genus Tsukamurella; species Tsukamurella sp. II2bb. The sequence goes on from NZ_JBYPZI010000006.1 coordinate 285,259, forward strand.
TGCCCGCGATGGCCTCCGCCAGCTCGATGTCGTGCAGCGCGATGCCCCACTCGAAGGTGAGCCCGAGGAACAGGCTGTTGAGGATCTGCGCGGACCGCTTCGGATGCCACTCCTCGTCCCGGGTGACCCGGAGCACGCCGTAGCCGACGTCGAGGTCCAGGCCGACGACGTTGGTGTACTTGTGGTGCAGGTAGTTGTGGGAGTGCTGCCAGTGCGCCGACGGGCAGGCCATGTCCCACTCCCAGGTGGTGGAGTGGATCTCCGGATCGTTCATCCAGTCCCACTGGCCGTGGATGATGTTGTGCCCGAGCTCCATGTTCTCGATGATCTTCGCGATGCCCACGGCGAGCGTGCCGCCCGTCCAGAGCCAGCGATTGCGGGAGCCGAGCAGCATCGCGCGACCCGCCATCTCGAGCGCACGCTGCGCTCGGATCACGCGGCGGATGTACCGGGCGTCCCGCTCCCCGAGGGAGGAGATCACGTCCGCGCGGATCTCGTCGAGCTCAGCCGCGAGCCGCTCGACATCGGCTGCGTCCAGGTGCGCGTACGCAGCGACATCGGAGATTGCCATAGGTTCTAGTGTACCGCCGCGGCAGGCCCCGCCGAAGCCCGTGAGACGTGCTCCATACCGGGCTCGGGGGCCGCCGCGATCGTCACTTGGAGGCGGCCAGCTCCTGCACGTGGGTGCGCAGGCCGATCCGGTTGCCCTCGTCGTCGATGGCGCCCTTGACGACGGTGCTCACACCGTTCTCGTCGTAGAAACGCTTGTTCGAGTGGGTCTCGGGGGCGTCGTCGGCCGTGGCCTTGAGGAACCGGTCCGGCAGCGAGAGCTTGATGATGGTGCGCCAGGACTCGGCGTACTGCCGCCACATCGGCCCGCTGTTGTAGGGCAGGTCGTACTTCTCGCAGATCTCGACCAGCCGCGAGTTGATGTAGTTGTAGCGGTTCGAGGGCAGGTCCGGGTACAGGTGGTGCTCGATCTGGCGGCCCAGGTGACCGGTGATGAAGTGCAGCGCGTTGCTGCCCTCGAAGTTCGCGGTGCCCAGCATCTGGCGCAGGTACCACTCGGCGAGGGTCTCGTTCTCGATGTCCTCGATGGTGAACTTCTCCGCATCGTCCGGGAAGTGCCCGCAGAAGATGGTCATGTGGTCCCACACGTCGCGCACGGTGTTGGCCACGTAGTTGGCCGAGGCCGCCTTCTTGTAGCCGCGGGCGCCGGTGAAGGGCACGGCCAGCGCGGGGAAGAAGACGTAGTCCTTCGCCGTCTGCTTGGTGATCTTGGTCAGGACCACCTTGAGCCGGCTGCGGAACTCCTCCCAGTCGTAGTTCGCGTACTGCTCACCACCGTTGAGAGCCGCCTTCATGGCGTTCATCAGCTCGAGGTGCTGCACGGCCTTGCCGTACTGGAAGCCCGTCATCAGGATGAAGTTGTAGACGGGGTTGAAGAGCATGTACGGCTCCCACGGCTGATCGCGCGTGACGCGCAGGATGCCGTAGCCGATGTCGTCATCCATATCGGTGACGTTGGTGTACTTGTGGTGCATGTAGTTGTGGGTGTGCCGCCAGAACTTGCCGTCCGAGGCGCTGTCCCACTCCCAACTGGTCGAGTGGATCTCCGGATCGTTCATCCAGTCCCACTGGCCGTGCATGATGTTGTGGCCGAGCTCGTTGTTCTCGATCACCTTGGCGTACGACAGGCAGGCGGCGGACGCGGCCCAGGCCGCCTTGCCCTTCCAGCCCTTCATGCCGGCGCCGAGGCCGAAGACGCGGCCCGCGGCCTCCGCGATACGCTGGCTCTTGATGACGCGGCGGATGTACTTGGCGTCCTCCTCGCCGCGGCTCTCCTCGATCTCCCGGCGCAGCGCGTCCAGCTCAGCACCGAGCGCCTCGATATCGGCGTCGGTCAGGTGCGCGTACTCCGCGATGTCAGTGATAGCCACGAGGCGATCCCCAATCGGTACGACCGCATGCAGCGGCCTCAAGAACAGAACGATTCCACTGTAGCAGCGAGATGGAACAAAGTCATCGATCTTGTTCCAGGAGTGACGCACCCCGCAGACGCCGATGCCCGACGGTGCGCGGCACCGTCGGGCATCGGGAGGGCGAGGGTCAGGCGCGGCGGCGGCGCCGGGCGTGGACGGCGGCGCGGGCCGCCTTGAGGCCGAACCGGCGGCCGGTGGCCGCGTCGACGCGCGGTTCGGCGAACTCGGTGCCGGCGAACATGGCCTCCGAGGCCGTCTCCGGGGCGTCGTCGGCGGTGTCGCGCAGGTACTTGTCCGGCAGCGACAGCTTGGCGATGGTGCGCCAGGCCTTGAAGTACTGCACGTGCAGGGGGCCGATCGTGTACGGCAGGTCGTACTTCTCGCACAGCGCGCGCACCCGGACGCCGATCTCCGCGAGGCGGTTCGACGGCAGGTCGGGGAACAGGTGGTGCTCGATCTGGTAGCTCAGGTTGCCGGAGAGGAAGTCGATGACCGGGCCGCCCGACAGGTTGGCGCTGCCGAGCATCTGCCGCAGGTACCACTCGGCCTGCGTCTCGTTGTCGACGTCCTGCTCGGTGAACTTCTCGGCACCGTCGGGGAAGTGCCCGCAGAAGATGACCGCGTTGGTCCAGACGTTGCGGATGACGTTGGCGGTCACCGTGGCGGTGAGCGCCTTGCGCCAGCCGCGCTTGCCTCCGAAGGGCACGCCGACCAGCGGCGCCGCGACGTAGTCCTTGAGCACCTGGCGGCCGATCTTGCGGCCCACATCGGCGGCGTCCGCCTTGAACTTCTCCTGGTCGTACCAGGGCTTGTTCCACTTCTGCACCGCGCGGCCCAGCTCGAGGTGCTGGATGGCCACGCCGTACTCGAAGAGCAGCATGAGCAGCGTGTTGTAGACCAGGTTGCCCGCGTTGAACGGGGTCCACGGCTGGTCGCGGGTGACGCGCAGGGTCTTGTAGCCCACGTCGTCGTCCATGTCGAGGACGTTGGTGTACTTGTGGTGCACGTAGTTGTGGGTGTGCTTCCACAGCCGCGAGGTGCCGGCGTTGTCCCACTCCCAGGTGGTCGAGTGGACCTCGGGATCGTTCATCCAATCCCACTGCCCGTGCATGATGTTGTGCCCGAGCTCCATGTTCTCGATGATCTTGGCGACCCCGAGGGAGACCGCGGAGCCCCACCAGAAGCCGCGCTTGTGGGCGCCGAGCAGCATCAGCCGGCCCGCGACCTCCAGGCCGCGCTGCGCCGCGATCGTGCGCTGCAGGTAGCGCACGTCCGACGAGCCGCGGGCCGCCTCGATGTCGCGGCGGATCGCGTCGAGTTCCGCCCCGAGGGTCTCGACGTCGGCCTGCGTGAGGTGCGCGTACTCGGGGATATCGGTGATCGCCATGCGGGGCCGTCCTTACCTGGTCGGTCTCAAGATCCATCTAACCTACGCAACCGTAAGTTACGGCGGCGTAGGTGTCAACGGATGTGACCGGCACTGCGCCTCACCCGAGCCTCCCCTAGCGGGGCGACCACCTCCCCATGTCCGTGGACATGGGGAATGCACGACAGGCGAGGGCGATGTACACCCCGCTAGGGAAGCGCGACGGCCGGGATCGGGATACGGCTCCGGCTAGACGTCCAGTACGCAGTCTCCCACTGCACGGAGATGCAGTGAGGGACGACTCCGGCCTAGACGTCCAGCGCGCAGTCTCCCACCGCCACGGAGATACAGGTCTGGATCCGCTCCCCCTCGGTGTGCAGGTCACCGCTGCGCAGGTCGCGGACCTGGCCGTCGGCGAGCTGCACGACGCAGGTCTGGCAGATGCCCATGCGGCAGCCGAAGGGCATCTGCACGCCGATCGCCTCGCCCGCCTCGAGGAGGGTGGTGGCACCGTCGACATCGGTCTTCTTGCCGGCCCTGACGAAGGTGACCTCGCCGCCGCTCGCCGAGACGTCCGCGCGCTCGACGGTGAAGCGCTCCTGGTGCAGGCGCGACTCGAGGCCGCGGTCCTTCCACGCCCGCTCCATGTCGCTGAGGAAGACGCCCGGGCCGCAGATCCAGGTCTGCCGCTCCTGCCAGTCGGGCACGACCTCGGCGAGGTTCGCGGGCGTGAGCCGGCCCGCCTCGCGGGTGTAGCGCAACTGCACGGAGACGTTCTCGTGGTTCGCGTCGAAGGCCTCGAGCTCGTCCCGGAACAGCGTGGACTCGGCGTTCGGCGCGGAGTGCACCGCGACGATGTCGGTGGCCGCGGGGATGCCCCGCCGCTCCAGCGTGCGGAGCATCGCCATGACGGGCGTGATGCCGCTGCCGGCGGTGAGGAACAGGACCTTGGGCGGCAGGGGGTTCGGGAGCGTGAAGTCGCCCGACGGTGCCTGCAGGCGCACGATCGTGCCCTCCTGCACGCCGGTCACGAGGTGGTTGGAGAGGAAGCCCTCGTTCATCGCCTTGACGGTGATCGACACCTCGCGCGGGGCGCGGCCGTGACCCATGTCGGGCACGGAGGTCAGCGAGTAGGAGCGCCACGTCCACTTGCCGTCGACGAGCACCCCGATGCCGACGTACTGGCCGGCCTCGTACTTGGTGTTGAAGCCCCAGCCGGTCTCGATGGTCAGCGTGACCGACTCGTCGGTCTCCTGCTGGACCCCCACGATCTTGCCGCGCAGCTCGCGCGCCGACCACAGGGGGTTGATCAGGTGCAGATAGTCGTCCGGCAGCAGGGGCGTGGTGAGCCGCGCCACTGCGCCGCGCACCAGGTTGGCGCGGGGATTCTCGGCGGAAACGTCCTTGGCCGGGGCCTCGAGCCAGTCACGGAGGGCGCGAAAACGGTTGCTCATGGGTGTGAGCCTACGGTGCCGTAACCTGTTGGGACAATTTCCGCGAGGTTGTCCTATCCGGTGTGACGGACTAGGGCTTCGCCGGGGCGGTCGCGACGAAGTCCCAGTAGCCCCGCGCACCGTCGGACACCCGCAGCCGGTCCCCCGTGATCCGGACCGTGCGCTCGCCCTGGAAGGCGTCCCGGAACTGCGCGCCGGCGCCGGGCGCGAAGCAGGCCCGCAGGGTGGAGACGAGGCCGTGGAAGTGCACGCGGTCGCCGCTGATCCGGGTGTCGACCCCGAAGACGTTGCAGCCGTCGTTTCCGCCGGCGCGGTCGCCGTTAATCCTGACGAACGCCGGCGATCCGGTGTACTTCACGGGCGCGGTCCGGGCGACGCCGCTCGCCTCGAACCTCCACTGCGTGCCCACCAGGGGCACCGGGGCCGCCGACGCCGCGGGCGCGGACGCGACGGCGCCCGCGGCCACCAGGAGGGCCGCCGCGAGCCGGGCACCGCGCATCATCATGGCCCCACCGTAGCGCGCGCCGTCAGCGGGGGGCCACCCCCGGCTCGAGCAGGTCCAGCGGGTCGAAATCCATCGCGAACGGCACGTCCGTCCGGAACCGCTGCCCACCGGCCGCGCGCTGCCGCAGGACGTAGGCACCGTCGGCCAGTTCGCTGAGTTCAACGGTGACCCGCGCCCCGTCGATCTCGACCCGCAGGAAGTACGGCACACCCGCCGCCGCGCAGAGCGCCGGCTTGTCGATCAGGTCCCGGCGGCGATTGCCGGGGGAGACGAATTCGACGGGCATCAGCACCGTGCCGGCCGGCACCCAGGTGATGCCGGTCGCAGGCTCACGGAGCACGACGAGATCCGGCACGATCCACGTCCGGTCGTCGAAGCGCACGTTGAGCGGGTTGTACACGGCGTGCCCCGCCGCGCGGGCCGGCAGCCGCATCACGGCCGCCAGCTCGATCTGCCCCCAGCTGTTCGACGACCCCTCCACCGGGCTCATGATCAGTCTCCCCCCGAGACATTCGTACCTCGCCGGAGGCACGCCGCCGATCGGCAGGTAGTGCTCCGCCAGCTCCGTCGTCCACCCCCCGGCGAACTCGACGAGCGGGTCGAAACGTCCGTCGTCGTGCATCGGCACCGCCATGGCGATCACCTCCCGCACTCAGGCTAGAGGAGTTCGAGGAGGAAGGGCAGCTCCTGCGTGGCGTACCAGGCCAGGTCGTGGTCCTCAGCGTCGCCGACGGCGAGCTCGGCGTCCTCGTCGCCGAGGTCCGCAGCGTCGACCACCTGCGCGGCGCGGGCGACGGCCTCCTCGGCGTCGGAGACGTCGACGTGCACGGCGACCACGTTCTTCAGGCGGATCGGCTCGGTCACCTTGAGCACTGCGTCATCGAGGTCCGGGCGCTCCTTCGCCGCCGGGACGTCCGCGGTGATCACCACCCGCCGGACCGGGTCCGGCTCGGCGCCATCGGGTTCCGGGTCACCGTCGACGGCGAGCAGCCGGAGGGAGGCACGCGCGGCGTGCCGCATCGCGGCCTCCGCGAGCTCCTCGTCGTCGCCCGAGGTGTAGGCCTCGCGCAGCGCGGGGGTGACCCCGAAGACGGTGCCGCCCAACGGGAACAGCTCACCGTCGCGCTGCAGGACCTGCAGCCCCGCCAGGGTGCTGGGCACGTACACGCGGACCGTCATCTACTCCCCCTTCACGGACGCGGCGAGCTCGTCCAGCGCTTCGTACAGGAACTCCGTCATCGAGATCACGTCCCACATGCCGTCCCGGTCGGCGTTGAGGCCGATGTAGACCGTGCCGTTGTAGGACGTGATGCCGATCGAGACGACCTGGTTCGCGACGAGCGGCGGCACCGGATAGACCTGCTCGACCTCGATACCGGACAGGTACACCGGCGACTGCGGTCCCGGGGCGTTCGTGACCAGGGTGTTGAAGGACCGCGGCGAGACGCTCATGGCGGTCCGCGCGCCCAGGGCGTGCAGGGTGGGCGGCGTGAAGCCGCCGCTGGCGGCCAGCGCCCGCGCCGCGACCTGCCGGCCCCGGTCCACCTGGGCCGCGGCGCCGTGCGCGATCTGCCGCATCCGCACCACCGCGTTGCCCTCGGCCACCGGCAGCGGGACGATGTACGCGCGCACCTGCTCCCCCACGCCGAGGCCCACGTCGTCGACGGCGATCGGCTCGAGCACCCGCACCTCGGTGCCGGCGCTGATCGGCTCGCCGCGCGAGATCAGCCAGGTGCGCAGGCCGCCCGCGATCACCGACAGCAGCAGGTCGTTGACGGTGCAGCCGAAAGCTGCTCGCAGCCGCCGGAACTCGTCCAGGTCCAAGTGCGCCACGGCGAACCGCCGGTTGCGCGAGATCGGCACGTTGAGCGAGCGGACCGGCGTCACGGCGGTGCGCGCCCGGACGAGGCTGGAGGCGCGTTCGATCACGTTGGCCGCGTCCTCCCGCAGGCCCGTGATCGACTCCGCCACCTCGCCGACGACGCCCTGCAGCATCGCGGCGGTGCGCTTGGGCCGGGACAGCATGTCGATGACGGCGCCCATCACGAGCTCACCGTCGCTGGGCTCGTGCTGGCCCATCCACAGGTCCTCGGGCGGTTGCGGCGTGTGCGGGGTGTCGGTGAGCAGCAACTGCATCAGGTCCACGTTGGCGCGGCCGTCCACCAGGGCGAGGTGGGTCTTGGAGAAGACCGCCACCCGGTCCTCGGCCAGGCCCTCGATCAGGTAGACCTCCCACAGCGGGCGCTCCCGGTCGAGCGGGCGGGAGTTGAAGCGCGCGATCAGGTCGTGCAGCTGATCGTCGCTGCCCGGCCGGGGCACCGCGGAGACCCGCAAGTGATAGGTGATGTCGAAATCGCGGTCCTCGATCCAGACCGGCCGGGCGATGCCCAGCGGGACCGTCCGGACCTTCTGCCGGTAGCGCGGAACCTCGGCGAGGCGCTCCTCGATGGTGTCGAGCAGCCGCTCGTAGTCCAGGCCCTCCTCGGGGCGCCGCAGGATCACCAACGTTCCGACGTGCGTGGGCGTCGTGGAATTCTCCAACGCGTAGAACTCCGCGTCGGACTGGCCGAGCCTGCCCTTCACCTGCACCTCCCCGCGCACCGGTCGTCGGCGCCAGCATACGGGATCGCCCCGTCCGCGCCGGTGCGAGTGCTTCAGGGATCCGAACGCCCTCCTGATGCGTCTAATCAGTATGGGGGCGATTGAACTGACGGCCGGCGGGACGCGGTCCCGCGCGGCCCGCACACCGGATCCGGGCTTCGTCGTGCTGCGCGCGCCGGACGCCGAACCGCAGGCGCGACCGCTGCAGCGGGTCCGGGCCGCACGGCCCGCGCCGCCGCTGCCGGAGCCGTCCCGCGCCGCGCCGCCCGAGCACCCCGCGCTGCCCGGGCCGGTGGCCGCCGTGCATCCCGACGCGCACCGGTTCGTCCTGTCCACCCTGCGGCCGGTCTTCGAGGTGCTCGACCGCCGGCGGCCCGCGAAACATCTCACGGCGATCGCGACCGGCACCGTCGTGGACGTGCTGCGCACCCTGGCGGAGACGGGGCCCGCCACCACGGTCTCGGGCTGGGGGAACGTGCACGTCGGCATGCCGCGCGAGCTGGTACGACGATCCCGTTCCCGGACCCCTGCAGCGGAGGTCGGCGCGGAGATCTTCCTGACCTACACCCGCGGGGAACGGGTGCTCGCCGCCGCCGGCCGGGTCGAGGCCGCAGCCGGACGGTGGCGGTGGGTGGCCTTCACGACGGCCGCATGACCCGACGTTTGCGCAAATCGCGGACACCCGGCGCTGTGGAGCGGTACACAGGGGACATGTCGCTGAGTTCGCTGCGTGCCGCGTTCCGGTACCGGGTTGCCCGCCACCTCCTGATCGGCCCCGCCCTGTGGGTGTGGGGCCGCCCCGAATACACCGGGCTGGAGCATATTCCGCGCACCGGCGCGGTGATCCTCGCGGCGAACCACCTCGCGATCTCGGACTCCTTCTACGTGGTGCAGAGCGCGCGGCGGCCGGTGAGCTTCCTCGCCAAGGCGGACTACTTCACCGAGCCGGGTCTCAAGGGACGGTTCAAGAAGATCTTCTTCTCCGGCATGGGCCAGATCCCCGTGGACCGGCGCGGCGGCTCGGTCTCCGCGCCCGCGCTCGAGGCGGCCACGCGGATCGTCGAGGGCGGCGGCGCGTGGGGCATCCACCCCGAGGGGACCCGCTCCCCCGACGGGCGCCTCTACAAGGGCAAGACCGGAGCCGTGCGGGTCGCACTCGCCACCGGCACACCGGTCATCCCGATCGCGCTGGGGCGCACCGACAATCGCACCAGGAAGAACTTCTGGAAGAGCCGCGTCACCGTCGACGTGCTCCCGCCGCTCGATCTGAGCGACGCGAGCGTCGACGATCAGGAGTCGATCCGTCGTGCCACCGACCGCCTGATGGATGTCATCGGTGCGCGCACCGGGCAGGCGCGCGTGTCCGAGTACGCGAAGAAGGGCATCGAGTAACCGTCCGGCCGAACCGCGACGGGACTCCGGTCGTGAAACCGCAGGATCCTGGGGTTTCACGACCGAAGTCCTGGCGGTCTTCTACCGGCGGTGCTTGCCCCGCCCGGCGGCGGCCTTCTGCGCGGCCCGGTCGGCCTCGCGCTTGGCGGCGCGGCGCTCGGAGCGGGTGCCCTGCGGCTCGTCGGCGCTCTGCGAGATCTCCGTCAGGTCGCCGGACTCGGAGGGGCCCGAGAGGGTGATCTTGTCCGGGTCGGGCTCGGCGACGGGGCTGCTCACCTGCGCCGGAGCGGCCGGGCCGTCGACCGGGGCGCCCTCGGGCTGCTGCACCTGCACCTTGAAGAGGGTCGCGACGGACTCCTCCTTGAGGCCCTCGAGCATGCCGTTGAACATGTCGTAGCCCTCGCGCTGGTACTCGACCACCGGATCGCGCTGGGCGATCTGGCGCAGGCCGATGCCCTCCTTGAGATAGTCCATCTCGTAGAGGTGCTCGCGCCACTTCTGGTCCAGGACCGACAGCAGCACGGACCGCTCGACCTGGCGCATGGTGCCCTCGCCGGCGGCCTGCTCGATGGTCTCCTGGTGCCTGTCGTAGGCGGCGTGGATGTCTTTGAGCAGGATCTCCTTGAGTTCGGCGCTGGTGATCTCGTCGCGGTCGCCGTTCTCGTCCTCGCCGACGACCTCCTTCCAGTCCAGCTGGATGGGGTAGAGCGTGCGCAGCGCCTCCCACAGCTCCTCGAGATCCCAGTCCTCCACGTAGCCGGTGGCGGTGGCCGCGTCGACGTACGCGGAGACCACGTCGTCGGTCATGTGGTTGATCTGGTCGAACAGGTCCTCACCGCGGAGGATCTTGCGGCGCTCGTCGTAGATGACCTTGCGCTGCTCGTTCTGCACGTCGTCGTACTTGAGCACGTTCTTGCGGATCTCGAAGTTCTGCTGCTCGACCTGCGTCTGCGCGCTGCGGATGGCGCGGGAGACGAACTTGTTGTCGATCGGCACGTCGTCGGGCAGGTTGACGCGGTTCATCCACGCCTCGATCTGCGCGCCGTTGAAGCGCCGCATCAGCTCGTCGCCGAGGCTGAGGTAGAAGCGGGACTCGCCCGGGTCGCCCTGGCGGCCGGAGCGGCCGCGCAGCTGGTTGTCGATGCGGCGCGACTCGTGCCGCTCGGTGCCGAGCACGTACAGGCCGCCCACCTCGCGCACCGCTTCGGCGTCGGCCTTCGAATCCTTCTTGACCTGCTCGATGGTCTCGTCCCACGCCGCCTCGTACTCCTCGGGCGTGGAGACCGGGTCGAGGCCGCGCTCGCGCAGCTTCAGGTCGGCGATGATGTCCGGGTTGCCGCCGAGCACGACGTCGGTGCCGCGGCCGGCCATGTTGGTGGCCACCGTGACCGCGCCGGGCGTACCCGCCTTGGCGATGATCGCCGCCTCCTGCTCGTGGAACTTGGCGTTGAGCACGGTGTGCGGGATCTTCTTGCGCTCGAGCTGGCGCGAGAGGTACTCGGACCGCTCGACCGAGGTGGTACCGATCAGGACCGGCTGCCCCTTCTCGTGCCGCTCGGCGATGTCCTCGACGATGGCGGCGAACTTCGCCTCCTCCGTCTTGTAGATCAGGTCCGTCTGGTCCTTGCGGATCATCGGCTTGTTCGTGGGGATCGGGATGACGCCGAGCTTGTAGATCTGGTGCAGCTCGGCGGCCTCGGTCTCGGCCGTACCCGTCATGCCGGAGAGCTTGTCGTAGAGGCGGAAGTAGTTCTGCAGGGTGATCGTGGCCAGAGTCTGGTTCTCGGCCTGGATCTCGACCCCCTCCTTCGCCTCGAGGGCCTGGTGCATGCCCTCGTTGAAGCGGCGGCCGGCGAGCACGCGGCCCGTGAACTCGTCGACGATGAGCACCTCGCCCGACCGGACGATGTAGTCCTTGTCGCGCTCGTAGAGCTCCTTGGCCTTGATCGCGTTGTTGAGGTAGCTGACCAGCAGCGAGTTCTGCGCGTCGTAGAGGTTCTCGATGCCCAGCTGGTCCTCGACCAGCTCCACGCCGGCCTCGTTCACGCCGATGGTCTTCTTGCGGATGTCCACCTCGTAGTGGACGTCCTTCTTCATCTGCGGCACGATGCGCGCGAACTCGGTGTACCACTTGCTGGAGCCGTCGGCCGGGCCCGAGATGATGAGCGGCGTACGGGCCTCGTCGATGAGGATCGAGTCGACCTCGTCGACGATCGCGTAGTTGTGGCCGCGCTGGACGAGTTCCTCGGTGCTGTGCGCCATGTTGTCGCGCAGGTAGTCGAAGCCGAACTCGTTGTTCGTGCCGTAGGTGATGTCCGCGGCGTAGGCCTGTCGGCGGCGGTCCGGGTCCTGCCCGGCGAGGATGCAGTCCACGTCGAGCCCGAGGAAGCGGTGCACGCGGCCCATCCAGTCCGCGTCGCGCTTGGCGAGGTAGTCGTTCGTGGTGACCAGGTGCACGCCCTTGCCGGTGAGCGCGTTGGCGTATGCGGCCATCACCGAGGTCAGGGTCTTGCCCTCACCCGTCTTCATCTCGGCGATGTCACCGCCGTGCAGGGCGCCCGCGCCCATGATCTGCACGTGGTAGGGCTTCTGCCCCAGCACCCGCCACGCCGCCTCCCGGGCGGTGGCGAAGGCCTCGGGCAGGATCTCGTCGAGGGACTCACCCTTCTCCAGGCGCTGCTTGAAGAGCTCGGTCTTGCCCTGGAGCTTCTCGTCGGAGAGCGCCTCGTACTCGTCGCTCAGGCTCTCCACGTAGGAGGCCAGACCGTCGAGCCGCTTGACCATCCGGCCTTCGCCGAACCGCAGCACCTTGGAGAGAACCACTGAGCAACCTCAATCCGTCATCACATGTCAAGTCAGCGCACACGCATGAATCCCGGCCGCGTGGTCCGCGACCGGGATCCATGGTAGGCGAAACGTCAGGTCAAGCGGAGCAGGCCGTAGTCGAAGGCCTTCCGGCGATACACCACGGACGGCTTCTCGGTCTCCTTGTCGAAGAACAGGAAGAAGTCGTGGCCGACCAGTTCCATCTGGGAGAGCGCGTCGTCGACGGTCATCGGCGTGCCCGGGTGGTCCTTGATCCGGACGATCTGCCCGGGCAGGTGATCCTCGACCAGGTGCGCGTAGGGATCGCCGTCGTCCGCCTCCGGTGCAGCGGGCGCGTCGGGCAGGGCCGACGGTGCCGTGGCCTCCGCGACCGACACCGGCCTGCGGTTGCCGTAGTGCACCTTCTTGCGGTCCGAGGCCTTGCGCAGGCGGCTCTGGAGCCGGTCCAGGGCCGTCTCGAAGGCGGCGTAGAAGTTGTCCGCGGCAGCCTCGGCGCGGGCGACACCGCCCTTACCGCGCACGGTGAGCTCGAGCCGCTGGCACTGCTTGGACTGCCGCGGATTCGGCTCGTGGAAGAGACTGACTTCGAACAGGGTGATGGTGGACCGGAACTTCTCGAGTCGCGCCAACTTGTCGCCCAGGTAGACGCGGAAGTGTTCCGGCACTTCCACGTTGCGGCCGTCGATGGCCACGGGGGCGTTCGGGGTGAGGAACTCCTTGTCGCGCTCGTCGGCGATGTGGCCGGGTTCGCGGAAGGGATCGACTTCGACGTTGGGCGTCGCGTGAGCGCGGTTCGTATCGCGAGGGGACAGAAGGGTCATGTGAAACCTTTCGTGTGGGCCCGATCATGGTGCGCCAGTACGGATCACCAGTCCGTACTCGGTCAGATGCGCAGGGCGGCAGGCTCAGATTCGTACGCCGGGCGGACTGCCGGGCGCCAGGGAAGTGCGACATCACCTCCTGTTTCTCGAACCGGAAAGGTACCCCCGAAGATAGCCCGCGTTCTCCAGTCCCGCCAGGATTTGGTCGCTGTGAATTCACCGGCGCGTCACCGACCACCGGGGACGCGGGCGATCGCGGTGGCCGCTCAGGCGGCGGCGAGGGTGATCGCGGCGGCGACGGGGACGCCCCGTCGGGCCAGGGCGGCGACGGACTCGGCGAGGGTGGCCCCGGTGGTCACCACGTCGTCCACCAGGACGACGGTGCCGGTGCCCGGCGACTCGCGCACCCGGACGGTGCCGCGCACGTTCGCCGCCCGCGCGGCCGCCCCCAGCCCCACGGACTCGGCGGCGCCCACCGAGCGCAGGACGGGCGACACCGTCATCGGGCAGACCGGCGCCGCGGTCCGGGCCGCGGCGCGGCAGACGGCGGTCACCACGTCGCCGCCGCGCCTGCGCGCCGCCCACGCCGTCGTGGGTGCGGGAACCAGGACGAGGGCGTCCCCCGGGCCGCCGACCTCGCCCCAGGCCCGCAGGCGCACCAGGGCGTGGGCCAGGCCCCGTCCGAGCGGGACGGCCAGATCACCCCGGCCGCGCTCCTTGAGCTGCAGCACCGCGCGGCGCCGCGGACCGTCGTACCGGCCCAGCGTCCAGACGGGCGTCCCGGCGTCCAGGGTGGTGCGGATGCGGGCGGGGACGTCGTGCAGGGCGCGCTCGCACCGCGCGCACCACCGCACCCGGGGGAAGCCGCAACCGCCGCAGGTGCGGGGCACGGCGAGTTCGACGAGGTCGTCGACGCCCCCGAGAATCTGCCCGACGAACCGCATCGCTCTCCCCCGTCCGGGGGGAGGATCAGCCCGGCAGCACCGGGTTCGCCCGGCCCCCCGCCAGGCGATCCACCTGGCTCCAGTATTGCTCGTCGCTGTCGGGACCGATGCGGATCTCCCACACCCCCGAGGAGTCCGTCGCGTACACCGCGTTCATCGTCCCGGCGATGTTGGAAACGGGCGGCGAGAGGTTCCGGCTCGGCAGCGCCGCGACATCGCCGGCGTCGTACTTCACCAGCAGCACCGGCGAATCGGAGGTGTTGCGGCCGATGAAGATCTGGTCCCCGGACTGCCAGTCGACCGACGACGCGACCGGCTCCCGGTCGTTCACCGCGGAGGCCAGGTGGGTGATCCGGCTCTGCCCGTTCGGCGCGGTCTCGACCACGCCGACCAGCACGACCCCGCCCACGACCAGCGCCACCCGGACACCGTCGCGGGAGAGCCGCAGGTCCGTGATCTGCCCCGGAGCGGCGGCGGCCACCTCGCCGGAGTCCACGTCCGAGGTGGTGACCTCGCCGGTCGTCTGGTCCTGCCGGACCCGGACCACGCGGTTCCCCTCGAGCACCGTCCACACCGTGGTGTCGTCCGGCGTCCACGACGGCCTCGTCATCGACGTCGCCGTGAGCACCTGCATCGGGACGCCGCCGTACGGGCCGATCGACAGTGCGGTGCCGGGACCGCCCCGGGCACCGGTGTCGAGCACCGCGGCCACCTGCCGGCCCGACCCCGACAATCCCACCGAGCGGATCGACGTGCTCGCCCCGAGCGGGCCGGCGACGGGCGTGACCTGGTTGCCCACGACCTTGACGAACCTGCCGTCGAGCACGCCGTGCAGGCCCACCGAGAGATCGGCCGAGGCATTGGGGCTCAGCGACGCGACGTCGTTGCGGTTCCATCCGGACTGGTGCTTGTCGTCGAGCGGGGCACCGTCGACGGTGATCACGTACGGTCCCTGCACCTCCGCGCCCGCGAGGCTCCAGACGACCTGGCCCGCGATCAGGCGGGAGGCATCGGGTTCGACCCGCGGCAGCCCGGTGAAGTCGACCCGCACTCCGGCGAAGCCCACCCCCGGGTCCCGCTGGTCGCCCTGCGCGTCGGTGACCGCGCCGCGGATCGCGGCATTGGTGCCGAAGGGATTGAGGACCGCGTTGCGCAGGGAGGCGCGGGGCCCGCGGACCAGCAGCATCAGCAGGTCGGCCGCGAGCCGGGAGCGAGGGGCCGCCAGCCACCGCGCGTCCGGCACCAGGGTGCGGCCCGTCGGATCGGGGAAGTAGAGCAGGTAGCGGCGGTAGACGACGCGGAACTGCTCTGTGTCGATCACCAGCATCGGCGCGTTCCCGACGTCGCTGATCCCCTGGATGCGCCACTGCCCGTCGACCTTGACCAGCTGGAGGTTCTGCGTGATCGACTGCAGCGCCGGCGAGAAGGTCCCGTCCGCCTCGAGGAAGCCCGTGGTCTGGGCGCGCACCGTCGCCTTGATGAAGTCCGCGCTGCGCTCGGTCGGCAGCACGTCGATGTCCTTGACCACGACGGCGCGCTGGGGCACCTGCCAGTTCGCGTTCTGCACGAGGAACCTGCGCGAGGCGGCGTAGTTGCCGTCCGCGACGGCGTTCGCCTTGAGCCAGTCGCGCACGATCAGCTCGGGCTGCGCGTCCCGGGGCGGCGACAGGTCGCGGTCGGGCGGCGCGGCGTCGCCGCCCAGGTCGCCGATGGCCCGCGGGGGCGCCGACTCCGGGATGGTCGCGCAGCCGGCGAACGCGACCAGCGCCGCCAGCAGGATCGCCAGCGCCCGCACCGCGGGCGCGCGCAGCGGCCTAGGCATCGCCCTGCACCCCCTCGGACCCGCGCCGCGTCATCGACTTCAGGGGCAGGGGGCTGACGGTGACCTTGCCGCCGCGGACCCGCGGCAGGGTCAGCCTGAAGCAGGAGCCGTTGCCCGGCTCGCCCCAGGCCTCCAGGCGGCCGCTGTGCAGGCGCGCGTCCTCGATGCTGATCGCCAGGCCAAGGCCCGTCCCGCCGGAGCGGCGCACGCGCGACGGGTCGGAGCGCCAGAACCGGTTGAAGACCAGCTTCTCCTCGCCGGGGCGCAGGCCCACCCCGTAGTCGCGGACGGTGATCGCGACCGCCTCGTCGTCGGCGCGCATGGTGAGGATCACGGGCTTGCCCTCGCTGTGGTCGATGGCGTTCGCGAGCAGGTTGCGCAGGACGCGCTCGACGCGCCGCGTGTCGGCCTCGACGATCACCGGATCGTCGGGCATGTCGAGGATGAGTTCGGTGTCGGACTGCTCTGCCAGGTGCCGGACGGTGGCGAGCGCGGAGGCGATCGGCACCTCGATGTCGATCTTCTCGGCGTGCAGCTCGGCGACGCCGGCGTCGTGCCGGGAGATCTCGAGCAGCTCGGCGAGCAGCGTCTCGAACCGGTCGAGCTCGTTGACCATGAGCTCGGTGGTGCGGCGCAGGCCCGGGTCCAGCTCGTCGGCGGAGTCCGCGATCATGTCCGCGGCCATCCGCACGGTGGTCAGCGGGGTCCGCAGCTCGTGCGAGACGTCCGAGGTGAACTGCCGCTGCAGATCGCCGAACTCCTCCAGCTGGCCGATCTGCTTGGACAACGATTCGGCCATGTCGTTGAAGCTCATCGCGAGCCGCGCGATGTCGTCCTCACCGCGGACGGGCATCCGCTCCTTGAGCCTGCCCTCCGCGAAGCGCACCGCGATCCGCGCGGCCGACCGCACCGGGAGCACCACCTGTCGCGCGACCAGGAGACTGACCGCCGCGAGCAGCAGGACGAGGACCGCGCCGCCGGTGTACAGCGTGCCCTGCATCAGGTTGAGGGTGTTCTCCTCCTGCGTCAGCGGGAAGACGAGGTACAGCTCCAGCCCGGGGATCGTCGACTGGACGGGCGTGCCGATCACCAGCACCTTGCCGTAGCGGCCGGTGCTGTCGGTGACCGTCGCGTGCTGGACCGCCGCCTGCCCGCTGCGCACGAAGGTCTGCAGGGCCTGCGGGACCTCGCTCTCGCTGCCGGAGACGATGGACTGCCTGCCGGGGCCCTGCGGCACGATCAGCACCGGGTCGTAGTTGCCGGACCGGGCGGCGGTCGGCCCCACGTCGAGGCCCTGGCTGACCAGGCTGGACCGGACCCGGCGCAGCACCGAGTCCACGCCCTCGGTGCGCGGCTCGGTGCGGGCGAGCGCGATCTCCAGGCTCTGCTTGACCCGGGCCGTCTCCTCCTTGCCCGCCTGGAGCTTCGCGTCGACGAGCTGGTTGGTGATCTGCGAGGTGAGGACAAAGCCGAGCAGCAGCAGCACCGTCAGGCTGAGCACCAGGGTCTGGGTGACCACCCGCAGCTGCAGCGAGCGGCGCCACACCCGCCCGGCGTACGCCAGGCCCGTGCCGGCGAAGCGCACGCCGTCGCGCAGCAGGTCGGCCGGGTCCCGCTCGCGCAACCACTGCCACGCCGTCCGCGCCCGCCCGATCGCCTCGGACCGGCGGGACCGGGTCATGCCGAACCGGCTCCGGCGGCGCCGCGGGCGGCCCCGCGCGTCATGCCGGGCCGGCCTTGTAGCCGACGCCGCGCAGCGTGAGCACGATCTCCGGGTTCTCCGGGTCCTTCTCGATCTTCGCGCGCAGCCGCTGGATGTGGACGTTCACCAGGCGCGTGTCCGCGGGGTGCCGGTAGCCCCACACCTGCTCGAGGAGCACGTCGCGGGTGAACACCTGCCGCGGCTTGCGGGCCATGGTGACCAGCAGGTCGAACTCGGTCGGGGTCAGCTGGATCACCTCGCCGTCGCGGGTCACCTTGTGCGCCGGGACGTCGATGATCACGTTGCCGATCGACAGCAGCTCGCTGGGCTCGTCGTCGGTGCGGCGCAGCCGGGCCCGCACGCGCGCGACCAGTTCCTTGGGCTTGAAGGGCTTGATCACGTAGTCGTCCGCCCCGGACTCGAGACCGAGCACCACGTCGACGGTGTCGGCCTTCGCCGTGAGCATCACGATCGGCACGGAGGAATCGGCGCGCAGCACCCGGCACACGTCGATGCCGTTCATTCCCGGCAGCATGAGGTCGAGCAGCACCAGGTCGGGCCGGAACTCGCGCGCGGCGCTCAGCGCCTGGGTGCCGTCACCGACCACCGTCGAGTCGAAGCCCTCGTTGCGCAGCACGATGGAGAGCATCTCCGCCAGCGCGGGATCGTCGTCGATCACCAGGATCCGGGGTTTCATGGCATCCATAGTGTCACTGTCGTCCGGCTTCCCGCTTTTACGACACCTTACGATCCTCCCCATGGGACGACTGGTCGCGATCGAAGGCCTCGACGGGGCCGGCAAGAACACTCTCACCCGGGCGGTCACGGGGCTGCTCACGGGCCGGGGCCTGACGGTGACCGCGCTCGCCTTCCCGCGGTACGGCACGCAGTTCGCCGATCTCGCCGCCGAGGCGCTGCGCGGCGGCAACGGCGACGTCGCCGATTCGGTGTACGGCATGGGCCTGCTGTTCGCCTTCGATCGCCAGGCCGCGGCGCCGGACATCCGCGCCGCGCTCGCCGAGCACGACGTCGTGCTACTCGACCGGTACGCGGCGTCCTCGGCGGCGTACAGCGCGGCCCGCCTGGGCGAGGGCGCCGACGGTGCCGTGGCCGCCTGGGTCCGCGACCTCGAGTTCGGGCGGTTCGGTCTTCCGGTCCCCGACCTGCAGGTCTATCTCGACGTGCCGGTGGGCATCGCCGCCGAGCGGGCGCTCTCCCGGGAGGCGGTCGACGCCGCCCGCGAACGCGACGCCTACGAGCGCGACGCCGACCTGCAGGCCCGCACCGGCGCGGTCTACAGCGGTCTGGCCGCCGCGAGCTGGGTGTCCCCGTGGCGGGTGCACGGCGTCGACGATGCCCCGGAGCTGCTCGCCGAGGCGATCGTCGCGCTCGGCTGAGGATCGGCACGGTCCGGGCGGGGCACCGTCGGGCCCGCGGGCCGTGCCCGCGGTACTGCGGATTTCCCGCACCGGGGCCTGCGGATACGATGGGGGCGCTATGAGTGCGGTTACCGAAGACGCGATCCGGTCGGCCCTGGCCACCGTGAACGACCCCGAGATCGGCAAGCCGATCACCGATCTGGGGATGGTGAAGTCGGTCGCGGTGCAGGCCGACTCGTCCGTGGACGTCGAGGTGTACCTGACCACCTCCGCCTGTCCCATGCGGACCCAGATCGTCGACCGGGTGCGGACGGCCGTCGCGGACGTGCCCGGCACCGGCGAGGTGCGCGTCGAGCTGGACGTGATGAACGACGAGCAGCGCGCCGAGCTGCGCAAGACGGTGCGCGGCGACAAAGCCGAACCCGTGATCCCGTTCGCCCAGCCCGGCTCACTGACCCGGGTTTACGCGGTCGCGTCGGGCAAGGGCGGCGTGGGCAAGAGCTCCGTGACGGTGAACCTCGCGGCCTCGCTCGCGGCGCGTGGACTGTCCGTGGGCGTGCTCGACGCCGACATCTACGGCCACTCCGTGCCGCGCATGATGGGCACCGACGCGCGGCCCACGCAGGTCGACTCGATGATCATGCCGCCGCAGGCGCACGGCGTGAAGGTGATCTCGGTGGCCATGTTCACCACGGGCAACACCCCCGTCGTGTGGCGCGGTCCGATGCTGCACCGCGCGCTGCAGCAGTTCCTCGCCGACGTCTTCTGGGGCGATCTGGACGTGCTGCTGCTCGACCTGCCGCCCGGCACCGGCGATGTCGCGATCTCCATCGCGCAGCTGATCCCCGGCGCGGAGATCCTGGTGGTCACGACCCCGCAGACCGCGGCCGCCGAGGTCGCCGAGCGGGCCGGGGCCATCGCGCTGCAGACCCGTCAGCGGGTGGCCGGGGTCATCGAGAACATGGCCGGTCTCACGCTGCCCGACGGTTCCGTGCTGGACGTCTTCGGGTCCGGCGGCGGTGAGCAGGTGGCTTCCCGGCTGAGCCGTGCGGTCGGCGCCGACGTGCCGCTGCTCGGGTCGATCCCGCTGGATCCGCAGCTCCGCGAGGCCGGCGACGGCGGTGTCCCGGTGGTGCTCTCGGCGCCGGACTCCCCCACCGGCTCGGCCCTGCGCGCCATCGCCGACAAGCTCGCCGTCCGCAAGCGCGGGCTGGCCGGCATGTCGCTGGGTATCGACACCACGCGCCACCTGTAGTCCCGCGCCGCGTGCGCGGGAGGCTCCCGCGCATCCGCCGCGGCTGTGCGCACGTGCCGCGTGCGCGTGGTCGCGCCGTGTGCGCGGATGTCCGCGGGACGTGCGCGTAGTCGCGCTGGATGCGCGGAAAGACGCGGCGCGCGGGCTCCCGGAGTCACGCGGCCACCCGGAAGCCGTGCCGCTCCAACGCGGGGACCAGCAGCTGTCGAAGCATTCCGGCCGTGTTGAGGACGCGCCATCGCCAGCGGACGACCTCGAATCCCGCGCGCTCGAACATCTCCTGGCGCTCCTTCTCGCGGTCGAGCGCCTCCTCGACCTCCGCATCGTCGTCGCCGTACTTGACGCGACCGTCGAACTCACCGACGAGCCCGCCCCATTCGAAGTCCGCGAAGTACTGAAAGCCTTCCAGGATGTGTTCGGTCTGGAGCGCCGGGGCCGGCAATCCCCAGGTCAGCATCTGCATCCGGGACAGCGACTCGCCCGCCGACTCGCTGCGGTCGACCGACAGCTCGATCGCGCAGCGGGCGGTCGCGACCCCGCGCCGCCGACCGAGCGCGGTCAGCCCGGCGTTCAGGTCCGCGAGGGAGACCGGCTCGGGGTCCGTTGCCAGCGGGTACCGCCGCTCGAGTCGAACGGCGTCGATCGCGCACACCCCGCGGTGGAGGTCGTTGAGCAGCGCGATGTCGAGGGCGGTACGAGATCGGCTGGTCACCCGGACCCCGTCGACGAGGACGACGTCTTCAGGCGGGAGCGGCCGTGCGTGGACGTGCACATCGCCGCGCACGCAGCCGCCGCCCTCGCGGTCGACGGTGAAGTGGATCTGCGTGCGGGTCGGCTTCAGGAACGGGATGCCGTGCAACGCCGCTGCGCTCTCGTGACTGACGACCCCGTTCCAGTTGTGGGCGAACGCCAGCACCCGCGTCCGGTAGGCCACCCACGCCTCCTCCTCCACCGGCACGCAGTACATCGCCGTCGTCAGCCTGATAAGCCGGCCGTCGCGCACGGCTGCGGTGATCATGTCGCTGGTCCAGCCCGTGGCGAGCAGGTGCTCGCGCGTCAGAATTCTCCCCATGCCGGTAGTCGACCACACCGCCGCCGTGCGACTCCGGCCACGACCTGGGAGTTTCGCGATTCGTCCACAGATCTCTGGTTATCCACAGGGCCGCTGCGCGCCGCGTGCGCGGGAGGCTCCCGCGCATCCGCCGAGGCTGTGCGCACGTGCCGCGTGCGCACAGTCGCGCCGTGTGCGCGGATGGCCGCGGGACGTGCGCAGATCCGCGCCGCGTGCGCGGGAACCCGCGCTACGTGGCGTCGGCGTCGAACGGGGCGCGCTCCTCGGGGGCGAGCGGCTTGTGGATCCGCGGCATCGTCGGCGGGCGCTGCGTGGGCTCCGACGGCACCTCGAGCGGGGCCGACGGGGCCGGCACCGCGGGGGACGCCGCCGCATCCACCGCCTTGCGCAGGTTCAGCGCATCGGCGGTCGAGCGGACCTGCTCGCCCATCTCCCGGATGACGGTGTCGTCGCCGTTCAGCAGGTGCTTGGTGACGATGGCCGTCGGCGTCATGCCGCGCAGGTTCTGGATCTGCTGCAGGGGTTCGCGGATGGCATCGAAGTCGCCGCCCATGTCGTCCTTGAGCTGCTGCGTCGCGCCGGTGGCGTACTCGCGTACCTTGCGCAGCGTCGTGAAGAACCAGTTGATCGCGCCCGGAAGCCGTTCCGGCCCCAGGATCACCAGACCCACCACGACCAGCATGAGGATCTCCCCCATGCCGAGATTCGAGAACACCCCGTCATGCTACGGGAAGCGTAGGACCGCGTGCACTCCGCAGCGGGTCAGCTCATCGCCTCGGGCGTCACCGTGATCGGCACCTGCCGGCCGTCGCGGGCGACGGTCACCGTCGTCTGCTTGCCCACGCCGACGGCGCGGATCGCGACGATCACGTCGGCCGGCTCGGCGACCTCGGTGTCGCCCACCTTGGTGATCACGTCGCCCTCGCGAATGCCGGCCTTCTCGGCGGCGCCGCCCTTCTTGACGTTCTCCACCCGCACGCCCGACGCGGTCTCGTTGCTCACCTCGCGGCCGTTGATCCCCAGGTCTGCGTGGACGACCTTGTCGCCGCGGATGATCGCCTCGGCGATCGGGAAGGCGACGTCGGACGCGATGGCGAAGTTGAGACCGATCGAGCCGCCGCCCGGGGCGAGCCCGAGGGTGTTGATGCCGATCTGCCGGCCCTTGAGATCGAGCAGCGGCCCGCCCGAGTTACCGGGGTTGATGGCGGCGTCGGTCTGGACCGAGTCGAAGGTCGCGGGCGGGTTGGGCCCGTTCGCGGGCCCCTGGACCGGACGGTGCGTCGCGGACACCACCCCGGAGGTGACGGTGCGCCGCAGCCCGAGCGGCGAGCCGATCGCCACGACCTCCTGGCCGGCGACGAGCTGGCTGGAGTCGCCGCGGGTGATCTGCTGCAGCCCGTTGACCCCGACCTTGACCACGGCCACGTCGGTGTACGGGTCCGTTCCCACGAGCTGCGCGGGCGTGCGGGTGCCGTTCCAGAAGACGACCTCGATCTTGGCGTCCTTGTTCGTGGACGCGGTCTCGACGACGTGGTTGTTCGTCATGATGTAGCCGCGCTGGGCGTCGATGACCGAACCGGAGCCCGTCTCGCCGCTGGTCTTCGTCCGCACCTCGATCGTGACCACGCTGGGCCCGACCTTCGCGACCATGGCGGCGACCGCGCCCTGATCGGTGATCTTCGTATCGTCGACGGGGAGCGTGACACGCGAGTCCGTGAGCTGCTGCACGGTACTGCCGGTGATCCGCCCGATCGCTCCGCCGAGCAGTCCGATCACCAGGGCGATCACGCCGAGTACGACGAGCGCGCGGACCGAGACGCGGCGTCCGAACAGCACGTCCCGGACGCCGAGCTGCTCCGGATCCGGCTGCGGCACGGGTCGCGGCGGCGCCTTCACCCCCGGTTCGCCGAGCGCGGCGAGCGATGCGGTGTCCCGCCACGGGTCCTCCGGCTCCGGCTCGGGATCGGGAGCGAGCGGGCCGGCGTACGGATCACGCTGCAGCGCCTCGGTGGCGCCGGCAGGGCGCGAGAAGGCCTCGGCGAGCACGGGATCGGGCGCGGCGACCCGCGGCTGCGGGCCGCGATCGGCGGCCCGGCGGACGGACTCCGGGGCGAAGGCACCGTCGACCCCGTCCGGCCGGCCGAAGACGACCTGCTCGCCCTCGGAGACGGACGGACGGTACGTGGGGCGCGGCTCCAGGCGGGGGCGCGTGGCGTCGGACGTGTGCGGACTGCCGTCGGGATCGGGGGTCACGGATTCGAATCTACCGAGCGTTCCGCCGCCGGCCGCGCTTGTTGCGCTCGTCGCGTCGCGAGGACGGCGAGAAGGTGGGGAAGCCCTCGAAGGGCTGCGCACCGTGGCACGCGCTGGGGATCTGGGTGAGCTGCCCCAGCAGCCGGTGCGGCACGGTGATCTCGCCGGACTCGCGGAGCGCGGTACGGACCTGACGCTGCGCGTCCACCTCCGCGGCGCACACGGGGCATTCGGCG
The DNA here is from genome assembly GCF_057815145.1 of Tsukamurella sp. II2bb. NCBI lineage: Bacteria > Bacillati > Actinomycetota > Actinomycetes > Mycobacteriales > Tsukamurellaceae > Tsukamurella > Tsukamurella sp. II2bb. Next base: position 308,869 of record NZ_JBYPZI010000006.1, read on the forward strand.
ATGTGGTTGCCGGCGCGCAGGTGTGCGTTCATCCGGAGCTCACCGTCGACGAAGGCGACGACCGCCTCGTACGCGAGGTGCTCCGTGGACGAGAACTCACCCGGACGACGCGCGAAGGCGCGCTTGAAACTGCCGCTGAGGTGCTCCACGACGCCTCCCTCTCTGCTCGATCCGACGGCCGTACGGCGCTGGTACCGCCACAGTACCTGCACACATCGGTTCAACGACGCCGGTCGCCGCAGAGTTCCCCCGACTACGCAGGGCCCGCGCTCAGTAGGCCAGCGCGGCGCTGCTGTTCAGCCCCTGATTCGCGAGCGCCTCGCGGATGGACTTGCGGCCGCGGTGGATGCGGGAGCGGACGGTGCCGAGCTTGACGCCGAGCGTCGCCGCGACCTCCTCGTAGCTCAGCCCCTCGATATCGGCCAGGACGACGGCGGCGCGGAACTCCGGCGCGAGCGCGTCGAGCGCGGTCTGCAGCTGGGGCCCGAGGTTGGCGTCGGCGTAGATCTGGCCGGGATCCGGGTCGGACGACGGTACCCGCTCGTAGTCCTCCGGGAGGGCCTCCATGCGAATGCGGTTGCGCCGCCGGACCATGTCGAGGAACAGGTTCGTCGTGATGCGGTGCAGCCACCCCTCGAAGGTTCCGGGCTCGTAGTTCTGGAGGCTGCGGAAGACCCGGATGAAGGTCTCCTGGGTGAGGTCCTCCGCGTCCTGCGCGTTACCGGAGAGGCGGTAGGCGAGGCGGTACACCCGGTCGGCGTGCTCGCGCACCAGTTCGTCCCACGACGGCATGTCCGAGCGGTCGCCGGACGCGTCAAACGCCGCGGTACCTGTGGGTTCGGCAGCGCGCGCGTCATCGAACGTCGCGTACGCAACCTCGGGCTGCGACTCCTGCCGGGGTCCGGCCTTGCGGGCCAGGGCCATGCGCTCCTCCTCGTGCCACCGCCGGACGGCGGGGCGCTCATCACTGCAGAACGCCCCGGACGACCGTCTTGTTCCCACGATCGACAATCCCCGGGCGGGCGTTCTTCACTGATCGATACCTTTCCCTGCCGCGGTGTGGGAGCGCTGATTCCTCCCTGAGTGTTGCCTGTGCATGCGACCGCCGGTGCTAACGATCGCGTCACGGCCGGGTTGCGGGAGGGCGACGAGATAGGATCGCGGGGTGTCCAACGCCCCGTTCGCCGCCGCATCCGCCCTCGTCACGTACGCCGAGAACGCCATCGTCGAGGACGAGGCGATGTCGTCGGCCCGCGAGCGCGCCGCCGACCTGGGGGTCGACGCGGTCTCGCCCGCCGTCGGCGCGATGCTGTCGGTGTTCGCGGCCGCCGGTGGGGCGAAGTCCGTGGTCGAGGTGGGGACCGGCGCCGGGATCAGCGGGCTGTGGCTGCTCTCGGGCATGCGCCCCGACGCCGTGCTCACGACGATCGATTCGGAGCAGGAGTTCCAGGCCGCCGCGAAGGTCGGCTTCCAGCAGGCCGGGGTCGCCGCGAATCGCACGCGGCTGATCAACGGCCACGCGCTCGACGTGCTCCCCCGCCTCGCCGACGCCGCCTACGACCTGATCTTCATCGACGGCGAGCCCGTCGACCACCCCCGGTACGTGATCGACGCCGTGCGCCTGCTCCGCCCGGGCGGCGTGGTCGTGGTGAACCTGGGCGACGCGGGCTACCGCATCCCCGATCCGGAGGCGTACGACGACGAGGCCTTCGCCGCCCGCGAGGCCACCCGCATCATCGCCGCCGACGAGAACCTCCTCCCCGTGATCCTCCCCCTCGGCGGCGGCCTCGTCGCCGCCGCGAAAGCCTTCGTCCCGGACGCGTAAGCGCCTCCCGTTCCGCCGGCGCCTTGGCCCCGACGTCACGATTGCACAGCGCCGGGACGATACCGCTCGCTCACCCGCCCGGAGCCGCAACTCACCGCTGGACCGCCTTCGCGACCGTGACACAGCGCGTGATCCAGTCCCGCTCGTCGGCGTCGAGCGGGCGGTGCAGGCGGCGGGCGTCCTCGACGGCCCAGTGCGCGTTCAGGACCATCCGCACGATCACCCAGTCCCGGGCGCGGTCCTCGTCCAGCCCCGCCGCCTCGACCACGGTGAAGAACCGCCGCTGGATCGATTCGCGCAGGTAGCCGGACATCTCGTCCCACCGGTTCCACAGCAGCGGGGCCACCTCGTAGTGCGGGTCGCCCGACATCGGCTGCGGGTCGATCACCAGCCACGGCTCCCGCTCCGCGGAGAGCACGTTCTCGTAGTGCAGGTCGCCGTGGACGATCCGCCCCACCGACGCCGGATCCTCCACGAACGCCCGGCCTCGGGCCAACGACTGATCGATCAACCGCGGCGGCACGGGCACCTCCCGACGGTCCACCTCCAGCGCATCGAGCCACCTCCGCAGGTAGTCGGTGAGCGGCCGCAGCCGCCCCGGTGCCGGCCGGTGCAACCGCTCGTAGAACCCCGCCACGATCTCGCAGGCGTGCAGGTCCCACTCCCCCGTCAGATCGCGCTCACCGAGCTGCTCCAGCAGCAGCGCCCGCCGCGCGGGGTCGGCGCGGTACAGGCGCACGGCACCGTCGCCGCCCCAGTACTGCAGCGCGAGGTGCTCGTGCTCAAGTTCCTCGGCACCGTCGAAGGCGATCTTGAGGACGGCCCGGCCGTCCGGGCCCCGGACGGGGACCACCAGCGACGTGAACCCGTACGTCACCGGGCCCGACGGTGCCAGCCGCCACTCACCGAACAGTTCCTCGGCCAGTCGCGGCAGCCGGTCCAGCCACCTCGCCCACTCCGGTCCGAGCCTGCGCTGGGCCTCGAGTCCGGCCGGTACCTCCACTCCGGTCACGCTATCCGACGGTCCGCCTGGCATCTATCGGGACTGCGCCCCGACGTCCACGTCGCGGATGTCTCGACACGCCGGACACACGCCGCCGCTCCCTCTCCGTCTCGAATATCCGTCTCGCCCGAATCGGTCGAGTTCGAGTCGTGGCCGTGTCAGGATCCCCTTCATGCGGGTGGGGGTTTACGTCGATGGGTTCAATCTGTACTACGGGGCAAGTTCCAATGCCTCGACGACCCGACCGGCTGGAAGTGGTTGAACCTACGATCGCTCGCCGACCGCGTCATCTCGTCGCACTCCGGCTGGAATGACCCGTTCATCTCGAACATCGTGTATTGCACTGCGCGAGTGAGCGGTCGAGATAATCCGGATGGCTCTCGCGAGCAGGACGTGTACCTCCGGGCACTCGTGGCTGCCGACGCCGTCGATGTGATCGAGTACGGCAACTATGTCTCGCGAACGTCCTGTGCACCGCTCGCCACCGAAGGGAAACGCGGACGCCCCGAACTCACGCACCCGTCGTGGCCGGTGATGGTCAAGAACGGGCAGGGCGCCGATGATCCCAATGCCTCCTTCATCGTCAAAGTCACGCGCCCGTGGTATAATCAAGGCATACCGCCCGTCCCCTCTGGGGGCGGGTTTACTTTTTCCGCAGACAGGAGACGCTGCGGGACTACCGCCCCGCCACTTCGTCGGCGTCGGCATCTGCGACGATCCCGACGGGGCGCGACAGGGTCGGGTACTTCGGCGGCAGGCCGTCGCCCGACGAGATGCCGCGCACCCGCCGGGAGATCCACGGGTATGCGAACTCGCGACGCCAGCGGCGCTTGTTCTCGCGGTCCTCGGCGGGGCTGATCATCGGCTCGGGGCCCAGGTCCGGAACCTCCAGGGAATGCGGCACCGCGAGCAGGTCCAGCACCGCGACGGCCATCCGCAGGTGCCCCGGTTCGGACATGTGGATCCGGTCGAACTCCCACATCCGCAGGTCGCGGTACTCCTTCATCCGCCAGTAGTCGAGCAGTAGCAGCCCGCGGTCGGCGGCGATCTCCCGCACCAGCTCGTTGTAGATGGCGAACCGGCCGCGCAGCGCGCCGAACAGCCCACCGCCGTGCGGATCGGCCGCGGTCCACACGACGACGGTGGCGCCCGACGACACCAGCCGCGCCAGCATGGTGTCGTACGCGGCCACCACGGCGTCTACGTCCACCGACGGCCGGATCAGGTCGTTGGCGCCCGCGTAGACGGTCACCAGGTCAGGCGCCAGCTCCAGGGCCGGCGAGAGCTGCTCATCGACGATCTGGTCCATCTTCTTGCCGCGGATGGCCAGGTTCGCGTACCCGAAATCCGCGGACCGCGCGGCCAGCACCTCGGCCACCCGGTCGGACCAGCCCCGGTACTCGTGCGTCCCCGTCGGGTCCGGATCGCCGACCCCCTCGGTGAACGAGTCCCCGATCGCCACGTACCGCAGGTATTCGGCCATGGTTCCCTACACGTCCGTCGAGAACCGCACGCCACCGTCGGGGAGCTCCACCCCGGGCCAGACCCGCGCGCCGTGCAGCAGCTCGCACCGGGCGCCGACGGAGGCACCGTCGCCGATGACGGCCTCGCGGATGCGGGCCCGCGGCCCGATGTGCGCGCCGAAGCCGATGATCGAGCGCTCGACGATCGCGCCCGCCTCGATCCGGACTCCGTCGAAGACGACGGCACCGTCGAGGCGCGCGCCGGCGCCGATCTCCGCGCCGCGCCCGATGACGGAACCGCCGATCACCAGCGCGCCGGGCGCCACCGAGGCGCCCGGGTGGATCAGGCATTCGCCGCGGGCACCGTCGAGGGCGGCCGACGGGGCGATGCCGCGCACGAGGTCCGAGCTGCCGGCCACGAAGTCCTCGGGCGTGCCCATGTCCCGCCAGTAGCCGTAGTCGACGTGCCCGTAGAGCTTCCGGCCGTCGTTGAGCAGCTTCGGAAAGACCTCGCGCTCGACGGACACCGCACGCCCGGTGGGGATCTCCTCGATGACGGAGCGCTTGAAGACGTAGCAGCCGGCGTTGATCTGGTCGGTCGGCGGGTCCTGCGTCTTCTCCAGGAACGCCGTGACCCGCCCGTCGCCGTCCGTCGGCACGCAGCCGAAGGCGCGCGGATCGGGGACGCGCACGAGGTGCATCGTGACGTCGGCGTCCTTCTCGCGGTGCGTCTGCACGACGGCGCGGATGTCCGACCCGCCGAGCACGTCGCCGTTGAAGACGAGCACGTTCTCCGCCTTCAGCGCGGGCAGCACGTTGCGGATGCCGCCGCCCGTGCCGAGCGGCTCGTCCTCGACCACGTACGACAGCTCCAGTCCCAGCTCGGAACCGTCGCCGAAGTACTCCTCGAAGACCTCCGCCTTGAACGAGGTGCCCAGCACCACGCGGCGGATACCGGCGTCGCGGATCCGCGAGAGCAGATGGATGAGGAAGGGCTTGCCCGCGGTCGGCAGCATCGGCTTGGGCGCCGACAGGGTGAGCGGGCGCAGACGCGTTCCCTTGCCGCCGACCAGGATCACGGCCTCGACATCACCGAGGTCCACACCGGCGTCCTGTTCCACCGAGGTCATTTCTCCCCTTTTCGTCGCCGCGTCGCCGCGAGCACACTGATCCGCGAGCGCGCGGCCAGTCCCACCTTCATCGCCGCGCGCAGGGGCGCGGCGGCCGGACCGGGATGCCGGTCGGCGAAGAACCGGTACGCGGAGGCGTGGTGCGCGGGGAGCATCAGCTCCGGCACCTTCCCCGCCGCGTGCCCCTTGGCGTGCACGATCTCCGCCGTCGGGACGTAGACGTTGCGCCAGCCCGCGCGCGCCAGGCGGTCGCCGAAGTCCACGTCCTCCATGTACATGAAGTAGCGGTCGTCGAAGCCGCCGATCGCCGCGAAGGCCTCCGGCCGCACCAGCAGGCAGGAGCCGCTGAGCCAGCCGGCCTCCCGCTCGGCGATCTCGGCCTGCGACTGCTGGTAGGCGCGGGTCCACGGGTTCGACTTCCAGACGGCGCCGAGCAGCGCGTGCCCGATCCCGAACCGCATGCTGGGCACGGTCCGCGCCGAGGGGTAGACGGTGCCGTCCGGGTCGCGGATCAGGGGACCCAGCGACCCGGCATCGGAGTGTCGCGCGGCGGCGGCGATCAGCTCGTCGATCGAGCCGGGGCCGAAGACCACGTCGGGATTGCTGATCAGCAGGAAGTCGGTCGCGTCCAGGTCCAGGCGGGAGACCGCGTAGTTGATGGCGCCGCCGTAGCCGAGGTTGGCGCCGGTGCGCAGCAGCTCCGCCTCCGGGTGGGCCGCATCGGCGGCCTCGGGCGCACCGTCGACGGAGCCGTTGTCGGCCATCAGGACGCGCGGCGCGGGGCCCGAATAGGCACCGTCGATACTGGTCAGGAAGTTCTCGAGGTGCTCGCCCGGCGAATAGGTGACGGTGACCACGGCGATCGTGGGCAGCGAGGAGTCGGTTCCGGGCACGCGGCCAGGTTACCGGTCGGTCGGCCCGACGGTGCCGCCCGCCCGCCGCAGCGCCCGGTCCAGTGCGTCCCGCCACTCCGGAAGCGGCTGCAGCCCCCACGCGGACCACGCCGCGGAGGAGAGGACCGAGTACGCCGGGCGGGGCGCGGGCCGGGGGAAGTCGACGGTGCGGCACGGCGTCACCCGGGCGGGGTCCGCCCCGAGTCGCTCGAAGACGCCGCGGGCCACTTCGAACCAGGTGGCGGTGCCCGCTCCGGCCGCGTGCAGGACCGCGCCGGGCCGCCCCGGCTCGGCGGCCAGGAGCGCGGCGAGGTCGAGCAGGCCCGACGCGAGGTCCGGGGCGTATGTCGGCGAGCCCGTCTGGTCGTCGACGACCCGCGGCGCGGCGCCGTCGTCGGCGAGCCGCCCCATCGTTCCGACGAAGTCCCGCGCCCAGGCGGCGCTACCGTCCGGGCCGGGCGCGCGTCCCGTGTACACCCAGGCGGTCCGGACCACGACGGTGCGCGGGTCCGCGGCCGTCGCGGCGCGCTCCCCGGCGAGCTTGGTCCGGCCGTAGACGCTCGACGGTGCCGTCGGGTCGCCCGGTTCCCACGGCCGCGGCGGGCGGCCCGGCACCCCGAAGACGTAGTCGGTGGACAGGTGCACCAGCCGCGCGCCGGTGGCGGCGCACCGCTCCGCGAGCAGCGCGGGCGCGGTGGTGTTGAGGGCCGCCGCGGCCGCCGGTTCGCCCTCCGCGGCGTCGACGGCGGTGTGCGCGGCGCAGTTGATCAGCACCGTCGACGGCCCGGCGGGCAGGTCCGCGACCGACTGTGGCGAAGTCACGTCGAGTTCCCCGCGGCCGACCGCGCGCACCGCCAACCCCCGCGCCGCAGCCGCCGTCACCAGCGCCGACCCCACTTGCCCGGCCACGCCGGTGATCACCAGGTCCACACCGCGCACGGTACGCCACGGCGGTGTTTGTGCGAGTTCACAGCGCGAGTCGGTACCGTTATGGAGATGTGACCATGCGGGCCGAAGCAGACGGTCCGCTCCCGACGTTGAGGAGTGGTGGGTGTCCGACAGCCCCAGCCGCCGCGGCGCACGCCATTCCCGGAGTGCCGACGCCGCGCGCGCCGGCGCCGCGGAAGCCGGACGCACGGCGCCGGAGCGGCGCACCGTCCGCGCGGAGAACGAGGCCGACAGCGCGATCGCGGCGCACGCCCGGTCCGTCCCCACCGCCGCCGACCTGCCGGTCGACACCCGCGAGCGGCTGCAGCGCAGCGGTAAGGCCCTGATCGCGCTGGTCACCGCGATGGTTCTGGTCGCGACCGGCGTGGGCTGGTTCATGGTCGCGCAGTTCTCGGACGACATCGAACGCATCCCCGGGCTGGCCAACAAGCCCGACGGCGCGACCGACATCCTGCTCGTGGGCACGGACTCGCGGACCGATGCGAAGGGCAACCCGCTCTCCAAGCAGGAGCTGGCCCGGCTCAACGCCGGCGTCGACGACGGGACGCTCAACACCGACACGATCATCCTCATCCGCATCCCGAACAACGGGAAGTCGGCGACCGCGATCTCGATCCCGCGCGATGCCTACGTCGCGATCCCCGACCAGGGCAAGGGCAAGATCAACTCCGCCTTCGCCGGCGCGGCCAACGTGGTCCGCGACCAGGCCATCGCGAAGGGCGACGACGAGAAGACCGCCGTGGCCAAGGGCAACGCCGAGGGCCGCAAGGCGCTCATCGAGACGGTCGCGAACCTGACCGGCGTCTCCGTCGACCGGTACGCCGAGATCGGCCTCGTCGGCTTCTCCCGGCTCACCGACGCCGTGGGCGGCGTCGAGGTCTGCTTGAAGAAGCCGGTCAACGATCCGTACTCCGGCGCCCGCTTCCGGGCGGGCAAGCAGACCCTCAAGGGGCCGGCGGCCCTGAGCTTCGTCCGGCAGCGGCACGGCCTCCCCCGCGGCGACCTGGACCGCGTCACCCGGCAGCAGGTCTTCATGGCCTCGCTGGCCAGCAAGATCATGTCCACGGGCACGCTCACCAGCCCGAGCAAACTCAGCCAGCTGCAGAACGCCCTGACCAGCTCGGTCACGCTCGACGCGGACTGGAACGTGCTCGAGTTCGCCAAGCAGCTCAGCAACCTCTCTGCGGGCAACATCAAGTTCTCGACGATCCCCGTGGTGCGCGACGACGGCTGGAGCGACGACGGCCAGCAGTCGGTCGTGGTCGTCGACCCGAAGCAGGTCCAGGCGTACGTCGCGGGCCTGCTCGGCGACAAGCCGGGCGAGACGAAGCCGAAGCCCACCACGACGTCCGCCCCGTCGGTGCCCTCGGTGAACCGCTCGTCGTACACCGTCGACGTGGTCAACGCGGGCTCCACGACGGGCCTCGCGAGCAGCGTGTCGAACTTCCTCGGCGGCAAGGGCTTCGGGCAGGGCTCGACCGGCAACGCTTCGTCGTCGGACTCCGCGTCCAGCACGAGGAGCGCCGTGCTGGCGAACTCGGCCAACGACCAGGGCGCGAAGGCCGTGGCGGCGCTGCTCGGCGGCCTCCCCGTGGTCACCAGCAGCGCGGTGCAGTCCGGGCACGTCAAGGTGCTGCTCCGGGACGGCTACAGCGGTCCCGGCACGTCGGGCGGCTCGGGCGGCGCCGACTCGGCGGCGACGACCACCTCGCTCGCACCGGGCATGACCGAGGCCCTCGATCCCAGCGAAGCGGCGCGGATCAGCTCGCTGCTCAACCGCCCGGGCTTCACCGCCCAGCAGGATGGAGGCGTGCCGTGCGTGGACTGACGGTGACCGACCGGCTGCTCGTGCCGATCATCCAGGCCGACGGGGCCGCACCCCGGTTCACCTGGTACGACGATGCCTACGGCGCCGGGAGCGAAGCGAGCGGGCCGAATCGAGGCGGCGCCCGCATGGGCCTCTCCGCGATCACACTCGGCAATTGGGCCGCCAAGTGCGGCAACCTGCTGCGCGACCAGTACGGCCTCGGCCCTGGCGACCCCGTCGGGGTGCTGCTGCCGGCGCACTGGCAGACCGCCGGAATCCTGTTCGGCGCGTGGTGGGCAGGGTGCGAGGTCCGCTTCGGCGAGCCCGGCGCGGTCACCTTCTGCGCGCCCGACCGCCTCGACGAGGCCTCGGATCTGGGGGCTGACGAGCTGCTCGCCGTGGGCCTCGACGCCTTCGGCCTGGCCGTGCCCGACCTGCCGCCGGGCATCGACGACTACACCACCGAGGTCCGCGTGCATCCCGACGCCTTCACGCCGGGCGGTGCCGGCACCGCCCTCGCGGGCGACGACGTGGACATCGTGCTCGCCCGCTCGACGGCGCTGTCCGCCTCGGCGGGCTACGCCCCCGGCGACCGGGTGCTCTCGACGCGGGAGTGGCGCACCGTCGACGATCTCTACGACGGCCTGCTGGCGCCCCTGGCCGCCCCTGCGTCGGTGATCCACGTCTCGCACCCGGACCCCGCGAAGCTCATGGACAAGTTCGGGACCGAAAAGGCGACCGCCCGCGTCGCCTGACCCGCGGGTGCGGGCCGGGACGCGGGCGGGACCTCGGCGTCGCGGCTGCGATCAGCGCAGCAGCTGGCGGCTCATGACCAGGCGCTGGACCTGGTTGGTGCCCTCGTAGATCTGGGTGATCTTGGCGTCGCGCATCATGCGCTCCACCGGGAAGTCGCGGGTGAAGCCGGCGCCGCCGAGCAGCTGCACGGCGTCGGTGGTGACGTCCATCGCGACGTCGGAGGCGAAGCACTTCGACGCGGAGCTGATGAAGCCCAGGTTCTGCTCGCCGCGCTCGGCGCGGGCGGCGGCGGTGTAGACCATCAGGCGGGCGGCCTCGAGGCGCATCGCCATATCGGCGACCATGAACTGCACGCCCTGGAACTCGGCGATGGACTTGCCGAACTGCTTGCGCTCCTTGATGTAGTCGATCGCGACGTCCAGCGCGCCCTGCGCGAGGCCGACGGCCTGCGCGCCGATGGTCGGGCGGGTGTGGTCGAGGGTCTGCAGCGCCGTCTTGAAGCCGGTGCCCTCCTCGCCGATCATGCGCATCGCGGGAACGCGGCACTCCTCGAAGGCCAGCTCCGCGGTGGGGCTGCCCTTGATGCCGAGCTTGTGCTCGTAGCCCGTCACGGAGAAGCCCGGGTCGTCCTTGTGCACCATGAACGCGCTGATGCCGTGGGCGCCCCTGTCGGGGTCGGTGACGGCCATGACGGTGTACCAGGTGGACTTACCGCCGTTGGTGATCCAGCACTTGGAGCCGTTGATCACCCACTCGTCGCCCTCCTTGCGGGCGCGGGTGCGCATCGCCGCGGCGTCCGAGCCCGCCTCGCGCTCGGAGAGGGCGTAGGAGGCCATGGCCTCGCCGTCGGCGAGCGAGGGCAGCACGAGCTGCTTGAGCTCCTCGGAGCCGTTGAGGATCAGGCCCATGGTGCCGAGCTTGTTCACGGCCGGGATCAGCGAGGAGCTGCCGCAGACGCGGGCCACCTCCTCGATGACGATGCAGGTGGCGACCGAATCGGCGCCCTGGCCGCCGTACTCCTCCGGGACGTGGATGGCGTTGAACCCGCTGGCGACCAGCGCGTCGAGCGCCTCCTGCGGGAACCGCTCCTTCTCGTCGACGTCCTTGGCGTGCGGCGCGATGTCGCGCTCGGCGAGCGCCCGGATGGCGGCGCGCAGTTCCTCGTGCTCCTCGGGGAGCTGGAACAGGTCGAAGTCGGGGTTGCCAGCCATGGGGCCTCCATCAGCGTCTACGTGTTTGGTCCGCGCTGATTCTATCCATGCCGCGCCGGCGGTCAGTTAGTCGCACATAACCAATATTCGCCGCCGCCGTTGTCCTCGGGAACAACACCGGCCCGGTGCACGGTCGCTTGCGCACCGCGCGGTCGTCGCGATCAGCCCTCGAGGAGCTTGCGGCGCAGTGCCTCGTCCTTGTCGAGGACCATCTTCTCCAGGTCCGCCTGGAACGCCGCCATCTTCGCGCGCAGTGCGGGGTCGGCGGTGCCGAGGATCCGCACGGCCAGCAGGCCCGCGTTGCGGGCGCCGCCCACGGACACCGTCGCCACGGGGATCCCGGCGGGCATCTGCACGATCGAGAGCAGCGAGTCCATGCCGTCCAGGTGCTTGAGCGGGACGGGCACGCCGATCACCGGCAGCGGGGTCGCGGAGGCGACCATGCCCGGCAGGTGCGCGGCGCCGCCCGCGCCCGCGATGATCACCTCGACGCCGCGGTCGGCGGCGCCCTTCGCGTAGTCCAGCATCCGCTGCGGGGTGCGGTGCGCCGAGACGACACCCACCTCGAACCGGATGCCGAACTCGGCGAGCGCCTGGGCGGCGGCCTCCATCGTCGGCCAGTCCGAGTCGCTGCCCATGATCAATCCGACGCGGGGTCCGTCACCCATGCTCACTCCATCCATCGGTCCACTGCGCGGTCGCCATCCAGTGCGCCGCGCGTTCCGCCCGCTCCCGCAGCTCCGCCACGTAGTCGGGGTCGTTCCGGTCGCCCTCCGGGGCGCCGACGAGGTTGACGTGCCCCACCTTGCGGTCGGGCCGCCCCTCCTTGCCGTACATGTGCACGTGCGCCTCGGGCATCCGGGCCATCAGGTGGTGCAGCCGCTCGTCGACGCTCATCTCGGGCTCCGACGGTGCGCCGAGCACGTTCGCCATGACGGTCAGCGGCGCGGTCGCGGCGGTATCGCCGAGGGGGTAGTCGAGGACGGCCCGCAGGTGCTGCTCGAACTGGCTGGTCACGCAGCCGTTCATGGACCAGTGACCCGAGTTGTGGGGGCGCATGGCCAGCTCGTTGACCAGCATCTCGCCCGACGGGGTCTGGAACAGCTCGACTGCCATCACGCCGACGACGCCCAGCTCGTTCGCCAGGCGCAGCGCCAGCGACTCGGCGAAGGAGGCCTCCTCGTCGGTGAGGTTCGGCGCGGGGGCCAGGACCACGGCGCACTGGCCGTTCCGCTGCACGGTCTCCACGACCGGCCAGGTGGCGCCCTGCCCGAAGGGCGAGCGCGCGACCATCGCCGACAGCTCGCGGGCCAGCTCGACCCGCTGCTCGGCGAGCAACTGCACCCCGGCCGCGAGCTGCGCCTCCGCGACCTCGAGCGCCTCGGCGAGCGTCTCCGGCAGCCACACGCCGCGGCCGTCGTACCCGCCCCGGACGGCCTTGAGCACGACGGCACCGTCGAACCGCTCCCAGAAGGCGCGCACGTCGTCCGGCGAGGAGATCTCGGCGAAGCCCGGCACGGGCGCTCCGAGCTCGGCCAGACGGTGCCGCATCGCCAGCTTGTCCTGCGCGTACAGCAGCGCCTGCGGCGGCGGGTTGACGGTGACGCCCTCGGCCTGCAGCGCGAAGAGGTGCTCGGTGGGGACGCCCTCGTGGTCGAAGGTCAGCGCGTGCGCGCCGGTGGCGGCGCGGCGCAGGTCCTCGATCCGGTCGTGGTCGCCGAGGACGACGTCGGCGCACACCTGGGGCGCGGGCTCGTCGGGCGAGGCCGCGAGGACGCGCAGAGACTGGCCCAGCGCGATCGCGGCCTGATGGGTCATGCGGGCCAGCTGGCCTCCGCCGACCATGGCCACGACGGGCCGGGACCGGCGCGGTTGAACATCACTCACCCGTCCATAATCGCAGGTCCACGACAGTGCGAGAGCGCCCGGCACACCGCACCGCCCCGGTACCGACCACGTCACACACCCCGCGGTACGATTCACGGTTCCGTTAGAGTGACTCACGTGGCATTCATCGAGGCGATACTGGATCGCACCCCGGCACCGCTTCGCGGACTCGTCATGCAGCACCATGAGCTGATCAAGTTCGCGGTCGTCGGCAGCACGACGGCGGTCTTCGACCTCGCCATCTTCTACGGCCTCGTGCTCACCGTGCTCCACGACAAGCCGACCGTCGCCAAGGTCTTCTCCGGCGTCTGCGCCGTGATCCTGTCGTACATCCTCAACAGCGAGTGGAGCTTCAAGCACCGCGGCGGCCGCCAGAAGCACCACGAGGCACTGCTGTTCTTCGCCATCTCGGGCATCGGCGTGCTCATCATGGCCGCGCCCATCTTCGTCGCGAACAACTTCTTCCACCTGCGTGACGTCGACTCGACGACCACGCTGATCATCGTCGACTTCGTGCTCAACTACATCGTGGGCAACCTGCTGCAGATGGCCTTCCGGTTCTGGGCGCTCCGGCGCTGGGCCTTCCCGGAGGATCTGCGGGACGCCCCGGAGCAGGAGTCGATCCCCGCCGCCGGCGATCCCACCTCCGCCGGCGAGCGCTGACACCGCCCGCGGCGTGCGGTTCCGCATCCTCCGCTCCACCATCGCGGTGGTCGCGGTCACCGGCCTCTTCCTGGGCCTGCCGCTCATGTTCTACACGTGGCGCTGGCTCGACGACACGGCGCGTTCCGACCTGCAGCACCGCCTGCAGCGGGCCTCGTCGGAGATCCTCGCCCAGGAGCAGCGCACGGGCGTCACCGACGAGCCGCCGAACGACGCGCTCGTGCTGCTGGTCCCCGCGGACGGCCGGCTGGTCCTGACCTACTCGGACCGGAGCGGCGCGCCGCGCGAGCTCGCGGTGGGCGGCGGGCCGTTCGAGCACGCGATGGTCGAGGGAACGTCACTCGGGGACGCCGGTGTGCTGCGCATCGAGCAGGACTACTCCGTGGTGCGCGACGACCAGTACCGCGCGCTGACCATCGAGTTCATCGTGATGATGCTCTCGCTCACCGCGGGCGTCGTGGTCGCGGCGGTCACCGCGAGCCGCGTCGCCGATCCGGTGCAGGAGATGGCCGACCGCGCGCAGCGCCTTGCGAACGGCGACTTCCGGCCCGATCCGCACCGGCACGGCATCGAGGAGCTCGACCGGGTGCTGGACGTGCTCGACGCCGCGACCGTCGAGATCGCCGACCGGCTGCAGCGGGAACGGCAGATCGTCGGCGACGTCTCCCACCAGCTGCGCAGCCGCCTCACGGCCGTGCACATCCGCCTCGACGAGCTGACCCTGCACCCCGATCCCGAGGTGGTCTCGGAGGCCCGGGCCGCACTCGACCAGGTCGACCGGCTCACCTCCGCGGTCAGCGACATGGTGAAGGCCTCCCGCACCGAGAAGTACACCGTCGGCGGCGTGGACGTGCGCGCCGAGCTCGCCCCGCTCATCACCGACCTCGCCCCGGCGTTCGAGCGCGCGGGCCGCAGGCTCACCGTCGAGCCCGGCCCCGACGGTCCGCTCCCGGCACGCGCGACGCCCGCCCGCCTCCGCGAGGCGACCGCCGTCCTCATCGACAACGCCCTCACACACGGCCGCGGCGAGGTCACGATCACCCTCGGCTCGGTCGGCGCGCACACCGTGCTCGTCACCGTCGCCGACGAGGGCTCGAGCATCTCCGACGGTGACGCGCAGCGCATCTTCCTGCGCGGCTACTCGGCGGGCGACGGGACCGGGGTCGGCCTCGCGCTGGCCCGCGCCTTCGTCGAGGGCGACGGTGGCCGTCTACAACTGCAGAGCCGCAAGCCCACCACGTTCGCGATCTTCCTCCCCGCCGCCGACCTCGACGCTCCCCCGGAACCGAGCATCCCCCGCGAGCCCGAGCCCCGTTGATCCCTGCCCCACCGCGGCGGCGACGGCCCGCATGACGGGCTCGGTCATCCCATCGCGCGACCGGAGCCGCGCGTCACTCCGCGTCGAACCGGAAACCCACGCCGCGCACGGTGACGATCCGGCGCTGCGGGCCGGTGTCGTCGCCGATCTTCCGACGCAGCCAGGAGATGTGCATGTCCAGGGTCTTCGAGCCGCGCAGGTCGGAGTCGCCCCAGACCTCGGCCAGGATCTCCTCGCGGGTGAGCAACCGCCCCGCGTGCTCCATCAGGAACCGCAGCAGCTCGAACTCCTTGTTGGCGAGCGCGATGTCGGCACGGTCGACGGTGACCCGGCGCGCGGTCGCGTCGAGGCGGATCCCGCCGGCCTCGACGACCTCGGGCGCGTCGTGCGCGGGGGCGCTGCGCCGCAGGAGGGCACGGGTCCGGGCCATGAGCTCGAACATGCGGAAGGGCTTGCCGACGTAGTCGTCGGCGCCCGCGTCGAGGCCCACCACGAAGTCCATCTCGTCGGTCCGGGCGGTGAGCATGAGCACGCCCATGTCCGGCCGCGCGGCGCGGACCTCACGGCACACCTCGAGCCCGTCCAGCTCGGGGAGCCCCAGGTCGAGGATGAGCAGGGCGTACTCCTCGTCGAGCGCACGTTGCAGGGCATCGGTCCCGGTGCCCGCCACGTCCACGTCGTAGCCCTCGCGCGTCAGCGCGCGCGCCAGCGGCGATGCGATCGCCTCGTCGTCCTCGGCCAGGAGCACCTTGGGTGTCATGACCGCCGAGGATACTCCGCCGGCCCCGCGGCGTCCGCGTCGTCGAGCGCGTCGACCAGGAGCGCGTGCGTCGCGGCGATGCGCGGCACGTCCGGGAAGTCGAGCGGATCCTCGCCGGCGGACTCGACGGTCAGCACGCCGCTGCGCAGCATCCGGTCGACGAGCCGCTGGTGGTACTGCACGGAGTTGATCCGGCGCAGTGGGATGTCGATGCCGCGGCGGCGCACGATGCCGGAGCGGAACATGATCCGCAGGTCGGTGACCACGAGGTGGGTCGCGCGCCAGACCGCCCAGGGCCGCAGCGTCCACCAGCCGATGACGCCGCCCCACACCACGACGATCGCGAGCAGCAGCCAGTCCGGCAGCGCACCGTCGAGCTTCGCGCGGCTGAGCAGCCCCAGCGCGACGCCCCCGGCCGCGCACGCGGCGAACAGCACCAGCACCGGCACGATCATCCGGGTGGCGTGCGGCCTGGTGTGCAGCAGGACGCGCTCGTCGTCGATGAGCGCCTTCGCGGGAAAGCCCACGATCAGGCCGGACGCAGATGCGTCACGTCGCCGGCGGAGAGGACGTGCCGGGCACCCGCCTCGTCCTCGACGACGATCCGCCCCTCGACGTCGACGTCGACGGCCGTCCCGAGCAGGATCTCGTCGGCCGGGAGCTCCACCCGGACCCGCTGCCCGACGGTGACGCAGGCGGCCAGGTACTCGGCGCGCGCCGCGACGGGGTCGTCGGCCCAGGCCGCGAGGCCCGCGTCGAGATGCCGCAGGTAGGCGACGGCCAGCGCGGTGCGGTCGGGCTCGCGAGCGCCGGCCAGCTGGAGCGAGGTCGCGGTCTCGACGGGCACGTCGGCCGCGGCGAGCGTGGTGTTCAGGCCCGTACCGATCACCGCGACGAGCGCACCGTCGGGGCTCGTGGCGAGCTCGGAGAGGATGCCGGCCGTCTTACCGCCGCGCCCCCCGGGCTCGGCCTCGAGCAGGACGTCGTTGGGCCACTTGAGCCCGGCGGACAGGCCCGTCACCTCCCGCACGGCGGCCACCGCGGCCACGCCCGTCACCAGCGAGAGCCAACCCGCGCGCGGCGCCGCGGCGGCGGGCACGGCCACCGTCACCGAGATGGACAGCTGGGTCCCGGCCGGCGCGGACCACGGACGCAGGTGCCGGCCGCGGCCGGCGGTCTGGACGTCGGCGATGAGGACGCGACCGGGCTCGTCGCCCCGGCGGACGCCGTCGGCGAGGTCGGCGTTCGTCGAGCCGGTGGTGGGCACCACCGACACCTGATGCCAGCGCGTGCCGCGCACGGCTGCGGCGATCGCCGCCTGATCGGGGAGCACCACGACGTCCTCCTTCTATGGGCAGTGCGGTTCGGAACCGACTCTATTGGTTAGAGTCGGTCCTATGACGAGTGCCTCCACCACCGACGGCGCCTCCGGCGCCGGCAACCCCGCTGACGCCGCGCCCAGCATTCACACCACCGCCGGCAAGCTGGCGGCCTTCCGCGCGAAGGACGCCGAGGCGATGGCCCCGATGGGGCAGGCGGCGATCGACAAGGTGCACGAGAAGGGCCGCCTGACGGCGCGCGAGCGCGTGCTGGCGCTGCTCGACGAGGGCTCCTTCGTGGAGCTGGACAAGCTGGCGCAGCACCGCTCCACCAACTTCGGCATGGCGGCGCGCCGTCCCGTGGGCGACGGCGTGGTGGCGGGCTACGGCACCATCGACGGCCGCGAGGTGTGCGTCTTCAGCCAGGACTCCACCGTCTTCGGCGGCTCACTCGGCGAGGTCTACGGCGAGAAGATCGTCAAGGTCATGGACCTGGCCACCAAGACCGGCCGCCCGCTGGTCGGCATCATCGACGGTGCGGGTGCCCGCATCCAGGAGGGCGTGGTCTCGCTCGCCCTGTACTCGCAGATCTTCTTCCGCAACACGCAGGCCTCGGGCGTCATCCCGCAGATCTCCGTGGTGATGGGCGCCGCTGCGGGCGGGCACGTCTACTCCCCCGCCCTGACCGACTTCGTGGTGATGGTGGACCACGAGAGCCAGATGTTCATCACCGGCCCGGACGTCATCAAGTCCGTGACCGGCGAGGAGGTCACCAAGGAGGAACTGGGCGGCGCCCAGACCCACATGACCAAGTCGGGCACGGCGCACTACGTCGCCTCCGGCGAGCAGGACGCGCTGGACTACGTCCGCGAGCTGCTCACCTACCTGCCCTCGAACAACCGCGCCGAGGCCCCGCGCTTCGTCCCGACGGACCCGCTCACGGGCTCCATCGAGGACTCGATCAACGACGAGGACCGCGAGCTGGACACGCTGATCCCGGACTCGCCGAACCAGCCCTACGACATGCACGAGGTCATCCGCCGGCTGCTCGACGACGACGAGTTCCTCGAGATCCAGCCGCAGCGCGCGATGAACATCATCGTCGGCTTCGGCCGCATCGACGGCCGCAGCGTCGGCATCGTCGCCAACCAGCCCACCCAGCTGGCCGGCTGCCTCGACATCGACGCCTCGGAGAAGGCCGCCCGCTTCGTGCGCTTCTGCGACGCCTTCAACATCCCGATCGTCACCCTGGTCGACGTGCCCGGCTTCCTGCCCGGCACGGGCCAGGAGTACGACGGCATCATCCGCCGCGGCGCGAAGCTGCTCTACGCCTACGGCGAGGCCACGGTCCCGAAGATCACCGTCGTCACCCGCAAGGCCTACGGCGGCGCGTACTGCGTGATGGGCAGCAAGGACATGGGCGCCGATATCAACCTCGCGTGGCCCACCGCCCAGTTCGCGGTGATGGGCGCGAGCGGCGCGGTCGGCTTCGTCTACCGCAAGGAGCTCGCGGAGGCCGCCGAGAAGGGCGAGGACGTCGACGCCCTGCGCCTGAAGCTGCAGCAGGAGTACGAGGACACGCTGGTCAACCCGTACGTGGCGGCCGAGCGCGGCTACGTCGACGCGGTGATCCCGCCGTCGCACACCCGCGGCCAGATCGTCACGGCGCTGAACATGCTCGAGCGCAAGGTGGTCGCCACCCTGCCCAAGAAGCACGGGAACATCCCGCTGTGAGCGCGGACGAGAAGGCCGTGGAGCCCGTCACCCCGAACGCCGCGGACGTCGAGAAGCTGCGTGCGGCGATCCGGTTCGAGAAGGGCAATCCCTCGGACGCGGACGTCGCAGCCGTGGTCGCGGTTCTCGCCGCGGCCACGAGTTCCTCGCCGCAGGCCGGCCCGGCCGGCCCGAAGTCGCTCTGGGGCGACAACCGCGACCGGATGCGGCCGCAGTACTTCAACGGTCCCAACGCCTTCACCAGCCAGACGCCGCTGTTCTGGACGAAGGGCTCTTGACCTCGTCCGTCCGCCTCGTGCTCGCGTCGGCCTCGCCGGCGCGGCTGAGCGTGCTGCGCGCCGCCGGCACCTCCCCGCTCGTCTCGGTCTCCCAGGTCGACGAGGACGCGATCCTCGCCGATCTCGGGCCGGACGTCGCGCACGAGGACGCCGTCGCCGCGCTGGCCCGCGCCAAGGCGCACGACGTGGTCGGACGGATCCTCACCGACGGCCCGGTGCCCGGACGCGCCGTCGTCATCGGATGCGATTCGATGCTCTCGATCGACGGGGACCTCGTCGGCAAGCCGCACACCCCCGAGATCGCGGCCGCCCGCTGGCGCGCGATGCGCGGCCGCACCGGGCGCCTCCTCACGGGGCACTGCGCTGTCCTCCTGGCCGACGGTGCCGTCGCCGGCGAGGCATCCGGGACCCGCTCCACGACGCTGCGCTTCGGCGCGCCGTCGGACGCCGAGATCGACGCCTACGTCGCGACGGGCGAACCCCTGCAGGTGGCCGGCGGCTTCACCCTCGACGGTCTCGGCGGCTGGTTCCTCGAGGGCGTGGACGGCGATCCGAGCTCGGTGATCGGCATCTCGCTCCCGCTGACCCGCGCGCTGCTCGCCGAGCTCGGCGTCAGCGTCACCGACCTCTGGTGAGACGAGCCGGCGGAGGGCGCGAAGAAACGTCAGGGTTTCCGCATTACGCTCCCGGTACACTCGTTGACAGTGCCTGCTGCCCGCAACAGGAGGAGCGCTGATGACCGCGGAACCCTGGGTTGAGCCGGAACCCGATGATCCATCGCAGATCCTGGCGGTGCTGCCAAGCCCATGGCATCGCCAGTTCCTGGCCGAGTACCGTGCAGCGCTCGACTCCGCCCGCGGTGACCTCGGACAATGGGCGGAGCTACGCGCCGTGCTCCACCGATGGCGGCTTCGCGCTGTCGCGTACTCGGCACCCGGTTTCGAGGCCGCCGCAGCAGCTGCGCGGGCGACGGATGCGAAGAATCTGCACCCCATTCCGGGGTGGGAAGCCCGGCGTTGAGCTATCAGCCCAGGATGATCGATCCTGCGCTCACGCAGTATCACGCCCTCGTGAGCACTAACGACCTCGCGCACGATGCCTTCGTCGCACGTGTGGCGGAACTCGTCAACGCTCCGTGGGACTCCTGGCCGACTCGTCCCACGGGGCAGCCCGAGTACCGAGACGCGCAATTCGGAGTCCACGGCATGCTGTCTTTCCTGATCGATGACGAGGCCGAGCTACTGATCATTTTCAGCATCGTGTGGATCGGATAGCGCCCGGTCGCAGTTCCAGATGTTCCGTCAGCTGCGGCCCGGCCGGGCCTGACCTTCACCATCGCGGACGTGGTGGACCTCACAGGATTTCTGTTGCAGATCATGTAATCATCGCGTTAACGCCGGGAGAGCGGTACGTTTCCGCAGCTCCGGCACGTCGTCGCAGACATCCCTCCCGTACACCGTCCGAGCTGGGCGAACACCGAAACGGACCCGCGACCGGTTCGTTAACACCCCTGGTCAAGGGTCCGCGCGCGTGACGAGCGACACCACTCGTTTGCCTCGCAAAAGGAATGAACGCCGTCTTAGCTTCATTGCCATGACCACGACGCTTCGTCCCCTCGCCTCGTCCGAGATCGGGTTCGTGGGTCCGCACCCCACCACGTGCGCCTTCGAGCTGACCGTGCGCGGCCCGCTCGATCACGACGCCCTCGCCGACGCCTTCACCGCCCTGCGCATCGAGCATCCCGCGCTCGACGCGACGGTCGCGCCCGCCGGCGACGGCTACGCCTTCGCCTCCCCGGCCGCCTCCTGCGGCGGCGCCCCGATCACCTCCGGCGCGCAGGCTCCGCTCGTCGACCCCGCGCGGGCCCTCGCCCGCCTGCACACGACCTCCATCGGCGACCGGCACCGCGTCGCCCTCGCCGTCAACCACGCGCTCGCCGACGGGACGCACCTGCTCGCACTGCTCGACCGGCTCTGGTCGCACTACACGGCCCTGATCCGCACCGGCGCGACGGACGTCCGCGCGCCGCACCCGTTCCCCGGCTCCGCCCAGCGGGTCCTCGCCACCCTCGACGTTCCGAAGGTCAGCACCGGCCGCGCCCGGCTCGACGGTGCGCGGTGGTACGGCAGCGCGCCGGTCCTCTCCTCCGCCACGACGGACGCCACGGCGGACGACCCGGCCGACGGGGCGGTGCTCCCCGAGACCACCTCCCTGCGCTTCTCCGCCGAGACCACGGCGCAGCTCCTCGCCGCGAGCGAAGGGATCGGGGTGAGCGCCCTGCTCTCCGGGATCCTGCTCGCCGGCGAGCGGAGCGGATTCCTCGACGAGGATCCCGCCGCTCCCGTCCGGATCGGCGCCATGACCCTCGTCGACCTGCGCCGCCGGGTGCGGCCGCAACTCGACGCCACAGAGGTCACCAACTTCGTGGGTGCCTCGTACTCCGCCCCCGACCTCAGCGCCGCCACCGAGCCCGCCGCGGTGGGCGAGGAGCTCTCCCGGACGGTCCGCCGCGACATCCGGAGCGGCCGCGCACTCGCCGCCCTCGCGCTCGCCGCCGCGTCGACCGAGATGCCCGAGCCCCCGGTGGTCCTCAGCCACCTCGGACCGATCGACGTCACGCTGCCCGACGACCTGGTCGCGGAGGATCTGCGCCCGATCGTGTCCATGGACTCGGCGGCGCTGCACGTGCCGGCCGGGCCGCGCCGGGCGGCACCGTCGGCCACGATCCACCAGGTCTGGACCTTCCGCGGGCGCCTCGGAATCGACGCGATCACCCTCGGCGGCACCGCCACCGTGGCCGCCCGCACCGCGGTGACCGACCGGATCGACACCCTCGTCCACGCCGCCGCCCGCCGCGCCGCGGCCTGACCGCCGACCGTCACCCCAGGAGAGCTCATGCAGAACCACCGCCCCCTCACCTTCTCCGAGGCCTCCTTCGTGCGTCCCACCTCACGCGAGGTGATCGGCACGTCCTACGAGCTGCGCGGGACCGTCGACCGCACGGCCCTGCGCTCCGCCTTCAGCGCCCTGCTCGAGGAGTACCCCGTGCTCGAGGCGCGCATCGTGCAGGTCAAGGGCCGGCCGCACTTTGCGCCCGGCGACCCCGCCGTGGCCGCGGCGATCGGGTTCCGGGAGAACCCGACCCCCTGGTCGGGGTACGAGCAGACGCCGCCGTGGTTCGTCGGCTCGGAGCAGCTCGCGGCCCTCGTGCTCACCGGGACCGGCGAGCGCTACCGCCTCACCCTGTGGGTCAGCCACGCCGCCACCGACGGCTCCGGCATCCTCGCGATCGCGGGCCGGCTGTTCGAGCTGTACACCGCCCTGGCGAGCGGCGCGACGCCGATCGTCCGGCGCGCCCGCGACTTCCCCGCCGAACCGCACCTGGTGATGGCGGCCCGGGGCCACACGGCGGAGGAGCTCGACTACGAGGAGCGGCTGGCCGGCACGGTCTGGCACGGCGCGATCCCGGACCGGTTCCCCGACGAGCCCGGCCCCGACGTCGACGACGTCCTGCGCGTGCGGTTCGGCGCGCACGAGACCGCGGCGCTCGCCGCCTCCGCCCGCGCCCACGGCGTCTCGTCCCACGCCCTGGTCAGCGCGCTGATCGCCCGGGCGGAGCTCGCCGAATGCGCCGCGGGGGCGCGGGTCGCGCTGCTCACCCCGGTCGACTTCCGCGGCCGGGTGGACCCGCCCATCCCGCTGCGCTCGGTGACCGCGCTGTGCGGCTTCTCCTACGTGGCCGTCGGCGACGGCCCGGTCGAGGAGATCGCGCGCACCGTCGCCGACCGCATCCGGTCCGACGTGCGCGACGGGACCGTCCTGCGGACCTCCGTCAGCCCGATGCCGGACCCGCGGACCCGGCGCCACGGCCCGCCCGTGCTGATCAGCAACCTCGGCGAGGTGCCGGCACCGGTCACGCCCGCGGGGCTGGAGGTCCTCGACTTCCACGCGCAGATCGTGCGGAGCGCCGCCGGGATCCGCGAGTACGCCGCGGCCGCGGGCGGGAGCGTCCCTCAGTCGCCGCTCGGCACGAGCTACCTCGTCTCGGCCTTCGGCGACCGCCTCTCGGTGGAACTGCGGGCGCTGCCGGGAACCGTCGACGACGCGGTCCGCCGGCGGCTCCTCGACCGCATCGTCGCCGGGGTGCACGGGCTGATCACGATCGGCACCGCCGCATGACGGCCCCGCTCGCCGACACGCAGTCGCCGCCCGCGCCGCCGGTGGCGCTGCTCATCGACATCGCCATCCAGCTGGGCGTGTACTTCTCGCTGCGCTACCTGGTGGGCACCGGCCAGCTCATCGCGCTGGTGACAGGTACCTCCTTGGTGGCGGCGCGGATCCTCGTCCGCTCGGCGGTGCGGCGCTCCGTCGATCCGCTCGAACTGTTCACGCTCACGCTGCTCGGCGCGTCGATCACCGCGGCCGCGATCTCCGGCAGCCCGCGCGTGATCCTGCTGGTGGAAACGGCCATCGGCGCGCTCATGGCGGTCGCGATCGCCGCCGGACTGGTGCTGCGGCGCCCGGCCGTCGCGACGCTCGTGATGCGGCTGGTGGTGCGCGGCGACACGGCCCGCGCGCACCGGTGGAACCTGCGGGTCCGCGGCGAGCGCGGCTGCAGCCGCGCCCTCGGAGCGGTCGACCCGCTGT
The DNA here is from genome assembly GCF_057815145.1 of Tsukamurella sp. II2bb. NCBI lineage: Bacteria > Bacillati > Actinomycetota > Actinomycetes > Mycobacteriales > Tsukamurellaceae > Tsukamurella > Tsukamurella sp. II2bb. The sequence goes on from NZ_JBYPZI010000006.1 coordinate 332,511, forward strand.
GGCTGGTCGCCGTCGTGCTCAGCACCACCGCCTCGATGACCGCGGCGCTGACCCTGCCGATCGACTACGCGGTGCTCTCCTGCCAGCTGATCCCGCTGCTGGTCGCCGTGCCCGTGCTCCCGCTGACGCTGCTGCTCCTGCGGCCGGTGCGGGCGGCCCTCGGCGACCCGTCCGGCACCGTCGACCCGGCCGCCCCGGTGCCGGCCCGGCCCACGCGACCCGACTTCCACCCGACCGTCGAAAGGACCCACTGACATGAAGGTCTGCATCCTCGCCATGGGCAGCCGTGGCGACGTCCAGCCGACGATCGCGATCGGGCTCGCGCTGCGCGCCCGCGGGCACGACGTCACCATCGCGGCCATGGGCGATCCGCTCGTGCGGCTCATCCGGTCGGCGGGCCTGGACGCGCACCGGCTCAACGACTTCGTGCCGGACTACGACGACGACTACCGCGACGTGATCCATCGCCCCGTCGAGCGGATGCGCGCGTACGGGCGCTGGCTGCTGCGCAACATCGCCACCATCTCCCGCGAGACGGAGACCGTCTGCCGGGACGCCGACGTGGTGCTGACCCACTCCGACGCCGTCGACTTCGCCCTGCCGATCACCCGGCGCACCGGTGCGACGATCATCAGCTACCGGTTCTTCCCCGGCACCGTCAACAGCGCGTACCCGATGACCCAGTACACGCCCGCGGGGATCACCAGCGGTGTGCTCTCCCGCTCGCCGCGCATGGTCAAGCGCGCCACCTGGGCGCTGGGCGACTCGTTCACCTGGACGCACGTGCGGGCGGCCGTGAACTTCCACCGGATGTCGGTGGGCGAGGCGCCCTACCGCTCGCGGCGGGCGAAGAACCGCGATGCCAACGAGATCGTCGACCTGCAGCTCTACGACCCCGCGCTCACGCCGGACCTGGTGCCCGAGTTCAGCCGGACCCGCCCCATGCTCGGCTTCCTCGAGGTGCCCGCCGACGCCTGGCAGCGCGAGGGCGAGCGCGAACGCACCGACGCCGACCTCATGGCCTGGCTGGCAGCCGGGGACGCGCCCATCTACTGGGGCTTCGGGAGCATGCGGGTCGCCGACCCGGACGCCCTCGCCCGGACCTTCGCGCAGGTGTGCGCCGAGCGCGGCCGACGGGGCCTCATCGTCGCCGGGTGGAGCGACCTGCGCGGCGCCGACCTGGGCGAGCACATCCGCGTCGTCGACGAGGTCGTGCACGCCGACGTGCTGCCGCACTGCGCCGCGGCGGTGCACCACGGCGGCGCGGGCACCACGGCCGCCTCGCTGCGTGCCGGGCTGCCCACGCTGATCTGCCCGGTCCTCGCCGACCAGCCCTTCTGGGGCGCCCGGGTCACCGACCTCGGCGTCGGCGCCTGCCTGCCGATGCGCAGCGTCACCGTCGACCGCCTGCATGCGGCGTTCGACCTGCTCCTCGATCCGGCCACCCGCCGCCGCGCCCAGCGCATCTCCTCCCTGATCGACCTGGGCGACATCCCGGCGCGGCGCGCCGCCACGATCATCGAGTCGATCGCCGAGGACGACGGCGTGGACGTGCGCACCGTCGCGCCGCCGGCCGCGGACGACGGCGTGGAGGTACGCACCGTGCCGCCGCTCGTGGCGCCCGACACCGTCGACTTCGACACCGCCACGGTGGTCTCGCTCGCCGGACTGGAGGTATGAGATGCCCCGACGTTCCCTCACCCCGCTCGAGGTTCCCTACGTCCTCACCGGGACGGTCTCCAGCGGCGGTTTCGTGGTCCGCGGCCCCGTCGACGCCGACCGTCTCGCCGGCGCCTTCGGCGCGCTCCGTCGCGAGTACCCGGTGCTCGCGGGCCGCATCGAGCAGCACGCCTACGGCTTCGACCTCGTCACCCCCGATGCGCCGCCGACGGCCGCCGCCGCCGGGATCGCCGTCGAGCTGCGCCCGTTCGAGCCCGGCGACGTCCGCCTCGGAATCGACGTGGACAACGCCGTCGCGGCGGTGCAGCTCGTCTCGGACGGCGACCTGCACCGGGTCACGCTCGGCGTGAGCCACGCGATCGCCGACGGGGCGCACGCCCTGTTCCTCAACCTCCGCCTCTGGGAGCTCTACTCGGGCGCCGAGACCACCGCGCCCGCCGACCCGCCCGCCGCGCCCACCGACTTCGTGGACCGACTGGGCGGGGCGGGGACGCCGCCCGAGCACGCCGCGGTCCGGGTGGAGTCCGCCGCGCGCACGCCCACCGCGGAGGACGTCGACACGGCCGACTTCGCCTTCGACCGGATCCGCCTCGACGCCGACGCGACCGACGCGCTCCGCCGCCGCGCCAAGGAGGCGGGCCTGAGCCTGCACGGCCTTCTCGCGGGCATCATCGTCGCGGCGGAACGCGCAGAGCACGCGCGGCCCGGCGACGAGGCCGTCCCGATGGCCGTCTTCAGCCCCGTCGACCTGCGGGCGCGAGCGGTACCGCCGGTCCCGGCCACCGCCGTCACCAACTTCGCCGGCTCGTCGACGGTGCCGCTGGCCGTACGGGGCGATGCGACGCCGGAGGAGATCGGCCGGGCCGTGCTCGAGCGCCTGCGCTCGGACCTCGCCGACGGCACCGTCGTGGCCGCGCTGACGGGCGCCGAGACCGTCCCCATCACGGGCGGGGTTCCCGTGCGGCTGAGCAACATCGGGGCGATCCCGGCACCGTCGACCCCGGACGGGGTGACCGCGGAGGACTTCTACACCAGCTCCGAGGTCGACATCGAGCGGATCCGCGCGGTCGTGCGCAGCGCCCCGCCCGAGGCCCTGGCCCCGCTGGTCGGCCTGCACCACCACGCGTGCACCTTCGACGGTCGCCTCTCGATCGAGTTGCGGCACGCCCCGGGCACCCTGTCGCCCGAGGCCGTCCGCCGGATCCGGGACCGGATCGAGGCGAGCCTGGTCGGCGCGGGGGTCGCCGTATGACGGACGAGCTGCTCGCCTTCGTCGACCAGGGCGCGGCGTCGGGCACCCGGGCCACGGGCCGCAACGCCCTGATCCAGGTGGTGTGGACCTACGACGAGGGCGTCGACCTGGCGGGCCTCGAACGGTTCCGCTCGGCGTTGACGACGGGGCTCCTCGGCCGCCGGGTCGCACACTCGCCGCTCCCCTTCGGCCGCGACCGCTGGGTGGCGTCCACCGCCGCGCCGCGGATCGCGGTCGAAGCCGTGCCCCGCCCGCGCGAGGCCGTCGACGCCTGGCTCGACGAGCGCGCCGCCGCGCCCATCGACCCCTGGTCCGGCCCGGGCTGGCACCTCGCGGTGCTGCCGCTGACCGACGGTGGCTCCGCGGTCACGCTCGTCGTCTCGCACGTCCTCGCCGACGGGGTGGGGGCCGCGACCGCCGTCGCCGAAGCCGTCCTGGGCGTCTCGCGCGACCTGCCCTACCCGCGGGAGGCGGCATCGCCCGTCCGCGCCGCCCTGCGCGACGCCGCCCTCACGGCGCGCGGACTGCCCGCCGCCGCCCGCGCCGCGGCCGCGGCGGCCCGCCTGGCCCGGGGACGCCTCGAGCACAGCGGCGAGGCCCGCGAGCACCCCGTCGGGCCCGATCGGTGGACGGTCTCGCACCTCGACCGACCGGCGCTCGCCGCCCGCGCCGAGGCGCTCGGCGGTACCGAGTCCACGCTGCTGTTCCGCAGCACCGCGATCATCGCAGCGGAGCTCGGCTGGGTGCGGCCCGACGGGCAGGCCGTGTTGGGACTGTCCGTGAACCGGCGCGAGGAGGGCGACCTGCGCGGCAACGCGATCATCGACGCGGAGCTCCTCGTCAATCCCGCCGCCGGGCCCGAGGGGGCCGTCGCGTTGCGCGCCGACGTGAAGGGCGCGCTGGGCGCACTCCCCGACGCCGGCCGCTACGACGCCTTCGGTCCGCTGATCACGCTGCTCCCGCGCCGGACGCTGGCCGCGCTGATCGACGCACCGCCCGACCCTCGGCACCCCGTGACCACCTGCGCCGGCGTCGGGGCGCTGCCCGCGCCCGTCGGCGCGCCCGACGGCACCCCCGCCGACCGCACGTGGTTCCGGCTGGCGTGGTCGGCCCTGCCGGGCCGGATCGTCGCGGACCGGCCGCCGTACCTCTACGTGGGCTGGACCGGGACGCAGCACGAGGTCTCGCTGTTCGCGGCCACCAATCTCGCCGCCGGCGCCGGCCTGCCCGGCATCGTCGAGCGGGCGGCCCACGATTACGTGGCGCGCTGAGCGGTCGGGGACGGACGCCTCGACGGGTCGCGGCGGCGCGTCCGGACGGTCCGGGGGCTAGGCTGGCGGTCGTGGCTATCGAGACCGATCCGAGCGCGGAACTCCAGGACTACGCACACCCCGAGCGCCTCGTCACCGCCGATTGGCTGAGCGGGCACCTCGGTGTCCCCGGTCTCAAGGTGATCGAGTCCGACGAGGACGTGCTCCTCTACGACATCGGGCACATCCCGACGGCGCAGAAGGTCGACTGGCACCTGCACCTCAACGACCCCGTGACCCGCGACTACATCACCGGCGAGCAGTTCGCGGAGCTCATGCGCAGCAAGGGCATCAGCCGCGACGACACCGTGGTGATCTACGGCGACAAGTCGAACTGGTGGGCCGCGTACGCCCTGTGGGTGTTCACGCTGTTCGGTCACCCGGACGTGCGCCTGCTCGACGGTGGCCGGGACAAGTGGATCAGCGATGCGCGCGACGTCTCGCTCGAGCAGCCCGAGTACCCGCGCAGCGACTACCCGGTGGTCGAGCGGAACGACGAGGCGATCCGCGCCTTCGCCGCCGAGGTCCGAGCGGATCTCGGCCGCCGCGCCCTCGTCGACGTGCGCTCGCCGCAGGAGTACACCGGCGAGCGCACCCACATGCCCGACTACCCGGAGGAGGGCGCCCTGCGCGGCGGCCACATCCCCACCGCGGTGTCGATCCCGTGGGCGAAGGCCGCGCGCCAGGACGGGCGCTTCCTCCCCCACGCGGACCTGCTCGAGGTGTACGGCGGGCTCGATCCGAAGGCGCCGGTCACGGCGTACTGCCGGATCGGCGAACGGTCGAGCCACACCTGGTTCGTCCTGACCCATCTCCTGGGCTTCGAGGACGTCAAGAACTACGACGGTTCCTGGACCGAGTGGGGCAACACCGTCCGGGCGCCCATCGTGCGCGGTACGGAGCCGGGCGCGGCGCCGGCCTCCGTCTCGGCATGAGCGGCCTCCCCGCGCCGCTCGCGGAGATCGTCGACGACTTCGCCGGGGTCGGCGAAGCGGACCGGCTCGAGCTCCTGCTGGAGTTCTCCCGCGAACTCCCCGAGCTCCCGGAGCACCTGACCGCGGCGGCGATGGAACCCGTCCCCGAGTGCCAGTCGCCGCTGTTCCTCGACGTCGACGCCTCGGACCCGGAGGCCGTCCGGCTGTACTTCAGCGCGCCGCCGGAGGCGCCCACCACCCGCGGCTTCGCATCGATCCTCGCGCAGGGCCTCGACGGACAGTCCGCCGCGGCCATCGCCGCCGTCCCCGACGACTTCCACCACGCCCTCGGGCTCGACTCGGTGGTCAGCCCGCTGCGGCTGCGCGGCATGTCGGCGATGCTCACCCGCATCAAGCGCCGGCTCGCCGGCTAGCACCGGTCCGCCGAGCGAGCACCGCCATGCAATTCACCGAGCTGGACGCGTACCCCCTGCGCCCGGGTGAACTGCGCAACTGGATCCCCACCACCGGCCCCGCCGCCCGTTGGCGCGACGACCCCCGCGCCACGTCGCACGTGCACGAGGCGCACCTGCGGGGCGCGCAGGCGATCCTGCGGCGCCGCCACATCGACGGCGGCCGCGAGTCCTGGCTCGGCCTCGGCGTCGAGTTCGACGAGCCGCTGTCCATCCCCGGGCTGCGGTCCGCGCTGCGCACCTGGATCGACCGGCACGAGGTGCTCCGCACCCACGTCTTCCTCGATGACGAGGACCGGCCGCGCCGGCGCAGCGCGCAGACCGACACCGTCGACCTGCGGATCAGGACCGTGGGCACCTACCGCTCCACCGGCCCCCTCGCCGAGCAGCTGCTCGGCGAGTTCGACCGGTCCACCGCGCCCCTGACCTGGCCCGCCTACATGTTCTCCACGGTCTCCCGGGAGGACTCCTTCACCCTGTTCTTCGCCGCGGACCACTCCCTGCTCGACGGCTACTCCCTGATCCTGAGCCCCTACGAGCTGCGCGAGCTCTACCGGGAGGCCACCGGCGGCGAACCCGCCCGCCTCCTGCCCACCGGCAGCTACGTGAACTACTCGGACACCGACCGGCAGTCCGCCGACCGCGCGGACGCGAATCACCCCGCGGCCCGGATGTGGGACGAGTACCTGAGTGAGACGGACTTTCGCCCCGATCCCTTCCCCATGCCGCTGCTCCCGCTCAGCGCCAAGCAGCTCGCCGACGAGACCCGGGCGGCGCTGAGCGCCGACGCCGACGGCGTGCCCCGGCTCCCGCAGGGCGCGCTCAACTTCCACCTGCTCGACGACGACCGGGCCAACAACTTCGCCCGCGTCTGCTCCGAATCCGGCGCCTCCCTGGTGACGGGCGTGCTGGCGTGCATGGCGAAGATCAACACCGACCTGGGCTTCGGGCCCGTCTTCCGGTGCGCGGTCACCCGGCACACCCGCGACGCCGAACAGTGGATCGCGGCGCTGGGCTGGTTCGTCGGCATCGCCCCGTTCCGGATCGACACCACGGGCGGCCGCACCTTCGGTGAGCTGGCGCAGCGCGCCCAAGCGGCGTGGAAGCCCTCGAAGGTCGGCAGCACCCTGCCGTACCTGCGGATCGGCGAGATCCTCGCCGCCGAGCCCGATGCGGACGGCGCCCCGCCCCTGCCGCGACGGGCGGCTCCGCCGCCGAAGTTCGTGGTGTCCTTCATGGACACCCGCTCCGCCCCCGGTTCGGACGTCAACGACCTCGGGGGCGCGGGCGCGCTCCGCTCGCGCGACTACTCGATCGACGACGTCTACCTGTGGCTGCTGCGCACACCGTCCGGCCTGCACGTCGCGGCCCGGTTCCCGGGCTTCGAGACCGCGCGCCGGAGCGTGACCCTGTATCTCGGCGCGCTCCGGTCGATGGTGACCGAAATAGGCGATGCGACGGTTCCGCGCGACTGACCCGACCGAGCAGGGACTGTCGGCAGGGCGACCAGTGACTAGGCATACACTCGTCAGGAGGTTGAGCCCGACGGGACAACGATGGCGGCGCGGTGCCCGCGCGCGCCGATACGGAACGAGGAGACTTGAGTGGCAGCCCACGCTGACAAGAAGATCGAGAAGGTACTCATCGCCAACCGCGGTGAGATCGCCGTCCGCGTCATCCGCGCCGCCCGGGACGCCGGCCTGACCAGCGTCGCCGTGTACGCGGAGCCGGACGCCGAGGCCAAGTTCGTGCGCCTCGCCGACGAGGCCTTCGCCCTGGGTGGGCAGACCTCGGCCGAGTCCTACCTGGTCTTCGACAAGATCCTCGACGCCGCACGCAAGTCCGGCGCCGACGCGATCCACCCCGGCTACGGCTTCCTGTCCGAGAACGCCGACTTCGCGCAGGCCGTCATCGACGCGGGCCTGACCTGGATCGGCCCGTCGCCGGCCTCCATCCGCGACCTGGGTGACAAGGTCACCGCCCGGCACATCGCCGAGCGCGCGAACGCCCCGATGGCGCCCGGGACCAAGGACCCGGTGAAGGACGCCGACGAGGTCGTCGCCTTCGCGAAGGAGTACGGCGTACCCGTCGCCATCAAGGCCGCGTTCGGCGGCGGCGGCCGCGGTATGAAGGTCGCGTACACCATCGAGGAGATCCCCGAGCTGTTCGAGTCCGCCACCCGCGAGGCCACGGCCGCGTTCGGCCGCGGTGAGTGCTTCGTCGAGCGCTACCTGGACAAGGCCCGCCACGTCGAGGCGCAGGTCATCGCCGACCAGCACGGCAACGTCGTCGTCGCCGGCACCCGCGACTGCTCGCTGCAGCGGCGTTTCCAGAAGCTGGTCGAGGAGGCGCCCGCCCCCTTCCTCACCGACGAGCAGCGCACCGCCATCCACGAGTCGGCCAAGCGCATCTGTCGCGAGGCGGGCTACTACGGCGCCGGCACCGTCGAGTTCCTCGTCGCCGCCGACGGCCTGGTCAGCTTCCTCGAGGTCAACACCCGCCTGCAGGTCGAGCACCCGGTCACCGAGGAGACCGCGGGCATCGACCTCGTGCGCCAGCAGTTCCGCATCGCCGAGGGCAAGGAGCTGGAGATCACGGAGGATCCCACTCCCCGCGGCCACAGCTTCGAGTTCCGCATCAACGGCGAGGACGCCGGCCGCGGCTTCCTGCCCGCCCCCGGCCCGATCAGCGTCTACCGCGAGCCCGCCGGCCCCGGCGTGCGCGTCGACTCCGGCGTGGACCAGGGCGACGTCATCGGCGGCCAGTTCGACTCGATGCTCGCCAAGCTCATCGTGACCGGCGAGAACCGTCAGCAGGCGCTGGAGCGCTCGCGCCGCGCGCTGGCCGAGTTCCAGGTCGAGGGCCTCGCCACGGTCATCCCGTTCCACCGGCACATCGTGGAGAACCCCGCGTTCGTCGGGGATGAGAACGGCTTCGAGGTCTACACCAAGTGGATCGAGACCGATTGGGAGAACCCGATCGAGCCGTACACCGGTGGCCAGGCCATCGAGGAGGACGACGCGCTCCCCCGCCAGAACGTGGTCGTGGTCGTCGACGGCCGCCGCGTCGAGGTCTCCCTGCCCGGCGAGCTCTCGCTCGGCGGTGGCGGCGCGGCCGGCGGCGCCGGCGTGATCCGTCGCAAGCCGAAGCCGCGCACCCGCGACCGCGGCGCCGGCGTCGCCGCGACCGGCGATTCCGTGACCGCGCCCATGCAGGGCACCGTCGTCAAGGTGGCCGTCGAGGACGGCCAGCAGGTCAGCGCGGGCGACCTCGTCGTGGTCCTCGAGGCCATGAAGATGGAGAACCCCGTGGCCGCGCACAAGGACGGCGTCGTCACCGGCCTGGCCGTCGAGCCCGGCACCGCCGTCACGCAGGGCACCGTCCTGCTGGAGATCAAGTCCGACGAGGCCTGAGCCTCCCGGAATCTCGTACATGGACCCGATCGGCCTGAACGTCGGGGCGTGGTACCTCACGGAACTGCGCCCCGACGCCTGGCTGGCCGACGAGGCCTACACCTGGGCCGTCCGGGTCAACACGACCGGCGAGTCGATCGGCGAGGTGACGCTGTTGCCGTCCGGTGAGGTCACCGTCGACGGCGCGGACAGCGAGGGCCTGCGCACCGCCCGCGCCGCGGTGGAGCGGTTCGGCGCGTCGCTGTAGCGAAATCCCCGTGCCGGGGCGCCGGACGCGCCATGATCGTGGCATGGCGAGAAAGCCGGAGCCCCCGAAGGGCCCACCCAGCATCAGCGAATCGGTCAACGACCTCGTCGACTCGGTGCGCGCGGCCGCCGGCAAGGCGATGAACAACACCGGCCGCACCGTGACGAGTGTCGGCAAGCTCAGTACCGTCCCGCCGGACACCATCGAGCTGATCGCCGAGCTGCCGAAGGTGATGCTCGCGATGGCGGACATGATCGAGCGGGCCAACAACGTGATCGACCGCGTCGAACGGCTCACCGCCGTCGCCGACCCCGCGCTCAACACCCTCGACGCGGTGCTCCCCCCGCTGGTCGACGTCACGAACCGGTTGAGCGACGTCCAGCGCGGCGTGAACAAGCTGCCGGGCGTCAGTCACCTCCGCAAGGCCACGGGTCTCAGCGACTGACGGCTTGCGCGCCGTCAGCCGAACGGGTTCAGCGTGCGGACGCCCACCCCCTCGAAGTCAAGCGTGTTCCGAGTCACCAGGGTGAGATCGTGCGCGATCGCCGTCGCGGCGATGAGTGAGTCCACGATCGGCAGCGTCCGCCCGGCCGCGGAGATCTCGCCCCAGCGCTGCGCGACGGCGACGTCCACGTCGAGGATGCGCGCACCGTACTGGATCTCGACCTCGTCGATCCACTCCGCGATGCGCCGGGCGCGCACGGGCTCCCTCCGCGCCAGCTTCCGCTCGCCCTTCCGCAGTTCGCCGACCGTGAGCGCGCTGATGTAGTCGGCCTCGGCGGCGCCGCTCATCCACTCCAGGAGCGCGACATTCGGTCTGGTCTTGACCAGCTCGGAGATGACGTTGGTGTCGAAGAGGAACCGGTTCACTCCTCGAACAGCCTCTCCGTGCGATCCGGTTCCACCGTCCGCTCGGGAATCTCCAAGTCGTCGACCTTCGGCGCGGACAGGAGGAACTCCCGGAAGGACGGCTTCCGCTCCCCACCGTGTGTAGCGCGGAAGTCCTCGATGTCCACGACCACGGCGATGGGATCGCCGTGCCGGGTGATCACCTGAGGCTCCCCCGTCCCGACGGCGCGCAGCAGCTCACTGAGTCGCTGCTTGGCCTCCTGGACCTGCCACTCCCTCATACCGCACGGTACCGCCGTTCCATCCAGACTGTCCAGACCGTCCAGATGGAATGGCCGCCGGCCCCGCCCCGTCAGGGCCAGGTGATGACCCCGCGCTGGAAGGTCTGCGAGAAGGTGCCGCTCGCGGAGCGGATCTCCGGCCCCGTCGGGTAGCCGTACTTGCCGGACTCGCGCTTCTCGGCGCTCCACTTGACGAGGATCTCGCCCCACACCGGCCACGCGCCGCTGGCGGGCGACCAGTAGATGACGCCGCCCTGGAAGGCGTTCATCGCGCCGGTGACGGCGTTGAACGGGCCGCGCGCGTGCACCTCGTCGGTAATGGGGTAGCCGAGCGGGCCGTTCTCCCACCGATTCTCGCCCCACTTCGCCCGGATCGCGCCGCCGACCTGGTGCGCATTGCCCCCGTCGGCCGCGGGGTGCCAGTAGAACGACGCCTGGTTCTTGAAGGTCTGGAACTTCCCGCCGCGACCGGCGTTCGACTCCGGGATGAGCGGCACACCCCAGGTCGGGACCCCGCCGGTGGCGAAGTAGGAGACCTCGATCTGACCCTTGACCAGGTAAGCCCCGACCTTCTGGTCGGCCCTGGCGACGGCGGTCACGGCGCCGCTGATACCCACGGCGAGGGCCGCCGCGGCGACGACGCCCCGGAACCAGGCGCGACGGTGACTGTTCGACGAGACGTACGTGGTCATAGGAGCTCCTTAGGTCCGTACCTGCAGAACATCATGAATCACAACAATCACACAGGCAACAACAACCACAGGTGTGTCGTGGTCCGGCGTCCGCGTCGCCGCACCTGTCAGTGCCCTGGGCCATGATGAAGCCATGCCGGACGCCCTCCGGGCGTTCACGCCCGCCACCGCCGAGTGGTTCACCGAATCCTTCGCCGCGCCCACCGCGGCGCAGTCCGGCGCGTGGCGCTCGATCGCGGCGGGGAACAACACGCTGGTGGTGGCGCCCACCGGCTCCGGCAAAACGCTGTCGGCCTTCCTCTGGGCGCTCGATCGGCTCGCCGCGCGGCCCCCGGACGACGATGCCCGGGGCACGTCGGTGCTCTACATCTCGCCGCTCAAGGCGCTCGCGGTCGACGTGGAACGCAACCTGCGCGCCCCGCTCGCCGGCATCTCGCGCGTCCGGGAGCGGCGGGGCGAGCCGGCGCCGGCGGTCACCGTCGGGGTGCGCTCGGGCGACACGCCCGCCCAGCAGCGGCGGCAACTGGTCCGCACCCCGCCGGACATCCTCATCACCACGCCGGAATCGCTCTTCCTCATGCTCACCTCGCAGGCCCGCGAGTCGCTGGCGCAGGTGCACACCGTGATCGTCGACGAGGTGCACGCCGTCGCGGGTACCAAGCGCGGCACCCACCTCGCGCTGTCCCTGGAGCGGCTCGACGCGCTGCTGGAGCGGCCGGCGCAGCGGATCGGGCTGTCGGCCACCGTCGAGCCGGCGCAGGAGGTCGCGGCCTTCCTGGGCGGGCCGCGCCCCGCGACGGTGGTGCGCCCGCCCTCGCAGAAGGAGTTCGAACTCAGCGTCACGGTGCCCGTCCCGGACATGACGGAGCTGGACGTGATCTCGGACGATCCCGATGAGCCGGTGCAGCAGGGCTCGCTGTGGCCGCACGTGGAGTCGGCCATCGTGGAGCTGATCGAGCGGCATCGCTCCACCATCGTCTTCGCCAATTCCCGCCGGCTGGCCGAGCGACTCACGGCCCGGATCAACGAGCTGGCCGCCGGAGTGCATGCCGGTCCGCCCAACCCGGCCGTCGCCGGCGGCTCACCGGCGCTCGTGCTCGGCAGCGGGCAGACGCACGGCGCGGAGGCGGTGCTCGCGCGGGCGCACCACGGCTCGGTGAGCAAGGAGCAGCGGGCGCTCATCGAGGACGATCTGAAATCGGGCCGGCTGCGCTGCGTGGTCGCCACCTCCAGCCTGGAGCTCGGGATCGACATGGGCGCGGTCGATCTGGTGATCCAGGTCGAGGCCCCGCCGTCGGTGGCCGCGGGACTGCAGCGCGTGGGCCGCGCCGGGCACCAGGTCGGCGAGCCCAGCCGCGGCGTCTTCTTCCCCAAGCACCGCACGGACCTGCTGCACAGCACCGTCACCGTCCAGCGGATGCGCGAGGGCGCGATCGAGAAGCTCGTCGTGCCGCGCAACCCGCTCGACGTGCTGGCCCAGCAGACCATCGCCGCCGCGGCCATGGACGTGCTCGACGTGCACGAGTGGCTGGCCCTGGTGCGGCGAGCACATCCGTACGCCGCGCTGCCGGACTCGGCGTACGAGGCGGTGCTGGACCTGATCTCGGGCCGCTATCCCGCCGAGGATTTCGGGGAGCTGCGGCCGCGCGTGGTGTGGGACCGCGACGCCGGCACGCTGACGGGGCGGCCCGGCGCGGGCCGGCTCGCGGTCACGTCCGGCGGCGCCATCCCCGACCGCGGCCTGTTCGGCGTGTTCATGATCGGCGAGAAGGCCTCCCGCGTGGGCGAGCTCGACGAGGAGATGGTCTACGAGTCCCGCGTGGGCGATGTCTTCGCGCTCGGCGCCACCAGCTGGAAGATCGAGGAGATCACGCACGATCGCGTGCTGGTCTCCCCCGCGTTCGGCAAGCCCGGGCGGCTGCCCTTCTGGATCGGCGACACGGTCGGTCGCCCGGCCGAGCTGGGCCGCGCCATCGGCCGGTTCACCCGCGAGTTCACGGCGCTGCCCGCCCAGGAACAGCGCGCGCGGGCTGGGCAGGTGGGCCTCGGCGAGTGGGCCACCGACAACCTGATCGCCCTCCTCGACGAGCAGCAGCAGGCGACGGGCGTCCTCCCGACCGACCGCACCCTCGTCGTGGAGCGCTTCCGCGACGAACTCGGCGACTGGCGGGTGGCGCTGCACTCCCCGCTCGGGATGAAGGTGCACGCGCCGTGGGCGCTCGCGATCGGCGCGCGCCTGAACGCGGAACTGGGCCTGTCCGGCGCCGTCACCGCCACGGACGACGGGATCCTCGTCCGGCTGCCGGACACCGACGACACCCCGCCGGGCGCCGAGCTCTTCCGCTTCGAGCCGGACGAGATCGACGCGCTGGTCACCGATGCCGTGGGGTCGAGCGCGCTGTTCGCCTCCCGGTTCCGCGAGTGCGCGGCCCGCGCCCTGCTGCTGCCGCGCCGCGACCCCGGCAAGCGGGCGCCGCTGTGGCAACAGCGGCAGCGGGCCAGCCAGCTGCTCGAGGTGGCGCGCGGCTACCCGCAGTTCCCCATCGTGCTCGAGGCCGTCCGCGAGTGCCTGCAGGACGTCTACGACGTGCCGGAACTCATCGCGGTGCACCGCGCGCTCGACGCGCGCACCGTCCGGCTCGCGGAGGTGGAGACGGTCGCGCCCTCGCCCTTCGCCGCGTCGCTGCTGTTCAGCTACGTCGGCGCGTTCATGTACGAGGGCGATGCGCCGCTGGCCGAGCGGCGCGCGGCGGTGCTCAGCCTGGACCCGGCGGTGCTCTCCCAGCTGCTGGGCCGGGTCGAGCTGACCGAGCTGCTGGACGCCGAGATCCTGGCGGAGATCGCGGCCCAGCTGCAGCGCACGGCGGCCGGCTACCGCGCCCGCACGACGGAGCAGGTGGCGGACCTGATCCGCGAGCTGGGCCCGCTCACGCGCGCAGAGATCGCCGGGCGGTCCGACGCTGCCCCCGGCGCGGTCGACGAGCTCCTCGCCGCGGGCCGGGTCTTCGAGTACGGCGACGGCTGGATCGCGGCCGTCGAGGACGCGGCGCGACTGCGCGACGGCCTGGGCGTCCCACTGCAGCCTGGCATCGCGTCGGCCTTCACCGATGCCGTGCCGGACCCGGTGGGCGACCTGGTCGCGCGGTACGCCCGCCGGCACGGCCCGTTCACCGCCGCCGAGGTCGCGGCGCGGTACGGGCTGGGCGTCGCGGTGGTGCAGCGTCCGCTCGGCGACCTCGTCGCGGCGCGGCGGGTGATCGAGGGCCGCTTCGTCCCGGAGGAGTCCGGCCCCGGCGACGGCATCCCGCAGTTCTGCGACGCCGAGGTACTGCGCCGCATCCGCCAGCGCAGCCTCGCCCGGCTCCGGCAGGACGTGGAGCCGGTGCCCGAGCGCGCGTACGCCGAGTTCCTCGCCGGCTGGCACCACCTCACGGCGCCGCTGCGCGGCATCGACGGCGTCGCCGCGGTCATCGACCAGCTCGCCGGCGTCCCGATCCCCGCCTCCGCGTGGGAGTCGCTCGTGCTGCCGCAGCGCGTCACGGACTACTCGCCGGCGATGCTCGACGAGCTCACCGGCACCGGCGAGGTGGTCTGGACGGGGCACGGCGCGATCGGCGCCCAGGACGGCTGGATCGCCTTCCACCCCGCCGACCTCGCCCCGCTGACCCTGCCCCCGCCCGCGCCCCTCGACACCACCGCCCCGCACGAGGCGATCGAGGACGCGGTCCGCGGCGGCGGCGCCTACTTCTACCGGCAGCTCACCGGCGCCACGCCGGACGCGCTGTGGGACCTGGTCTGGGCGGGCCGGCTCACGGGCGACACCTTCGCGCCGGTCCGGGCGCGCCTCGCCGGCGGCCGCCGGGCCACGGCGCACCGCACGGCGCGGAGGACGCCGCGGGCGCGCTACCGGGTGGCGGTCGATCAGGCGCCGCCCATGGTCGCCGGACGGTGGTCCCTACCGCCCGCGCCGGCCGAGGCGAGCGCCACTGAACAGTCCGCGGCCATCGCCGAGCAGTTGCTGGAACGGTACGGCGTGGTCACCCGCGGCGCGGTGATGGCCGAGCACGTCGAAGGCGGCTTCGCCCGCGTGTACCGCACCCTCGCCGCGTTCGAGGAGTCCGGCAAGGCACGCCGCGGCTACTTCATCGAGCGTCTCGGTGCCGCCCAGTTCGCGCGGGGCGGCACCGTCGACGCCCTGCGGGACGCGGCGTCCGCGCTCGAGCGGGCCGAGCAGCGGGGCGAGACCTCCGCGCGGGTCCTCGCCGCCACCGACCCGGCCAACCCGTACGGCGCCGCCCTCCCCTGGCCCGACCGCGGCGACGAGGGGGCGCGCCCCGGCCGCAAGGCCGGCGCCGTCGTCGTCCTGGTCGACGGTGCGCTGGCGCTCTTCGTCGAGCGCGGCGGCCGCACGCTGCTGACCTTCACCGACGCTCCGGAAGCCGCCCTGACGGCGCTCGCCGGCGCCGCGCCCAGGATCGGGGGCCTCACCATCGAGAAGGTCGACGGTGCCCCCGCCCTCACCTCTCCCCTGGCCGGCGCTCTCGCCGCCGCCGGCTTCGCCCGCACCCCCAAGGGCCTGCGCATCCGAAGTTGAGTGGTTCAAAACAAGGGTCGACCGCGAAGTTGAGTAGTTCAATTCGCTGTCCGCTCAGCCACTCAACTTTCACACCGACTGCTCGAACTGCGCCAACGGCATGTGCCGTGCGAACGACGTGCCAATCGACCCAGCGCCATTGGATGACCGGGATCCCGCTCGCCGCCTCCACCCCTGGCCCGTGCCGGTCCACGTGGCCACGCACGCCGCGCTCGCATCCGCCCATCCGCGATCGGCGATGATGGATCGATGAGCACTCCGCAGCAGCCCGTCGACCACTACGCGAGGTTCCTCGGGATCGAGGTCGCAGGGCACGGCGGCGGCCGGGCCGTCTCGACGGCGACGGTCACCGAGGACCACCTCAACCCGCACGACACCACGCACGGCGCGTTCGTCTTCGCGCTGGTCGGCACGGCCGTCGCGGCGGCTGCGAACGACGACGAGCACACGGGCGTCGCCAGCGCGATCCACATCGACTACCTGCGCCCCACGCGGCTCGGCGACCGTCTGCGGGCCGAGGCGAGCGTCGGCGAGCGGTTGCCGAAGGAGGATCTGTTCGTCATCCGCGTCACGGACGACGAGGACCGGGTGGTGGCCCGCGCGAGCGCCCGGTTCACCCGCCGCGCCCGCGCGCAGTAGCGCCCGTGCCCCGCGCGGTAGCGTCCCCGCGGCGCCCGCGACAGCGACCTCACCGTTCCGCCACCCCGGCGGCCCGGGAAGCGGAGTATGGACAGGTATGACGAACAACGTGTACCGAGTCATCGAAGTCGTCGGCACCTCCACCGAGGGGTACGACGCGGCCATCGCCAACGCGGTCGACCGTGCCGCGCAGACCATGCGGAACCTGGAGTGGTTCGAGGTGGTCTCCACCCGCGGGCACATCGAGAACGGCGCCGTCGCGCATACCCAGGTGACGCTCAAGATCGGCTTCCGGATGGACGGCTGAGACCGAGCGCGAAGGGTCAGCGCGCGAGGAACTCCGCGCGCCGGACGAGGCCGTCGACGTTGCCGTCGAAGCCGCGGCGCAGGTCCGCGCCGAGGAGGGCCCCGACGACGGGCGCGAGCGGGCCGTCGAGCTGGAAGTGCGAGGTGTAGCGCGACCGCCCGTCCCCGAGGTCGACGATGCCCTGCTCGCGGATGCTGCGCAGCAGGCCGGCGGGGGCCGGCTTCATGGCGTAGGCGAAGCCGCGCCCCTCGTCCACGGAGACGATGTACTCCTTCTGCGTCATCACCCTCGGCGGGCGCAGCTTCACCCGCATGACGATGGGGGCGCCAGGGCGCAGATCGCAGCGCACCTCGACCGCGAACGGGTTCCACTGCGGATAGGCGTCGAAGTCGGTGAGCGCCTGCCAGACGAGTGCGGGTGGCGCGGCGATCTCGCGGCGGTGGTCGATGGTGAAGGCCATGCCACCACGGTAGAACACGTTCCACGACATACGAGACGCATCACACACTAATGAGCTGGCGGAATATCTTCGTCGACGTTACAGTTGCACCCTGCACGTTATTGCTTAGATCTTTGAAAGAGGTCCGATGTCCGAGACCATGGCGGAGACGCCACCCCCGTCCGCAGCGCCCATGACCCACCGGGAGATCCTCGAGGTCATGGCGGGCCTGCTCGCCGCCCTGTTCACCGCACTGCTCAGCACCACCGTCGTGTCGACCGCGCTCCCGCGGATCATCGCCGATCTCGGCGCCTCCACCACGGCTTTCTCGTGGGTGATCACCACGGCGCTCCTGGCCAACGCGGCCTCCACGCCCATCTGGGGCAAGCTCGCCGACCTGTTCAACAAGAAGGTCCTGGTCCAGTCCGCGATCGTCATCTTCGTGGTCGGCTCGGTGCTCGCGGGCGCGACGCCGAACATCGAGATCCTGATGGTCGCGCGCGTCATCCAGGGCATCGGCATGGGCGGCCTGACGGCGCTCGTGGTCGCCATCATCGGCAGCATCATCCCGCCCCGCGAGCGCGGCCGCTACTCCGGCTACATGGGCGCGGTCATGGCCGTCTCGATGGCCGGCGGCCCGATCCTGGGCGGCGTCATCACGGACCACATCGGCTGGCGCTGGTGCTTCTACGTCAGCGTGCCGCTGGCCGTCGCCGCGCTGGTGCTGATCCAGCGGACCCTGCACCTGCCGTCGAACCGTCAGGACGACGTCTCCATCGACTGGCTCGGCGCGATGCTGCTGACCGCGGGCGTCTCCGTGCTGCTCATCTGGGTCTCGTTCGCCGGCAAGAACTACGGCTGGGTCTCCACCTCGACGGCCGCCTACCTGGCCGCCGGCATCGCCCTGCTCGTCGCGACCGTGCTCGTGGAGCAGCGTGCCAAGGATCCGATCATCCCGCTGACGATCATCGCCGAGCGCACCACCGCGCTGGCGATCATCGCCTCGATCGCCGTCGGCGTCGGCATGTTCGGCGCCATGTCCTTCCTGGGCCTGTACTTCCAGAACTCGCGCGGCTACAGCCCAACGATGGCCGGCGTCCTCACCATTCCGATGGTGCTGGGCATGCTGTTCTCCTCCGTCGTCTCCGGCCAGTTGATCACCCGGTCCGGCAAGTGGAAGCAGTTCGTGGTGGGCGGCGCGATCGTCATGGTCGCCGGGTTCGCCCTGCTCAGCACGATCGACCACCTGACCCCGATCTGGCAGGTGCAGCTGTACATCGCGATCATGGGCCTCGGCGTCGGCGCCCTGATGCAGAACCTGGTGCTGGCCGTGCAGAACACGGTCAGCGTGCAGAACATCGGCGCGGCGTCGAGTTCGGTCGCCTTCTTCCGGACCTTCGGCGGTGCGATCGGCGTGTCCGCGCTGGGCGCGGTCCTCACCGCCCGGGTCACGGACCTGGTCAAGGCGGGCGCGATCGAGCACCGCGTGCTCCCCGATCCGCACAACCCCGCGTTCCAGGCGATCACCAACGCCGCGTTCGGCGACGCCACGGGCCGGATCTTCCTGGTCGCGACCGCGTGCGCGATCGTCACGCTCGCCGCCGTCGCGCTGCTGCCGAACAAGCCGCTGCGCACGACGCTGGACATGGAAGCCACCCCGGCGGGCGTCGATACGGATGCCGAGAAGGAGCCCGCAAAGGCCGGTAAGACCCACTAGGGTTGTTACTGGAGTTTCCCTTGTGACGAGGGAGGCGGCATAATCGCGGGTATGACGCGAAAGTCCGCCTCCCTCGTCCTTCCTCTTCTCGCGGGTGCCGCTGTCCTCACGGCCGGCTGCGCGGCGTCCGCGGGCGCCGACCCCAGCTCCTCGCCCAGCGCCTCCGGCACGCCGAAGCCGTCCGCCGCACCGTCGAAGGCCGCCCTCGTGGGCGCGCAGTGGCGCCTGAAGACCGACCCCCAGGCCTGGTTCCGGGTGCAGGGCTCGAACATCACGGGCAACGACTCGTGCAACAACCTGATCGGCACGGCGTCCTCGCTGACCACCGCGGACCGGGTCGACTTCGGCGCCGGCCTGGCGGCCACGATGATGTACTGCCCGGACCCGAAGGGCACGCAGACCGCGATCAGCGAGGCCCTCAAGGGCGAGCGCATCTGGTCGCGCAACGGCACCGAGCTGGTACTCACCGATCCCGAGAACAACCGGGTGTGGACCTTCGTCCTGACCCCGGTGAGCCCCTCGTCCGCGCCCGCGGCACCGTCGACGGTGCCCTCCGCGGCGGCCACGTCGTCCGGGGCGGCTCCGGCACCGTCGGCCGTCGGCGCCCCGGCGCGCTGATCAGCGCCTGATCGCCTGCGTCTCGCCGTCCGGGACCGGAACGGGCTCGAGGATCTCGCCGCGCGCCTCGGGGGCGGCGGCGCGCAGCGCGTCCGCGGTCTCGTCGTCCGGCATGCTCTGCGACTCGATCTCGGCGGCCACCCGCGCGCCGTAGTTCTCGAGTTCCGCGGCGACCTCCTCCGCCGACCAGCCGAGCACCGGCGCGATGATCTCCGCGACCTCGGCGGCCGCCTCCAGGCCGCGGTCGGGGTACTCGATGGAGATGCGGGTGCGCCGCGCCAGCACGTCCTCCAGGTGCAGCGCGCCCTCCGCCTTCGCGGCGTACAGCGCCTCCACCCGCAGGTACTGCGGCGCGCCGGCCAGCGGCTCGAGCAGCCCGCGGTCGTTCTCCGCGAGCGCGAGGACGTCGCCGATGAGCGAGCCGTACCGGTTGAGCAGGTGCGTCACGCGGTGCGGATGCACGTCGTACTCGCGGGCGATCGACGTGGTCTGGTTGGTGAGCGCGTAGTAGCCGTCGGCACCCAGTAGCGGCACCTTCTCGGTGCACGACGCGGGGATCTTGTGCGGCAGGTACGCCTCGGCGGCGTCCACGGCGTCCGAGGCCATCACGCGATAGGTGGTGTACTTGCCGCCCGCGATGGTGACCAGGCCCGGTGCGATCGCGGCGACGGCGTGCTCGCGCGAGAGCTTGCTGGTCTCGTCGGACTCTCCGGCCAGCAGGGGTCGCAGACCCGCGTACACCCCGGTGATGTCGTCCCGGGTGAGCTCGGTGATGAGCACCTTGTTGACGTGGTCGAGAATGTAGTCGATGTCGGTCGCGGTGGCCGCGGGGTGCGCGAGATCCAGGTTCCAGTCGGTGTCGGTGGTGCCGATGATCCAGTGGATGCCCCACGGGATCACGAACAGCACGCTCTTCTCCGTACGCAGGATCAGCGCGACATCGCTGACGATCCGATCGCGGGGCACGAGGATGTGCACGCCCTTGGACGCGCGCACCCGGAACCGTCCCTTCTGGTGCGAGAGCGCCTGCAGCTCGTCGGTCCACACGCCGGTGGCGTTGATGACGACCGTGGAGCGGATCTCCGTCGTCGCGCCCGTCTCGCTGTCGCGCACCACTACGCCCGAGACCCGGTCGGCCTCGCGGAGGAAGTCCACGACCTGCGTCGACGTGCGGACGACGGCGCCGTAGTGCGCGGCGGTGCGGGCCACCGTCATCGTGTGCCGGGCGTCGTCGACGACCGTGTCGAAGTACCGGATGCCGCCGACGAGGGCGCCGCGCTTGAGGCCCGGCGCCAGGCGCAGCGCCCCGGCGCGGGTGAGGTGCTTCTGCGCGGGCACCGTCTTCGCCCCGCCCATGGTGTCGTACAGGAAGAAGCCGGCGGCCATGTACGGCCGCTCGACGAGACGCTTGGTGAGCGGGAACAGGAACGGCAGCGGCTTGACCAGATGCGGCGACAGCGTGGAGAGGGAGAGCTCGCGCTCGTGCAGCGCCTCGCGGACCAGACCGAACTCCAGCTGCTCCAGGTAGCGCAGGCCGCCGTGGAACATCTTCGAGCTGCGCGAGCTGGTGCCCGACGCGAAGTCCCGCGCCTCGACGAGGGCCACCTTGAGGCCGCGGGTCGCGGCGTCCAGCGCCGAGCCCGCCCCGACGATGCCGCCACCGATCACGACGACGTCGAACTCCTCGGAGCCGAGCAGGTCCCACGCGCGGGCCCGGTACTCCGGCGAGAGCAGCGACGCGGTGGCCGCGACGCCTGCGAAGGCCGACCCGGAAGTACCCGGTGTCGTGGCTGTTTCAGGGTTGGCAGCATTCATCAGTGATCACCATGTCAGTATTCGGTCGTGGCTCTTTCCTCGCGCGACCCGCAGTTCGTCGCCGCCATCGATCAGGGCACCAGCTCGACGCGGTGCATCATCTTCGACCGGCGCGGAACCATCGTGGCTTCCGAACAACGGGAACACGACCAGATCTTCCCACGCGGTGGCTGGGTGGAGCATGACGCCACGCAGATATGGCTGAACACGCGTCTCGTGTGTGCGGAGGCGCTCGCCGCGTCCGACCTGACCGCCGCGGACATCGCCGCGGTCGGCATCACCAATCAGCGCGAGACGGTGGTGGTGTGGGACCGGGCCACCGGCGAGCCGATCCACAACGCCATCGTCTGGCAGGACACCCGGACGGACGCGCTGTGCGAGGAGCTCGCCGCCGTCGGGCTCGACGAGCCGGACCGCGACCGGTTCCGGGCCTCGTGCGGGCTGCCGCTGTCCACGTACTTCTCCGGGCCCAAGATCGCCTGGATCCTCGACCACGTCGACGGTGCCCGCGAGCGCGCCGAGCGGGGCGAGCTGTGCGCGGGGACGGTCGACTCCTGGCTGGTGTGGAACCTGACCACCGACGACGACTTCCGCTCGAACACGGGCGATGTGGACTCGCCGGCGAGGCGCCCCCTGCACGTCACGGACATCACCAACGCCTCGCGGACCATGCTGATGAACCTCGCGGACGGCACCTGGGATCCGGCGACCTGCGCGGCGATGGGCATCCCCATGTCCATGCTGCCCGAGATCCGTTCCAGCGCCGAGGTCTACGGCACCGTCCGCGAACGCGGCGTCTTCGGCGGCGTGCCCATCGCCGGTATCCTCGGCGACCAGCAGGCCGCGATGTTCGGCCAGGCGGCGCTCGATCCGGGCACCGCGAAGAACACCTACGGCACGGGCAACTTCCTCC
Organism: Tsukamurella sp. II2bb; assembly: GCF_057815145.1. Lineage (NCBI taxonomy): Bacteria > Bacillati > Actinomycetota > Actinomycetes > Mycobacteriales > Tsukamurellaceae > Tsukamurella > Tsukamurella sp. II2bb. The sequence goes on from NZ_JBYPZI010000006.1 coordinate 354,664, forward strand.
TGATCAACACCGGCGAACGGCCCGTCTTCAGCGAGCACGGGCTGCTCACGACGGTCTGCTACAAGCTGGGCGACGAGCCCACTGTCTACGCGCTCGAGGGATCCGTCGCGGTGAGCGGCTCACTGGTGCAGTGGCTGCGCGACAATCTCGGCATCATCTCCTCGGCCCCCGAGATCGAGGGGCTCGCCACCGGCGTCCCCGACAACGGCGGGGTCTACGTCGTGCCCGCCTTCTCCGGCCTGTTCGCGCCGCGCTGGCGACCGGACGCCCGTGGCGTCATCGTCGGACTGACGCGCTTCTCCGACAAGCGGCACATCGCGCGGGCGGCACTCGAGGCCACGGCCTACCAGTCGCGCGAGGTGATCGATGCCATGAACCGCGACAGTGGAATCCCGCTCACCGAGCTGCGCGTCGACGGCGGCATGGTCGTCAACGACACGCTGATGCAGTTCCAGGCGGACATCCTCGACGTCCCGGTGATCCGGCCGCAGGTCATCGAGACGACGGCGCTCGGCGCCGCCTACGCCGCGGGCTACGCCACCGGCGTCTGGACGCTCGAGGAGATCCGCACCAACTGGGCGGAGGATCAGCGCTGGTTGCCGACGATGCCCGCACAGGAGCGCGAGTACCTCTTCGGCGAGTGGAACCGCGCCGTCGAGCGAACCCTGGACTGGGCCTGACCCCGGCCTCCCACCCCCGCGCCCCCCTAGCGGGCCTCCCACCCCCGCGCGCCCCCTAGCGGGGCGACCATCTCCCCAGGTCCGTGGACGTAGGGAATGCACGACACGCGGAGGCTGTGCACCGCCCGCTAGGGAGACGCCACCTGGCGCGCACGATTGCGTCTCACATATCGAGACTATATTCTCGACAATTGAGACCACGGATGCGAGAGTGCTCACATGTCCGAAGAACGAGGCTCCCTGTCCGTCCGCGCCGTGCGCGGCTCTGCGATCCGTGATCTGCTCGCGGTCACCGAGCAGCCCGGCGTCCTCTCGCTCGCCGGCGGCCTCCCCTCCTCGGAACTCCTCCCCGCCGACCGCGTGGCGCGCGCCGCGGAGGCGGCGTTGCGGTCACCGTCGACGTTGCAGTACGGCCTGACGACGGGCGCGCCGGCGCTGCGGGACGTGGTGCACGCCCGCGAGTCCGCGAAACTCGGGCGCGATGCGGGCGCCGTCGTCGTGACGCACGGCTCGCAGCAGGCGCTCGCGCTCCTCGCGCAGGCCCTGCTGGATCCCGGCGACACGGTGATCGTCGAGGATCCCGGGTACATCGGCGCGCTCCAGGCCTTCGACACCACCCGCGCGCGGCTCGTGGGCGTCCCGATGGACGCGGACGGGATGCGCGTCGACGAACTGCGGCCGATCCTCGAGCGCGAGCGCGTCCGGATCGTGCACACGGTCTCGAACTTCCACAACCCCGGCGGCGCGACGCTCGCCGAGGACCGACGGCGCGAATTGGCGAGTCTTGCCGACGAATTCGGCTTCTGGATCATCGAAGACGATCCGTACGGAGAGTTGCGGCTCGCAGGTTCGACGGTGCCGCCCCTCGCCTCCTTCTCCGACCGGGTGCTGCGCCTGTCGAGCGCGTCGAAGATCGTCGCGCCCTCGCTGCGCGTGGGGTGGATGCACGGCGATCCGACGGTGCTCGCCCTGGTCGAACGGCTCAAACAGGGTGCCGACCTGTGCGGTTCGAGCCTGACGCAGTCGATCGCGGCGGAGCTGCTTGCGGATACGGCATGGCTGGACGGGCACGTCGGGCGGATCCGCGCCGTGTACAGCGAGCGCGCCCTCGCGCTGCACGCCGCCCTCGTCGACGCCTTCGGCGACCGGTTGAAGGTCACGACTCCGGAGGGCGGAATGTTCCTCTGGGGCGAATTCGTCGACGGGACTTCAGCATCCGCGCGACTCACCAGGGCGGTGGAGGCCGGCGTCGCCTACGTTCCGGGGTCCGCCTTCGCCGTGGGTCGCGACCTCGACCACGCGCTGCGGTTGTGCTTCACCACGACATCGCCGGACGACCTCCGCGAGGCCGTCCGGCGATTGTCGACGGTGCTGTGATCAAGCGCTAGGCGCCGAGTCGGTCACGCGACCTTACGGTCACGCGCCGTAGCGGGGGAAGGCGGTGTCGCCGGCGTACCGCGCCGCATCCCCCAACTCCTCCTCGATCCGCAGCAACTGGTTGTACTTCGCCACCCGCTCCGACCGCGCCGGCGCACCGGTCTTGATCTGACCGGAACCCACCGCCACCGCCAGATCGGCGATGGTGGTGTCCTCCGTCTCCCCGGAGCGGTGACTCATCATCGTCTTGTACCCATTGTTATGGGCCAGGGCCACCGCGTCGAGAGTCTCGGTCAGCGTGCCGATCTGGTTGACCTTCACCAACAACGCATTGGCGGCGCCACGGGCGATACCGTCCTCCAAGCGCTCCGGGTTGGTCACGAACAGGTCATCACCGACCAACTGCACCTTGTCCCCGACAGCGTCGGTCAGATCAACCCACCCCTGCCAATCATCCTC
>NZ_JBYPZI010000007.1:0-284049 GCF_057815145.1 Tsukamurella sp. II2bb
CCGCGCCGGGGTCAGGCCGCGCCGGACCCCGCGCTCGCGGGTGCGGCAGCGGCGGGCTCCGCCGCGGGCTGCGCGTCCGCCGGCTGGGCACCGGCCGCGGACGGGGCCGGATCGGCGGCCGGGGCCGGGGCGGACGCGTTCCCGGTCCGCCCGCCCAGGGCATCGCGGATGGTGCCGGTGACCCCACCGGCAGCGTCCCGCAGGTCGCCGGTCACCCCGCGGGCGGCATCACTCGCGGGGGCGGGGTCGGCGTTGGTCGCCCCGCCGGCGGGTGCCCCGCTCGGCGCCGAGGCGGGCGCGGCGACCGGGGCCGCGGCACCGTCGTTCCCGGAGGGCGCCGCGCCGGACGGGGCGGCACCGTCGGGCTGCCCGACGGTGCCCGTGGGCAGGAACCGGGCCACGTCGGCGGCGGAGCCGAGCGGCGGGGGCGTCTGCGTGGCGCCGGCGGACTGCGCGGCGATGGGCTGGTTGCCCCAGTAGATGCCCAGCACCGGGATGTTGAAGTAGCCGCTGGCCCAGCCCGGGGTCAGGTGGATGCCCTCGTTGATCCCGATGGTCAGCTTCGGCATCACCCAGGTGCCGCCGGCGGCCAGCAGGCCGAACGGCAGGGCGATGCTGCCGGCGGTGTTGATCTGCTCGGTGAAGTTCCAGTTGTTCACCGTGAGCGTGTTGCCGAGGGTGATGCCGCCGCTGCCGAACGGGGAGTCGATCGCGTCGTTGGTGGAGATGTTCCAGGTCCCGGACGTCGGAGAGCTGGGCGACCACGAGTTGTAGATGTTCCCGCCCGCGTCCGCCCAGTACCCGTTGACGCCGTAGACGAAGTTGGCCCAGCCCTGGCCGCCGGTGACGTTGACCGGATAGAACTGCGGGACCCACACCACGCTGTTCCACGACCAGGCGCCGATCTCGGCGAGGCCGCCGCCGATCCACAGGCCGCTGGTGATCAGCTGCGACAGTCCCGCGACCGCTCCTGCTCCGCCGGCTGCAGCGGCCGGGGCGGCGGGCATGAGCCCGGCACCGGTCACCGTGATCGCCGCGGCGGCCGTGGCCACCGCCGCGCGCCGACGCAGCGAACCGCGACCACCCATGTCTTGAGTGCACGCCGTTGTAGTCATTGATTCCTCCAGAGATATTCGTTCGAACGCCCTCGGCGTTCCGCGTCACGGTATCCGAGGCGGCGTAGCGGCCGGACGGACTTGTCGGTGCCCGCCGATAGGGTGACGGCATGGACGTGCTGACGGTGGCGGCGGTGTGTTTCCGGGACGAGGCCGGGCGGGTGCTCACGGTGCGCAAACGCGGCACCGACGCCTTCATGCTGCCCGGCGGCAAGTTGGAGCCGGGAGAGGCCGCGATCGACTGCGCGGTCCGGGAGATCGACGAGGAGCTGGGCGTCGCCCTCACGACGGACGATCTGACCCACCTCGTCTCCTGGCGCGGCCCCGCCGCGAACGAGGCGAACACCGACATCGAGTCCACCGTCTTCGCCACCGACCTGCGCGTGTCGCCGCGCGCCGCGGCTGAGATCGCCGAGGCACGCTGGCTGGACCCGGCGGATCACGGCGGCGTGACCATCGCCCCGATGCTCGCGCAGTACCTCTTCCCACGCCTCGCGGGCACGCCCAGCGCATGAGGATCAGCCAGCCGCAGGCCCGCCGGATCGCCCTCGCCGCCCAGGGCTTCGAACCCGGCTTCGCGGGTACATCGACGCCGACGATGCGGCAGGTGCAGAAGACCATCGATCGCCTGGGGCTCATCCAGATCGACAGCGTCAACGTGGTCACCCGCAGCCAGTATCTGCCGCTCTTCGCCCGGCTCGGCGACTACGACACGGCGCTTCTCGACCGCGCCCGCGACCGGGCGCCGCGGCGGCTCGTCGAGGCGTGGGCCCACGAGGCCTCGCTCGTCCCGCCTGAGACCTGGCCGCTGCTGCGGCACCGTCGGACCTCGGCCCGGGCGGCCGCGCGGTTCGCGAGTTACGAGGCTCGCAATCCCGGCCAGCTCGACCGGCTGCGCGCCGAACTCGCCGGGCTGCCGCCCATCACCGCCCGCGCCCTCGAAGCGCACCTCGAGCACGACCAGGTCGTGGAGAAGACGCACTGGGGCTGGAACTGGTCGTCGGTGAAGGAGGGGCTGGAGGTCCTCTTCCACACCGGCGAGGTCACCAGCGCGGGCCGCACCAGCCAGTTCGAACGGCTCTACGCCCCGACGTCCGCGGTGCTGGGCGAGCTCGCGGAGCGCGAGATCCCCGACGAGGAGGCCTACATCGAGCTCATGCGGCAGTCGGCGCGGGCGCACGGCATCGGCACGCTGCGCTGCCTGCGGGACTACTTCCGGCTGTCCACCGCGCAAGCCGCACCCGCCGTCGAGAAGCTGGTCGCCGCGGGCGAACTCATCCCGGTCGAGGCGGACTGGTGGGCCGGCACCGTCTACCTGCATGCGGAGGCCAAACGCCCCCGGGCGATCGCGGCGCGGGCGCTGCTCTCGCCCTTCGACCCCGTGGTGTGGCAGCGCGAGCGGGCCGAGGCGCTCTTCGACTTCTTCTACCGGATCGAGATCTACACGCCGAAGGAGAAGCGGGTGCACGGCTACTACGTGCTGCCCTTCCTGTTCGGCGACCGGATCGTGGCGCGCTGCGACGTGAAGGCCGATCGCGCCGCAGGCGAGCTCCTGGTGCACGCCACCACCTGGGAACCCGGCGGCCGGGACGCGGAGTCCGAGGCGGCGTTGGAGAAGACCGTCGCCGAGATGGCCGGCTGGCTGGGGCTCGACGGCTACCGGCTCTGACCCGCGGGCTCCGTGATCGCGGTGAAGACGCGGAACAGGGCGTGCGCGTCCGGGCGGTAGTGCCCGTAGTCGGGGGCGGACCGGCGGGAGGCACCGTCCCACTGCTTCTTGGTCACTGCGGCGAAGTCGAGGCGGTACCCGTGCCGCGCGGCTAGGAGCTGCAGCAGCGTCTTCGACGAGCGGCCGTTGCCCTCGCGGAACGGGTGCGCGCAGTTGAGATAGGCGTACGCCTCGGCGAGATGGTGCGCGTACCCGCGGCGGTCGAGGTGGCGGGCGGGCTTGCGGAGGATTCCGGCGGCGTCGCCGAGGTAGCGCTCGATCCATGCGGCGCGGAAGGTCTGGTGCCGCAGGTCCATGTCGTACCGGCGGAGGACGCCCGCCCACGGGTAGATCGCGCCGAACAGGGCGCGGTGGATCGCGACCAGGTGGTCACCGTCGAAGGTGGCGGGCACCGCGATCAGCCCGGTCTCGACGCCGACCTGCTGCGCGGTTCCCACCTCGAACTCCAGCTGCCGCAGCGCCCGCGCGTCGCGGATCCCGAACCGATTGCGCAGGGTCCGCGTGCCGGGATAGACGGTCTCCGGGAAGTCCGACGGCACGTCGACACAGTCGGGGGCGCCGATCTCGGTGGCGGACCGCCGGGCCCGTGTGATGGCGTCGTCGATGTATCGCTCCAGGGAGACGGCACCGTCGGCCACCGCGACGAGCCGGTCCACGTCGAGCCGGGTGGGTTCCCAGCCCTCGAGCGCGCTGTTCGCGATGGCCCCGCGCAGCACCTCGGCCCGGTCCATCCCGGAAGCCTATCGAGCGACCCGCACCTCGCGCGTCAGGCCGAGCAGGTCGAGGAAGGCGCGATCGTGCGAGATCACGACCAGCGCGCCAGTCCACTCCCGCAGCGCCGCCACCAGCAGCTCCACCGACGGGACGTCGAGGTTGTTGGTCGGCTCGTCCAGGGCCAGGAGCGACGGTGCCGGGTCCCCGAGCAGCGCGATCGCCAGCGCCAGTCGCAGTCGCTCGCCGCCGCTGAGCGTGCTCACGATCCGCTCCGACTGCCGGCCCCGGAAGAGCATCCGGGCGAGCGCGGCATGGGCGTGCTGCGCGTCGAGATCGGGATGCGCGTCACGCACCGCGTCGAGCAGTGCGCCGTTCTCGGCGGTCCCGAACCGCACGTCCTGCGGGACGTAGCCGATCACCGTCGGCGGCTCCGCGGCCCGCGCGGCGGCGATGGCGCGGCGCAGCACCGTCGTCTTGCCCGCCCCGTTGGGTCCGACGAGCGCGACCCGCTCCGGGCCCGCCACCTGCAGCGGGCCGTCGTCGAGCTGGAGACGGTGCAGGCCGGGGCCGGGCTCGGGCATCGCGATGCGGACGGCGCGATCGTCGCGGACGCCCTCCTTGGCGGAGTCCAGGGCGTCCCGCGCCGCGTCGACGCGACCCTCGTGCAGCCCGCGGTGCTTGCCGGCGGAGACCTCGGCGGCGTTCTTCCGCAGGCCCGCGATGATCTTCGGCACCCGCTTCTCGGCCTCGGCCTTCGCCGCGAACCGCGCGCGACGGTCCAGCTTGACCTGCGCCTCCACCAGGTCGCGCCGCTGCGCCTTGAGGTCGACCTTCGCCGTGGTCACGGCCTGTTCCGCCGCCGCCTGCTCGGCGTCGAGCACCTCGCGGTAGTGCGAGTACGGGCCGCCGAAGACGCGGACCGCGCCGCGGTAGAGCTCCACGGTGGTGTCCATGCGTTCGAGCAGCGTCAGGTCGTGGCTGACCACGACGGCCGTGCCGCCGAATCGCTCCAGCGCCTCTGTGAGCAGGCCGCGGGCCCGCTCGTCGAGGTTGTTGGTCGGCTCGTCGAGCAGCAGGGTGTCGGGCCGGCGCAGCAGCCGGCCGGCGATGGCGAGCAGGGTGGCCTCGCCCCCGGACAGCGTCCCGACGGTGCGGTCCAGGGCCCCGAGCCGCAGGCCCAGGCCGTCGAGCACGGCGGTCGCGCGTTCCTCGACGTCCCAGTCGTCGCCGACGGCCTCGAAGTCCTCGGGAGCGGCCGAGCCGCCCTCGATACGGCGCAGGGCGGCGACGGTGCCGCCGATGCCGAGGGCATCGGCGAGCGTGTCCTCGGGCCGGGATTGCGGGTGCTGCGGGACGTAGCCGACGACGCCCGCGCCGCTCACCGAGCCCGATGTGGGCGTGATCAGGCCGGCGAGGACCCGCAGCAGCGTGCTTTTCCCGGCACCGTTGGCCCCGACGAGCGCGGCCCGCCCCGCCGGGATGGTGAAGCTGAGGTCGTCGAAGACGGTCGCGCCGTCCGGCCAGGTCAGGGAGAGCGCGGAGACAGCGAGAGAGGTGGCCATGAGTGCTCCTTGAGGTCGTCTTCGGTCGCGCGGCACGGATGGTGCGGCAGCGGGGGCAGGGACGGCTCAGGACAGCATGGCCACCATCCTAGATTCCGACCCCGACGCGGCGCCACCGATTATTCGAGCGCCGGCAGGAGCGCCGGCAGGGTGGGGAACCGCCGGTTCGCACCGGTCTCGGTGTGATCTGCGTCCCACTCGGGGCGGTCGGGCTTGTGCGCAGTTGAGCATGTGGTGCTACTTTCAAATCATGTCCGGGAGTCTTGAGGCCCATCTGCGCGTCGGTTATGAGACCGTCGCGCTGGGTTGCCGTCTCCCCATGGTTCGCGTGCACTGTCGAATGTGTTGCTGCTGAGCGTTCCGCTCGCATCCGCTGGAGGTCCTGATAAGGGGCCGATCCGTTCGACAACTCCATCTTCACGCCGGCGCCCGGGAAAGCTCCCGTAGGTCGCGGCGTACGCACACCTTCGAGGAATCATGACCGTCGTTGATCTTCCTGCCGTCACCCCTGCCGCGACCCGCGCCCCGCAGTCCCGTGTGACTCGGCCGCGCAACCCGCTCGTCCGCCCCGCCGCCGTCGAGCGTCAGGCGCGCACCGCCTCGCCCGCGCGGGTCTTCCCGCCCCAGCTGCGCGTCTCGGAGAAGCCCGCCGCCGCCGTGCTGCGGGTGATCCGACGGGGCGGCCTCGTCCTGCGCGACGAGATCGTTCGCGAGACCCAGCTCTCCGCCGCCACCGTCAACCGCCAGGTCACGGCCCTGATCGAGGCCGGGCTGGTGCGGGAGCGCGCCGACCGCGCCGCCAGCGGCGTCGTCGGCCGCCCGCGCCTGCCGCTCGAGGTCGACCCGAACGGCCCCCTCGCGCTGGGCATCCACATCGGTTTCCGGGTGAGCACGGTGACGATGCACGACGTGGCCGGCAAGGTCGTCGGCGCCATCCAGATCCCCACGCCCGAGAGCGGCGAGCCCGGCGAGGTGCTGTCGGTGATCGCCACCAGCGCACGGCGTTTCCTCGCCCGCTGGGACGGCCGTACCGTGCTCGGTGCGGGTATCGCCATCGGCGGCCGCGTCGACGACCGGGGCATCGTCGCCGATCATCCCCGGCTCGGCTGGAAGGACGTCGCTCTGGGCGAACGCCTTTCGGGCGCGATCGGCCTGCCCGTCACGGTCGCTCCGCACGTCGAGGCGATGGCCGCCGCCGAGCTGCACCTCTCCGAGGAGTACGAGTCGCAGGGATCAACGCTGTACTTCTACGGCCGCGAGACCGTCGGCGTCGCGCTCGCGCTGCACGGCGCCGTGCACTCGCCGAAGTCGGGCCCGCACACCATCGGCCACCTGCCGACGCGGAACGTCGAGCTGCTCGACCCGAAGCGCACCGGCCGGCTCGAGGACGCGGTGACCGATACCGCCGTCGTGGACGCCGCACGCGCGCAGAAGCTTCCGGTGCGCACCATCGCCGATCTGCACAAGCTGGCCGACGGCGGCAACGCGACCGCGCGGGCCATCGTCGCCGAGCGCGGCCGGGTACTGGGCGAGGCCGCCGCCCTCGTGGCGGACATCTTCAACCCCGACCGCCTGATCCTCGGCGGCCAGGCCTTCACCGACCACACCGCGATCCTCCCGCACGTCTCGGCGGCCCTGAAGGCCACCTCGGCCGAGCCCTCCCGGTCCGTGCGGGTCAGCGGTGCCGGTGGTCGCGTCCAGCAGCAGGCCGCGGGGGCCGCCGCGCTCGACGGTGTCTACACCGACCCGCTGGGCGCCGTCTCCCGCGCGATCGCGTAGTCGCCGGCCGACGAGCCGCCAACCCCACGTTAAGCCGCGCGCAACCTGCATCGCGGTAGATTCGTACCGCTGTACATGTGCGGGAGCGGAGGCAAGTTCGTGGCGTCGGAACCAGGTGAATCGATCGCGGGGTACGTGATCGAATCGGTACTCGGTACCGGAGGCATGGGCACCGTCTACCGTGTGCGGCACCGCACGCTGCCCCGCTCCGTCGCCCTGAAGGTGCTGCAGACCCAGCTCTCGGCGGATCCGTCGGTGCGGGCGCGGTTCGACCGCGAGGCGGACCTGATCGCGGGACTCAAGCACCCGCACATCGTGGACGTCTACGACCGCGGCGAGTCCGACGGGCATCTGTGGATCGCGATGGAACTGGTCGAGGGCGGCAACCTCGCCGAGACGGTGCAGCGGGAGGGGCCGTTCAGCCTGGACCGCACCGTCGCCGTGATCGAACAGGTCGCCGACGCGCTCGACTACGCGCACCAGCACGGCATCCTCCACCGCGACGTCAAGCCCGCCAACTTCCTCGTCGATCGCGGCCGCCGGGGCGAGCAGGTCAAGCTCGCCGACTTCGGCATCGGCGCCGCGCAGACGGAGGTCGGGCAGCACACGCAGGCCGGCACCGTCGTCGGCACGCTCGCCTACACCGCGCCCGAGGCCCTGCTCGGCCACCCCGTCGACCCCCGTGCCGACGTCTACTCCCTGGCCTGCGCCACCGTCGTGCTGCTCACGGGCGCACCGCCGTTCACCACGACCATCTCCGGTCAGCTCATGCTGGCGCACATCAGCCAGAACCCGCCCAGCATCCGGCTCAAGCGTCCGGACCTGTCGCCGGAGATCGACCATGTGCTCGGCCGGGCGATGGCGAAGAACCCCGCGGACCGGTTCGCCACCGCGGGGGAGTTCGCCGACGCGCTCTCCGCCGCCGCCCGCCGCATGTCGGGCGCCGCGGGGATGGCCCCGCCGATGGCACCGCACGGCGCGAACTGGCAGGGGACACCGTCGAATCCGGCTCTCGCGACGGGATTCCACCGGGCCGGGCCGCCCTCGCCCGCGCCCGGCCTGCAGGGCCTGCCGCCCGGGGCGCCGACGGGGCTGCTCGGTCCCGCCGGGCCCGGGCAGCGCGGTCCGGGAGGGCCGACGGGGCCGAGCTCACCGTCGATGCCCGTGCCGGGTGGTCCGAAGGGCCGTAAGCGGCTTCTCATCGGCGGCGCCGCGGCGCTGGTCGTGGTGCTCGCGATCGTGCTCGGCGTCGTCCTGCTCCGCGGCGGAAGTGACGGCGACGGACCGGCGCTGGATGCGTGGAGCCCGCGCACCATCACCGACATCAACGGCACGACGGAACTGAAGGACCGTCCGCAGCGGATCGTCGCGCTGGGCACGGGCGATGCGGAACTCGTCGCCGCCCTGGGCTTCGACGTGGTCGCGGGCGCGAACGGCCCCAGGTCCGAGCTGCCCTCGTGGGTCTCCGCCCTCGCGAACACGCCGTCGGCCGGCACCGCCACCAACCCGGACCGCGCGGTGATCGAGAAGGCGAAGCCGGACCTGATCATCGACACCGATCCCACCGCGGCGGACAAGGTCAAGGACCTCAAGTCGCTCGCCGGCGGCCGGGCCATCGCGGTCACCAAGGAGGGCAGCGGCGGCTGGACCTGGGAGGAACAGCTGGCCTACATCGCGGAGGCGCTCGGCGCGAAGGACCGGGCCGAGGCGGTCAAGCGGACCTACCAGAACCGCATCACCGAGCTCCGCACCGCGCACCCGGAGTTCTCGGGCAAGAAGGCCGACGTGGTGCACTACGACGGCACCGCAACGAGACTGGCATCGAAATCCGTGAACGCGTTCCAACTGCTCGGGCTGCTCGGCTTCTCCACGCAGACCCCCGTCGACGGTGCGGGGGCGTGGATCACGCTGAGCTCGAGCGACCTCTACAAGGCCGTCAGCAGCAGCACGGTGGACCGGGCGGTGGTGGCACGTACCGACGCCGCGGGCGGCAACGGCGGCTTCGACGGGCTGCCCTCGTCGCTGATCTACGGCGTGCCGATCATCATCGTGGACAAGACGAACGGCGTGGAACCGCTCCTGTACGGCGGGCCGCTCGCCCTCGATACGATCGCGTCCACGGTTCTTCCGGCATTGACGAAGGGAGTCAAGTGATGGCGGAGCAGACCTTGACCGACGAGGACCTCGCGCGCTACGCCGCGGCGCTCGCCGAGGGCAAGAAGCCGCTCGTCTACCTCGTCGAGGCCGTGCCGAGCCTGGGGCTCGCGGCGGGAGCCTCGGCGCGGATCGTCGAGATCGACGGGGACGCCGTCACCGTCAAACCGACGGGCGTGGACGACCGATTGCCGTACGAGGCACGGGAACTGCGGGCCACCAAGCAGCCCAAGCCGGTCAAGCGGGCTCCGGCGAGGGCGCCGTCGGGCGGCGCCTCGGCGAAGACGGCGGGTCGTGCGGCCCGGTCCGTGGCGATCACGGTGTACGTGGGCGCCGACAACACGGCCTCGCTCAAGGTGACCCGCAACGCGCAGAAGCCGCAGGGTGCGCAGGAACTCCCGCTCGCCGCCGTGCACAAGGCGCTCGCCGGCCTGGGCGACAAGGAGGCGCAGGCCGTGGTCGACGATGTGCTCGCCGCGGCCCGCGACGCCGCCGCCGACCGAGTCGCGGCGCTGCAGGCCGAACTCGCCGCGGCGAAGAAGTCGCTCGCCACGCTCGATCGGGTCAAGCGCGGAGGGGCGCCCGGCCGCGGTCGCTAAAGTCGAGACATGACCCTCGATTTCCCGCACCTGGATCTGTCCGCCGACGAGGTACTGACCACCACCCGGTCGGTGCGCAAGCGTCTCGACCTGGAGCGGCCGGTGCCGCTGGAGGTCATCACCGATGCGCTGGAGGTGGCGCTGCAGGCGCCGTCGGGCAGCAACGCGCAGGGCTGGCACTGGATCGTGCTGACCGATCCGGAGCCCAAGAAGATCGTCGCGGACTACTACCGCAAGTCCTACTTCGCCTACGCCGAGGCCGGCGCGGCGGCCCGCGCCGCAAAGCCGCCGAAGGACCTCGAGACCGCGGAGAAGGTGGCCTCCAGCGCCACCTACCTCGCCGAGGTGATGGAGCAGGTGCCCGCTCTGGTGATCGGCGCGATCCACGTGCCCGGCGGCGAGCTGCCCGCGGGGAACCAGGCCGGTGTGTGGGGTTCGCTGCTCCCCGGCGCGTGGAGCCTGGCGCTGGCACTGCGCGAGCGCGGACTGGGATCCGCCTGGACCACACTGCATCTCGAGTACGAGCGGGAGGTCGCCGAGGCGCTGGGCATTCCGGCGAACATCCGGCAGGGCGTCTTGCTGCCCGTCGCGTACACGAAGGGCACCGACTTCAAGCCCGCCAAGCGGGCGCCGCTGGAGACGGTGCTGCACGTCAACGGCTGGTAGCCGCTGCCGCACGGCGCGGGATCGCGGTCAGATGCCGAGGGCGGCGTCCATGAGGGCGACGAGCTCGTCGTGGAAGCGCGGCCGGCTGCGGAGGCGGCGGGTGCGGGCGAAGTCGTTGGCGATGGTCATCGCGGCGCCGACGGCGATGCGGGCCCCGGCCGGGTCGAGCGCGCCGCCGGCACCGCCGGACGGGTTTGCGGCACCGTCGGGCGCAGCGGCGAGGAGCGCCACCCAGCGCGCCACGTACGCCTTCTGCGCGGCGAGCAGGGCCTCGCCGCCGGACTCGATGACCACCTCGCGCCCGACGGTGAAGGCGACGGCGAGGTCCGTCGACACCACGAGGTTGGCGGCGTAGGACCGGACCAGGGCCCGGAGCTCGGCGCGGGGGTCACCGTCGGACATCCCGGCCGCGCCGATGACGCCGATCTCGAGCGCGGCGCGCGCCCGGGCGACGATGCCCACCAGGATCGACCCCTTGGACGGGAAGTGCCCGTACACGCTGGGGCCCGAGATCCCGACGGCCGCACCGATATCGTCCATGCTGACCGCGCTGTAGCCGCGGGAGAAGAAGAGCTGCGAGGCGGCGTCGAGGATCTCGTCGGTGCGCAGGACGGGGGCGCGCGGCGCGGGCGGGGCGGGCAGGACGGGCGCCGTCGACGGTGCCGCGCGCAGCACCCGCCGCGCGATCGTCTCGAGATCGCCGCGGTACCGGCGGATGCCGATGCGGCCGCGGCTGGGCGGCACGGACCCGCCGACGGCGAGTACCGCCCAGGTGAGCACGCGGGCGTCGTCATCGGTGAGCTCGGGGTGGTCGCGGCGCAGCACCTCGGTCCACGAGCCGAGCACGGATTCGCTGGCGGCGATCATCTCCCGCGCCTGCTCGGCGGTGAGGTGGCGGCGGTTCCAGCGCCACAGGGCCAGCGGCCCCGGGCGGGAGACGGCCATCGCGAAGACGGCGGAGGAGAGGTCGTCGAAGGTGACGCCGGGGCGGGCGAGCACCTGCGCGGTGGTCTCGGCCATCTCGTCCACGGCCGAGCGCATCGCCGCGGCGAGGATGGCCTCCTTGTCCGGGAAGTGCCGGTAGACGCTGGGCCCGCTGATCCCCGCTGCGCGCGCGATGTCGGAGACCGAGACCTTGCCGTAGCCCTGCTCGAGGAACAGCTCGGTGGCGACGTCGACCAGCTGTCGACGCCGCTCGGCGGGGCGTAGACGGGTGCCCGCGGGGCGAGAAGTTGTTCCCATGATTAACGTCACGATAGCCGATCGCAGCGCGTGTGTATGAACTTCCACCAGCTGATCTAGCAAATTAAGCTACAGACGGTTAGCCTGTAGGAGTGACAGGCTCCATGGCATCCGCGGAGGCTGGAAACACCTTCTTCGAAAGGACGGGAAGACCAAGTGTCTGACGCATTCATCTACGAGGCGATCCGTACGCCGCGTGGCAAGCTCAAGGGCGGCTCGCTGACCGCCATCAAGCCCACCGACCTCGTGGTCGGCCTGATCGACGAGATCAAGGACCGCAACCCGGAGCTCGATCCCGCGTCGATCGACGACATCGTGCTCGGCGTGGTCTCCCCCGTGGGCGAGCAGGGCGCCGATATCGCCCGCACCGCCTCCATCGTGGCCGGCCTGCCGGACACCGTCGCGGGTGTGCAGATCAACCGCTTCTGCGCCTCGGGCCTCGAGGCCACCAACATCGCCGGCCAGAAGGTCGGTTCCGGTCTCGGTGACGACCTCGTCCTCGCCGGTGGCGTGGAGTCGATGTCCCGTGTGCCCATGGGCTCCGACTTCGGCGCGCTGTTCTACGACCCGCAGTACAGCTACGACAACTACATCGCGCCCCAGGGCATCGGTGCCGACCTGATCGCCACCATCGAGGGCTTCTCCCGCGATGACGTCGACCAGTACTCCGCCGAGTCGCAGGAACTCGCCGCCAAGGCGTGGGACGAGGGGCGTTTCGCCAAGTCGGTCGTCCCGGTCAAGGACCAGAACGGCCTCGTCGTGCTCGACAACGACGAGCACCGTCGTCCCGGCACCACCGCCGCCGACCTGGGCAAGCTGCGCCCCGCGTTCACCGTGGTCGGTGAGATGGGCGGCTTCGACGCCGTGGCGCTGCAGCGCTACAACACGGTCGAGAAGATCAACCACGTCCACACGGGCGGCAACAGCTCGGGCATCGTCGACGGTGCCGCGCTGGTCCTGGTGGGCAACGAGGCCGGCGGCAAGAAGGCCGGCCTGACCCCACGCGGCCGCATCGTCGCCACCGCGTCGACCGGTGCGGACCCGACGATCATGCTGACCGGCCCCACGCCGGCCACCGAGAAGGTCCTGGCCAAGGCGGGCCTGACCAAGGACGACATCGACGTCTGGGAGCTCAACGAGGCCTTCGCCTCCGTGGTGCTCAAGTGGATGAAGGACTTCAAGCTCGATCGCGAGCAGGTCAACGTCAACGGCGGCGCCATCGCGCTCGGCCACCCCCTCGGCGCCACCGGCGCCATGCTGGTGGGCACCGTGCTCGACGAGCTGGAGCGCACGGGCGGCCGCTACGGCCTGATCACGCTGTGCATCGCCGGCGGCATGGGCTCGGCCACCATCATCGAGCGCATCTGACGCCCGCCGGAACAACAGGAGACTCACGAACAATGTCTGACAACATGATCCGCTGGGAGAAGGACGCCGACGGCATCGTCGTACTGACGATGGACGACCCGACCAGCTCCGCGAACACCATGAACGAGCTCTACGGGCGGTCGATGCGCGAGACCGTCGACCGGCTCGAGGCCGAGGCCGAGTCGATCACCGGCGTCGTCATCACCTCCGCGAAGAAGACCTTCTTCGCCGGCGGCAACCTGACCGAGATCCGCAAGGCCACGAAGGCCGACGCGCAGAAGGTCTTCGACGAGCTCCAGGAGATCAAGAAGGACCTCCGCCGCCTGGAGAAGCTGCCCAAGCCCGTCGTGGCCGCCATCAACGGCGCCGCGCTCGGCGGCGGCCTCGAGATCGCCCTCGCCGCCAACCACCGCATCGCCGCGGACGTCAAGGGCAGCAAGATCGGCCTGCCCGAGGTCTCGCTCGGCCTGCTCCCCGGTGGCGGCGGCGTGACCCGCACCGTCCGCATGCTCGGCCTGCAGGGCGCGCTCATGGGCGTGCTGCTCCAGGGCCAGCAGATGGCCCCCGCCAAGGCCCAGAAGACCGGCCTGGTGAACGATCTGGTCGGCACCGTCGACGAGCTGCTCCCGGCCGCGAAGGCGTGGATCAAGGCCAACCCCGAGGGCGGCGTGCAGCCGTGGGACGTCAAGGGCCACCGCATTCCCGGCGGCTCGCCCATCGACAAGACCCTGGCCCCGAACGCCCCCGCGTTCCCCGCCAACCTGCGCAAGCAGCTCAAGGGCGCACCGATGCCGGCGCCGGAGGCCATCATGGCCGCCGCGTTCGAGGGCACCTACGTCGACTTCGACACCGCCCTGGAGATCGAGTCGCGCTACTTCACCAAGCTGGCCACCGGTCAGGTGTCGAAGAACATGATCAAGGCGTTCTTCTTCGACCTGCAGACGATCAACGGCGGCGGCTCGCGCCCCGACGGCTACGAGAAGTACACCGCCAAGAAGGTCGGCGTCATCGGCGCCGGCATGATGGGCGCCGCGATCGCCTACGTCTCCGCGAAGGCCGGCATCGAGGTCGTCCTCAAGGACATCGACATCGACGCCGCCAACCGGGGCAAGGACTACAGCGTCAAGCTCGAAGAGAAGGCGCTCGCCAAGGGCCGCACCACCAAGGAGAAGTCCGACGAGCTCCTCGCGCGCATCCACCCCACCGTCGATCCGCAGGACTTCAAGGGTGTCGACCTGGTGATCGAGGCGGCGTTCGAGTCCGTCGAGGTCAAGAACAAGGTCTTCCAGGAGATCGAGGACATCGTCGAACCCGACGCCATCCTCGGCTCCAACACCTCCACCCTGCCGATCACCATCCTCGCGGAGGGCGTCAAGCGCCAGGAGGACTTCATCGGCATCCACTTCTTCTCCCCCGTGGACAAGATGCCGCTCGTCGAGATCATCCGCGGCGCCAAGACCTCCGACGCGGTACTGGCCAAGGTCATCGACTACACCCTGCAGATCCGCAAGACCCCCATCGTGGTCAACGATTCGCGCGGCTTCTTCACCTCCCGCGTCATCGGCACCTTCATCAACGAGGCTCTCGCGGCGATCGGTGAGGGCGTCGATCCGGTGTACCTGGAGCAGGCGGGCCAGCAGGCCGGTTACCCGGCCGCGCCGCTGCAGCTGGCCGATGAGCTGACGCTCACGCTGATGCAGAAGATCCGCCTCGCCACCGAGACGGCGCTCAAGGCCGAGGGCAAGGAGGTGCCGCAGCACGGTGCCTTCGCCGTGGTCGACTGGATGGTCGAGAACGGCCGCCCGTCGAAGAAGGACGGCGCGGGCTTCTACGACTACGCCGACGGCAAGCGCACCGGCCTGTCGAAGGGCTTCCAGGAGCACTTCAAGTCGGGCTCCGTGAAGCCGGACTTCGCCGAGCTCCAGGAGCGCATGCTCTTCATCGAGTCGATCGAGACCGTCCGCTGCTTCGACGAGGGCGTCATGGACTCCGTCGCCGACGCCAACATCGGCTCGATCTTCGGCATCGGCTTCCCCGCGTGGACCGGCGGTGTGCTGCAGTACATCAACGGCTACGAGGGCCGCCCCGGCACGCCCGCCGAGGGCCTCACCGGTCCGAAGGCCTTCGTCGAGCAGGCGAAGTTCCTGGCCGGCAAGTACGGTGCGCAGTTCGAGCCCCCCGCCTCGCTGGTCGCCAAGGCCGAGGCCGGCGAGACCTACGAGTAGGTCGCGCCAGGCGCATCCGCTGAACTGAAAGGTCCGGCATCACCCATGGGGTGCTGCCGGACCTTTCGTTTCGCGGGCGCCGCCGGAAAGGCGGGCGCTCGATGGCGCAGCCCATGCGCACGACGCATGGCCTGCGTTCATGCAGGTCAGGGGTGTTTTTTCTGAGGGCTGCCATGCGTGCGACGCATGGGCAGAGGATCTGCCAGGCGGCTGCTCCCCGTTGGGCAGAGATGGGGCGGTCAGACGATAGCCGCGCGAGGCGCAGGCACGCGGCCGTCGCATGGGTGGGGGGAGTCGGCGTGTGGTGGGGGGATCGGCGTCGCGTGGGGGACGGCCGAACCCGCACCCGACGAACGGCGCCGGGTGGGGGACGAAACGAGAGATCCGCCCTTCGGTGCAGCGCGGGGGACGACGGCGCTGCGGGGCGGATGACGGTGCCGCGCGGGGGACGACGGTGCCGAGCGCGCGGGTGGGGACGATCCTGGGCTTCGGCCATGCGGCGGACGCATGGCCTTCGGCACAGAAAGGGTTATTGACCTGCGTAAACGTGGGCTATGCGTGATGCGCATGGCTTTTCTGATCGACTACACAACTTTCCGCGGGCACGCGGCCGGGCGACCCACCCGGCCGGGTCGCACCGTCGGGCCGGCTACTCCGGGCCGGCCTCGATGACCTGCTCGGCGACCTCGGCCAGCCGGATGTTGCTGTCCTGCGAGAGGCGGGCGAGGAGACGGAAGGCGGCGTCGGAGTCGAGTTTGTAGCGCTCCATGATCATGCCCTTGGCCTGGCCGATCACGTCGCGCGTGGTGAGCGCCGCCCGGATCTGCTCCTTCTCGCGCACCGCGGAGAAGGCGACGGCCGCGTGCACGGCGTAGAGGGAGCCGATGGAGATGGACTCGGCGTCGAAGGCGTGCGGCTTGCGGGCCAGGAGATCCAGCGTGCCGTAGGCCTCGCTCTGCACGTACAGGCAGAACGAGAGCATCGAGCCGACCCCGGCGGCGTGCGCGGCGGCGGCGAAGCCCGGCCAGCGCTCGTCCGTGGCGGTGTCCTCCACCAGCTGGATCGTGGTCGATTCGAAGGTCGCGCCGATGCACGGGCCCTCGCCCAGTTCACGCTGGACGTCGGCGACGCGCTGCGCCTCCTCCCCGATGACGACGGGGTGCGTGATGCCGCCCTTCGAGTCGACGAGCGTGATGCTGGCGAAGTCCGCTCCGGGCACCTGGTCCACGGCGAACTGGGTCGCGGCGGTCAGGAGTGATTCCGAATCCGTGGACTGCACTCGTAACAGCCTCGCGATCTCTCCCATCCGCTCGCCGAGGGTCAGTTCCTCAAGTGGGACCTCTGGCGCCTCGAGGACGACCCCGAGTACCGAGGGGAGTTGTTCACCGGTCTGCTTGCGTGAAGGCACGGCCACCCGTTCTCCGTGCCAGGCCGACACGGGATCACATCGTGGTTATCCGCCGGTTGCTGGACGGGACGTTCGTTATTCGCTATCGGTCGGTTGTCACCATATCGACACGCGGTGCTCGTGGTCCAGAAACAGGCGATCCCCGGCACGGACGTCGAACGCCCGGTAGAACTCGTCGAGGTTCGAGACGATGGTATTGCAACGGAACTCCGCAGGCGAGTGGGGGTCGATCGCGAGCCGCCGGATCGCCTCCTCGGGGCGGGACTTGCCGCGCCAGACCACGCCCCAGCTGAAGAACAGCCGTTGCAGCCCGGTGAGGCCGTCGATGCGGGTGGACTCGTCGTCGACGGTGCCGCCCGCCCGCTCCCGCGCGATCGCGTAGGCGACGAGCGCGATGCCCAGCCCGCCGAGGTCGCCGATGTTCTCGCCGACGGTGAAACCGCCGTTGACGTGGTGCTCGGAGCCGCCCGGCTCGCCCGCCAGCTCCCGCGGCACGAGCGCGTCGTACTGCTCGATCAGCGCCTTCGTGCGCTTGCCGAACTCCTCGCGATCGGCGTCGGTCCACCAGTCCTCAAGGTTGCCGTCACCGTCGTACTTGGCGCCCTGATCGTCGAAGCCGTGGCCGATCTCGTGCCCGATCACCGCGCCGATGGCGCCGTAGTTGACGGCGTCGTCGGCGTCGGGCGAGAAGAACGGCGGCTGCAGGATCGCGGCCGGGAAGACGATCTCGTTCATCCCGGGGTTGTAGTAGGCGTTGACGGTCTGCGGGGTCATGAACCACTCGTCGCGATCGACGGGCGCGCCGATCTTCGCGAACTCGCGGTCGTGCTCGAAGGCCTCGCCGCGGCGCAGGTTGCCGACCAGGTCGTCGCGGCGGATCTCCAGCGCGGAGTAGTCCCGTGAGCTGTCCGGGTAGCCGATCTTCGGCGTGAACTTGCCGAGTTTCTCCAGGGCCCGCTCGCGCGTCGCCGGGGTCATCCACGGCAGGTCGGTGATCCGGCGGCGGTAGGCCTCGACGAGATCGGCGACGAGCGCCTGCATCCGATCCTTGGACTCGGCGGGGAAGTGCCGCGCCGTGTACAGCTCGCCCACCGCGAAGCCCAGGTACTGCTCGACCAGGGTGACGCCGCGCTTCCACCGGGCGCGGATCTCCGGCGTGCCCGTGAGGACGGTGCCGTAGAAGGCGAAGTGCTCGTCGACGAGGGCGTCGGTGAGGAAGGGGCTGCGCGCGTGCAGGACGCGCCAGGCCAGCCAGGTGCGCCACTGCTCGAGCGGGCGGTCGGCGAGCAGCGTCGCGGCGTGGGCGGCGAAGGAGGGCTGTCGGAGGTTCACCTCGGTGAAGGCGGGGGAGACGCCGGAACCATCGGCGCCGGGACCGTCGGCTCCGGTCACGGCGGCGACCCACGCCGCGGGCGCGAGGCCCGGCGCCTCGGCGGTGAGCTCGGCGAAGGTGCGCAGGTTGTAGCCCTTGTCGGCGTCGCGGCGCGCGACCACGTCCCAGTGCCCGGCGGCGATCGCCGTCTCCAGGTCGAGGATCTGCGCGGCCGCCGCGTCCTCCTCGCCCGGGGCCACGACACCGTCGAGCACCTCCGCGCCGAGCCGGAGAGTGGCGGCGACGTGCGCCACGAACTTCTCCCGCACCGGCGCGTACTGCTCCTCGCGGTAGTACGCCTCGTCGGGCAGGGAGATGCCGCTCTGCACCAGGTTGACGAGGTAGCGGTCCGAGCGCTTCGCGTCGGTGTCCACGTAGTAGCCCAGCAGCCCGCTCACGCCGGTGCGCTGGAGGCGGCCCAGCACGGTGACCAGCTCCGCCTGCGAGCCCACGCCGCGGACCTCGGCGAGTTCGCCGGCGAGCGGGGCGAGCCCGGCGGCGGCGATCGCGTCGACGTCCATGAAGCTCGCGTAGAGATCACCGATGCGGGCGGCGTCGCCGGTCGCACCGGAATCGGCGGCGCACTCCTCGATGATCGCGCGCACCGTCTCCTCCGCTGCGTCCCGTAGCGCGTAGAAGGCGCCGTCGGTCGAGCGGTCGGCGGGTATCTCGTGCGTGTCCAGCCAGGCGCCGTTGACGTGCCCGAACAGATCGTCCTGCACGCGGATTCCGGAGTCGACGTGGCTGAGGTCCAGAGCGGGAGAGGTGGTCACCGCTCCATCCTGCCAGCCCGAGCCGGCGTCTCACATAATGGGAGAAGTGACTCGTCAGTATTCCCTGTGACCCGCGACACGGTTAGCGTGCCGGGTGACGAATACCGCAATCGGGGTTACCCGACGCGGTGCCGAGAAGTTAGAGGGGATTCTGTCGATGAGTCTGACCCGTCCGCACCTGCGGCGCGCATTCGCCGCACTGCTCACGGCCCTCGTCCTGCTCGGCGTATCGGTCACCGCACCGGGGCTCACGGGCCGCGCGGCCGCGGAACCGTGGAAGCCCGGCACCGGCGTCGCCGGCCTGATCAATCCCGAATGGACCGCCTCGCACGACGGTCCCACGCAGTACCCGGGCATGACCGTGGACTGGGACGTGCCCATCCGGATGTCCGACGGCACCGTCCTCAAGGCGAACGTCTTCCGCCCCGCCGATGCCGCGGGCCGGGCGATCACGACGAAGACGCCGACGATCGTCAACCTGACCCCGTACACGAAGTTCCTCAGCGCGATCTCCCAGGTCGTGGTCAACACGCCGGTGCTGTCCGACGCACTGATCGGCGTGCTCAACCTGTTCAACTTCGCCGGCACGCCGATCGCCGGAGTCAACGACCTGCGGGACGTCCTGAACGGGGGCATGGCGAACTCGTTCACCGGCGTCGACCGCAAGCTCGTGCAGAACGGCTACACCCAGGTCGTGGTGGACGTGCGCGGCACCGGCAACTCGCAGGGCGTGTGGCAGGTCTTCGCCGAACGCGAGCAGCAGGACACCGTCGAGGTGCTGGACTGGGTGCGGAAGCAGCCCTGGACCAACGGGCGCATGGGCATGACGGGCGTCTCGTACTCCGGTATCAACCAGCTCCAGGTGGCCGCGAGGAACCCGAAGGGGCTGCAGGCGCTGTTCCCGGTCGTGCCGGGCGCCGACCTCGCGGCCGACATCATCGCCCCCGGCGGCGGTCTCGGCGTCGGCTTCCTCGGCCCGTGGCTCGCCCTCGTCAACATCCTCAAGTTCGTGCCCGACGTGCGCTCGCTGCTCAACGGCACCTTCGACTGGACGTGGCTGCGGGACCGGATCCTCAATCCCGCCGTCTTCGTGCCCCAACTGCTCTCGGGCGTCTTCTCGCCCACCGTCGAACAGCTCGACCCGAAGACCAAGGAACTGGTCGACAAGAACTCGCCGCTCCGCGCGGCCTACCGCACCCCGCTCGACAGGATCACCACACCGACCTTCGCCTTCGGCGCCTGGCACGACCTGTTCACCAACAGCGAGTGGCGCCTGCCGACGGAGCTGAGCAGCCTTCCGCCGAGCAAGAAGAAGCTCATCATGGGCGACGCCTATCACGTGACGGTCACGCACGACCTCGGCGGAGTGAACCAGCCGCCCCGCGCCGACGTGTTGCAGAAGGCCTGGTTCGACAAGTGGCTCAAGGACGCCGACAACGGGATCGACAATTACGCGCCGGTCACCGTGCACCGCAAGGGAGGCGGCTGGTGGCAGGGCGAGAGCTTCCCCGAGCCCGGCCAGAAGTACCAGCGGATGTACCTGTCGAGCCTGCCCTCCGGGTCGGCGCCGGGCGCGCTGAGCGACAACAGCCTGCAGACGTCGGCGCCCAGGATCGCGGCGCGGCGCACCGTCGGGCCGGGCCTGAGCACCCTGTGCTCCAACGACACCGCCCAGGCGATGTTCGGCCTGCTCGTCTTCCAGGGATGCTCCGCCGACAACCGGGTCGCGGAAATGAACGGCCTCACCTTCAGCTCGAAGCCCGTCGGTAGACCGACGGTGGTCTCCGGGCCGATCAATCTGCACCTCACCACGGCCCAGGACGCCCGGGACGCCTACTGGAGCGTGATGGTCACCGACGTCTCGCCCGACGGCCGGTCCGAGGTCATCAGCTCCGGGCAGCTGACCACCTCGCTGCGCCAGATCGATCAGCAGCGGAGCATCCGCACCGCCGCCGGCGACTACTCGGCGCCGTACTACCAGCTCGACGTGGCGCAGCGGCAGCTGGTGGCGCCCGGCCAGGTGGTCGAACTGGACATCGCGACCCACGCGACCAGCGCGGTGCTGAAGCCGGGGCACCGGCTGCGCGTCGACGTCTTCGCGCTGAACCTGATCAAGGCGATGACCCTCGGCCCGGTCAGCTCCGAGACGCAGTTCCGGCAGCAGCACGTGCTCATCGACCCTCGACGGCCCAGCTACCTCGTGGTGCCGTCCGACCGGCCGCTGCCGTAGCGGGTCCGGTCAGCCGCCCAAGCGGGTGCGCATCCGCCAGAACAGGAGCTCGGCACCGTCGGGCCCGGCGGTCGCGCGCCGTCCGTCCCCGACGGTGCGCAGCGAGTCACCGTCGGACAGCTCGCCCGGGCCGTCGACCTGAGCGGAACCGGCGGCGAGGTAGAGGTGCCCGAAGGGCGCCTCGGGGAGTTCGACGGTGCCGCCCGGGGCCAGGCGCGCCGCGAACAGGGTGGCGCCGCGGTTGCCGATCCGGATCGCGGCGTCCTGCGCGGGGTCGCCCGAGGCGACGGGGACCAGCCCGCCGGCGGCGAGGTCGGCGTCCACCTCCCGCTGCTCGTACGACGGTGCCCCGCCCGGCTCGTCCGGCAGGACCCACATCTGGACGAACCGGACGTCGGCGCCCGCGGGATCGGGGCGGTCGTTGCGCTCGGAGTGCAGCACGCCCGTGCCCGCGCTCATGCGCTGCGCGAGGCCCGGATGGACCAGCCCGGCGTGTCCCTCGCTGTCCTGATGGACCAGCGAACCGGAGAGCACCCAGGTGACGATCTCGACGGCGCGGTGGGGGTGCGTGTCGAAGCCCGTCCCCGCCGCGACCCGCTCTGCGTTGCAGGCCAGGAGCACGCCGTGGTGGGTGTTGTCCGGATCGTAGTGGTCGCCGAAGGAGAAGCAGTGCCGCGATCGGACCCCCGGCATCGACGACGCCGCACGGTCCCGTGAGCGAACCAACCGATCCATATCCCAAGGATGCCATGTGCGGCCCGGTAAACTCCGCGGCCAGGGATGCCGAACGCACCATGAGCAGCGAGGAGATCTTCAGTGAGACGCAGCGGCCGGGCACGGTACGGCGTCGCGGCGGTGGCCTCCATCCTCCTGCTGGCGGTCGGATCCGGGCTGGCCGCGTGCGAGGACGACGGGTCCGCCGACGTGCAGAAGATGCTCGACGGCTACGCCTCGGCCCTCGGCGAGGGCAAGGCCGTCGCGGCCGCCGCCTTCACCTCCTCGCCCGATACGGCGGGCGGCGTCATCGGACGCACCCTGCGTGACATGGACGCGAAGTCGGTGCAGGTCAAGGCGTCGAACGTGCAGCGCTACTCCGGCGGCAACGCCACCTTCGACGTCAAGACGCACTGGAACTTCGGCGACGGCCGCGACTGGGACTACACCACCAAGGGCAGCGCCTCGCAGCTGTCCATCGGCTGGCGCATCTCCTGGGACCCGGCGGTACTGGCGCCGGGGCTCACCCCCGAGACGGCGATCCGCCAGATCCGCACCGACGCCAAGCCGCCGAAGGTCTTCGCCGCCGACAACTCGGAGCTGATGTTCGCCGGCACCGTGCACCGGCTGACCGTCGACCCCAACACCACCAAGAACCTCACCGACAGCCTGAACCGCGTGGCGAAGATCGTCTCGCCCGTCGCGCCGTTGGTCACTCCGGAATCGCTCGCCGCGAGGGCGAAGGCCGATCCCGGCAAGCCGGTGCCCGTCGTGGACCTGCGGGACGACGACTACGGCGTACTCGGCGATGCCCTCAAGGCCGTTCCCGGACTGCAGGACACCACCGTGGGGGATCTGCTGATCGCCAACCGGCAGCTGTTCTCCCCGCTCTTCGACGGGATCAAGGGCGCCTGGCAGGCCAACCGCGACGCGACCGCCGGGTGGGAGGTGCAACTGCTCACCAACGGCAAGCCGCCCACCAAGATCGTCGGCTTCCAGGGGCCGCCCGGCCCGGACCTGCGGACCTCGATGGATCCGAAGGTGCAGCTCGACGTCGAGAACGCCGTCGTCCAGCTGGGGCAGCCGGCCGCGATGGTCGTGCTCTCGATCTCCAGCGGAGCGGTGCTCGCGGTCGCGCAGAACACCCAGGCGAGCACCGTGTCCACGGACTGGGCGCTGACGGGACTCTCCACCACCGGCCCCGTGCTGGAGCCGCTCTACACCGAGGTCAACGCCGCCGCGGGCAACGACGCCGGGAAGCAGGCGAAGCTGCTGGCGCCGCTCGGTATGGGCACGGACTTCGCGATGACCGGCGTGCGGACCACGACGGCGGAGCTGCCCGGTACGGGAGGCCGCGCCCCGGCGGGGCTGGGCGCGGACACCGTCCAGGCCAGCCCGTTCGGGATGGCCGTCTTCGCCTCGGCGATCGCCAAGGGGAAGACCACGGCGCCGTGGGTGGTGCAGGGGCAGACCGCGAAGCCGAGCGCGCCGCTCGGCGACGTCGACGAGAAGGTCCTCAAGGCGGTGCGGGCGAAGATGGACGCCACCGTCTCCCCGTCCGGGGACGGCGGCGACCTCGTCGCCACCAAGGTCAAGGGCCTCGTCGGCACCAACGGCCCGCAGGGTCCGGGCTGGTTCATCGGCTACCGCGGCGACCAGGCCTTCGCGATCATGGTGACGGGCGATCGGTCCGGCAGCGGGTCGCTGCAGGTCGCGGGTGCGTACCTGAAGTAGGTCAGAGGTTCGCGGGGGCTTCTGCTCGGCGGGCCAGCACGATCCGGGCGACGGTGCGCCAGCCCAGCAGGAACAGGCCCAGGGCGATGGTGGCCACGATGACGAAGCTGACCTCCACGCCCTTGGACGTCAGTAGCCCGCGCGCGGTCATGCCGAAGGCCACCGTCGAGATCCAGATGAGGACGCCGGCCGGGAAGACGCGTCCCGGCGCGAAGGTCGCGGCGCGGCCGGGCTCGTGGCCGCGCAACGCGGCCAGGACGTAGGTGAACGCCCAGCCCACGGCCAGCGCGAGCAGGAAGGGCCATGCGGTCTCGGCGAAGCCGGACGGCGAGAAGGCCTCGTTGTGGTTGAACCGCCCGATCACGACGAACAGCAGGACGAAGGCCACGTCGACGGCGGCTATGACCGGAATGCGCATACAACGAAGGTAGTTGATCTCGAAGCTCCTGCCGGAATCGGTGCGCGGGCACGCGGTCGGGGCGCGGTCCTCCCAGCCGCGGCCCCGACCGGGCCCTGACCCCCTCGCCCCCCTCCACTCCGGGGCGCCGTGAGCGGTGCGGGTCCCTCGCTCACAGACACGACGATGCCGGAGCGCGCTTCCAGCCCGGTTGGGAAGGGCTAAAAGCGCTGTTCGGGCGGGGTTTCCTCGGTCGACGGTGCGCTCTTGTCGGGCGGAGCGTCGGGCTGGGGCGGGGTTTCGTTGTTCTCACCGGACTCACCGGACTCGCCGGACTCGCCGGATGCGGACGGAGCCTCGCCGTTCTCGCCGGTCTTGTCGGTGGCGTCGGGATCGACGTCCATGGTGGCGCGGTAGGCGATGAAGAAGACGGCCCAGCCGACCACGACGACGAGGACGTAGCTGATCAGGCGGTACAGGATCGTCGCCGTGAAGGCCTGGCTGGCGGGCATCCCGGCCAGGACCAGGGCCGGCACGAGCGCCGCCTCCACGAGGCCGAGGCCGCCGGGGATGGGGCTGATGGTGTTGACCACCTTGGACGCCGCGTAGGCGCCGGCGAGGGCGGCGAGGCCGGGCGCGTCGCCGACGGCGTAGCAGGCGAAGGCCAGGCAGGCGACGTCGGCGATCCAGTTGAACATGGACCAGCCGAAGGCCTCCGCCCCGTAGCGGCGGCTCATCTTGACGGCCTGGAGCTGCTCGATCACCTCGCGCAGGCGGGCCAGGCCGGTGTCCTCCGGCTTGTTGCGCAGGTCGTTGATCCAGCGGATCAGTCGCGCGCCCACGAAGTACAGACCGTCGGGGTGCGAGGCGATGTACTGGACCATCACGATGAAGACCACGAGCATGCCGACGGAGAACATCACCGAGTAGGGGCTCGATTTCGCCCCGGCCAGCAGCGCGCCCACCAGGCCCAGGACCGCGAGGCCGGCGGACATGAGCAGCCCGCTCATCACGATCTGCCAGGCGGCGACCACCCGCGAGGCCCCCCACATCCGGCTGCGGCGGTAGACGAGGGTCGGCGCGAGCACCTGGCCGCCCGGCATCGTCTGCGAGACGGAGTTGGACGCCAGCTGCAGGCCCAGCGCCTGCCGCTGCGTCACTTTCACCCCGGCCGAGCGCAGCAGCACCCTGGTCACCTGGGCGAACGAGTCCATCGAGAAGAAGACCGCGACCACGCAGGCCAGGACCCATTCCCAGCGGATGTGCTCGAGCTCGCGGACCGATTTGGAGACCGTCGGGCCGAACAGGTAGGCCTCGATGCCCAGGATGATCGCGATGATCAGCAGCAGGGTCCGGCGGACCCAGCGCAGGCGACGCCGAGTCGCATCGACGTCCTTCGACGGGGCGCTCGTCGAGGGCCCGTCCCCGGAGGGCTCGGCGCCCGAGGGCTCGGCGCCCGAGGGCGCGTCGTCGTCTGCCTGCATCGGCGCCAGCCTACCCAGCGGTTACCGTGGGCACATGCCAGGCCTCGCATCGCGACTGCGGCGCGCCGAACCGGCGGGCGATGCGCCGCCGCCCGCGTCGGTCGCGGATCCGCGCGCCCCGCTCTGGCGCGGCGCCCAGTGGTTCCGCGCGCTGTCCGTCGTCTACGCCGTGGGCAGGCAGGTCGACGAGGCCGACCGGTACCAGCGGATCGGCTGGAGCTGGGTGATGATCGGCGCCGTCGTGGCCGTCAGCCTCATCGCCGGCGTCGGGTACGTGCGCGGCTTCGGCCGTACCCGGTGGTTCGTGGTCGGTGAGTTCGCGGCCGCGGCCGTGCTGGCGTTGGGCACCGTCTGGGTGGCCTCTCCGGAGTTCACCGCGCACAACCAGACCCTCCCCACCACGTTGTGGCTGACCAACCCCGTGGTCTCGGCGGCGATCCTCAGCGGTCCCGTCGCCGGCGTGGCGGGCGGCATCGTCATCGCCGTCGTCAACGCGATCTACCGCGGTACCTTCCCCGATACCCTGCTCCGCGACGCCAACTACCCCGTCTTCATGGCCGTCGGGCTCGGGCTCGGCGTCGCCGCCCGGGTCGCGATCCGCTCCCAGGAGCAACTCCGCGAGGCCGAGCGCGTCGCCGCCGAGGCCCGCGCCCGGGAACGCCTGGCGAGGGAGGTGCACGACGGCGTGCTCCAAGCCCTCGCCTTCCTGGCCCGACGGTGCGCCGAGCTCGGCGGGCCCGGTTCGGAGCTGGGCGCGTTGGGGGAGCTGGCAGCACAGCAGGAGCGAGCGCTGAGGCACTTGATCGCCGAGACGCCCTCCGGCGCGCGCGGACCGGAGGGCGGGGGCACCGTCGACCTGCGGGACCTGCTGCGACCCCTGGCGTCCCCGACGGTGACCCTCGCCGAGCCGGGCGGGCCGGTGCTGCTCCCGGCCGGCCCGGCGGCCGAGCTGGCTGCGGCCGTGCGGAACGCGCTGGAGAACACGTCGCTGCACGCCGGCCCGGGCGCGCGCTCGTACCTGCTGCTCGAGGACGTCGACGACGCCGTGCTGGTGACGGTGCGCGACGACGGCGCCGGAATCGCGCCGGGACGCCTCGACGCCGCGCGGGCGGAGGGCAGACTGGGGGTGTCGGAGTCCATCGTCGGGCGGATGCGGGCGCTGGGTGGCCGGGCCGAACTGACCACGGAGGTGGGTGGAGGCGTGGAATGGGAGTTGTCGGTGCCGCGGTCCGCGGGCGAGCAGTGACCGCACTGATGATGAGGAGGCGAGCGCGATGGATACCTCGGTGAGCGGGCCGGACGGGGACGCCGGCGGGATCTCGGTGCTGGTGGTGGACGACCACCCGATGTGGCGCGAGGCCGTGGCCCGCGACCTCGAGACGCGCGGCTTCGTCGTCGCAGGCACCGCCGATTCGGTGGCCGCCGCGGGGCGGATCGCGAAGGCCGTGCAGCCGGCGGTGGTCCTCATGGACATGTCGCTGCCCGACGGGAATGGCGCCGCCGGCACCGCGCTCGTCCTGCAGGCCGCCCCGAAGGCGCAGGTGTTGATCCTCTCCGCCTCCGACGAGCGCGACGACGTGGTCGAAGCCGTCAAGGCCGGCGCGTGCGGCTACCTGGTCAAGAGCGCCTCCGCGGAGGAACTGGTGGCGGCGGTGCACGCCACGGCGGCCGGGCAGCCGGTGTTCACGCCCGGCCTCGCCGGGCTGGTGCTGGGCGAGTTCCGGCGCATGGCCTCGGCGCCGGAGCCCGTCGGTCCCGCGCTGACCGCCCGGGAGACCGAGGTGCTGCGGCTGGTGGCGAAAGGACTGTCCGCCAAACAGATCGCCACCCGTCTGCACCTGAGTCACCGCACCGTCGAGAACCACGTGCAGTCCACGCTCCGCAAACTGCAGCTGGGCAACCGGGTCGAGTTGGCGCGGTACGCGTTGGAGAACGGGTTGGATTGAGGCCGGTTACTCGCCGTCGTCCTCGTCGTCGAGCGCCGGCGATCCCGCGATCGCGCCGGATCAGACGGTGAGCGGGATGCCGGCGCCGGCGAAGACGTCGAGCACCTCGGCGTACAGCTTCGCGCCGAGGGCTCGGCGCACCTCGTCGGCGTGGGTGATCCGGAAGCCGAAGGGCTGGTCCTCGGGGGTGCCGAAGCCGCCCCGCAGGCAGTCGACGAGCGCGTCCAGGTTGCTCCCGAAGTAGCCGCCGGTGCCGTTCACGGCACGGCCGAGCTCGGTGTAGAAGTCCTCGACGTCGCGCACCCGGCGGCCGTCGACGGTGTAGGTCCGCATCCTCAGGCTCCCGTCACAACGCAGAACGAGGCGTAGTGGTCGCCGGTGTAGTACCAGTTCGGCGGTGAGGTCAGCGGCGTGCCACCGGTGATGATCCGGCGCGTTCCGCGGGTCGCCGAGCCCGGCGTGATCACCGTGTACTCGTGGTAGTAGCCGGAAGCCTGCGCAGGCAGGATCCCCTCGCGGTTCTGGAAGACGATGCCGTCGTTGCGCGGGTACGGGAAGGGCCCGCCCTGGCGGATGAGGCGCGCGGTGTCCGTGGCCTGCTCCGGGAGCGAGGAGAGTGCGCAGGTCGGGAGTGCCGCGGAGGAGGGGGAGACGGTCGCGACGAGGACGCCGAGGGCCACGGCAACCGATCCCGCGACGCGAGGTGCGGTGATCATGCGAGAAAAGTTAGCCGAACTAGATGATCGCGCGGTGGCGACGCGGTGAAATCCGGTGTCTGACGAACGATCTTGAGTCGGGTCGACCCTCGAGGGCGCGGGTGTTCCGAGTCGCCGGTCGTGGGCCGGTGGTTCCCCGTGAAGCAGCACCTGGGTGCTGTAGGGTGTAAACATAGGTGGAAACCATGGTGTAATCAGGGTTGCATACTTGGCTGGAGGGTTGCTAATGTCGAAGTATCCGCACGAGGTGGATAGGTCTATAGACCCAGGAGGGGGTGGCAGACCGTGACTAGCACGACGATCCAGTCCGTCGATCAGAGCGCCCACCAGGAAGCTATGCGTATGAGCGACAGTGAGCTCGCGGCGGCACTCCGAGATGCCCTTGGTGCGAAGCTGGTCGCCTACCTCGCCGGTGTCGGCGAGACGCGCACCGTTCGTGGCTGGGCGGAGGGCAATCGGGCTATCGGGACGCAGCTCATCCGCGATCGTCTCGTTGTCGCCTTCCGGGCGCTTCGACTGGTCACGGTGCGAGATACCGATCGCGTCGCTCAGGCGTGGTTCCTGGGTATGAATCCCGCCCTGGATGACGAGGCTCCGGCGAAGGTGATTCGCGACAGTGACGACAATGGGGCGGAGGCACGTCGCAACGTGCTCCAAGCGGCCCGCAGGTTCGCTGCCGTTGGTTAGTGTCTACGGGTGGCTGGCAGCGCTCGGGGCGACTCTCAACTAGATATTCGCAGTCTCGTAGCCCACTCGGTTTACCGTGTGGGCTACGGGCCTAACCCGTGGACTTTCCCGAGTGGCAATACGCTGAAAATCACCGATTCGACAACCGCTGGGATGACCCCGAGGGCAACTGGCGCATGCTCTACGTGGGGTCGACTCTGTATGGATGTTACCTAGAGGTCTTGGCGCACTTTCGCCCGAAGGTTGATGCATACCTCGAACTGGATTCCATAGTCGACGACGGGTACGGCCAGGACTATCCCACGATCGGTCCCGGCAGAGTGCCCGGGTCCCTGGCGAAAGCCTCGAGTTGCGGGAAGTGCCAGGTTGGAGGGGCACTTCTGTCGGATCTCGTCATCGATCACCATCGGCACGCTTCGTCAGCACCTCATGCCCGCCGCTTATCGCCACGGCCTCGATGACCTCGATGCGGGTGCGCTGCGCCTGCCGGCGCCACGAGCGTTCACGCAAGAAGTGTCCGCATGGCTCTATCGATGGAGGCATCCGAGCCTCAACATCGATCTCACCGGCATTCAATACCGGTCTCGGCACGGTGACGATGTGTATCTCTGGGCGATCTACGAACGTCGCCCTCCTTCCCGTAGCGATATCTGCTACTGCTCGGACGCGTTGATCGAATGCGATGCGCGACCCGTCGACTGGGAAGACGGCGACCTGCAACGCGCAATGGAAAGTCTAGGGCTGATCTGGGACGACTGACCGAAGAAAGGCCGACCGGGAACGGCGAGGGGCTGGTCGGACCGTGGATGAATTGTGGACAGTCGTGACTATCGCTCGCGGGGCTGGTAGGAGGCCAGGCCGAGGGCGACGACGGTGAGCTGCCGGGTGGTGCGGTCGATGAGCTCGTCCTCGTCGCGGGTGTTGCGGGCGTCGATGCGCACGAGTTCGGCGACGAAGCCCAGCATGATCGTGACGTAGAGATCGGCCACCATGTCGAGGTCCTCGACGCTCAAGTCGGAGAGCGGGGGGATGCGCGAGAGATCGTGCGTCAGTTCTTTGGCGAACAGGCGTAGTTCCACGTCGATCGCGCGCTGCAGTTCGGGGGAACCCCCATACCGCTCGCGGACGAGGAACTGGAACTCGGCGTCGTTGGTGCGGGCCTGCCGCGCCACGATGCGGATCGCCTCCGCGCCGCTGGGGGCGACCCCCTCGCGCCGGCCCTCACGGAGCATCCGGCGCAGCACGCGCATCGCGTCCTCGACGAGGGTGACACCGAGGTCGTCCATCGACGCGAAATGCCGGTAGAAGGCCGTGGGCACCACGCCGGCCGCCTTGGCGACCTCGCGGAGCGACAGACTCGCGAACGAGCGTTCACCGGCCAGGGCGAGCGCTTCGTCGAGCAGGGCCTGCCGCGTGCGCTCCTTGGCCTCGGCCCGCGACGGTCCCGGAGTATGCCGTTCGACGGCGCGCGGGGTCGGTCTGGGCATGCCGTCGAGTCTATCGCTCCTGCGTTTTCGGGCGGGCCGGGCGGAGCTTGTGGTGGAGGTCACGGAACAGGTCCTTGACGGGGGACTGCTGACTGCGGGCATACTGTGAGTGTACAAGCGTGCACTGAACGGAGAAACACAGCCATGAGTCGCTTCACTCGATTCGCCGGATCCGTCATCGAGGCGGTGCTGACCCCGCACGCCGTGGATCGCTACCTCGAACTCGTCGACCCGATGGTCACCTGGACCGAGATCCGCGGCCGCGTCACCGCCGTCAGTCGCCGCACGGATCGCACGGTGACCTTCACCGTGACCCCGACCCGTCAGTTCGAGGGCTTCGAGGCCGGACAGTTCGTCCAGGTCAGCACTGTGATCGACGGTGTCCGGCAGACCCGGTGCTTCTCGCCCGCGGGCTCGCAGCACCAGGCCGGCGACCTCGAGTTCACCGTGACCGCCGACGCCGACGGACATGTGAGCACGTACCTGCGTGAGCACCTCGCCGTCGGCGACGTGCTGGGGCTCACCCCCGCCGCAGGCACCTTCACGCTGCCCGGAACCCCGGGGAACCGCCCCGAGCGGATCCGCCTCATCAGCGGCGGAAGCGGCATCACACCCGTTCTCTCGATCGTGCGCACGCTCGTGGACGAAGAGCACACCGGGCAGATCGACGTGCTGCACTTCTGCCGCGACTCGGCCGACAACCCGTACCGCGAGGACCTCGAGCGGCTCGCCCGCCGCCGGAACATCTCGGTCACCTACGTGTACACCCGCGCAGGCGGACGGCACCTCGGTCCCGAGCATCTCGAGGACTTCGGCGACATCGGCTTCGCCTGCGGCCCCGCGCCGTTGCTCGAGACCGCGAAACAGCTGTACTCCGACGCGGGCATCGAACTCCGCGTCGAGGAGTTCACGCCCCCGGTGGTGGCGGCACCGTCGGGCGAGGCGACCGGCACCCTGCGCTTCAGCGAGGCCGGCACCGAGGTCGAGAACGACGGCCGCAGCATCCTGGACCAGGCCGAGTCCTCCGGCCTGTTCCCCGAGAGCGGCTGCCGGATGGGCATCTGCTTCTCGTGCACGGCCGTCAAGAAGTCGGGCTGCACCACCAACATCCTCACGGGCGAGACCAACGACGAGCCCGACCAGCACATCCAGCTCTGCGTCAGCGCGCCCGTCGGCGACGTCGAGATCGCGCTCTAGCCACCACGACCACGAGAGACTCAGGGGAGAAATCATGACCGAACAGATCACCCTCACCGCCGAGCAGGTCCAGGAGATCGGCGAGCGGTTCGACGCGATCCGCGCCCGCATCCTCGCCGACCTCGGTGAGAAGGACCGCGAGTACATCTACAAGATCGTCCGCGCTCAGCGCGGCCTTGAGATCGCCGGCCGCGCGATGATGTACCTGCCGCCGCTGTGGCCGGTGGCCGTCGGCGCGCTCGGCGCGTCGAAGATCCTCGACAACATGGAGATCGGCCACAACGTCATGCACGGCCAGTACGACTGGATGCGTGAGCCGGGCCTGAACTCCCGCGAGTTCGAGTGGGACACCGTCTGCCCCGCCGACCAGTGGAAGCACAGCCACAACTACCTGCACCACACCTTCACCAACGTCCTCGACATGGACCGCGACATCGGCTACGGCATCCTGCGGATGGCGCCGGAGCAGAAGTGGCACCCCTACTACCTGGGCAATCTCGCCTACGCGAGTGCGCTCATGGTGCTCTTCCAGTGGGGCGTCATGCTGCACGACCTCGAGGCCGAGCGGATCATCAAGGGCGAGCGCAAGTGGGGCGACATCAAGGATCTCGTCGCCGGCATGCGGCGCAAGGCCGGCAAGCAGGTGCTCAAGGACTACGTCATCTTCCCGCTGCTCACCGGCCCGCTGTTCCCGCTGACCTTCCTGGGCAACATGTCCGCGAACCTGATCCGCAACCTGTGGACCTTCTCCATCATCTTCTGCGGGCACTTCCCGTCGGGCGTGCAGACCTTCACCAAGGAGGAGACGGCCGACGAGACCCGCGGCGAGTGGTACGTCCGGCAGATGCTGGGCTCGGCGAACATCAACGGCGGCCGCCTGTTCCACATCATGAGCGGCAACCTGAGCTTCCAGATCGAGCACCACCTGTTCCCCGACATCCCCGCCAACCGCTACCCGGAGGTCGCGGCCGAGGTCCGCGCGACGTGCGAGGAGTTCGGCCTGCCGTACAACACCGGCTCGCTGCGCGGGCAGCTCGGATCGACGTGGAAGAAGATCGCCAAGCTCTCGCTGCCGAACCGGTGGACCAAGCAGGAGCCGGAGCTGGCCGTGACCATCGAGCGGGCCCGGCACGAGGACGCCGCGTCGAAGGCGCTGGCCAAGGCGGGCTGGCAGCGCGCCGCCGAGCGTGAGATGGTGTCGGTCTAGGACATCTCGACCGGTACCGGAAGGACGCGGAACGTGGGCAAGCTGGAGCGGCGCAAGGACGCGGCGCAGGACGCGATCGAGTCGACGTCCATCCGCGTCGGCAGGATCGCCACGATCATCACCACCGCGGTCGCCGACGTCGCGCGCGAGATCGGTGACGCGGTGGGCGATGCACTGGAGATGCGGCAGGCGGCCAAGGCGGCCGCCGCGGACGAGGCCAGGCAGGCAGCGCCGGTACAGGCCGAGCAGGCCGCATCTCCGGCGGGGACGGAGCCGGTCGCATCTCCGGCACGGACCCAGCCCGCGGCGACCGGCGCTCCCGCCACGGATCTCCCCGGGGCACCGGCACCGGCACCCGCGGCCGAGTCGCCGGACGCCGAGCCCGACCGCAGCTGACACCTCCATAGCAAGCCCGAATCCGGCCCCGCGAACCTCTCACCGAGGTCGCGGGGCCGGATTCGTCGGTTCTCACGCAGCGCCCGACCGGCCTCGTCGGGCTTGACGGGGCGCGGTCCCGGCGTCGTCGGACCGCGCGGATCGCCGGGGACGACGGTGACCCGACCGAACCGGTCGCGGCGGCTCGTCGGGTCTCGGGGCGCGAGCGCCCCGCCGGCACGGTTCCCCCGAAGACGGCGGTGCCCCGCAGGAAAGGAGATCCTGCGGGGCACCGTCGTAGCTGCTAGCGCTCCTGATCGCGGCCGGGGACGGGGCCGCTCTCGCGGGGCCCGCCGGGGCGGGGGCCCTGCGGACCACCCGGGCCCTGCGGACGCGGCGGGTACGGCGGGCGCGGACCCTGGGGACCGCCCTGCGGCCCACCGGGCCGCTGCTGCCGGGGCAGCTGACCGCTCGGACCGTGCGGACCCGGACCGACCGGACCGCTCGGGCGCGGGCCGCCCTGGGGTCCCTGGCCGGGCGGCGGGCCCTGACGGTGCCGCTGCCCCTGGCCGGGCCCCTGCCCGGGCTGCGGCCCGCGACCGGGGACCGGCGGCTGGTAGCTGCGCGGATCCTGCGGCGGGCGCTGCGCGGGCCCGGCGGGGCGCGGCGGCAGCTCCAGCCGGCCCGAGAAGCCGGGCGGCGGTCCGGGGCGGCGCGGGCCGGGTCCGACGGGGGTCGGCCGTGCCGGCCGTGCCGCCGGTGCTCCGGGCAGGTTCGGCGGCGGGATCAGGCGGCCCGACTCCGGCGAGGAGATCGGCGCGCCCGCCGCGACCGGCACACCGGCCCCGACCAGCTGCGGTGCGGCCTTGCCGGGGGCGGCGGTGGCGGCCTTGACCTCGGACAGCGGGCGGCCGTCACGGGTCTCGGCGGGCAGCGAGGTCTCGCCGAGGCCGACGGCCTCCTGGATCTTGCGCATCCAGACCGGCGCCCACCAGGAGTCGTCACCGAGCAGCTTCATGACCGCGGGCACGAGCACCATGCGGACGACCGTCGCGTCGACGAGCAGCGCGAACATCAGGCCGAAGGAGACGTACTTGAGCATCACCAGGTCGGACGTCGCGAACGCCGCCGCGACGCAGGCGAGCAGCACGGCGGCCGCCGTGATGATCCGGCCGGTGTTGGCGGTGCCGGCCCGGATCGCCTGCTTCGTGGTCGCACCGGCGGCGCGTTCCTCGATCATGCGGGAGATCACGAAGACCTCGTAGTCGGTACTGAGCCCGAAGACCACCGCGATCACCAGCACCAGGACGGGCGCCATCATGGGGCCGCCGGTGAAGTTGAAGATGTCGCCGCCGTGGCCGTCGACGAACATCCAGGTCAGGAAGCCCAGCGTCGAGCCCAGCGAGAGCAGCGACATGAGCACCGCCTTGATGGGCAGCGTCAGCGAGCCGAAGGCCAGGAACATCGCGATCGTCGTGACCACGACCAGCAGCAGCATGAGCATCGGCAGCAGGTTCAGCATCGAGTCGATCGAGTCCTGCTGCAGCACCGGCATGCCGCCGACCAGGAAGCCGACGCCCTTGTCCGGGTCGGCACCGTCCATCGTGATCCCGCGCAGCGCCGTGACCGCCTCACCGACGGCCTCGGTGTCGTTCGGGTCCTGCATGCTGCCGTTCGAGACGCGGATCGCGACGTCGTGGCCGCGGACGACGAGCTTGTCCGAGGTGCCCTTGACGGTGGAGACGGCGTCGGTGGGCGGGCTGAACCGGGTGGAGTTCGGGTCCGCCGGGTTCGACCGGGTGAAGCCGGGGATCTTGTTCGCCTCGTCGAG
Organism: Tsukamurella sp. II2bb; assembly: GCF_057815145.1. Classification (NCBI taxonomy): domain Bacteria; kingdom Bacillati; phylum Actinomycetota; class Actinomycetes; order Mycobacteriales; family Tsukamurellaceae; genus Tsukamurella; species Tsukamurella sp. II2bb. Next base: position 34,712 of record NZ_JBYPZI010000007.1, read on the forward strand.
CACCTGCTTGATCTGCGCGTCGCTGGCGTTGGTGAAGACGATCTTCACCGGCTGTCCGGTGTTGTCCGGGAAGAGCTCCTGGAACTGGTCCTGGGCCTGGCGGGTCTTGTCCGTCGGCGGCAGGTAGGTCTGCGAGATGCCGCCGAACTGCAGGCCGACGATCGGGATGCAGATCGCCAGCAGCAGCGTGACGACGCCGATGATCGCGGTCTTCGGGCGCTTCATGACCGCGTCGGTCACCTTGCCCCACATGCCGGCCTCGATGTTGGCCTTGGTCTTGGCCCGGCCCGTCTTCTCGGCGGCCCAGTGGATGACGCCGCCGATCAGCGGCAGCTTCCACTTGTCGAAGATCGTGAGGAACCAGTGGAAGCTGAGCGCGAAGACCTTCGGGCCGAGCACGGCGAGCATCGCCGGAAGCAGCGTGAGCGAGAGGATCGCGGAGATGAAGACGCCGAGCAGCGCGCCCGTGGCCATTGACGTGAGCAGGCCGAGCGGCGAGATGTACAGACAGGCCAGCGCCGCGACGATGAGCAGCGACGACATGATGATCGTGCGGCCCGCGGTCATCACCGTGCGTCTGACCGCTGTCGGTGTGTCGTACCCCTCGTCCAATTCCTCTCGGAACCGGGACACCATGAACAGGCCGTAGTCGTGCGCGATACCGAGGCCGATCAGCGAGATGATCGGGCCGACGAAGAGGTTGACGTCCGTGAAATCGGCCATCACCGAGGCGATCGCCATCGCGGCGCCGATCGTGAGCACACCGATGATCATCGGCAGCACCGCGGCGACGATGCCGCCGTAGACGAAGAACAGCACGATCGCGACCAGGGGCAGGGCGATGATCTCGGCCTTCTTCTGGTCCTTCTGCACGCCCTCGGTGACGGCCGAGGTGACGGGCACCAGGCCGCCGACCTGCGCCTGGAAGACGGGCTTGTTCGCCTCCGACTGGAGCATGTCCATGAGCGAGCCCTGGATCTCCACCCAGTCCTTGCCGCGCTGGGTGTCGTCCGCCGAGTGCATGGGCAGCGTGAAGAAGCCCCAGGTGCCGCCCTCCTTGTCGGTGCGGGTGAACTTCTTGAACAGCGCCTCGTTGGCCTGCGGTCCGCCCGGGGCGAACATCGTGTAGCTGAGGGAGCTCTCCTGCGGCTCCTTCTCATTACTCGGGTTGAGCTTCGGGTTGTCGCCCGTCGCGAACTTCGCGAGGATGTCCTGGCGCGTCTTCTCGACGGCCTTCTCGACCTCGGGGTCGGTGATCTTCTTGCGCTCCGCGGGCGTGCAGTCCTCCTTATCGGGAGGGCACGCGGGCTTGATGAGCACCAGAATGTCGGGCTGCATCTCGCGGCCGTTCGCCTGATCCGTCACCACCGCCGCGGCCACGGAGTCGCTCTTCTCGTCGTACAGACCGTTCATCTTGGTCTTGGCGCCGAGTCCGAGGAAGCCCCAGACACCGGTCACGGCGATGGAGACGAAGAGGACCGCGATGATCGTGTATCGGAACGCGTACGTGAAGCGTCCTATCGCTGCGAACAAGCGAGAATTCCTTTCCGGTGGCCGGTTCTAGGGCTAGGCCCGGCTCGAAAGTAGCGAGGACAGGGGACGGAACGGCTGCAGCCACGCACCCTCGTCGGGCAGCGAATCCAGGCTGACACGTGGCAGCGGCTCGCGGAACACCCCGGCGATGTCTTCGAGATCGACGAACTCCAGAGTAGGGGACGCGAGCGCCCACGCGGCGTGCTCGCGAAACCCCAGTACGGATACCGGTACCCCGCTCGCCGCGATCTCCTCCAGCGGCTCGCGGAAGGCCTGGCCGTCCGCGGAGGCGACGAGCAGCCCGCCGAGGCCCGGCGAGTACCGCCGGACGTCGATGTGGTCGAGCATGTCGTCGTCGACGTCGCTGTCCTCGTCGATCTTCGGCTTGGCGAAGACCGCGTAGCCCACGTTCCGCAGCGCCTCGACCCACGGGCGGACCACGTCGGCCGTTCCGGGCGCGATGTTGGTGAAGACGGTGGCCTCGGGCTCGAGGCGGGTGTCCGTGTCCGATTCCAGCGAGGCGGTGTACTCGAGCAGCCAGCGGCCCAGCGCGTCGAAGCGCGGGCGGTGCGCGGCCGTCGGCCGGCCGCCGAGGATCGAGCCCAGCCCCATGTCGAGATTGGGCGCGTCCCAGACCAGCAGGACGCGTTTGGCCACGTCGGGCTGCGGGTCGGCGGGTGCGTCGAATCCGGTCATCGCACCTCTCCTTCCTCCACGCGCTCCCAGACGAACTCGTGGATCTCGCGGCCCACCTGCGCGGCCTTGTCCTGGAACTTGGTCACCGGGCGGTCGACGGAGATCGGCAGCCCGGCATCGGCGAGTCGCGGCGGCAGCACCACGGGCCGCAGCAGCGGCTCCAAGGGTGCGGTCTCCGCAATGGCCTCTGCATAGTCTGCATGATCCGTCGCCACGTGCAGAATCCCTCCGACGCGCAGACGGTCCGCGATCAGCGAGAACATGCGCTGCTGGAGCAGCCGGCGCTTGTGGTGCCGGGCCTTCGGCCACGGGTCCGGGAAGTAGACGCGGACGCCGGTGAGCGAGCCCGGTTCGATCATGTCCTCCAGCATCGCGACACCGTCGCCCCGGACGACCCGCACGTTGGTCAGGCCCGCGCGCTGCACCGCGCCCACCAGCTGCGCGATGCCGGGCAGGTAGACCTCCACGGCCACCACGTCGTTCTCCGGCTCGGCCTGCGCCATCGCCCACGTCGACGTGCCCGTCCCGGACCCGATCTCCACGATCAGCGGGGCCTTACGCCCGAACCAGGCCTCCGCGTCCAGGGGGTGCGACGGTGCCGGGAAGGCACCGTCGGGCGGGGGAGAGGTGGGCGACGACGCCGGGCCGTCGGCGGGGTCCGTCGCGAGGGGCCGGGCAGGGGGGATGTCCCGGCCGAGGGTCTCCCAACCCGTGTCCATTGCGAGCTGTTGCGCGGGGGTGAGGGCGGCGCGGCGGGATCGGAAGCTGGTGACGCGGGGGTACAGCCGACGGTGCTCGGCGCGGGGGTCCTGGGACTGGGGCACGCTCTCCATCGTCCCAGCTTCACCATCGTGACCTAGCATTGGCCGCATGATCGCGCCCAACATCCGCCCCACGGCGCTCCGCCTCGCCTCCGCGGTGGTGGCACTGCTCGCCGTCGCCGGCCTGCTGACCGCCTGCTCGACGAGCGACGGAGCCAAGCAGAACGACGCCCCGCTGCCGGACGCCAAGACCCTGATCGACGCCTCGTCGAAGGCCGCACGGGACCTGCACGACGTGCAGCTGGACCTCGCCGTCGACGGCACCGTGCCCAACCTGCCCGTCAAGAGCGTCTCCGCCTACCTCACCAACCAGCCGAAGGTCTCGGGCCAGGGCGATGCCGAGGTCACCTTCAACGGCACCCAGGTCAAGGCCAAGTTCGTGGTCGTCGACGCGCACCTGTGGGCGCAGTTCGGCTCCGGTCAGTCCTACCAGGACATGGGCCTCGCCGCGGACGTCTACGACGCCTCCGCCATCCTCGACCCGGAGAAGGGCCTCGCCAACCTCATCTCGTCGGTGCGCGATCCCAAGGTCGAGGGGCGCGAGCAGATCGGCGGGACCGAGGCGATCCGCGTCTCGGGCGTCATCCCGGGCTCCGCGCTGGCGGGCATCGTGCCCAAGGCCTCGCTCGGCGACCGCCCCCTCACCTTCTGGGTGCAGGAGGCCGCGCCGAACAACCTCGTGCGCGCGCACGTCGGCTTCGATGCGGGCACCCTCACCGTCACCCTGTCGGACTGGGGCAAGAAGGTCGCGCTGCTGGATCCGAAGACAGCGAAGTGACGCTGACCATGACGCCCGAGGCGCCGAGCGAGGTGCGGGGCCGGGGCGTCGCCATCGGCGCCGCGGGCCTCGCGGTGCTGCTCGGTGCGCTCGACACCTATGTGGTGGTCTCGGTCCTCGAGGACATCATGCGCAGCGTCGAGATCCCGATCAACCGGATCCAGCTCGCGACGCCGATCATCACCTGGTACCTCCTCGGCTACATCGCGGCGATGCCGCTGCTCGGTCGCCTCTCCGACCGGTTCGGCCGGCGTCTGGTGCTGCAGGCCAGCCTGGCGCTGTTCATCGTCGGGTCCGTCCTGACGGCTCTCGCACACACCGTCCCCGAGGTTCTCGCGGGCCGCGTGGTCCAGGGCGTCGCGAGCGGCGCGCTGCTGCCCGTGACGCTCGCCCTGGCGGCCGACCTCTGGTCCGCGCGCCGACGGGCCGCGGTCCTCGGCTGGGTCGGCGCGGCCCAGGAGCTGGGCAGCGTCCTCGGCCCCGTCGTGGGCGTGGGGGTGGTGACCCTCGTGCACAACCACGTCGCCTCGGTGCCGCGCGACGACGCCTGGCGCGTCGTCTTCTGGATCAACGTGCCGCTCGCCCTGATCGCGATGGTGCTGCTGCAGCTCACCGTGCCGAAGCGGGCTGTCACCGCGCAGAAGGTCGACGTCGTCGGCGGGCTGCTCCTCGCGGTCGCCCTGGGGCTCTCGGTGGTCGGCCTGTACAACCCCGAGCCCGACGGCGAGCACATCCTGCCGCCGAACGGCGCCGCGCTCCTGCTCGGCGCCGCGGTGGCCTTCGTGCTGTTCGGCGTGTGGGAGAAGCTCGCGCGCACCAAGCTCATCGCCACCGCGGGGATGCGCGTGCGGCCCTTCCTCGCCGCCAGTGCGGCGTCCGTGTGCGCGGGGGCGGCGCTGATGGTGACGCTGGTCGACATCGAGATCTACGCCCGGATGGTCTTGCAGCGCGACGGGGTCGCCGCCGTACTGACCCTGGTCCGATTCCTCGTGGCGCTGCCCGTCGGGGCGATCCTCGGCGGCGCCCTCGCGACCCGCATCGGCGACCGGATCGTCTCCGTGGCCGGGCTGCTCGTCGCCGCGGGCGGTTACCTGTTGATCGCGACCTGGCCCACCGACGTGCTCTCGGCCCACTACCTGGGCTTCCTCCCCGCGCTCGACACCTCGCTCGTCATCGCCGGTTTCGGCCTGGGCCTGGTGATCGGGCCGCTGTCCTCCGCCGCGCTGCACGCGGTGCCCCTCTCTCAGGCCGGCATCGCGTCGGCCCTGCTCGTGGTCGCGCGCATGAGCGGCATGCTGATCGGCGTCGCCGCGCTCACCACCTTCGGCTTCTACCGGCTCAATGACATCGTCGCGTCGATGCCCGCGATCGCGCCGCAGGGCGACCTGGCGAAGACCGCGATCGCCGTCTTCAAACAGACCCAGGAGGCCTACGCGCTGATGTTCGGCGAGGTCTTCCTGGTGACCGCGGGGATCTGTGTCGCCGGCGCGGTGATCGCGCTCCTCGTCACCGGCGGGCGGCACGAATCGGCGCAATCGCCCACCGACGACGGCGAGACGCTCGTACCCTCGCGATAGGGAGCCGGTGCGGGGGCACTGGTGACGGAGCGGGGGCTCACATGGGGGATCTGTCCGTGCGCGGCGGTGTGCCGCGCGTGCGGGTGCTCGGGCGCGAGGGGGTCGGCAAGACGGTGCTCGCCGCGGCGCTGCGGTCCCGCTCGGTCGCCACGACCGAGGCCGACGACGGTGCCGACGCGCTGCTGTACTGCTTCGCCGGCGGGCTGCGCGGCACCGACCGGGCCGCGATCGCGACGCTGGATGCGGGCCCGGCCCCTGCGGTGGTGGCCTGGACCAAGGCGGATGCCGCGGGCTCCTGGCGTGCCGCCGACGACTACGCCGCCCGGCTCGGCGAGGTGCTCGGCCGGCCCGTGATCGCCGTGATGGCACTGCTCGACGGTGTGGACGCCGCCGATCTGCCCGCGATCCGGCGGCTCGCTGAGTCCTCACTCGCGCTGCCGGCGTCGGCGCTCGACGCCGCGGAGGCGCTCGGCGAGGACACGCCGCTGTTGCGCCGGTTCGGCTGCTACGGCCTGGCCTGCGCGCTCGGCGCGCTCCGCGAGACACCGTCGATGCCCGACGACGCGCTGCTCAGCAGCCTGCGGGAGCTGAGCGGTGTCGACGCCCTGCTCCCTCCGCTCGCGGCGGCCTTGGACGGCTTCGAGGCCCGCCGGGAGGCCGAGTTCGACGGTGCGCTCCGCACCGTCGCGGCGGCGGACTGCGCGCGTCGCGATGAGGCCGAGCAGGTCCTGCTCGACCGGCTGGGGCGCGCGTCATGACGGTGCTGGTCGCCGGGCAGGACCCGGCGGGCGCGGTGGCCGTCGCGGCGCGCTTGGGCGCCGACGCCGCGGTCGTCGGGCCCGACGGTGCGCTCGCCCCGCTCGGCGAGCCCCGGGGCGCTCCCGTCGACGGCCACGACGTCCTCGTCTACGTGCTCGACGCCTGCGTCCCCGCCGACACCGTGGACGGCGTCGCCCTGGGCCGGCTCCGCGCCGGCCTGCCGAGCGTCGTCGCCGGCACCGGGGCCGACGTCTACCCGGACGCCGCGGCGACGCTCGCGGAATCCGCACGCCGCCTCGACGCCGAGGTGCTCAGCGTGCAGCCCGACTCGGGTGGGGGCTTCGCCGCGCTCCGCGCTGCGCTCGAGCATCCCGCGCCGCCGCGACCCGCCCGCCCGGCGTCGCCCGCTCCGCCGAAGCCCGCGCTCGAGCGGGCGGACCGCTCCGCCTACCTGCGCTCGGCCGTCGCGCGGATGCGGGCCGGGCTGCTCGCCGCGTCCGCGGAGGGCTTCCGGCGGCCCGAGGACGAGCCGACGGGCGATGTCCACGATCGGCTGACCGAGGTCGTCGTCGGGTTGGAGCAGGCGGCGGCCGAGCACCTGCGGGCCGCCTACCGCGGGACCTTCGCGGGGTGGCCCGACCCGCCCGAGCCGGCGGCGCCCGCGCTGCCCCGCCCCACTCCGCAGGAGGAGCCCGCACAGCGCCGGCGGCCGGAGGACCTCGCGGTGCTGGTCCTGGGCGCCTCCGCGGGGCTCGGTATCGGGCGCGCCGTGGCCGCGCCGCTGGAGGCGCTGGGCGCGCTGCGCTGGCTCGCGCTGCCGATCAGCCTCGCCGTGGGCCTCGCGGCCGCGCTCTGGTTGCTCCGGGTGCGCCGTCGCAGCACCGCCCGCGCCGACCACCGGAGCTGGGCGGACGCCGCCACCGCGAGCTTCCGGCAGCGCGTCGAGGCCGAGTTGGCCGCGGCGCTCGTGGCCGCCGAGGCGGACGCCGCGCTCCGGCTCGCGCGGGGACCGGGAACCGATCGGGAGGCTGGTGCGTCCAATGAGTATGGACCCTGAATTCGGGCTGTTCGGGTCGCCGGATTCGGCGGCCTTCGGCTCAGAGCTGTTCGACGGTGCGGTGCCCGCCGCCGCGCCCTCGCCCGGTGGCCTCTGGGTGCACGCCGAGGGCGGCTGGTTCGACGTGCACGCGCTCGACACCGACGGCGACGGCGTGCTGGACACCGGGACGGTGAGCGACGGGCAGGGCACCGCCGTCTTCACCGATCTCGACGCCGACGGTGTGGCGGACGTCTACCACCGGATCCGCGCGGACGGCACGTTCGAGACGTGGCGGTTCGCCGACGGACGGTGGCGGCTCCTGGACCGGGGTGATGTGGCGTGATCGGCACCGGCTCCGCCCGGCACAGGAGGACGCAGGCGAGTGCAGGGGGACGCAGGCGGGCGCACGTGAATCGGTGCACGTGTGATGTGAGATGTCGCACGTCACCCTCGGTTCTGTGACCTTGCCCGATGTGTGACACTGGTTCAAAGGTTCTTCCGCGCGACTTTCGGAGATGACATAGATGACGTCAGCCACCATTCCCGGTCTCGAGGGGGATTCGGTCCCCACGAAGCACGCACAGCTCATCGAGTGGGTGCGCGAAGTAGCCGAGCTCACCCAGCCCGACCGAGTGGTCTGGGCTGACGGGTCCGACGAGGAGTGGGACCGACTGACGTCCGAGATGGTCGCCGCGGGCACCTTCACCAAGCTGAACGAGGACAAGAAGCCCAATTCCTTCCTCGCGCTCTCGGACCCGGCGGACGTGGCGCGCGTCGAGTCGCGCACCTACATCTGCTCGGAGACCAAGGAGGGCGCCGGCCCCACGAACAACTGGGTCCGGCCCGCCGAGATGCGCGCGACGATGACCGACCTGTACCGCGGCTGCATGCAGGGCCGCACCATGTACGTGGTGCCCTTCTGCATGGGGCCGCTGGGTGCCGAGGACCCGAAGCTGGGCGTGGAGATCACCGACAGCCCGTACGTGGTGGTCTCGATGAAGATCATGACCCGCATGGGCACCGCGGTCCTGGACAAGCTGGGTGACGAGGGCTTCTTCGTCAAGGCGATCCACTCCGTGGGCAAGCCGCTCGCGCCGGGCGAGGCCGACGTGCCGTGGCCCTGCAGCGAGACCAAGTACATCACCCACTTCCCGGAGACCCGCGAGATCTGGTCCTACGGATCGGGTTACGGCGGCAACGCGCTGCTGGGCAAGAAGTGTTACGCGCTGCGCATCGCCTCCGCCATGGCGCACGACGAGGGCTGGCTCGCCGAGCACATGCTGATCCTCAAGCTGATCTCGCCGGAGGACAAGGTCTACTACATCGCCGCCGCGTTCCCGTCGGCCTGCGGTAAGACCAACCTCGCGATGATCCAGCCCACGCTGCCGGGCTGGCGCGCCGAGACCGTGGGCGACGACATCGCCTGGATGCGCTTCGGCAAGGACGGCCGCCTGTACGCGGTGAACCCCGAGTTCGGCTTCTTCGGTGTCGCTCCCGGCACGTCGATGGAGTCGAACCCGAACGCCATGAAGACCATCGAGGCCGGCAACACCATCTTCACCAACGTCGCCAAGACCGACGGTGGCGACGTCTGGTGGGAGGGCATGTCGGCCGCGCCGCAGCACCTCACCGACTGGCGCGGCAACGACTGGGAGTCCTCCGCCGCCGAGAACGAGGACGGCCTCGTCACCGTGGCCGCGCACCCGAACTCGCGCTACACCACCCCGATGTCGCAGTGCCCGTCGATCGCGCCCGAGTGGGACGACCCGCAGGGCGTGCCGATCTCGGCCATCCTGTTCGGCGGCCGCCGCAAGACGACGGTGCCCCTGGTCACCCAGGCGCGCGATTGGAAGCACGGCGTCTTCATGGGCGCCACGGTCGGCTCCGAGCAGACCGCGGCCGCCGAGGGCAAGGTGGGCACCGTCCGCCGCGACCCGATGGCGATGCTGCCCTTCCTCGGTTACCACGTGGGCGACTACTTCGACCACTGGCTGAACATCGGCAAGCAGGCCGACGAGTCCAAGCTGCCGGCGGTCTTCTACGTCAACTGGTTCCGCCGCGGTGAGGACAAGCGCTTCCTGTGGCCCGGATTCGGCGAGAACAGCCGCGTGCTCAAGTGGATCGTCGATCGCATCGAGGGCAAGGCCGCCGGCAAGGAGACGCCGGTCGGCATCGTCGCCACGCCGGAGGAGCTGGACCTGACCGGCCTGGACACCCCGGTGGAGGACGTCGCCGAGGCACTGGCCGTGAACGTCGAGGAGTGGCGCGGCGAATTGCCCTCGATCGAGGAGTGGTTCGCGTTCGTGGGCGACAAGCTGCCCACCGGCCTGCAGGACGAGCTGGAGGCGCTCAAGCAGCGCCTGGGCTGATCGTCTGACGCCTTCTCTGCGCCCCCGCCGGATTCCGGCGGGGGCGCAGTGCTGTCCGGCCCCGGCCGCGATGCGGGCCGCGATGCGGGCCGGGATGCGGGCGGGGGCAGCGGCGCGATGCGGGCGGACACCGCGACAGCGTGAGTAACGGTGTCTCGCAACGGTGGCGGATACGGTGATGGCAAAGCCCGGGACCCGTCGATTGACGATGGATTGGCGGTGGCAACCGGCGCGCACGCGGGCTGCGGCGCCGTGAGACGCGACCTTGCCCGGTGTGATCCGAAAAATTACTTCCGCGAAGCATCGTCGCCTTCACACTGGACAAGACGCTTCGGAAAGATGCGGTACGCGCGTTGTTGTAGCGGTCACATCGTGTTGTTTTCGTTACCCGTGTTTCCTGGAATCGCCGGGCTCGGTCGTGTTTGCTCAGAGGTGGGTCGAATCGGTAGTCGAAGAAAACATCTCCGAATCCTGTTTCTCATCAAGGCTTCTCAACCGCGCGTCGCGTGCACGTCACTGCGATGCGGGGTGATCGGTCGTGTTCTCGGAATGCCGATAGGCCGCCAGTGGAAATGCTCGAGCGCGAATGGCAGAACGGGAGAGATCATGTCCAGCTATCAGGGGCGGCACCGCAGGAGGAGCCGGACGACGGTATCCGCGACGCGGATGACAGTGTCGGCCGCTGCGGCGGTCGCGGTGAGCTCGATCTGGCTGGGGACGGGCATCGCGCAGGCCGGCGGAGATCCGGCGCAGCCGCCCGCCCCTGTGCAACCCGGCGAACCGGGGACGGCCGCAGGATCGGGGACCGCCGCCGGACCCGGGAAACCCGCGGGGCCAGGGGCGCCCGCGGCGGCCGGGGGCCGATCGGGACCGGCGAAGCCGTCCGGCCCGGCGGCGGTGCCCGGAGCGCCCAGCGGCCAGGGGGTAGGCGCGCAGGGAGTCGGCGGCCAGGGAGGCGGTGCGACGACAGGCAACGCAGGCGGCGGCGCGCGTGTGGGCGGCGCCGGTGCCCAGGGTGCGGGTGGAAACGGTGCGCAGAGCGCGGGTGGAAACGGCGCGCAGAGCGCGGGGAGCACCTCCGGAAACGGTAGTGGCGGCAACGCTGCGGCCGGCGGGCGCGGAGCCGGCACCGGCCCCCAGGCCGCGGCCGCGCCGGACGCCCGGCCGAGCGGTCCGGGTGCGACCACCGGCAGTGGCGCCGGAACGAACGGCACCGGCACGAGCGGCGGCGGGAACGGCACGAGCCCGGGAGCGCGGGCCACCGGTCCGGGGCCGAACGCCTCGCCCTCCGGTTCGAGCGCCTCGCCCACCGGCCCCGGCGCCCGGGCAACGGGTGGCGGTACGAACGGCGGCGGCGCGACGGGCCCGGGGGCGGGCGGCTCGCCCTCGGCCCCGGGCGCCCAAGCGGCCGGTGGCGATACGAACGGTGCCGGCGCGGGTGCGGCGGGCGCGCGCGGCGCGGGCCCGGGCGGCGCCGGTTCGGGCGGCGCCGGTTCGGGCGGCGCCGGTTCGGGCGGTTCGAGCAGTGCGAGCAGCGCGGCCACGGGTGGGGCGGCGACGTCGTCGGGATCGGACCGGGGCGGCGCTGCGTCTCTCGCGGGGACGGGCTCGGCGGGCGGCAGCGGCGGAGCCGGTAGCGCCGGAGCGGGTACCAGCGGCAGCGGCTACGACATCGGCACCGGCAGCGCCGGGGCCGGAACCGCCGGCGGCGCCGCGTCGGGCGGGTCCGGAGCGGGTTCTGCTGGTGCCGGGGGTGGCGCCGGTGTAGCGGTGCCCGGCTCGCCGGGTGCGTCCGTGGGCGCCGGATCGAGTGGATCCTCCGGTCATGGTCTCGTCGGTTCGATCCTCGACGCGGTCCCACTGCTGTAACCGGTGCCCTGCGCCGTGCCCGTGCCTCGGGCACCGGCACGGCGCACGCACGGCACAGAAGCAGGTCAGTCGGGCGGAGACCAGCGCTGCACGCGGCGGAAGACCCTGTCGGTCACCAGGTTCGGTGCGAGGCGCATCGCGAGGTCGCGAGCGGTGACGACGGCGGGCGTGGGCCACTGGAGAGCGGAGCCGAGCAGGTGCGCCTGCCGGGCGATGGCCTGGGTCCGCGGCCGCCGGACCTTGTCGTAGGCGGCGAGCTTCGCCGGGATGTCCCGGGGGTCGGGGTCGCGGGTCAGGGGCCGGAGGAGGGAGACCAGCACCGCGGCGTCCTCCAGCGCCAGGTTCGCGCCCTGCCCGAAGGTGGGCGGCATGGCGTGGGCGGCGTCACCGATCAGTGACGCCTGGCCGCGGGCGTAGGTGCGCAGCGGATGTGCGAGCCGCTCCACCGGCTGGTAGTCGATGTGCGCAGGCTCGGTGGCGGCGATGAGCGCCGGGATCGGCGCGTGCCACTCGCCGTAGCGCTCCAGGAGTTCCCCGGGTTCGGGGAGGTCGTCGGGGCCGGGACGGACCGCGAACCAGTACACGCGGCCGTCGCGCAGCGTGCAGTAGCCGAAGCGCTCGCCCCGACCCAGCGTCTCGCCACCGTCGGGTACGGCGACGGGCTCGTCCGTGATGCCCCGCCACGCGCCGTAACCGCAGTACGCCGCGCCCGGGTCCCCGGCGTGACTGCCGCGGACGCGGCTGCGGATGCCGTCGGCGCCGATCACCACGTGCCAGTCCTCGAGGAGTCCGCTCGGGCCCAGGTCCAGCGTCTCGCGGCTGACGCCCTCGACCCGGATCCCCGGCCGGACGGTGTCGGGCGCCAGGCCCTGCAGCAACGCCCGGTGCAGCTCCGTCCGGTCCACCACGCGCAACTCGGCGACGGTGGCCGGCGCCAGGGTCGCGAGGCGGGTCCCGTCCGAGCGGCGGACGCCGTAGGGGACGGACGGCGCACCGTCGGCGACGATCCCGCGCACCCGCTCCTCCAGGTCGAGCGAGCGGAGGGCGGCGAAACCGTTGGCGAACAGCGAGAGTCCGGAGCCGCGGGGCAGGAACCGCGCGGCCTGTTCCAAGACGATCACTTCGGCGCCGGCGCGCTGCAGCCCGGAGGCCACCGCCAGGCCCCCGATGCCGGCGCCGACGACGGCGACGCGCAGCGAGTTCGTCCTCCACATGGATTCGACGCTAGTGCGCGCCGTGCGCCGTGTCACCGCGGGGTGGAAGGTGTGACGCGTCGGATCTGTCCGTGTTGGGATCATGCGTGAGCACCCGTTATCCTTACGTGACCTCGATTTCCGGGGCTGTCGTCATTCGAGGAGAACACCGTGGCAGTCGCCGATGATTGGGATGTCTGGTTCGACAACGCCTACGAGATCGGCGCCGAATCGGTGCGGTCCTTCGCTCGCGCGACGCGCAGCTGGGACGTCCCCTACGCCGCGAGCCGCGTTCTTCCGGACGACGTCGCCGTGCCGGCCACGCTGCTCGGCGCCCCCATGCTGCATGCCGCGTCCGCCGTGGTGGGGAAGGCGATCCCGAATTGCAACCTCTCGGCCATCCTGCACGCCGGCCAGACCTTCCGGTACCTGCGCCCCTTGCACATCGGCGACGTGCTCAGCCTCGGCGTGCGGCTGGCCTCGCACACCGTGAAGGCGGACACCGACTTGATCGTTGTCGAGTGCATGGTCTTCGCGCACGGTGAGCCCTCGCTCGGCGCGGAGATCTTCCTCGCCCACAGCCAGCGGGAGACCGGCATCGACCTCGAGGCCGCCGACCGCCTGGCCGACGAGGTCATGATGACCGGCACCGGCCCGTCCAGCAGCAGCGCGTACGCGGCGAACGTCGCGGAGACGACCTAGCGGCTACACCGAGGCGCCGAGCACGCCGTCGAGCGCCCGCACCATGTCGGCCGCCTCGATCCGCATGAGCACGGCCTCGTCGACGCCGGCGAGGTCCAGGCCCGACTCGGTGAGCCGCAGTTCGCGCTCCTCCTCGGCCGCCTCGATGACGTTCCGTACGAACCGCCCGTTGCCCAGGCGGTCCAGCCTGTCGACGATCCCGGCGCAGCAGCTCTCCAGCACCTCCGCGGCCTCGCCGGTGAGCACCGCGTCCCGCGACCGCGCCATCGCGGCGCCGATCTCGGCGAGCTCGCCCGGGCTGTAGCCGGGGAACCGGATGCGGCGGGCGAATCGCGAGGCCAGGCCCTCGTTCGCGCCGAGGAAGCGGTCGATCTCGGCGTCGTAGCCGGCGACGATCACCACCAGCCGGCCGCGGTCGTTCTCCATCCGGGCCAGCAGCGTGTCGATCGCCTCCTGCCCGAAAGCGTCGCCGCCGGTCAGGCCCTCCTGCACCAGCGTGTACGCCTCGTCGATGAACAACACGCCGTCCAGGGCGGAGTCGATCACGGCACTGGTCTTCTGCGCAGTGGCGCCCAGGTACTGGCCCACCAGGTCGCGGCGGGAGCACTCGACCACGGTGTCGGTCGCCAGCAGCCCCAGCCCGCGGTACATCCGGGCGACGATCCGCGCCACCGTCGTCTTGCCCGTGCCGGGCGGGCCGGTGAAGGCGAGGTGCAGCGAGCGGCTGCCGCTGCTCAGCCCGCGGTCGGCGCGCACCTTCGCCAGCTGCATGGTGGTCCGCAGGCGGGTGACCTGCTCCTTCACCGCGCGCAGCCCGACTTGCCGGTCCAGTTCGGCGGCGGCGTCCGCGAGCAGGTCGTCGCCCGCCGGGCCCGGCTCGGTGCCCGGGCCGGTCGCGGCAGGCGCGTCCAGCACGAGGCGGTGGGACGGGTCGCGCAAGGCCGCCTCCGCGGGCGGGTACGACGGTGCCGCCCGCTCCAGCAGTTCCCGGGCGCGGTCCTCCTCGCCCTGCTCGCGCAGGACCAGGGCGTGGCAGTACCGGGCCGCGGCGGCCGCACCGGGCACCGGGCCCTCGGCGGCCACGGCGAGCAGCCGCGCGGCCTCGGCGAACCGGCCGAGCTGCGCCGCCGCGGACCCGGCGATGCAGGCCGCCGCGGCGGAGAGCACGGCATCGTCCCAGTCCGCGTGCCCGTCGAGGGCGGTCAGGGCGTCCTGCCACCGTCGGGTCCGGGCGGCGGTGACGGCGCGCTGGTACCGCTCGACGGGGCAGCGCGGCGCGGCGTCGAGGACGCGCTCGGCCTCCTCCGGAGCACCGTCGGCCAGCAGCCGGGCGGCGTAGGCGACGTGCGCCGTGGCGGCGTCCCGCAGCGGATGGTCGACGTACAGCCCGGTGGCGAAGACGCCGCTCAGCGCGCCCGGCGGCAGGCCCGTTCGGCGGGCGGCGGCGCCGATCCCGTCGGCGGTGCGGTGCAGCGCGGCGAGCACCTCCGCGGTGTTCTCCCCGGCCGCGGCCCGGCCCAGCCAGGCGTCGGCCATGGCGGGGTCGGCGGCCGTGGCCGCAGCGAAGGCGCGGCGGGCGAGTGCGGTGTCCCGCGGCGCCGCGTCGAACTCACCGATACCGATGCCGAGCGCGGCGACGCCGGCGCGGAAGGCCTGCAGGGCCTGCAACGCGGAAGTGGTCATGGATCCCCCCGGAACGGACGAGGATCCCCCGATCCTCGCCCGCCACCGTAGCGCCGGTCAGCGCGCGAGGAGGGCGATCTCGCGGATCTCGGCGAGATCGGGGCCGTACTCGGTGGACGACCAGAACCGCAGCCGCCAGACGTCGTCGCCCTCGCCGGCGTGCCGCGCCGCCGCCTCGACCTCGTAGAAGCCCCGTGCCATGGGGAACTCGAGGACCTCGCCGGGGCCGTCGGGGCCGGGCGAGAACCACTCGACCGAGCCGGAGGTGTCCACGCAGAGCTGCGTGCGCAGCACCGTGTCCCACTCGCCGTCCGCCGGCGGGACGGCGTCCCAGTGCTCCAGCTCGACGGGCATCGCGGCCTGCGCGCGCGACGGTGACGCGAAGCCCGCGGTGGCGCGGTTGGTCGCCGCGCCGTGCACGGTGACGGCGGCCAGCAGGTCGTCGGGAACGCGATGCCCGAAGCAACTGCCGAAGAACTTTCCGTCGCGCAGGTCGAGCACGCCCTGCAACTGCGTGAGGATCCGGGGTTCGAGGCGCATCGGTCCATCATGACGGACGCGCCGCGACCCACACCCCTGGTGTCCGTTTCGGGCTCGGGGATGACCCTGATGTCGCAGGTGGAGAGATTCTGGCATTGTCGTTGACATGGCACAGACACCGTTCGCTCCCGCGCCGCCGCACCCGACCGGAACGGTGGCCGCACGCGCGGTCGCGGTGACCAAGGTCTACGGCGAGGGGGAGAGCGCCGTGCACGCGCTCGCGGGCGTCACGGTCGACTTCCGGGCCGGCGAGTTCACCGCGATCATGGGACCGTCGGGCTCCGGCAAGTCGACCCTGATGCACTGCCTCGCCGGCCTCGACGCAGCGTCGGGCGGCTCGGTGCAGATCGGCGGCACGGAACTGACCTCGTTGAACGACAAGCAGATCACGCAGCTGCGGCGCGACCGGATCGGCTTCGTCTTCCAGAGCTTCAACCTGGTGCCCACGCTCACCGCGATCGAGAACATCACCCTGCCGCTCGACATCGCCGGCCGCAAACCCGACGAGCAGTGGCTGAACGCGGTGATCGACCGGCTGGGGCTGCGGGACCGGCTCGACCACCGCCCCACCGAGCTCTCCGGCGGGCAGCAGCAGCGCGTCGCCTGCGCCCGCGCCCTGGTCGGACGGCCGGAGATCATCTTCGGCGATGAGCCCACCGGCAACCTCGACTCGCGATCGGGCGCCGAGGTGCTGTCCATCCTGCGCGCCGCGGTCGACGACTTCCGGCAGACCGTCGTGATCGTCACGCACGACCCGCGGGCCGCGTCGTACGCCGACCGGGTGGTCTTCCTCGCGGACGGGCGGATCGTGGACGAGATGCGGCGCCCGACGGCGGAGCGGGTGCTGGAGAAGATGATCCATCTCGACGAGCTCGTGGCCCGCTGATGGCGAATCCGATGCGCCGGGTGGCGCTGCGGAACCTCTTGGCGCACAAGGGGCGCCTCGTGTTGACGGTGCTCTCCGTGCTGCTCGGCACGTCGTTCATCGCCGGTTCGATGGTCTTCACCGGGACGCTGTCTAAGGCCTTCGACGGGATCTCCGACCGGATCGCCGTCGGCGTCGACGCGCGGATCTCGCCCGAGAACGCACAGGGACAGGGCGGATTCGGCCCGGCGGGGCCGGGCGTGCCGCTCTCCGTCGCCGACCAGGTGAAGACGGTGCCGGGTGTGCGCGTCGTGGTTCCCGCGATCACCGGGTCCATCGCCCTGCGCGACGGCAACGGCGACGTCGTCTCGCCCACCGGTGCCCCGCAGGTCGGCGGCGCCTACCTGCCGCCGGGGCGCAACCTCGATCCCGACGGTCTGACGATCACGGCGGGGAGGGCACCGTCGGCCCCGAACGAGATGGTGCTCAACGACTCCGCCGCCGAGCGCCTGAAACTGCCGGTGGGCTCGAAGACGACGGTCGTCGCGCCGCACTCGCCCAGCCCGACCGAGGTCACCGTCGTCGGCACGTACACGATCTCGACCGACTCCGGCGGCTACGTGGGTGCGCTGTTCGCCGAGGACGAGGCGCGCAAGCTCTTCAGCGACGGCGCGACGGCCCCGTACATCGAGGTCGGCGCCGCGGCCGGCACCTCGCCCGAGCAGTTGCGCGCCGCGCTCGCCCAGCGGTTCCCCGACCTCGAGGTGCAGACCGGCGCGCAGGTGCGGCAGCAGTTCGAGGACACGATCAACCAGGGGCTGAGCTTCCTCAACTACTTCCTCGTCGCCTTCGGCCTGATCGGCCTGCTCGTCGGCGTCTTCATCATCTACAACACCTTCTCGATGCTCGTCGCGCAGCGGCTGTCCGAGCTCGCTCTGCTCCGTGCGATCGGTGCGGCGCGGAATCAGGTGCGCAACTCCGTCGTCCTCGAGGCGCTCGTCGTCGGCGTCGTCGGCAGCGCCCTGGGGCTGGCCGTCGGCATCGGCCTCGCCGTCCTGCTGCGGGCCGGGGTCACGGCCGCGGGCGCGGGCTTCCCCGACGGTGGCCTGGCCGTCGGTCCGTCCGTGGTGGTCACCGTCATGGTCGTCGGCACCGTCGTCACGGTGCTCTCGGCGCTGATCCCCGCCGTGCGGGCGTCGCGGGTCCCGCCGGTCGCGGCCATGCGGGCGCAGGACGGCGGGTCGGCGCAGTCGGTGCTGGTGCGCGGCGCGATCGGCGCGGCGCTGCTGCTGTGCTCGCTGGCACTGCTCTTCGTCGCCACCACCGAGGTGGGCTCGGTCGCCGCGATCGAGGTCGGCATCGCCGGCTTCGGGCTGATCCTGGCGATCGTGATCGGCGGCCCCGCCCTGGTGGCCCCGCTCCTCGGCGGCATCGGCCGCGTCCTCGCGGCCCCCTTCGGTCCGGCCGGCCGGCTGGGCCGCACCAACGTGATGCGGAACCCGCAGCGCACCACCGCGACCGCCTTCGCGCTGGTCATCGGCGTCGCGTTGGTCGGCGTGATCGGCACGCTCGGCGCTTCCATGCAGAAGTCCGTCGACGCGCAGGTCGACCAGGGCGTCCGCTCCGACCTGATGCTCCAGGCCCCGTCGCTGGGCATGCCGGCCGCCGCGCTCACCGCGATCAAGGACGTGCCGGGCATCGGCTCGAAGACGATCCTCTACGGCGTGCCGGTGCGGATCGGGGGCGATCGGCTCGCGGCACTCGCGGTCGACGGTGACCTCACCGCCGCGTTCAACCTCACCCGCACGTCCGGCGAGCTGGCGCTGAAGCCCGGCGGGCTGCTCGTCGACGACCGCACCGCCCGCGAGCGCGGCTGGGACGTCGGCACCGTCATCGACCCGACCTCGGCGGTCGGGGCAGCGAGGACCACGCTCACGGTCACGGGCATCTACTCGATGAAGGGCGGCGCACTGTCCGGTCCGGTGATCACCGCTACCGACATGAACACGCTGTATCCGCCCGCGGGCGGTGCCACCGCGCCGCTCGTGACGCCGCAGTCGGTGTTCCTGAGCGCCGCCGACGGGACGTCGGTGAGCGACCTCAAGGCGCGACTGCGGGAGGCGGTGAAGCCGCTGCTGGTGGTGAACGTCGACGATCAGCAGGACCTCAAGGACCAGGCGGGGCAGGCGATCACCGCTCTGATGGGCGTGCTCTACGGCCTGCTCGGCCTCGCGGTGGTGATCGCGATCCTCGGCATCGTCAACACCCTCGCCCTCTCGGTCGTCGAGCGGCGGCGGGAGATCGGCATGCTCCGCGCGATCGGCCTGGTCCGCGCGCAGGTGCGGCGCTCGATCTACCTGGAGTCGATGCTCATCGCGGTCTTCGGCGCGGCCCTCGGCCTGGTTCTCGGTGTCCTGCTGGGCGTCTCGCTGGTGCACGCGCTGCGCGACGAGGGCCTCGGCTCCGTCGTGGTGCCCTGGTCCACCGTCGTCGTGATGCTCGTGGCCTCGGCCTTCGTCGGGGTGGGCGCGGCGATCCTCCCCGCCATCCGCGCCGCCCGCACGCCCCCGCTGGCCGCGATCGCGGAGGGATGAGCGCAGCGCTGTCACAGATCGGGAGCCGCCGGTGTCCCATGTGCGGAAGACTCGTTCCACGCATGAGGAGGCAATCATGAAGGTCGTCGTGATCGGTGCGGGCTATGCGGGCACCATCGCCGCGAATCGGCTGGTGAAGAAGGCGAACGTCGAGGTGACGGTGGTCAACCCGCGGTCCGGATTCGTCGAGCGGGTGCGGCTGCATCAGCACCTCGCCGGCAGCGGCACCGCCGTCACCCCGCTCACCGAGATGCTCGACCCGCGGATCCGGCTCGTCGTCGGCACCGTTGACAAGATCGGCGACGGCACGCTGGTGCTCGCCGACGGCACCTCCCTGCCCTTCGACCGCGCGATCTACGCCGCGGGCGGGGCGCCGGAGGCACCGTCGGGCACCGTGGCGGTGGGCTCGCTCGACGGGGCGGAGGAGGCGCGCCGGGCGCTCGCCGCCCTGCCCGACGGTGCCGCCGTCACCGTCGTCGGCGGTGGGCTGACCGGGATCGAGACCGCCGCCGAGATCGCCGAGGCCCGGCCGGGGCTGCGCGTGCGGTTGCTCAGCGAGGGCGAGATCGGGGCGTCGCTCGGCCCCGGCGCGCGAGCCCGGGTGCGTGGGGACCTGGACCGGCTCGGGGTCACCGTCGAGCGGGGCCGGTACACCGGGCCCGACGGTGCCGACCTCGTCCTGTGGGCGCTCGCCACGCAGGTCAGCGACCTGGCCGCGCGCAGCGGCCTCGCCGTCGATGGCGCCGGCCGCGTCGTCGTCGACGAGTTCCTGCGCAGCGTCTCCGACCCGCGGATCGTCGCGGTCGGCGACGGTGCCGCCGTCCCCGGTGCGCGCCTGAGCTGCCAGACCGCGCTGCCGCAGGGCGCGCACGGCGCCGATAACCTGGCCCGCGAACTGGCCGGGGCGCCGATGCGGCCCTACTCGATGGGATACACCGGGCAGAACGTCTCGATCGGCCGGCGGCGCGCGGTGGTCCAGGCGGCGCGGCGCGATGACACCCCCACCCGCATCCAGTTCGGCGGCCGGCCCGCCGTGCTGGTCAAGGAGCAGGTGTGCCGGATGGCCAAGGGCGCGGCGAGGACGGCCCGGTACGCCTGGCTGCCCGCGCCGCGATGACCGGGTCCGCGATGACCGGGCCGAACGCCGCGGAACTGTTCGCCGAGCACCGGCCGCTGCTGTTCTCGGTGGCCTACGAGATCCTCGGCAGCGTCGCCGATGCGGAGGACGTCCTGCAGGAGAGCTATCTGCGCTGGTGCGAGGTGGACCTCGGCACCGTCGACCACCCGCGGGCCTACCTGGCGCGGATCGTCACGAGGCAGGCGCTCAACGCGCTGCGGGCGGCGTCGCGGCGGCGGGAGGAGTACGTCGGGCCGTGGCTGCCGGAGCCGCTGGAGGCACCGTCGGGCGACGGTCCCGCCGAGCACGTCCTCACCGGCGAGGCGGTCACGACGGCGATGTTGCTGGTCCTGGAGTCGCTCACTCCCACCGAGCGAGCGGTGTTCGTACTGCGGGAGGTCTTCGACTTCGGGTATCCCGAGATCGCCGATGCCGTGGGCAAGACCGAGGCGACGGTCCGCCAGACGGTGCACCGCGCCCGCGGACACGTGCGCGCCCGGCGGCCGAAGGCGGTGGCCGACCCCGCGCAGGCGCAGGGGATCGCCGAGCGGTTCCTGGTCGCCGCGGCGACCGGCGACGTGCAGTCGCTGATGGACGTGCTCGCGCCCGACGTGGTCTTCCTCGGCGACGGCGGGGGCGTCGTCTCGGCCGCGCGGCGCCCCGTGCACGGCGCCGACCGGGTCGCGCGCCTGGCGGCCGGGCTGTTCCGGAAGGGCACGACGATGGGCGAGATGGGCGTGCGGTTCGCCGTCTACAACGGCATGCCGGCGATGGTCGTCTCCTTCGACGGCGTCGTCGACCTGGTGCTCTGCGTCGAGGTCGACGGTGCCGCCGTCACCGGCGTGTACGTCGTGCGCAATCCGGAGAAGCTCGCGAACGTCCGGCCGCCCGTCGGCTGACCGGGCTCAGCGCCGGCGGAGCACGAGCACCAGGTTCGAGACGAGCACCTCGCGGAGCACGGGCACGCGGACCATCCACCACGCCCACGACGGGTGATACCGCGGGAACGCCGCCACGAGCTCGGCGTTCTCGACTCCCGCGGCCCAGCGCAGGCCGTCGGCGGCGCCGACCTTGAACAGTGATGTGCCGTAGAGGTTCTTCGGCGGATGCCCGTGCTTGCGGGTGTAGCGGCGCGCCGCGCGCTCGCCGCCCAGGTAGTGGGTCAGGCCCATCTCGTGCCCGCCGAACGGCCCGTACCAGAGGGTGTAGCTGAGGATCACCATGCCGCCGGGCCGGGTGACCCGGATCATCTCGGCGCCCATCGCCCGCCAGTCCCGCACGTGCTCGGCGACGTTGGAGGACAGGCAGACGTCGACGGCACTGTCGGCGATGGGCAGCGCGAGGCCCGAGCCGCGCAGGCCCCGCGAGGAGGTGATGCCGGCGGCATGGGCCTCGGACGGGTCGGGCTCGACGGGCACGTAGATCGCACCGTGCTCGGCGAAGGCGTCCTCGAAGTAGCCGGGCCCGCCGCCGACGTCGAGGACGAGGGCACCGTCGAGGTCGCCGTACAGGTCGCCGGTCAGATCGACCGTGTCGCGTGCGAGCGAGCCGTAGAACCGGGCCGGTTCGGACTGCTCGAACCGGAAGTCCGACAGCAGCCCGACGGAGCGGCGCAGTGTGGCCCGCTCGCGGAGCCTCGCGGTCACCTTCGTGCAGATGGCAGAGCTCCAGGTCGCGGGGTACACGCCACCGGACGGTACCCTAGAGGGCGTGCGTGAGGTCCTCCTGCTGTGTTGGCGTGACACCCGCCACCCGCAGGGCGGCGGCAGTGAGCTGTACCTCGAGCGTGTCGGCGAGGAGTTGGCCGCGCGCGGGGTGCGGGTGACGCTGCGGACCGCGATGTATCCGGGCGCCGCACGGTCCGAGACCGTGCGCGGCGTGCGCATCTCCCGCGGCGGCGGGCGCTTCACGGTGTACCCGCTGGCCCTGCTGGCGATCGTGCTGGCCCGGTTCGGCCGCGGCCCGCTGCGCGGCATCCGGCCCGATGCGGTGATCGATACGCAGAACGGCATCCCCTTCTTCTCGCGGCTCGTCGCGGGCGTGCCCGTGACGGTGCTGGTGCACCACTGCCACCGCGAGCAGTGGCCGGTCGCGGGGCGGCTGGTCGCGGGGATCGGGTGGTTCATCGAGTCGCGGCTCTCGCCGCGGGTGCACCGCCGATCGCAGTACCTCACGGTCTCCCTGCCCTCGGCGGAAGAGTTGGCGCTGCTGGGCGTGGGCGCGGAGCGGGTCGCCGTGGTGCGCAACGGCATCGACGCGGTCGCGCCGGGGGTGGCCGACGTGCGATCGGCGACGCCGCGGATGGTGGTGCTCTCGCGGCTCGTGCCGCACAAGCAGATCGAGGACGCCCTGGACGTGCTCGCCCGCCTGCGCCGCCGCGTCCCCGACCTGCACCTCGACGTCATCGGCAGCGGGTGGTGGGACTCCGAGCTCTACGCCCATGCCGCGAAGCTCGGCGTCCTCGACCGGGTCACCTTCCACGGCCACGTCAGTGAGCAGCGCAAGCACCGGCTGCTCTCGCGGGCGTGGGTGCACGTCATGCCCTCGCGGAAGGAGGGCTGGGGCATCACCGTGATCGAGGCGGCGCAGCACGGGGTGCCCACCGTGGGGTACCTCAGCTCGCGCGGCCTCACCGACTCCGTGGTCGACGGTGCCACGGGCCTCCTCGTCCGCGACCTCGCCGGGCTCACCGAATCCGTGCATGTTCTGCTCACCGACGCGCTGCTGCGCGAGGAACTGGGCGCGAAGGCGCGGGACCGGGCCGGCGAGTTCTCCTGGACCGCCACCGCCGACGGTGTCGCCCGCGTCCTGGAGGCGTCTGTGGCAGGGGAGCGCGTCGGCGGGCTGGTCTGACGCCCGGTATCGGCCGGTCGCCGAGATTCGCCCTCGCGCGCGTTCTCGCCGAAGCCATGCGTGCCGCGCATACCTTGTATTCATGCAGGTCAGGGCTCTATTCGACGGTGCCTGCCATGCGCGCCGCGCATGGGCTCGGTCCTTAGTGGCCCGCTGCTGGGTACCGCCTCTGAGATGTCGGCGGCGCCCTCAGGCACCCGGTGGGGGAACCGGTGTGCGGTGGGGGAGAGCTGGCGTGCGCTGGGGGATTCGGCGCCGCGCGGGGGACGGTCGAGCCCCCATCGGACGCACGGCCTCCGGTGGGGGAGCGAACGCGGGAACCGCCTTTCGGCGCCGCGCGGGGGACGGCGGACCGGCGAAGCGGGATCACGACCGGTGCGGCGAGTTGTGCCAGGCGAAACAGCCGGATTTACGGTGGTATCCGTTAATCTGCATCAGTGATGAGGCGAAGCGAGGTGACGCCGCGGTGGGCGTGGGCGTTCGTCGGCCTCGGCGCCGTTGTTCTGGCAGCGGCGCTGATCCGCGACTGGTCGACGTGGCCGGACTTCCGCACGCTTCTCAGCGCTGCGATGGCGGTGTTCGGGGCGGCTGAGATCGCGGTCGGCGTCTCCGCACTGCGCCGGACGCGGAGGAGGCGCGATGCCCAGGTCCGCTGATGTAGAGGCGCGGACGGTTCCGGTCGCCGTGCTCAAGGCGTACGCCGGGCTGCTCCTGCTGCTCTGGCTGACGCTCTTCGCGGTGTTCATACTCTTCGACTGGCACTTCGACGGCCCGCCCAGTCAGCGGGTCGCGCACGGCCTACTGTTCGCGGCGAATCTCATGCTCGTGGTGATCGCGGCCCAGCTATGGTGGGCGGCGATCGGGATGACCCCCGCGACGAGCGCGAGCGATGCCAGGTATCTCGTCGGGGAGATCGTCGCGCCGATCGCGGCGATGACGGTGCGCACCCACCACGGCGACCGGGAGGTCCGGATCGCGCAGCCGGAGAGCATGCACGACTGCTGGGCCACCTGCTGGTCGATCGGGGCGCCGCAGGGCACCGTCGAGCGCGTGTCGTACGGCCGGGACCCGATGCGGTCGCTGAGTGCCGCGCTCGCCGACGCGGAGGCCGCCGTCGCCGTGTCCGGGGGCGGTGGCTGAGACATCGGTGCGGCGCCCGGCGGGGGAATCGGCGCGCTACAGGGGTGGAGTGGACAGTGCTGTGCGGGGGACCCTGTTCTCGTCGGCGATCTTCAGTTCGGTCGCGGAGCGCAGGGCGGGTAGGAGCGCCCATAGTTCGTCGCCCGGGCACTCCGTGGCTCCGGCGATCGTGCTCCAGTCCCGGTGACCGCTGATCGCCCACTGGGTGGCTCGGACGGTGTTGTTGGGGTTCGCGTACTGCACGGCGGCCTGCGGATCCAGGCGGAGTTGCCGGCAGAGCGCGCTGAGGACCTGCACAAGTGCGGTCCGTGCAGCCGGCGTCGGTTGGGAATCGGTGAAGTCTCCGATGACGCAGATGCCGATGTTGCCGCTGTTGGCCCGGTAGACGTGGCCGGCGGTGACGACGGGGGTCCGCGGCTCGAGGGTCACGGTGCCGGGGGCGAAGACGGGTGGTTCGGCGCCGGTGTCGCGGCCGGCGTAGATGACCCCGTTGGGGTCGATGATGAGGTGGTAGCCGATGTCGCCCCAGCCTCGGCCGCCCTCGGACTCGGGTACGGCGTGGAAGCGGTAGATCGAGCGGACCGCGTCGCGGTAGTCGACGAACTCGTCGCCGCGCGGCTTCGCGGTATGGTGCACCGTGATCACTTGGGCGGGTGTGTATTCCGGCTCGCCCCAGGTCTGCAGGGCCGGATCCGCGCCCCAGCCCGATCGCGTCACCACGGGGAATCCCCAGCCGTAGTGCGTGGCGACCGGTGTCTGGAAGTTCGGCGCGGTCGCGATCCGGTAGCGGGTCGGCGCGATCGAGACGCCGGCGTCGGTGATCACTTCCAGGTCGATCGTGTCCGGGGGAAGCGCGATCAGCTCGGACGTATTCGACAGTGGCCGGTCGTCTCGCCCGTGCGTGGTCCGGCGGACCGCGATCTCGACGCTCTTGCCGCCGGGGAGCCCCACCCTGAGGGCGACCCGGTGACCGCGCGCCCCGGTGAGGTCGACCGATGCGTATCCGGCGGGACCAGACTGCGACGGTACCGGTGCGGCCAGAACACGCTGCGCGCCACCGGCGACAGCGGCCGCAGAAGCGGCTCCCAGGAGCAACGCGGTTCGGCGCGAAATATCCATATGTGTGGACTCTTCCTTCCTTCGGCAATCAGGTCGTAAGCTGAGGAAATTTTCTCGCAGGTTGTCGAGTTCCGCGACCGGCGGCGACGCGCGGCGGAGATCGGCACGCCGCACGGCACCGTCGGGCGTGTCCCCGCGGCCCGGACCCGAGTGCCGCACTCGCCGACGCGGACGCCGCCGTCGCCGTAACCTGGGGCGGTGGCTGAGACCGAGAAGCGGCGTCCGGCGATCCTGACCGTCGACGACGATCCGAGCGTGTCCCGGGCGGTCGCCCGGGACCTGCGGCGCAAGTACGGCGACGAGTACCGGATCGTGCGCGCGGAGAGCGGCGAGCAGGCCCTGGAGGCGCTGAGGGAGCTCAAGCTCCGCGGCGACCTGGTGGCCGCGATCCTCGCCGACTACCGCATGCCGGGCATGACGGGACTGGAGTTCCTGGAGGCGGCGATGGACGTCTACCCGGGCGCCCGCCGGCTGCTGCTCACCGCCTACGCGGACACCGGCGCCGCGATCGAGGCGATCAACGTGGTCGACCTCGACCACTACCTCCTCAAGCCCTGGGACCCGCCGGAGGAGAAGCTCTACCCCGTCATCGACGCGCAGCTCGAGGCCTGGCTGGGCAGCGATCACCGTCCGGTCCCGGAGACGAAGGTCGTCGGGCACCGCTGGTCCGCCCGCTCCTCCGAGGTGCGGGAGTTCCTGGCCCGCAACCAGATCCCGTACCGCTGGTACACGGCCGAATCGCCGGAGGGGCAGCGGCTGCTGACCGCCGCCGGCGCTGACGCCCAGGAGCTGCCGCTCGTCGTGGGGCCCGGCGGGACGGCGCTGTGCGCACCGTCGGACAGCGAGCTGGCCGCCCACGTGGGTCTGAACACCACCCCGTCGGAGGAGTTCTACGACCTGGTCGTCGTGGGCGCCGGCCCCGCGGGTCTCGGGGCGGCCGTCTACGGCGCGTCGGAGGGCCTGCGGACGGTGCTCGTGGAACGCTCAGCGACCGGCGGGCAGGCCGGGCAGAGCTCGCGCATCGAGAACTACCTGGGCTTCCCCGACGGGGTCTCGGGCAACCAGCTGACCGACCGGGCGCGGCGGCAGGCGAGCAAGTTCGGCGCCGAGATGATCACCGCCGCCGACGTGGTCGCGCTGGAGGTGGCGGGCGCCGGGCGACGCGTGCGGTTCGCCGACGGCACCGTGATCGGCGCGCACACCGTCATCCTCGCGACGGGCGTGGCCTACCGGCAGCTGGACGCGCCGGGCACCGACCGGCTCACGGGCGCCGGAATCTTCTACGGCTCGGCGATGACCGAGGCGCCGGCGTGCCGCGGGCAGGACGTCTACATCGTGGGCGGCGCGAACTCCGCCGGGCAGGCGGCGGCGTACCTGTCGAAGGGCGCGCGCTCGGTGACTCTGCTGGTACGCGGCCCCTCCCTCGAGGCGTCCATGTCGTACTACCTGATCCAGCAGCTGGCGGCGATCGAGAACGTCCACGTCCGGCCGCACACCCAGGTCATCGAGGCCCATGGCGACGACCACCTGACGGGGCTCACGCTCCGCTGCACGGATTCGGGTGGGACCGAGCGGGTCCCGGCGGACTTCCTGTTCGTCTTCATCGGCGCGGAGCCGCGCACGGACTGGCTCGACGGCGTCGTCGAGCGGGACGGGCGGGGCTTCCTGCTGACCGGCCCGGACCTCATGCCCGACGGTGCCGTCCCCCGGGCCTGGGAGCCGGACCGGCCGCCGTTCCACCTGGAGTCCAGCGTGCCGGGCGTCTTCGTCGCCGGCGATGTGCGCGCCGAATCGGCGAAGCGCGTCGCCTCCGCGGTGGGGGAGGGCGCGATGGCCGTGATGTTCGTCCACCGCTACCTGGAGGGGGTCGACTCGTGAGTACCCACGATCCGTGCTTCGTCGACGAGCTGCGCACCCTGTTCCTGTTCGAGAAGCTCAGCGACGAGCAGCTCGAGTGGCTGTGCCGGCGCGGGCACGTGGAGACCCTCCCGGCCGGTCCGGTCTACACGACGGGCGACCCTGCGCAGTGGCTGTACGTGCTGCTGCGCGGCACCATCGCACTGTCGCAGAAGGTGGGCGACGCCGAGGTCGAGACCACCCGGACCGACCAGCGCGGCGCCTACGCGGGAGCGTGGTCGGCCTTCCTCGGCGAGAACCGTCCCGCGCAGCGGCAGTACAACTCGTCGATGCGCGCGGTCACCGAGGCGCAGTTCTTCCTGCTGCCGGCCGAGGACTTCAACGAGGCCATGCACGCGTGGTTCCCGATGGCGGTGCACCTGCTGGAGGGCGTCTTCTACGGCGGCCAGCGCACGCGTCAGATCGTCGAGCAACGGGAGCGGCTGCTGGCGCTCGGTTCCCTCTCCGCCGGCCTCACGCACGAGCTGAACAATCCCGCGGGGGCGGCCACCCGCGCTGTGGCGGAGCTACGGACGCGGGTGGGTGGCATGCGGCACAAGCTCGCCGGCATCGCCAGCGGCAAGCTCGATCGGACCCGCCTCGTCGATCTGGTGAAGTTCCAGGAGGAGGCCGTGGAGGCGGTGGCGAGTGCACCCGATCTCGGTCCGCTGGAGGCGTCCGATCGGGAGGACGAGCTGGTCGACTGGTTCGACGATCACGAGATCGACGGCGGGCACGTGCTCGCGCCGGTCTTCGTCGCCGCGGGACTGCAGGCCGACTTCCTCGACCGGGTCGCGGGCGCGATCGACGGCGGGCCGGTGCTCTCGGGCGCACTGCGGTGGCTGTACTACACCGTGGAGACCGAGCTGCTGATGAACGAGATCACCGACTCCACCAGCCGGATCTCGACGCTGGTGCAGGCGGCCAAGCAGTACTCGCAGATGGACCGGGCCCCGTTCCAGGTGCTGGACGTGCGGGAGCTGCTCGACAGCACCGTCGTGATGCTCAGCCGCAAGCTCGACGGGATCACGGTGGTCCGCGACTACGAGGCCGATCTGCCGGACATCCGCGGTTACGGCGCGGAACTGAACCAGGTGTGGACCAACCTCATCGACAACGCCGTGCAGGCCATGGGCGGTCACGGCACGCTGACGCTGCGCGCGCACCACCGGGAGGAGTGGGTGGTGGTCGAGGTCGCCGACACCGGTACCGGCATCCCCGCCGACGTGCTGCCCCGCATCTTCGAGCCCTTCTTCACCACCAAGGGCGTCGGCGAGGGAACCGGCCTGGGACTGGACATCTCGTGGCGGATCGTGGTGAACAAGCACCAGGGCGACCTCGCGGTGCGGTCCGAGCCGGGGGAGACGGTGTTCACCGTGGAACTGCCCGTCGGCGGGCCGCGGCGTGAGGAGATCGTGATCCCGGAGGATCCGGGGGAAGGGGAACAACCATGAGCGACTGGATCGATACCGCGGTGCCGCCCAGCGGCACCGGCTGCGTGGAGTGCGATGCCGCCGGCGGCTGGTGGGTGCACCTGCGCCGCTGCGCGAGGTGCGGCCACGTCGGCTGCTGCGACTCGTCGCCGTCGCAGCACGCGAGCGCGCATGCGCGGGAGTCCGGGCATCCGATCGTGCAGAGCTTCGAGCCGGGCGAGACCTGGTTCTGGGACTACGTTTCCGAGGACTACTACGACGGCCCGCGGCTGAAGGACCCGCAGAACCGCCCGGTCGAGCAGAGCGTGCCGGGACCCGAGGGCCGCGTGCCCGCGGACTGGATGGATAAGGTGCACTGATGTCGCAGACCGTCAGAGGAATCGTCGCCCGCGCGAAGGGCGAGCCCGTCGAAGTCGTCCCGATCGTGATCCCCGATCCCGGTCCCGGTGAGGTGGTGGTCGCGGTGCAGGCGTGCGGCGTCTGCCACACCGACCTGCATTACCGCGAGGGCGGGATCAACGACGAGTTCCCCTTCCTGCTCGGCCACGAGGCCGCGGGCATCGTCGAAACCGTCGGCGAGGGAGTCGATCACGTCGCGCCCGGCGACTTCGTGGTGCTGAACTGGCGCGCCGTCTGCGGGCAGTGCCGAGCCTGCAAGCGCGGCAAGCCGCAGTACTGCTTCGACACCTTCAACGCCACCCGGAAGATGACCCTCGAGGACGGCACCGAGCTCTCGCCCGCCCTCGGCATCGGCGCCTTCGCCGAGAAGACCCTCGTCCACCAGGGCCAGTGCACGAAGGTCGATCCCGAGGCCGACCCGGCCGTCGTCGGCCTGCTGGGATGCGGCGTGATGGCCGGGCTCGGCGCCGCGGTGAACACCGGCGGCGTCTCCCGCGGCGACACCGTGGCCGTGATCGGTTGCGGCGGTGTGGGAGACGCGGCGATCGCCGGCGCCCGGCTCGTCGGCGCCCGCACCGTCATCGCCGTCGACCGTGACCCGCGGAAGCTGGAGTGGGCCCGCGAACTGGGTGCCACGCACACCGTCAACGCCGCGGAGACCGATGCGGTGGAGGCGATCGCGGAGCTGACCGACGGCTTCGGCGCCGATGTCGTGATCGACGCCGTCGGCCGGCCCGAGACGTGGAAGCAGGCCTTCTACGCCCGCGACCTGGCCGGCACCGTCGTCCTGGTGGGCGTGCCGACGCCCGACATGACCCTCGACATGCCGCTCATCGACTTCTTCTCCCGCGGAGGCGCGCTCAAGTCCTCGTGGTACGGCGACTGCCTGCCGGAGCGGGACTTCCCGCAGCTCGTCGACCTGTACCGGCAGGGGCGGCTGCCGCTCGAGCGGTTCGTCACCGAGCGCATCGCCCTCGACGAGGTGGAGAAGGCCTTCGAGACGATGCACCGCGGCGAGGTGCTGCGCTCGGTGGTGGTCCTGTGACGCTGCGCGTCGAGCGGGTCGTCACCAGCGGGCAGTTCAGCCTCGACGGCGGCACCTGGGACGTCGACAACAACGTCTGGCTGGTCGGAGACGACAACGAGGTCGTGGTCATCGACGCGGCGCACTCCGCCGACCCGATCGTCGCCGCCGCCGGCGGGCGGAAGGTCCGCGGCATCGTCTGCACCCACGGGCACAACGACCACGTGACGGTCGCGCCGGAGCTGTCCGAGCGGCTCGACGCGCCGATCCTGCTGCACCCCGGCGACGACGTGCTGTGGGAGATGACCCACCCGGGCGTCGGCCATGAAGACCTCGCCGACGACACCCGGATCGCCGTCGGCGGTACGGAGATCCGCGTGATCCACGCGCCCGGCCACTCGCCCGGATCGGTGTGCCTGTACCTCCCGGAGGCGGGGCAGTTGTTCAGCGGCGACACCCTCTTCGCCGGCGGCCCGGGCGCCACCGGTCGCTCGTACAGCGACTTCTCCGTGATCATCGAGTCCATCCGCGACCGGCTCTTCGCCCTGCCGCCGGAGACGGTCGTCAATACCGGCCACGGCGACGGCACCACGCTGGGCACCGAGTCGCCGCATCTCGAGGAGTGGATCCGCCGTGGCCACTGACCGGTGCGAGGTCTGAGGGAGCGATGATCAGAGTGTCGGTCGGGCCGAGGGCGAGCGCGGGTGCCGTCGTGGTCTCCGGCCTCTTCGGCGCGACCGCCGTGCTGGCGGCGAGCAGGGGCGAGTCCAGCGCCGCCGCGATCGGTGCCGCGGCGGCTGTGCTGTGGCTCCTGGGTCGCGCAGCCTCGCTGTGGCAGCGCGCGGCCGTCCACGCCTGCGCGGGGGTGCTCGTCGTGGCGGCACTGGTGCTGGCGATCGGCGCGGGCGATCCGTTCTGGATCGCCGCCTCGGCCATCGTGGTGCCGGGCGTCATCGTGATCCACCCGTGGCTCACCCGCGACCTCGGGCGGAACGTCCGCACCGAGGACCTCGTCGGCCGGACGGTGCCGGCCGCGGAGCGCCTGCTGGGCTACGCCGCCGGCCTGCAGCCCGCGGGTATGGCGGCGCCGATCCTCGTCCCCGTTCCCGGGGGCGCGGTTCCCGCGGGCGCGGCACCGTCGGACTTCGAGGACCCCGAGGTCCGTGCCGGGCTCGTCGTCACCGCGGTGGTCGTCGATCCGGCGACCCCGTCGATCACCTTCGGAGTGGCACCGTCCGGGACGGTGCGCAAGCGCGACGCGAGTCGCGCGGAACTGCAGGCCGACCTCGTCGCCCGGGTGGGTGGCTACCCCGGCGACCTGCGGCCCGAGCGCCGGACGCCCGCGATGCCTACGCCGGGACGAGGGCGGGTCTCCGGTCGGCGACCTCGACGATGCGATCACGCAACATCCGGAAGACGGTGTCGACGGAACGCGTGGCCTGCGCGGTGTCCGGGTGCATCGCGTTGAAGTCGAG
Organism: Tsukamurella sp. II2bb; assembly: GCF_057815145.1. Lineage (NCBI taxonomy): Bacteria > Bacillati > Actinomycetota > Actinomycetes > Mycobacteriales > Tsukamurellaceae > Tsukamurella > Tsukamurella sp. II2bb. The sequence goes on from NZ_JBYPZI010000007.1 coordinate 66,186, forward strand.
CCCCGACTCGTCCCGGTTGATCCAGATGAAGACCTCGCGTGAGGGGGTGGCATTGGCGAAGACCGAGAAGTCGTGCCGCCGAGCCAGTTCCGCACCCGGCACCCGGGTCACGTCGATGTAGGAGAGCATCGGCGCGCTGAAGCCGTGTTCGACGGGGAACTCGGGATCGTCCGCGAGCAGGTCGATGATCGGGAAGACCGGCGTGCGGTCCAGCTGCTTCGCCGTCGACACCGCCGCGTGCGCGTTGCGGGCCACCAGGTCGAAGCTCCCGGCGGCGGAGAACTGCACGGGCACCAGGGTGACGTACCAGCCGACGGCCATGGCGTCACCGGTAGCGGACCGGTCGGCGCGGGGGATCAGCATGGTGAAGAGGTCGTCGCCGGTGAGCTCGTGGTGCACCTGCCCGAGGACGGCGAGGAGGGCGCTGCTCATCGTCGTGCCGGCCCGTTTCGCCGCGGCGGCGAAACGGGCGGTGCGCGCGGCGTCGACGAACGAGGCGTGGACGGCGATGCGTCCCGCAGCCGCCTCCCCGTCGGCCAGGCCGAGGGGGAGGGGGAAGCGAGGCATGCCGCCCGACCGGCGGAGCGTCTCGCGCCACTGCACGACGTCCGGGTGCGTCGGGGTCAGGGTGTCCGCGAGGGCTCGCTGTTCGCGGGTGAACTCGCTGTGCGGGCGGACCGGCATCGGCGTGAACTCGGTGCCGCTGCGCGCCGCGGTGTACCGGGAGAGGATCTCGAAGAAGGAGATCGCCTGGGAGACGCCGTCGGTGTAGAGGTGGTCGGAGGCGACGACCACCTGGAACTGCGGGGCGGGCGCGTCCGGCCGGGCGTTCTCGATGCCCGTCACGGCGAAGGCGAAGGCCGCCCACTCGTGCAGTTCCGGTATCGAGTCCATCAGGTAGCTCTTGACGGTCGTCTCCGGATGCGTCTCCGACGTGGCCTCCACCGTGAGCGCGATGCGGTCGGGGGAAAGCGTGCGTCCGCGCGGATTCAGGTCCGTCGACACCGGAAAGGCGGTGTGGAAGACGCCGTGAGCGCGCACGAAGTCGGTGAACACGGATGCGGCTGTCGACGCATCGTATACATCGTGAATCGTGAATATGGTGAACACCAGGCGGCGGGTGCAGGCTTCGCCCTCGATGCCGCTGCGCAGGTGGTCCGCCTGCACGAACGAGGCACGCACGCCCAGGTCAGGTGCAGTGCGCATCGCCTCCTTGGTGTCCGCGTCCGGAGCCCAGACGGTCCATTCTCCCGCCGGGCACTGCCACTGCTCTGAGAAACCCGAGATCATGGAGCTATGATCCACAATTCAATAGCTCGGCAAAAGACGAGTGCGCCGTGATTAATCCGACAATCGCCGGGGGTTCCCAATCCGGGCCCGATGACGCATCATGCGCCATGCTAATTACCGAGCAGGCTCACCAGGGGTGCGTGATAGTTAGTACTGCAAATAGGGGTCGCGTCGTGGACATCACATCGACATGCGCGTGTTACCTCTCCCGCGGTCCGGCAGCGGCCGCATCGTCGTCGAGCGGATCCGTCGAATCCCTGCGGCGCACGGCGGCGACCGCCCCGCCGCCGAGGAGGAGCGCCACCCACGCCAGGTGCGCCGTCCACGCGCCGGCCCGCGCCACGGAGGACGCCGCGACGGTGGTGACGGTGCCTGGAACCCGGTAGAGCCGCAGCTCAGGCGTAGCGACGGCGAGGTCCAGGCCCGGGAGGGGCACCGTCGGGAAGACGGTCTCGCCGCGCTCCGCGACGGCCTCGACGAGTACCCATCCGACTCCGAGTTCCGCCAGCCGCGCCGCGAGGGCGTCGCCGCCCGCGGCGAGCGCGGCCTCCGCGTCGGACGCCGCGCCGGGGAGCCGGTCCACCGATCGCGAGCCCACCCGGAGTTCGCCCGTCTGCAGAACCGGTGCCCGCAGCATCCGGGGCGCGGGATCGAGGACCGGCGCGTCCGGTCCGTACGGATAGGTCCGGAACATCCCGGGCGGCAGCACGGCGACCGATCCGCGGTCCGCGGGCACCGCCGCGGCGACGGTGCTCCACGCCTGCGGGTAGGTGACCGGAGCGAGCGCACCGCCCACGCCCCAGGCGAGCCCCGGGAGAACGGCGATCGGCAGCGCCACCGCGACCACCGACCCCGCCGGCCGCGCCGCGGCCGGCATCGTCGCGACCAGAGCCGCCGCGCAGGTGGCGAAGAAGGGCACCGCGAGCGCCACCCACTTCTGCCCGTCGCGCAGCAGCCCGCTGCCCGGGATCGCCTGCACGACGACCTCCAGCAGCGCCGCCCCCGGGCCGGTCGCCGCGAGTGCGGGCAGCACGACGGCGCACGCGGCGAGCAGCGCGACCCGGCCGAGCGGAGGCGCGAGCAGCCGCGCGCGCAGCACGATCAGCCCGCCCGCCAGCAGCGCGAGCGCGAGGGCGGTCCAGAGCCAGGGGGCACCGTCGGGGACGGCCTGCCGGTTCCAGATCCCCCCGAGCCCGAGCAGCGAGCCCAGCGTGCCGAGGCCAGGCTCGGCGCGCGCCGCGAAGACGGCGACGCTCGTGGGGTCGGCGCGCACGCCGCTCCCGGAGACGAGCGACGGATACAGCCACGGTGCCGCGGCGATCGCGAACAGTCCGAGCTGCCAGGCCCAGCGGCGCGGCGCGGCGACCAGGCCCGCGATCAGTGCGAAGACGGCCCCCGTCGGCGTCAGCCCGCCCGCGGCCAGGCACAGCGCGAAGCCGCCGAGCTGCCGCCGCCCCTGCAGCCGGAGCCCGACGACCACGGCCCAGCCGATCGCCGCGTAGCCCGCCATCAGGCTCCAGTGCCCCTGCAGCAGCCGCTCCGCGACGAACGGATTCCACAGTCCGACCGTCGCCGCGGCGAGGCCGGGGCCGACGCCCGCGGGCCGGCCCGCGGCCTCGAGCACGGCCAGCGCGCAGCGCCCGAAGCCCCACCCCGCCGCGACGAGCGCGACGAACAACAGGCCCGTGACCAGGACGCCACCGTCGACGACGCCGGACCCGACAGCCAGGAGCCAGTCCTGCGGCGTCGCGCGGGCGGCGTTGTCGCCGAGGCCGAGCGCCGTGTCGGTGAGGTACGAGCGCGGAGTGGAGACGGCATCGCGGAGCAGTAGGTACCGGCCTCCGCCGAAGGACGCCGTCAGCGGGCCCAGGACGACGACGGCGAGCACGCCGGACCAGGCGGCGAGGGCCGGGTCGCGGGATCTCATCGCCCTCACCCTACTGACACAATGGCCGGGTGAGTGGTTTGGCGTGGGTCACCCTGGGCTCGATGATCGCCAATCTGTGCTCGTACCTGGTGCATCTGCCGGCGAGCCGCTGGCTGGGGCCCGCGGGCTACGGCGAGTTCGCCTCCCTGCTGCAGCTCTCGCTGATCCTCGCGGTGCCCGCGCTGGCGCTGCAGACCGTCGTCGCGCGGTCGGTGGTGCGCGGTGCCGGTGCCGCGCAGATGCGCGCCCTCGGCTTCCGGATCGCACTCGGTGCGGGGGTGCTCGCCGCCGTCGCGGTGCCGCTGGCCTCCGTCGGCCTGCACACCCGCGCGAGCACGGCCGCCGCCGCGCTCGCGGCGGCCCCGGCCCTCGTCCTGCTCGCCGTCGAGCAGGGGCTCCTGCAGGGCGAACGCCGCTTCGGCCGGCTCGCGGCGCTGCTCGGGCTCGCCGGCCTCGGCAAGCTCGCGTGCACGGTCCCGGGGCTGCTCGTGGGCCCGGGGCCCGCGCTCCTCGGGACCACGGTGGGCGCCCTGGTGGCCGCCGCGATCGGGCGGGTGCTGGCCGGGCGTCCCGACGGTGCTGCGGCCCCGGAGGCAGGGGTGCGCGCGGTGCTCGGCGCCAGCTCGGTACAACTGGTCCTCGTCGTCTTCGCCTCGCTCGACCTGCTGCTCTCGCGGCCCGTGCTCGGTGCCGCGGCCGCGGGCACCTATGCGCTCGGCTCGGTGGCGGCGAAGGTGGCCTTCTGGCTGCCGCAGGCCGTGGGCGTCGTCTTCTACCCGCAGCTCGCTACCCCCGGCCGGGCCCGCGGCGCGCTGCGCACCGTCGTGGGGTTGTTGGGCGCGCTGGGCCTCGCGTGCGTCGCCGGAGCGGCGGTGTGCGCGCCGCTCGCGACGCTGCTCGCGGGCGAGGCCTACCGGCCGGTCCAGGGGCTGCTGTGGCTGTTCGCGGCCCAGGGGGCATTGCTGGCTCTCCTGCAGGGGCTGCTGCTCTACGCCATCGCGATCGAGCGCACGTCGATGGCGCTGTTCGCGTGGGTGATCGTCGCGGCCGAAGCAGCGATCCTGCTCACGGTGCCGACGACCCCCGCGGAAACGATCACCGCCGCGGCGCTGTGTGCGCTCGCGGCGGTGATGGTGATCGGTGCGGTCGTGACCGTCAGCGCTCGTCGCGCTTCCGGAAGTCGATCGCCTCGGTCCGCGCATCGTCCGGCTGCGGCTGGGCGCTGAAGGCCTCGGTCGCCGGATCGCCCCCCGCCTCCGGCGTGGTGATCGGATCCTGATCCAGCGGCGCGGTGGGCGCGGTGCCGCCGCGGCGACCGGCCCCGCCGCCCTTGCCCGGGCCGCCGGCCGTGGCCGGCTTCCGGCCCACGAACAGGGCGAAGACGCCGAGACCCAGGGCGATCACGCCGAGGATGCCGCCCGCGATGGGCACCACGTAGGTGGCGACGGCGATCTTGTTCTGCGCCGACTTCGCGGCCTCCGCCTGCGAGCGGACCGTCGCCTCGACCCAGCGCTGCTTCGCATCGAAGACGTCCAGGTGGAAGTCGCGGACCGGCTTCGGGGTGTTGGGCGCGACCTGGCCGGGCAGCCGGAACTGCTGCGTGTAGTGCAGCGACTGGTCGACGATGATGCCCGAGGTCGGATCGACCCACAGGTCCACATCGGTCTTCGCCCAGCGGTTCAGCGTGATGTCGTCCTTGGGGTCGACGCCGCCGATGCCCCACCAGCTCGCAGGCATGGTCAGGACGGTGCCGAGCGTCGGGTCGTTGCCCTCGCGCACGGTGGACAGGTCAACCCAGTTCTGCTGGCCCTGGAAGTGCAGCGTCTTGGTGCCGCTGACCTCCTTCTCCTCGACGAACTTCAGGCCCACGTTGCTGCGGGTGATCAGGTCGAAGAACTCGTACTTCCCGTCCTGCGTGGTGCCGGCGGGGAAGCGGTACTGCAGGCCCTTGCGGTCGGGGATCTTCACCGCGGGGGTGCTCTCACCGGGGGAGTACGTGGTCTCCGAGATCTTGCCCGTCGGCGCGGCCGTCTCACGGTCCAGGGAGACGCGGTCGAGCCACGCCTGCACCAGGCCGTCGTCGCAGGGGCGCTCGTTCTTCAGGGCGCCGGTGAGCTCGGGATGCCGGGGCTCGCCCTTCGTCTTGATCGACGGGACGACCATCGACATGCCGGACTGCACCGTCATGGTCGACTTGTCCGACGGGGTGGTCACCAGCGTGCGGGTCTGCGTGCGCACCGAGACGTCGTTGACCACTGCCTTCGGCTTGCCGATCGAGCAGAGATCGAGCGACTTCGCGGGGAAGTCCGCGTCCGCCTGAGAATCCGCGGGCTTCTCGGACTTCGCCACCGTGGTGACGTCGATGTCCAGCGGGATCGTCGTCAGCTTGCCCGCGACGTACGCCGGTCCGGCGATCGCGGCCGTGATCAGCAGTGCGCCCAAGAAGATCAGGATCGGACCGATAACGCGTGCCAGCCGGCTACGGCCTACCGCCATCGAAATGTCTCCTCACATCACTGGTGGAGCGCGTGCGTCGGTCGCACACGCCGCAGGGCCACGCGGTCCGCGCTCCCTTCCAAGTACCCGAGCCTACAGGTGGTAGCGGGGTGGCACGGCCCTCGCGCGCGGGTGAGCGCCGATTCGCGGGTAGATTCGGTGGGCGATGAGCACCGTCCGGACCAGCGAGGTCGCGCCCGAGCCGCCCGCGGGTGCGGCCGGTTTCGTGCCCGCGCTCGAGGGAATGCGCGCGTGTGCGGCGGTCGCGGTCATGCTCACGCACACTGCCTTCCAGACCGGTCAGGTGGGGAGTTCGGTGATGGGTCGGGTCTGGGGCCGCTTCGACATGGCGGTCGCGCTGTTCTTCGGGCTGTCCGGATTCCTGCTGTGGCGCGCGCACGCCCGGGCGGCATGGTCCGGCGTCGCCCCGCCGGCCGCGGGCCGGTACTACCGCTCCCGGTTGGTCCGGATCATGCCCGCCTACCTGGTGGTCGCAGTGGTGGCACTGGCCCTGCTACCGCGGTCGACGCCGCCCTCGGGGTCGACCTGGCTCGCGAACCTCACGCTGACCCAGGTCTTCGTGCCCTATTCGCTGACCGACGGGCTCACCCAGATGTGGTCGCTCTCGGTCGAGATGCTGTTCTACCTGCTGCTGCCCGTGGCCGCGCTGGTTCTGGTGCGGCTGCGCGGCCACGCGGCCCGCTGGCGGGTGCCGCTGTTGCTCCTGGTCGCGGCGGCATCGCTGAGCTGGGCGTGGGTGGGGGCGTTGCTGCCGCTGCCCGCCGGGGTGAACCACCACAACTGGCTGCCCTCGTACGTGCCCTGGTTCGTCGCGGGCATCGTCCTCGCCGAGATCGTGAGCGCACCGCCGACGCGGTACGCCGCGGTGCGGCGACTGGCCCGCCGCCGGGTGTGTTGGCCGGCCGCACTCGTGGTCTTCGCGGTGATCTGCACGCCGCTGGGCGGCCCGGTGACGCTGGATACCCCCGAGGCCTGGCAGTTCGCCGTGCGGATGGGCCTCGGCGGGGCGCTCGGCTTCCTGCTGTTGGCTCCCCTCGTGCTCGCGCCCGCGGGGGAATCGGCGCGGTGGCTGGGGTCGGGCTTCATGCTGGCGCTGGGCCGGTGGTCCTACGGGATCTTCATCTGGCACCTCGTCGTGCTGACCGCGATCTTCCCGTTGTTCGCGATCGTCCCCTTCCAGGGCGACATGCTCACCGTCACGGCGCTGACACTCGTCTTCTCCGTGGCCGTCGCCGCGCTGAGCTTCGCCTGGGTGGAGGAGCCCGCCCGGCGCCGCCTCGCCCGGCACGAGGCCCGACGGGGCGGTGACTCCGCCGGTCCGTCCGCTGCGGGGGCGCGGCCCGAGCCGCTGGGATCGCCCGAGCCGCCGCCGCTCGACGCCGCCGCGCCCGCGCGCTGACACTTCGTTCGAGCCATGCGTGCCACGCATGGTCGCGAAAACAGCAGGTAGAGGCTGTTTTTTCGATGCAGGTCATGCGCCGGGCGCATGGCCACGCTGCGTCGCGTGATCACCCGGCCTGACTCGGGCACCGTCGAGGCGGGCGTGGCGGAGTCCGGTGGGGGAATCGGCGGCTGGAGGGGGAGAGCTGGCTTCTCGTGGGGGATTCGGCGTCGCGTGGGGGTCGGCCGAGCCCACATCAGACGACCACCTTCCGGTGGGGGAGCGAACGGGCAGGCCGCGGATCGGTGCCGCGCGGGGGACGGCCGACGATCGGCGGCCCGACGGTATGCGTGGGACGCATGGATTGCGCCGTGGATTAGGCGTTGACCTGGGGGTTCGTCGGTATGCGTGGCGCGCATGGCTTTCGGCGCGACCCCCGCTACTTCTCGGCTCCGCCGTCCGCGCCGCCGTTCTCGGCGACCGTGGCACCGTCGTCCGTGCCGGCGCCGGCGCCGGCACCGCGAGCACGCGACCACCGGGGGAACCGGGGCGGCGGCACCGTCGACCAGGCCATCAGGAGGACGCCCGCGAGAGCGAGGCCCTGCGGCCAGGGGCCGTGGCCGACGTAGCCGGATTCGGCGTGCCACGGACCTGTCGCGAGCAGCAGCATCCCGGCCAGCACGAAGCCGGACGCGCCGAAGACGCGCAGCGCCGAGCGACGGTCCGCGTCGATGTGCAGGGAGGCGAGCACCCAGGTCGCGAGACCCGTCGCGGCCCATAGGGCGAGCCCCGGCCAGCCGCTAAGGACGAAGGCGGCCGCGCCCACCCCGAGCGCCGCCGGCAGACTCGGCTGCCAGGCGCGCGCCGGACCGCCGGGGGTGCGCGGCCGCGACCCCGGGACCAGCGCCAGCGCGCCCAGGATCACCAGCAGAGCGAGCCCGCCGAACAGCCCGATCCGATAGGGCGCGTTGAGGCCGAATCGCAGGGTGACGGCACCGTCGGTGCCCTTCGGCACCACCCAGCCCTGCTGCCAGCCGTTCACGGTGACGGCGCGCAGCGGCGAGCCGTAGGGGCCGGTCGCGGTCCAGCCCGCGTTGCGGCTCTCCGGGACCACGAGTACCTGGTCCGCGCCGGTGTCGCTGACCGTGACGACGCGGCGATCCGGCGTCCAGCTCTGCACCTTGACGCTCCCGTCCCGCGGGCCGGCGGAGTCGGAACCGGGCGTCTCGAGGGTCACCGTGTCGACGCTGAAGGCGGCGCCCGGCGACGCCACGACCTGCTGCCTCCCCGCGGGAAGCGCCACCGGCCCCGGCTCGCACGCGATCGCGCGGACGGGCGCGCCGTCGCGCAGCTCCCTCGCTCCCGCCGCGATGCGGAACCGGACGATCCGGTCGCCGACCCGCACCGTCGGCCCGGTCTCGCACGGCACCACGACCGGACGGTCCGCGGGCGCCGGTGCGGAACCGGGGACGGGCGCACCGTCGGGTCCGACGGCCCGCACCTCCGCGAGCCCCGGAGCCATCTTCTCCAGGAAACCGAAACCGTTGACGTTGAGACGCTCGTCCCAGTCGAGGATCGAGATCGAGATCGAGTCGGTCACAGCGGGTTCGACCTGCACGGTCGCCCCGTCGCCGCTGTCCGTACCCCGCGGGATCTCCCGGACCTGGCGCCCGGTGCCCAGGTCGATGCCGATCCGCGTGGGATGCGCGGGCGCCTCCCCGCGCGGTAGTCGCAGTGTCAGACCACTCACGAGCTGTGGCGATGGAAGCCGCAGGCGCAGGACAGGTTTCGGTGCTGTGGGCTGGGTGGCCGACTGCGGCGCCGTCCACGTCGTGTTCGGATCGCCGTCGACGGCCGCGGCCGAGGTCGCCCGGCCGTCGCCGACCGCCGACTCCGCGAACGCCGACGGCGCGGCAGGATCGGCGAGGAGGGCGGAGAGGGCCTGCCCGGGCCGTGCGCGGACCGTCAGGGTGGGCGTGACCGCGGGGGCGCCGGGACCGTCGACGATGCGCCGCAGCGGCCCGGGCTCCTCCGGGCCGATCGCGATGTCGGCGCACTGCACCGGCCCCGGCGCGCCGTTCTCGCCGGGCGTCACGACGCAGCCGGAGCGTCCCATCGTGTCCTGCCCGAAGACCCATCGCTGCGCGGGACCGGATGTCGGCAGCGCGATCTCGTGCCGCGCGGGGATCGCCGTTCCCGACCGGGCGTCGGTGAGTGCGGCCTCCGTGATCGCGAACTGGTTGCCCCACGTGCGATCGGCGGTCTCGGCCGCGGTGATCCGCACCCAGCGCGTCGGCTCCGACGGGGCGACCAGCGTGATCGGCGTGCCCGTCGTCACGGGATCGGAGTAGACGGTGCCTGCCTCGGTGGTGATGAGCAGGCGCGTGACCGCGGGACCCAGCGCGCGGCCCACGGTCACCGTCACCGACAGGTCCGCGCGCGGCTCGGGCAGCGTGAACTGCAGCCATTGACCCAGCGCGTGGTCGAGGCCGGAGGAGACCCACGCGGTGTTCTTGTCGCCGTCCACCGCGGCCGCAGGGCCCGCACCGGGCAGGACCGTGCCGAGCTGGGTGGCGTCTGCGGCCGAGCTGGAGGCGGAGACCGTCGCGCCCTCCCACACCCCGTTGACCAGCCCGGCCGCGGGGTAGTCGGGCAACCGGTTCAGGGTGCGGCGCGGCTCGCCCGCGGTGCGGATCGCGGAGCTGTGGTCATCGACGCGCCCGTAATCGGTCTCCCGGCGCTTCGGCGTGTCGGTGACGGTGAGCGGACCGCCGGGCAGGCCCGCTGCCTCCGCGTCGGCGCTGAGCAGCGCGGCGCCGAGTTCCCGCCGGCCCGACGCGGCGGCGTCGGCCTGCAGTTCGAGCAGCGCCTCCGGCCCGCCCGCGACCCGCGGCATCGACGCCAGGTCGGCGACGTACGGGCCGGTGGGGACGCCACCGTCGACCCGGTAGATCGTGATGGCCGGCAGCGGCGGCCGCAGCCCCGAGTCGACGACCACCTTCTCGACGGTCGGCGGCGCGACGTCGGGTCCGAACCGCGCGACCTCGCTGATCCCGGGCGAGCCCTCGATCGCGGCGCGGGCCAGGGCGGGCCGCGCGGAGCGCGACGTGCCGGGGTCGAGGTCTGCGCGCAGCACGAGGTAGGAGATGCCCTGGCGGCGCAGCGTCGCGGCCAGGCCCACCGACGGAGTGCCCGCGCTGAAGAGCCGCTGCACCGAGTCGAGGGCGCGGATCGCGCCGGGCGGGTTGAGCGGGATCGCGTCCCGGACCGCCCAGGGGGTCTCGGCGAGCGGTTGCAGCGGCTCGTCGCGGGTCAGGCCCCACAGCTGGGCGCCGAACGGAGCGCCCGGCACCACGAGCGCACGCTCGGCCCGCGCCTGCCCGGGGGCGGTCCCGGCGGCGTGCGCCGAGAGCCAGTCCGCGGCCTGGGACCAGTAGTCGGGGATCGCCGAGTACGGTCCGCGGGGCGCGAGCTTGCCGGTCCACGCCATGCCGCCCGCCAGCGCGAGCACCACGACCACGGCGAGCGCCCCGGCGGCGAGCCGGTCGTTCTCGGGGTGCGCCAGCGCCCGACGCACGCGCCGCAGGTCGACGGTGCCGGGCAGCGGCGCCCGGGCGAGCAGGTGCGCCAGGCCCAGGACCAGCGGCAACCGTAGGAAGGGCTCGAGTTTGTAGACGTTGCGCAGCGGGGTGCCGACGCTGTCCAGGAAGACCCGCACGGGCTCGGCGAACGGGGAGCCGAGGCCGCTCGCATAGCCCGCGCCGATCCCGGCCAGCCCGACCAGCAGCACCGTCGCCCAGACCCCGCGCTCGGGCATGCGCCGCATGGTGAGCCCGGCGATGCCCGCGCACGCGACCAGACCGGTGACCACGACCGCGGCGGGGGAGGTGGTGAGCATGGCGCCGGCGGCGCGCTCGTCGGAGATGAACGGGCTCCACGACGTGGTGCCGCGCAGCACCTCCGGGAGGGAGGCCCACTGCGTGGTCGCCCGGGAGGACTCGATGAACTCGAGGAAGGGCGGGCTGACGCGGCCCATGATGAGCAGCGGCACGATCCACCAGGTGGTCGCGAGCGCTACGCACACCGCCCACCATGCGCTGAACGTCCAGAAGTCTCGGGTGCCCGCGCCGACGCGGGCATGCAACAGCCACCACAGCGCCGCGACCGCGCACGCGACGCCGGTGGCCACGGCATTGACCGCACCCATCAGTGCGACCGCGACCGCCGAGCGCGCCGCGAGGTTCCGCAGCGGGGCGTCGTGCCCCTGCAGCATCTGCACCAGCGGCAGTAGCACCCACGGCGCCAGCATCACCGGGGCGGTCTCGGAGCTGATCGCGCCCAGCGTGGTGAGCACCTGCGGGGCCAGGACGAAGGCGGTCGCGGCGACGACGCGGCTGCCGCGCGAGCCGGTGCGCAGCGCCTCGGCGAGCCGGATGATCCCCCAGAAGCCCGCGAACAGGAGCAGCGCCCACCACAGGCGCTGCGTGATCCACGGCGGGGCGTGCAGCACCTGGCCCAGCGCGAAGAAGGCGCCGTGCGGGAAGAAGTAGCCGTAGGCCTGGTTCTGCACCTGGCCGAGGGGGGACTGGCTGGACCAGACGTTCGCCGCGCGGGCGAGGAAGCCGATGGGGTTGGCCGTGAGGTCGAGCTTGGTATCGGCGACGACCTTGCCGGGGGAACTGAGGAAGCTCAGTGCGAGCAGGGCGACGAACGCCCACGCGCCTGCGCGGCGGGTCAGGGGTTCGTCGGAGTGCTGCGGGTTACTTGCCTGCACCCGAGTCGTCGCGCTCGCCGTAGTTCGACGAGCCCTGCAGGAAGCCCTTGTCCTTCGACACGGTGTTGATGTCGGTGGTCGGGGTCGTCTGACCGACGGCCGCGCCGCTCACCAGTGCGAGGGCCACGGCGACGACGATGCCGGCGAGCGCAGCAGTGGCGCTGGCGATGATCGAGGTGCGGTCCATGGATGCGAGTCTACAGGTCCAGCTCCGCGCAGCCCGACGGCACGATCATGACCGGCCGCTTGCAGCCGCGCAGGACGTGCTCCGCGACGGAGGAGTGCCACAGCGCCTTGATGCCCGAGATGCCGCGGCTGCCGGAGACGATCACGTCGACGTCGAAGGTGTCGGACGCGGCGATGATCGCGGTCCACACGGTGGTGGAGACCTCGATCAGTTCGCCGTGCGCCTGGAACCCCGCCGCCGCGGCCAGCTCGACGCCCTGTTCGTTGGTCTTGCGCGCCTCGGCGTGCACGATGTCGCTCTCGCGCGACAGTGCCGTCTCGGCGGCGCCGGCGCCCGCGACGCCCGACATGGCGGACAGGCGGGCGGCCTGATGGATCGTCGACTCCCAGGCGGTGACCACGATGGCCTCGGCCTCACGACCCTGCGCGAGCACCTTGCTGGCGTACTTGACGGCGCGCTGCGAGGTCTCGGAACCGTCGTACGCGATCAGAACCTTGACGGGGACACTCATGCGGATCACCTCGATCTTCACGGTTACCTGATGCCTCCAGGTTACGCCGAATCGGTCGGGTTGCACCGTGCAAGTACGGGCGTGTCAGCGACGGTAGCGGCGCGCGAGCTCCGGATCCGATTCCCACCACAGCCCGGTCGGCGGCGCATCGTCGGCCTCCTGCCGGGCGTCCTCGCGGATCTGTCGGCCGGCGTCCTCGCGGCGCAGCGCGAGCATGAGGATCACGAGGAAGGGGAGGCCGAACAGGTCCGCGAGCAGCCACAGCATCCCCGCCCCGACGGTCTGCGAGAGCCGCATCGCGTCCTCGCCGAAACCCAGCGCGGCGTAGTACGCCGGGTACAGCAGGGGCCCGAGCCATACGACGATCCCGAGGATCCCGTCGGCGAGCGACTCGACCAGGGTGATCAGCAGTGACAGGCCCTGCGGATAGCGACGCGGCACCGGATCCGCCTGGATCCGGGTGTAGAAGTACACGAACCCGGCGAGCATCAGCAGGCACCGCGTCAGCAGGTCGAGAGCGGGGCTGCGCATCGCCGCGAGGTTCCAGCCGGAGAACAACAGCAGCCACGGCGTGACCAGCAGCAGGCCCGACCCGATCGCCGGATGCCCGAGGGCCCGGGCGAGGGGGCTGCGGAGCGCGCGCAGGGCTGCGGACCGTCGGGCGGCGGAGAGCCGGGAGCCGAAGACGGTGACCGGTGTCCCCGCGGCCAGCCCGAGCGGGACGACGTAGAGCAGGAGCGTGATCTGCAGTGCGCGCACCCAGAACAGGCGCGGTGCGTAGTCCGTCACGGGGCCGCACGCGATCACCGCGGTCGTGAGGCAGCCGACGATCACGAACGCGACCCGGCGGGCGATCGGCACCGCCCGACCGCGGGCCGCCCACAGGTAGGCGGCCGCGAGCACGACGGCCCCGATACCGAGGGCATCGACGCGCCAGTCGTGGAGCCAAGCCGAGCCGGGAATCGCGACACTCACCGGTGCACGGTACGTCCGCGCGCACGGGTACGGCGCGGCGGAGACGTGTCGAGACCTGCACGAATAGGATGAAATCGGGACGAAGCGCGTCCGGCTCGACGGTGCGGTCTGACAGACTGGGCGCGATGCACACGTTCCGGAACCTCACGATCCTGGCGGTCGCAGCGGCCACCGTCACCGCCTGCGGTCCGTCGACGCCCGACGCGCCGTCCACCTCGACCGCAGCGCAGGCCTCCTCGACGACGGTGTCGGCGGCACCGTCGGGACCGGGACGCCCGGCGACCTGCGGCACGGACCTCCTCGCGAAACTGTCGGTCCGGGAGAAGATCGGGCAGCTGCTCATGGTCGGGGTCAAGGACGCCGCCGACGCCCGGCGGGCCGTGCAGCAGGGCGTGGGCGGGGTGTTCATCGGCAGTTGGACCGATCGTTCGGTCTTCTCCGGCGGCACGCTGCAGTCCGTGGCCCGGGCCGGGAAGGTGCCGGCGATGGTCTCCGTCGACGAGGAGGGCGGTCGCGTCTCCCGGGTGCCGGGGGCGAACCTCGTCTCGGCGCGGCAGCTGGCGCGCACGATGACAGTGCCGCAGGCGCGGGCCGAGGGCGCGCGCGTGGGGAGGTTGATGAAGTCGATGGGGATCACCGTGGACTTCGCGCCCGACGCGGACGTCTCGGCGCAGTCCGACGATTCCGTCATCGGGGATCGGTCCTACTCCGACGATCCCGCGGTGGTGGTGAAGTACTCGCAGGCCTTCGCCGCGGGCTTGCGCGACGGGGGCGTCTACCCGGTGTTCAAGCACTTCCCGGGGCACGGCAGCTCGTCGGGCGACTCGCACCGGGGCGGCGTGAGCGTGCCGCCGCTGAGTGCGCTCAAGTCCAAGGACCTGATCCCGTTCCGCGAGGCGGTGTCCGTGGGCGACGCGGGGATCATGGTCGGCCACCTCACGGTGCCGGGCCTGACCGAGCCCGGGCTGCCGACCAGCCTCAGCCCCGCGACCATGCGCCTGCTGCGCGACGGTGCCGGGTACGGCGCGAAGCGGTTCGACGGGCCGATCTTCACCGACGACCTCTCGGGCATGAAGGCGGTCACGGACCGGTTCAGCGTGCCCCAGGCGGTCGCGAAGTCGCTCGAAGCGGGTGCCGATGTGGCGCTGTGGATCTCGACCGATCAGCTCGGCGCCGCCGTCGACGCGGTGGAGACCTCGGTGAAGGCGAAGCGGATCTCGGCGAAGCAGCTCGACGATTCCGTGCTGCGGGTGGCACGTGCGAAGCACGCCGTAAGCTGCTGAGGCGGGTCGTTCTACGCCGAAACTTACTTGTGGGTAACCTCGTGGGCTAGGATCTGACTCGAGAGTAAGGAGGACGCCGATGGCCGGTGGTACGAAGCGTCTGCCGCGCGCGGTGCGCGAGCAGCAGATGCTGGATGCCGCCATCAAGGTGTTCTCGCGCAACGGCTTCTACGAGACCTCGATGGACGCGGTGGCCCGCGAGGCCGAGATCAGCAAGCCGATGCTGTACCTGTACTACGGCTCCAAGGACGAGCTCTTCGCCGCCTGCGTGACCCGCGAGGCGGGCAAGTTCATGCGGAGCATCGAGTTCGACGCCAGCCCCACCCTGCCGCCGCTGCAGCGCCTGCGTTCGGTGATCGCCGGCTTCCTGAAGTACGTCGACCAGAACCGCGACGCCTGGCGCGTGATGTACCGCGAGGCGACGGGGCAGGCCGCGTTCGCCGCCCTCTCCGAGGCCAACCGCGAGCGCGTCGTGGAGATGACGGCGGTGCTCCTGCGCGAGGCCGCCAAGTACGCCCCCGACGACACCGACTTCGAGCTCTACGCCGTCGCCCTCGTCGGCTCCGGCGAGGCGATCGCGGACCGCCTCGCCACCGGGAAGGTCGAGCTCGGCCGTGCCGTCGAGATCATGACCTCGTTCCTCTGGGGCGGCATCCGCGGCGAGCGCCCGGAGTAGGTTCTCGACGGTGCCCGGCCGGCCCGGAGACGACGATGCCCGCCGCGGCCGAGGCCGGGCGGGCACCGTCGAACCGGAACGGCCTACAGCGGAGTGACGGTGGCCGTCACGTGCGGGTAGCCCTTCTTCAGGTCCTTGGCCACGATCTCGGTGCCGCCGGTGGCCTCGTCGCGCGAGACGAACAGGCCGATCCGCGCGGGGAGGATCACCGGCTTGCCGAAGCGCACGTGGTGCACGACCGCGTCGGGGATGTGGCCCTCGACGACGCGGAGCATCGCGGCGGCCGTCCACGCGCCGTGCGCGATCGACGACGGGAAGCCGAAGGCCTTGCCGCCGATCGGCGACATGTGGATCGGGTTCCGGTCGCCGCTGACGCCCGCGTAGCGGCGGATCAGGCCGCCGTCGGCCGAGAGCAGCGCGTCGGGGGCGCCGGGGCGACCCTCCTTGGGTGCCGGGCCCGAGGGTTCGCCCGACAGTGATGTGCGCTGCTGGATCAGCATCGTCGACACCTCGGAGGCGACCGACGCGCCGGAGGCGTCGGTGAACTCCGTCGTGAAGTCGATGAGCATTCCCTTGCGGTGCTCGCGCAGGTTGCCCACCGATGTGCGCAGCGTGAGCTTCTCGCCCGGCTCGACCCGTCGGCGCCGCGTGATCGTGTTCTCCACGTGCACCGAGCCCACGGCCGCGGCGGGGAAGTCGTCCGCCAGGAACAGGTCCATGATCAGCGGGAAGGACAGCACGTAGAGGTACATCACGGGCACCTCGCCGGTGTTGCGCAGCCCCACGACCTCGCAGTACTCGCCGACCCGCGCGGGGTCGACGTCGACGGTGAGCTCGACGGTCCGGTCCGGCAGCGGGGTCTCGGGCTTCAGCCGGCCCTGCTTGCCGACCACGGGCAGGATGCCGCGCAGCCCGCGCGTGAGCACCGACAGGCTCGACGGCGGCGCCTGCAGGACGGTCGTGTTCCTGGCCATGTCAGGCTCCCAGCAGGCTCTGGCCGCAGACGCGCACGACGTTGCCGGTCACGGCGGCCGAGGCCGGCGCGGCGAAGTACGAGATGGTCTCGGCGACGTCGACGGTCTGGCCGCCCTGCTGCAGCGAGTTCATCAGGCGGCCGGCCTGGCGGGTGGCCAGCGGGATCGCGGCGGTCATCGCGGTCTCGATGAAGCCGGGAGCCACGGCGTTGATCGTGATGTTCTTCTTCGCCAGGACCGGGGCGTAGGCGTCGACGATGCCGATGACGCCGGCCTTGGTCGCGCCGTAGTTGGTCTGGCCGCGGTTGCCGGCGATGCCCGCGATCGAGGAGACGTCGACGACGGCGCCGCCCTCGTTCAGGGCGTCCTCGGCGAGCAGGGCGTCGACCAGCTGCTTCGGCGCCTTGAGGTTGACGGCCATGACCGAGTTCCACCGGCCCTCGTCCATGTTGGCGAGCAGCTTGTCCCGGGTGATGCCGGCGTTGTTGACGATGATGTCGAGGCCCTTGTGGCGGGTCTTGACCAGCTCGGCGATCTTCTTGCCGGCGTCCTCGGCGGTCACGTCGAGCGGCAGCGCCGTACCGCCGACCTTGTTCGCGACCTCGGACAGGGCCTCGCCGGCGGCGGGGATGTCGGCGGCGATGACGTGCGCACCGTCGCGCGAGAGGACCTCGGCGATGGTGGCGCCGATGCCGCGGGCGGCGCCGGTGACCAGGGCGACCTTGCCGGCCAGCGGCTTGTCCCAGTCGGCGGGGGCCTCCGCGTCCTTGTCGGTGACGCGGATGACCTGGGCGTCGACGTACGCCGACTTGCCCGACAGGAGGAAGCGCAGCGTCGAGGCCAGACCGGAGGCGCCGGTCGCGGCGCCCGGGTGGACGTAGACGAGCTGGGCGGTGGCACCGTCGCGCAGCTCCTTGGCGACGGACCGCGTGAAGCCCTCGAGGGCGCGCTGGACGATGTGCTCGTCCAGGTCCTCGATCAGCTCGGGCGTGGTGCCCAGCACGACGAGGCGGGCGCTGTTGCCGAGCGAGCGCATCTGCGGAGCGAAGAATTCGTAGAGCGCGACGAGCTCGTCGATCGAGGTGATGCCGGTGGCGTCGAAGACCGCGCCGCCCAGCTTCTCGGCGCCGCGGGCGCCGCCGTTGTTGACGACGAGGTCGTAGTCGGCGAGCAGTTCGCGCACGGGCTCGACGAGGCGGCCCTTGCCGCCGAGGAGGACGGGGCCGGCGAGCGCGGGCTTACCGGGCTGGTAGCGGCGCAGGACCGGAGGCTGGGGCAGGCCGAGGCGGCTCGCCAGGAAGGAGCCGGGGCCCGACTTCACGAAGGCCGCGTAGAAATCCGTGCTGGGTGCATCAGGCATGTGGGGTACCTCATCCGTGTGGGGTTCCGATAGGCTATCGACAAGCAACTTACTCCAGAGTAAGAATACTCGGTAGTAGCAACCCTCGATTCCCAGGGAGAACCCGTGGCCAACATCGAAACCCGCCCGGTCGCCATTCTCGGTGGCAACCGCATCCCCTTCGCGCGCTCGGACAAGGCGTACGCGAAGGCCAGCAACCAGGACATGTTCACCGCCGCGCTCAACGGCCTGGTGAGCCGCTTCAACCTGCAGGGGGAGCAGCTGGGCGTGGTCGTCGGCGGCGCAGTGCTCAAGCACAGCCGTGACTTCAACCTGATCCGCGAGTCGGTGCTCGGCAGCCCGCTCTCGCCGTACACGCCGGCCTTCGACGTGCAGCAGGCCTGCGCCACGGGCCTGCAGGCCATCAACGCCGCGGCGCAGGGCATCGCGCTCGGCCGCTACGAGTCGGCCGTCGGCGGCGGCGTCGACACCACCTCCGACGCCCCGATCGGCGTCTCCGAGGGCATGCGCAAGGTGATGCTCGAGCTGAACCGGGCCAAGAGCACCGTCGACCGCCTCAAGCTGGTCGGCAAGCTCCCCGCCAACCTCGGCATCGACATCCCGCGCAACGGCGAGCCCCGCACCGGCATGTCGATGGGCGAGCACGCCGCCATCACGTCGAAGGAGTTCGGCGTCTCCCGCGCCGACCAGGACGAGCTCGCCTACCTCAGCCACAAGAACATGGCGGCCGCCTACGACCGCGGCTTCTTCGAGGACCTGATCACGCCGTACCTCGGCCTGACCCGCGACGACAACCTGCGGCCCGGCAGCACCGTCGAGAAGCTCGCCACGCTCAAGCCCGTCTTCGGCGTCGCGCTGGGCGATGCGACGATGACGGCCGGCAACTCCACGCCGCTGACGGACGGCGCGTCGACGGTGCTGCTGTCCTCCGACGAGTGGGCGGCCGAGCGCGGCCTGCCCGTGCTCGCCTACCTCAAGGACGTCGAGTACTCGGCCGTGGACTACGTCGGCGGCAAGGACGGCCTGCTCATGGCGCCGACCTATGCGGTGCCGAAGCTGCTGGCCCGCAACGGCCTCACCCTGCAGGACTTCGACTTCTACGAGATCCACGAGGCCTTCGCCTCGGTCGTGCTCGCCACGCTGCAGGCATGGGAGTCGCCCGAGTACTGCAAGGACCGCCTGGGCCTGGACACGCCGCTCGGCTCGATCGACCGCAGCAAGCTCAACGTCAACGGCTCGTCGCTGGCGGCCGGCCACCCGTTCGCCGCGACCGGCGGCCGCATCGTGGCCTCGGTGGCGAAGCAGATCAAGGAGAACGGTGGCGGCCGCGCGCTGATCTCCATCTGTGCCGCCGGCGGCCAGGGCATCACCGCCATCATCGAGGGCTGACAGCGGGGGCGGGCCGCGTTCCCGCGGCCCGCTCACCCGCTCCCCGGCGGCGAGGCGGCCTAAACTGGGCGGCATGAGCGCGACGGACGATGTCATCGAGAGGATCCTGAGCGAGTACGACACCATCACGGTGGTCGGGGCCAGCGCCGATCCCGCGAAGGCGGCGCACGATGTGCCGGCCTACATGCAGTACCGCGGCTGGCGCATCATCCCGGTGAACCCGCGCGCCGACGAGATCCTCGGCGAGAAGGTCTATCGCACACTGGCCGACGTGCCGGAGCAGGTGGGGTTGGTGGACGTCTTCCGGCCCTCGGAGCAGACGCCGGAGATCGCGCGGCAGGCCGTCGCCGCCGGTGCGTCCGCGCTGTGGTTGCAGCTGGGGATCCGTTCGGCGGAGGCCCGGGAGATCGCCGAATCCGCCGGGCTGCTCTACGTCGAGGACCGCTGCCTGATCATCGAGCAGCGCCGCACGCAGATCTCGAGGAGGGGCGCATGAGCTTCGGTATCGCCGTCGTCGCCGTGGTCGCGGTGGTGGCCGTCCTCGTGCTGGTCGGCGTGGTGTGGTTCCTGCGCGACTCCAACAAGCGCATCAAGGACTTCGCGAACTCCACCGATCTCATCCCCGGCCGCCCCGGTCGCGCCCCCGCCGAGTGGGCGACCGCCACCTCCACCGAGGCACTCCTGCACCAGCGCACTCGGTATGCCATCGCCGACGTGCACCGCGGCGCCTTCGCGCCCGCCGTCCCGCCGCCCGCCGATTCCGCGATCGACGGCCCCGAGTCCGACCTCGCCGCGCTTGACGACGCCGTCTTCGAGCTGGACGACCGGATCATCGCCGCCTCACGGCTCTCCGGCGAGGAGCGCACGACAGCGCTCGCGGAGCTGCAGCCCAAGGTCGCGGCCCTGGAGGCGCTGACCGGGAGGCTCTGGGACGCCCCGTCCGCCCAGCGCCGCCCGTTGATCGACGGCGTCGCCGCGACCCTCCGCCGCTGACCGCCCCTGCGCCGCTGATCGCCGCGATCTCGGTCGGCGGGTAGGTCAGGGCGCGCCCGGTGCCGCTCCGGCCCCCGATGCTCGGATGTCGGGGGGTCGCGACTTCCCGAACGAGCCATGCGTGCCACGCATACCCTAGAAACCCGCAGGTAGAAGCTATTTTCTCCGGCCGGGGTCATGCGTTCGGCGCATACCCTCCGCCGTCCTGCCCGCGAGCCCGGCGGTCAGCCGCCCGCTCGGCCGGCGGTCAGCAGCTCCCTGGCCCGGCGGCGCGGCTGCCCGATTTTCAATCCTCGTGGCAGGGGCGGCGCATATTGTCGCGGTCGGCCGCTGGAGTGGAGGTTCGGATCGGATCCGCCGATCAGCCGATGCGTGGGGCGCATGGCTTTTGCACAATGACACGTCGCCCGCTGCCCGCCGCACGCCGCGCGACCCCCGCACCGCAACTTCCGCGCCCGATCGTCGGATGTCGGGCCGCGACTGCGCGAAAGAGCCATGCGCGCCACGCATGCCCTGAAAACCACAGGTAGAAGCTGTTTTCTGCGGTCGGGGTCATGTGTCCCGCGCATACCCGCGTTGTCACCTGCTCCCAGCCCCAGCCCGTTCAACGCGCTCGGCCGGCGGTGTGGCTGCCCGATTTCCATTCCTCGTCGCCGGCGCGACGCATGTTATTGCGGTCGGCAGCTGGAGTGGAGTTTCGGATCAGCCGGCGGGCTTCTGCGGTCGAGCGGGACCGCCTGGTCACCGTCGCCCGGTCACCGCCGTCCGGTGATCGCTGCGCGGAACCGCTCCACCGCGCGATTCAATGCCCAGGCCAGCACGATCGTGATCGCCGTGGTGATCGCGACGATCGGCCACGTCGACCCCTGGAAGAGCGGGTAGTGCAGGATGTCGAGCACCACGATGTCCATGACGATCACGTGGATCAGGAAGTACTCGTAGCTGATCGAGCCCAGCCAGACCATGGGCCGTGACCCGAGGACCCCCGGCCGGCCGACCGCGAACGCCGCGACCAGCAGACCGCCGACGAGAGCCTCGAGCAGGTACTTCGTCACGCCCTGCGCCGCCGTCGGCAGGCGCAGGTCGAGCGGTCCTGCGGCCGGGGTGAGGAGCACGGCGAAGGCCGCGGACGCCGCCAGCAGCAGCACGTACCGCGCCCACGGCGCTGCTCGGACCTGGTCGATCACCAGCGCCACCGCGATCCCGGCGGCGAAGGCGGCGGCGTAGGCGGGCGGCCATGTCCGGGTGGTCTTGCCGAAGACGTTCGTCTCGATGACCAGCACCAGCCACCCGACGGACAGTGCCACCATCGTCGCAGGCACGACCCATGCGCGGCGCGCCCGCACGAGCCACAGCCCCAATAGCGGAAGCAGCAGGTAGAACGCCACTTCGACGCACATGCTCCACATCTGCGAGAGCCCCGTGTGCACGTAGCCCACGCCGTAGATCTGGGTGAAGGTCAGGTGCCGGAGATATCCGACCCAGCCCTGGCCGTGGGCGGAACCGTCGTCGCGCCACAGGTACAGCAGGTAGACCCCGGTGACCACCGTCCAGTACGCGGGCAGGATCCGCCACGCGCGGTGCCGGAAGTACCGCCGCGCGTCCGGCCTGCCGGACGTCGGGCCCCCGGCGGCCGCGCCCGCGCCCGGGCCCCCACCTGCGTGTGCGTCGCGCACCGTCGACCGTGCTGCCGCGACCCAGGGGCGCACCAGTAGGAACCCGGACAGGGCGAAGAAGACGGGCACCGCGCCCTGCAACCGGGCGTACGCGGCTCCCCAGACGTCGGGGGTGTAGTCGCCCGCCCAGAACGCGGCGTGCGTGACGCACACGCAGAACGCGGCGACGGCGCGGAGCCCGGTGAGGGCCGGGAGGTGTGCGGAGCGGGGAGCGGAATCGATGACGGCTCAGATCTTGATCGCAGGGATGAGCCGGTCGAGGTTCCACAACCGGTTCCGTCGAGCCGACAGGCACGACACCGTGATCGACGCCAGCCAGATGAACAGCAGCACCCCGACCGCGACCCACAGCCGGTGGTCGATGCCGCCCAGCACGAGCTGGCGGAGTCCGTTGACGCCGTAGGTCATCGGGTCGTACTTGTGCAGGACCTGGAAGGGTCTCGCCGTGGTCTCCACCGGATACATGCCGCCGGAACTGACCAGCTGCAACATCAGCAGCGCCATGATCAGCACGCGCCCGACGGCCGGCCCGACGAAGGCGTTCACCGCCTGGGTGAACGCGATGAAGGACAACGACACCCCCATCATGAAGAAGATCATCGCGATGGGATGGGCCACGTCGAGCCCCAGCCCGAAGCGCACCACGCAGTAGAGGATCACGGCCTGGCACAGGCCGATCGCGGCGGCGGGGAGGTAGCTGGCCATCACCACGCGGATCGCCAGCACCTCGGCGGCGATGGCGCGGTTCTGCAGGGGCCGGAAGACCATCCACAGCACCAGCGCGCCGAAGAACAGCGCCAGCGTGAGGAAGAAGGGGGCCATGCCGGTGCCGAAGTTCGGGGCGCGGTTCTCGTGCTGCGCGTCCAGTTGGACGGGGCCACCGATGGTCTGCGCGACCTGCGAGGTCTGCTCCTGCGACCACTTCGGCACGGCGCCCGCGCCCTCGTGCAGCTTCGTCGCCAGCTCGGCGCTGCCGTCACGCAGCTGGACCGTGCCCGACGAGAGCTTGTTCGCGCCGTCGGAGAGCTGTGTGATGCCGTCGTCGAGCGTGGCGTTGCCCGCGGCGAGTTGCTGTGCGCCCGAGCGGAGCTCGGTGAGCTTGGCGGTGAGGTCGCCGCCCGTGGCGCCGACCTGCGCGAGCACGGTCTGCAGCGGGCTGCCGGGCGTGCGGAGCTGCTCGGTGAGCGTCGCGGCGGCGGACGAGGCGGCCACGACCTGCTGCTTCGCGGCGGCCGGCACAGACGCCTGCGCGAGCTGGGCGCGCACCGCCCGCAGGCCCTCGGCCGCCTGACGGGCCGCGGGGTCGGGGCTGGCCGCCAGTTGCCGGATCGCCGCGTCGATTCCGGCGAGCACGGTGTCCTGCGTTTTGATGAAGACGCCCGCCTTGTCCGCGGCGTCCGCGAGCGCGGCGGCGCTCTGCTGCAGCTGCGCGGTGTTCCCGCCCAGCCCGGACAGGGCCTTCGTCACGGCGAGCAGCGGATCGGTGGCCTGGGTGATCCCGTCGGAGAGCTTCTGCGAGCCGGCGCGCAGCTGTGCCGAGCCGGTCTTCGCGGTCCCGAGGCCCGAGGCGAGTTGGGCGGCACCGTCGTTCGCGGTGACGAGACCGTCGTGGAGCTTGCCGGCCCCGTCGGCGGCCTGTTCGATCCCGGACCCGGCGGTGATCATCATCGACAGCACCTGGTTGACCGCCTGCCCGGAGACCCGGGTGGAGACGGCGTTGAGCACCTGCGACATCGCCGTCTGGCCGATGGTGGAGCTGATGTAGTTGTTGGCGTCGTTGTAGACCGCGCGCAGTTGCGCCTTCTCCGGCTTGCCGGTCATGGGGGAGGCGATCGCGGAGGAGAAGTTCTCCGGCAGCTCCAGCATGAAGTAGTAGGTGCCGTCCTTGACGCCCTTCTGCGCCTCGGCGGGGGAGACGATGTGCCAGTCGAGGCTCTTGTCGTCGGCGAGGGACTTCTCGACCTCCGCGCCGGCGTTGATCTTCTGGCCCTTGACCTCGGTTCCCTTGTCGGCGTTGACGAGCGCGACCGGCATCTTGTTGACGTGACCGAACGGATCCCAGAAGGCCCAGAGGTACAGCGCGCCGTAGACCAGCGGCAGCAGCATCAGCACGACGATGGCGGCCCGCGTGAGCCGGCTGCGGCCGAAGCGCTTGATCTCGGAGCCGAAGGCGAGGCCGGCGACGATGGGAACGATTCGGCTCTTCTTGTCGGACATGGGATCAGTCCTTCCGGGTCAGCGCGCGGCGGTCGTGCAGGGTGTGCTGCGGGGCGGTCCCGCCGAGAGGGTTGGTCACCCCGACGATCACGGTGTAGCGCTCGGCGATCGCCCCGAGCCGCTGCACGGCTTCGGCGCGGCCGGGATTGTCGCGGACCTGCTCGAGATCGCCGACGATCAGGATCGGCCGGTTCCCCAACAGCGCCAGCGTGATCCGGAGGAGGAACAGCTGCAGATCACTCAGTTCGACGATCCGGGTCCGCGGCCCGGGCCGGTCCACCTCGCCGAAGACCTGGTCCATCTCGAGGCGGCCGGCACTGAGCGGCACCATCGAGTACCAGGGCGCCAACCAGCGCCGTTGCTCCGCGAGTACGGTCTCGACGGTGACCGACTCGTCCAGGTCGTCGATGTCCTGGAAGGCGGCGATCGCGCACTTGCGCCGGATCGCGCCGGGCGTGGTCGCCCCGAGAGCCTCGACGGTGCCGTGGCTCGGCTTGAGCCGGCCCGCCAGGGTCAGCAGCAGAGCGTCCTGATCCCGGCCGGCGGGCATCTGGACGGCGTGCAGGCCCGGTCCGAACTCGAGGTCGATCCCCCGGAACAGGGGGCCGTGTTCGCCGTCGACACCGAGGTTCACCGCCGCTAACTGCACGGCGTTCGGCTGGTCATCGTCCATGCGGGGCACTCCGGAGGTCGTCGGCGCAGGTCGGTAGCAATCCTACGGTGGCTGCCCGACGGTGCCGCGCGCACCGTCCGAGCCCGTGCGCATAGGGTCGATCCATGAGAGCCGTGGTGTTCGACTCCGTGCTGGGCCGGCCGGAGGTCCGCGATGTGCCCGCACCCGTGGCGCCGGCCGACGGCGTCGTCGTCGAGGTCCGGGCGACCGGTCTGTGTCGCAGCGATTGGCACGCCTGGGCGGGACACGACGACATCGCCCTGCCGCACGTCCCCGGCCACGAACTGGCGGGTGTGATCGTCGAGACGGGGCCGCAGGTCCGCCGCTGGGAGGTCGGCGATCGCGTCACCGTCCCGTTCGTCTGCGGCTGCGGACGGTGCGAGTGGTGCCGCGCGGGCGACGCCCAGGTATGCCCGGACCAAGAGCAACCGGGCTTCACCCACTGGGGATCGTTCGCGGAGCGCGTGGCCCTGCACGCCGCCGACGCCAACCTGGTGGCCGTGCCCGCGGGGATCGAGTTCGCCACGGCGGCCAGTCTGGGCTGCCGCTTCGCGACCGCGTACCGCGCCGTCGTCGCCCGGGCGCGGGCCCGGTCCGGTGAGTGGGTGGCGGTGATCGGCGCGGGCGGCGTCGGCCTCAGCGCCGCGATGATCGCGCTGGCCCTCGGGTGCCGCGTGGTCGTGGTCGACCGGAACCCGGAGGCGCTGGCGGCGGCCCGCGCGCTGGGCGCCGAGCACCTGGTCCGCGCGGACGGGATCGATGTACCGAGTGCCGTCATGGAGATCACCGGAGGCGGCGCCCACGTGGCGCTCGACGCCGTCGGCAGTGAGCAGACCTGCGCCGACGCGGTGCTCAGCCTGCGCCGCCGCGGCCGGCTCGTGCAGATCGGGCTGCTGCCGGCGTCCGAGGGGCACCCGCGCGTGCCGATGGACCGGGCCATCGCGTGGGAGCTCGACCTGCTCGGTAGCCACGGGATGGCCGCCCGCGACTACCCCGCCATGATGGACCTCATCGCACAGGGGCGGCTCGAGCCGCAGCGCCTGATCGAGCGGACCGTCGGGCTGGCGGCCGCCGCGGAGATGCTCCCGGTCTTCGACCGCGCGACCGTCGCCGGGATGACGATGATCGACCCCGCGCGGTAGCCCTGCGGTCCCGGGCGGACGGCGCACCGTCGGGCCCGGGAAACGGGAGAGGGCGCCCCGACCGGATGCGGTCGGGGCGCCCTCTCGAGTTCCTGACGTGAGTCAGGGTGCGATCAGAACGCGGCCTCGTCGAGCTCCATCGCCTGGTTGTCGACGGCGGCGATGACGTCCTTGACCGAGGTCAGCAGCGGCAGCATGTTCGCGGCGAAGAAGGTCGCGACGCCCACCTTGCCCTCGTAGAAGGACTTGTCGGCGCCGGTGGCGCCGGCGTCGAGCTTGGCCTGCGCGATGACGGCCTGGTGCAGCAGGCGCCAGCCGATCATCAGGTCGCCGAAGGCCATGAGGAAGCGCACCGAGCCGAGGCCCACCTTGTACAGCTCCGTGGGCTCCTGCTGCGAGGCCAGCGCGAAACCGGTGAGCGTGGCGGCCATGGCCTGCACGTCCTCGGCGGCGGTCTTGAGCTGCGCCACCGACGCGGCGAACGGGCCGCCGGCGTTGGCCTCGATGAACTTCGTGATCTCGCCGGCCACGTGGCCCAGGGCGGCGCCGCGGTCCCGGAGGATCTTGCGGAAGAAGAAGTCCTGCGCCTGGATGGCGGTCGTGCCCTCGTACAGCGAGTCGATCTTCGAGTCGCGGACGTACTGCTCGATCGGGTAGTCCTGCAGGAAGCCCGAGCCGCCGAAGGTCTGCAGCGACTCCTGGCCGAGCAGCGTGAAGGCGCGCTCGGAGCCGACGCCCTTGACGATCGGGAGCAGCAGGTCGTTGACCTTGTGCGCCATCTCCTCGTCGGCACCGGAGACGGGGGTCGCGGTGCGGACGTCCTGGTGCGCGGCGGTGTACAGGTACACGGCGCGCAGGCCCTCGGCGTAGGCCTTCTGCGTGAGCAGCGAGCGGCGCACGTCCGGGTGGTGCGTGATGGTCACGCGCGGAGCGGTCTTGTCGGCCATCTGGGTCAGGTCGGCGCCCTGGACGCGCTGCTTGGCGTAGTCGAGCGCGTTGAGGTAGCCGGTCGAGAGGGTGCCGATGGCCTTGGTGCCGACCATCATGCGGGCGTGCTCGATGACCTTGAACATCTGCGCGATGCCCTTGATCTCCTCGCCCACGAGCCAGCCCACGGCGGGCTTGCCGTGGCCGCCGAAGGTGACCTCACAGGTGGTGGAGGTCTTGATGCCCATCTTGTGCTCGACGCCGGTGACGTAGACGCCGTTCTCCTCGCCGAGGTTGCCCTCCTCGTCGAAGTGGTGCTTCGGCACGAAGTAGAGGCCCAGGCCCTTGGTGCCGGGCGCACCGCCCTCGGGGCGGGCGAGCACGAGGTGGAACGTGGACTCGAACATGCCGTCCATCACCGCGGAGGTGATGAAGCGCTTGACGCCCTCGATGTGCCAGGAGCCGTCGTCCTGCTTGATCGCCTTGGTGCGGCCCGCGCCCACGTCCGAGCCGGCGTCCGGCTCGGTGAGCACCATGGTGGCGTTCCAGTTGCGCTCGGCGGCGATCTTCGCCCACTTCTTCTGCTCGTCGGTGCCCTCGTCGAAGAGGATCTGCGCGAAGCCGGGGCCCGCGGCGAACATGAAGACGGGCGGGTTGGCGCCGAGGAACATCTCGCCGATGCCCCAGTACAGCGAGCGGGGCACGTCGGTGCCACCCAGCTCGTCGTTCAGGCCGAGGTAGGCCCAGCCACCGTCGGCGAACTGCGCCTGCGACTTCTTGAAGGCCTCGTTGATCTTCACCTCGTGGGTGGCCGGGTCGAAGACCGGAGGATTGCGGTCGGCCTCGGCGAAGGACTCGGCGATGGGGCCCTCGGCCTGGCGCGCCGCTTCACGCAGCATCTCCTTGGCGGTGTCCTCGTCGAGATCGCCGTACGCACCGGAAGCCAGCACCTCGCCGACACCGAGATCCTCGAAGAGGTTGAACTCGATGTCGCGGACGTTGCTCTTGTAATGGCCCATGGGGCTGTTCCACCTTCTCAGATCAGGCTGTCGGAATGTGTTACCTGTCGGTAAGTTACCGCTCGGTAATAAGAACAGGATATCGCGCTCGCCGCGTGCGAACAAGTGCAAGCGCCGCTACGGCGCGATCGCCTCCTCTCGGCGGCGGCGTGCGCGAACGGCCAGGTCAGTGCCGGTGCCGTGGCGCGGGTCACTCTCGCGCCATTCCACGTGCTCCACCACCATGTCCGCGGGGAGGGCCTCGGACAGCTCCGCGGCGCCGAAGGTCGGCGGGCCGCTCCGGCTCGACCCGCTCGCTCCGCTCCCGGCCTCGGGGTGCGCGGCCACCTTCTCGTGGGCGAGCAGCAGGAGCAGCCCGCCGGGGGCGAGCGCCTGCGCGACCTTGGCGATCGCCGCGGCGCGGTCCGCGGGGTCCGGGTGCACGTAGGCCCAGACGGCCAGGTCATAGGGCTGATCGGGGATCTCGTCGACGGTGACGTCGAGCGGGGTCCAGTGCAGGCGGGCGCGGACGGTGCGCGGAGAGCGGGCCGCGACGGTGGCCGCCTTGTCGAGGCCCACTCGCGAGTAGTCGATCGCCGTCACGTCCCAGGCCCGGGTCGCGAGCCACAGCGCGTGCCGGCCCTCGCCGGCGCCCACGTCGAGGGCGCGGCCGGGCGGGAGCACCGTCACCTGTTCGACGATCCAGGGGTCGGGCGGTGCGCCCCACACGAGATCCGTGGAGCGGTATCGGTCGTCCCAGTCGGCGGCGGTCCTCACAGCAGCGCCTCCTTCAGGTAGGCCACATCGTCCGCGAGCCCCTCCGACGGGGTCTCCAGGATGACGGGCGCCCCGGCGGCGCGGGCCACGTCGGCGAGCAGGTCGGGGTCGATGGTGCCGTCCTGCAGATTGGCGTGCCGGTCGCGCGCGGAATCGAACTCGTCGCGGGAGTTGTTCAGGTGCACCAGGTCGATCCGGCCGGTGATCGCGAGGACGCGCTCGACGATGCCCATCAGTTCCTCGCCGCCCGCCCACGCGTGGCAGGTGTCGAGGCAGAAACCGGCCCCCTGGTCGCCGACCGCGTCCCACAGCCGGTCGATGGTCTCGAGCTGGCGCGCGATGGCACCGTCGCCGCCCGCGGTGTTCTCGATGAGGATCGGCACCCCGAAGCCGCCCTTGTCCTCCTGGCGGGTGAAGAGCTTGCGCCAGTTGTCGATCCCCGCCTGCAGGTCCTCGCCGTCGCGCAGGTGCCCGCCGTGCACGACGAGTCCGAAGGCGCCCAGTTCGGCGGCCGCGGCGGCCTGCTGTTCGACGGCCTTGCGGCTGGGCATGCGCAGGCGGTTGTTGAGACTCGCCACGTTGATGACGTACGCCGAGTGCACGACGATCTCGAGCGGAGAATCCCGCAGTGCCTGCGTCTGCGGATGCGGCTCCGGTTTCTTCCAGCTCTGCGGGTCCGAGACGAACATCTGGATGACGTCCACCCCGAGCTCGGCGGCGGTCTCGACGGGGTGGGTGTCACTGCGGACATGGGCTCCGATGCGCATGTGTCCAGAGTAGGGCCATGCGTCCGGTGCATGCCCTGATCGCCTGGGGGCGTTGGGGGTGGCGGGGAGCGGCGAGGGGGTCCCTGTGGAGGACCGCGGTCCTGTGGAGGAACGGGGCCTTTCGGGGCTCGCGGCGGGGTCTGCGGCGCGGCCGGCGCCTTAGCGTGAGCCCATGATGGTCACGGCGGTGGCGGCGTGGCGGGGCGAACCCGCCGACGCCTACGAGAGATGGGC
Source organism: Tsukamurella sp. II2bb (assembly GCF_057815145.1). Taxonomy (NCBI): domain Bacteria; kingdom Bacillati; phylum Actinomycetota; class Actinomycetes; order Mycobacteriales; family Tsukamurellaceae; genus Tsukamurella; species Tsukamurella sp. II2bb. Next base: position 95,834 of record NZ_JBYPZI010000007.1, read on the forward strand.
GGGGCTCGAGGCCCGGGCGGCGGAGGAGCTGGATGCGGCGCTGGAGCGCGCGGCGGCCGAGATCCGGGCCGGCGGGGGTGAGCTGGCGGAGCGATTGGCCGCGATCGACCTCCCCGCCGCCGTGCCGCTCGGCGTTCCGCGCGGCGGGGGACCGGCACCGTCGGCCCCGCCGCGCCCGAGGACCGCGGCGCAGCGGGACCGGGAGAACCGCGCGCGCCTGGCGGCCGATCTGCGCGAGCTCCGCGGCAAGCGGCGCACCCGCACCGAGGACGCGCGGCTGCGGACGATCGAGACGATCGACGCGCGCCTGCGCGAGTTGGGTCGTGGCGGCGAGACGGTGCAGCTCTTCGAGTACGACCCGCGCGCCTTCGGTGGCGACGGTGCCGTCGCCGTCTCGATCGGCGATCTCGACACGGCACGCAACATCGGCATCGTCGTCCCGGGCATGGGTACGACGGCGGCGTCGATCGGGACGGTCACCCGCAACGCCGCGAACCTCCAGGTGGCTGCGCGGCGGGCGGATCCGATGACGACGACCGCGACGCTCGCGTGGATCGGCTACGACGCCCCGTCGGGCCCGACGGCCGCAGCGCAGGTCCTCACCGGTACCCATGCCCGACGGGGCGCCGCCGAACTCCGGGCCGATCTCACGGACCTCACCCGGATGCGCCCCGACGACCCGCGGATCGTGCTCTTCGGGCACAGCTACGGCGCCACGACGGTGGCGACGGCCGGCGCGGGTGGAGCGCTGGCGTGCTCCGTCGATGCGATGGTGCTGCTCGGGTCCCCGGGGGCGGGCCCGGTGCGGTCCGCGGCGGAGCTGGGCGTGCCGGTCCACGTCGCGCGGGATTCCGACGATCCCGTCCCGCGGGTCGGTGCCACCGACGGTGCCGGACGGACGCTGCGGCGCCTGTTCGGGGTCGAGCTGGGGCTCGGGATGGATCCGGCGGCACCGTCGTTCGGGGCGAGGGCGGTGGATGCGGAGGGCCCCACGGGGTTCGGGCTCGCCGCGCATTCGGGGTACTTCGACGAGGGCTCGCGGGCGCTGGGCGCGTTCGCGTCGATCCTGACGGGAGGGGGAGCGGATGGCCGATGAGGTGGATCTGGAGGAGCTGGCGCGCGTGGCCGCCGGCTGGGACGCCGCGGCGGAGGGCTTCGCCGAGCTGGCGGAGCGCTGGCGGGCGACGACGGGGCCGCCCGCCGTACTCGCCTTCGCCGAGCGCGCGGCCGCGACGCTCACCGGCCACGCGGAGGCGGCGAGCGCCGCGGCGCGCGGGCTGCGGGACTACTGTGCGTCGGTCGCTGCGGCGGACGAGGCGGGCGCCCGCAGCGTGCGGTGCGCGACCCAGGCCGCGGCCAGCATGAGCACCACACCGATCGCGGAGGTCACCGAGACTCCGGCGTCGAACGCCTGACCGGCCGCGTGGACCAGGGCCTCCGCGGCGTCGGCGGGCAGCTCCGTGGCGACGTGGTGCGCCCCGGCCAGGGTCTCGGCCGCGGCATCGGCCTGGTCCGCGCTCAGGCCCGCGGGGAGCGTGAGCTTCGCGGCGTACGCGCCGGCCAGGATCGATCCCAGGACGGCGGTGCCGAGCACCGACCCCAGCTCGTACGCGGTCTCCGAGACGGCCGAGGCCGCGCCCGCCTTGTCGGCCGGCACCGACGAGACGATGAGGTCGTTCGACAGCGTCTCGGCCGCGCCGATGCCCACGCCGAGCATCGCGAAGGCGACGAGCACGGCGAGCGTCGACTCCGGGGAGGCGAAGGCCATCACCACGGCGTACGCGGCCGCGGAGACGAGCATGCCGCCCACCACCACGGTCGACGGTGCGATCCACCGCACGAGCCGCACCACGTACAGGCCCGCGACCATCATCGTGATCAGCCCCGGGACGAGCGCCCAGCCGGCGTCCATCGGGCTCATCCCCACCACCAGCTGGAGGTGCTGCGAGACGAAGAACATGAAGCCGACCAGGGAGAAGACGCTGAGCAGGTTCACGGTGACGGCGCCGGAGAAGCGGCGATCGGTGAACAGTCGCACGTCCAGCATCGGGTCCGGGCGGTTCAACTGGCGGTGCAGGAACAGGCCCGTCGCGGTCATGCCCACCGCGAGCGACACCGCGACCTGCATCAGGTCGCCGCCCTTGGCGAGCGTCTTGACCGCGTACACGATCGGGGTCAGCGCGAGGAGCGAGAGCGCGATCGATACCGGATCGATGCGGCCCGGCTCCGGGTCGCGCGACTCCGGGACGAAGACCGGAGCGAGCACGAGCAGGGGGATCAGGACCGGCACCGCCATGAGGAAGACCGAGCCCCACCAGTAGTGCTCGAGGAGGAATCCGCCCACGATCGGGCCGAGCGCGGCGCCGGCGGCGAAGCACGAGGCCCACACCGCGATCGCCAGCCGCCGCTGTTGCGGGTCACGGAAGATGTTGCGCAGCAGGGACAGCGTGGACGGCATCAGCATGGCGCCGAAGAATCCCAGGCCCGCGCGGGCGGCGATGAGCGCGCCGGCGGTGGGGGAGTACGCGGCGACGACCGACATCGCGGCGAAGCCGGTGGCGCCCAGGAGGAGCAGGCGCCGCCGGCCCCAGCGGTCGCCGAGGCTGCCCATCGAGACGAGCAGCCCGGCGAGCACCAGCGGGTAGACGTCGATGATCCACAGCTGCTGCGCCGCGGTCGGCCCGAGCGTGGCGGCGATCGAGGGCAGTGCGAAGCCCAGCACGGTGCCGTCGATCGACACCAGGAGCACGGGGAGCATCAGGACCGCGAGCGCACCCCAGTCGCGCACCGTGGCGCGCGCGGATGACGCGGTCGTGGTGGGGAGGGTGGTGGTCATGACGGCACTTCCTGCGGGTAGACGATCGATTGCTCGTTACTGTACCAGCCGGACGGTACAGAAACGAGAGACGGCGGTCACCCCTACGATGCGAGATGTGCCGCCTGCTCCCGCCGCCCGCGCCAAACTCCTCGACGCCTTCGTCACGCTCCTCATCGAGCAGGGCGAGCGTGCCGCCACGCTCGAGGCCGTCGCCGCCGAAGCCGGCGTGAGCAAGGGGGGCCTGCTCTACCACTTCGGCTCGAAGAAGGCCCTGGTCGACGGGCTGTGCGACTGGCTCGACGAGTTGGTGGCCGCTGACGTCGAGCGGATGGCCGCGGCCCCCGAGGGAGCCGTCGCCTATTACGTGCGCACCTCGAACTACGACGACTCGCCGCTCGACCGCGCGATCGTCGCGGTACTGCGGCTGAGCCAGGGGGCGAACGACCGCGCCGAGCGCGCGATCCGCTCCATGCAGGAACGCTTCCTCGCCACGGTGCGCAGGCAGGTGCCCGACGAGGCCACCGCCCGCGCCGTGCTCCTGCTCGGCGACGGGCTCTACTACGACGCGGCCCTGAGCGGCGGCCGGCGCCGCGCCACCGACGAGCAGATGGCCGGGCTCCTCGCCGTCGTCCGCCGCATGGTCGACGGGGCCGGCGCTAATTGAGTGTCGCTCAGTAGAGCTTTACCCCGGCCTGACCAGCGGGTAGGTTGGACGCCATGCCGTCGATCTTCATCTCCGGTGGTGCCTCGGGCATCGGCCGGGCCACTGCTCTGCGTTTCCTGTCCGAGGGGTGGACCGTGGGCGTCTACGACGTCAACGCCGCCGCGTTGGAGGAGTTGAAGAACGAGCATCCGGGGATCGTGACCGGCGCACTCGATGTGACGGACTACGACCAGTGGGAGGCGGCGCTCGCCGATTTCACCCGGCACACGGGCGGCGGGCTGACGGTGCTCGACAACAACGCCGGCGTGCTCGTCAGCGGTGACCTCGACCAGATCACGCCGCAGCAGATCAAGCTCCAGATCGACATCGACGCCCTGGGCGTCACCTACGGGGCCAAGGCGGCGCTGCCGTACCTGAAGAACCAGCCGGGCGCGCACCTGGTGAACATCAGCTCCGCGTCCGCGATCTACGGGCAGCCGGGTATCGCCACCTACAGCGCCGCCAAGTTCTACGTCTCCGGCTTCACCGAGGCGCTCGAGCTGGAGTGGGAGAAGCACGGGATCCGCGTCGTCGCGATCTGGCCGCTGTGGGCGAAGACGGCGCTGGCCGAGAACGACGCCAAGAGCACGCAGACCCTGGGCGTGAACATCACCCCGGAGGAGGTCGCGGAACAGGTCTGGAACTCGGTGCATCCGCGGCTGAAGCTGCCGTTCCTGCCCCGGGTCCACTATTCCGTCGGAACTCTGACCACGCTGCTGTCCAATTCGAGTAAGTTCGCTCCGAGGTCGGTCGTGCGCCTGGTCAACCAGATCACCAGCCAGTAGCAGCACCGACTGCATTTACCATCCGAGAAGGAGTGTCCACCAACGTGATTGCGACCACCATGCAGGACGGCGAACTGACGATCGCCCGTCTCGTCGAGTACAGCCGCCGGGTCTTCCCCGAGGCCAAGATCACCACGTGGACCGGTGAGGGCCTACGCGATCTCTCCTTCGCCGAGGTCGGCGACAAGGCCGCGCAGCTGGCGCACGCCCTGACGAAGCTGGGCGTGCAGCGCGGCGATCGCGTGGCGACGTTCATGTGGAACAACAACGAGCACCAGGTCGCTTACGCCGCGGTCCCCGCGATGGGCGCCGTGCTGCACACCCTGAACCTGCGCCTCTCGCCCGAGCAGGCCGTGTTCATCATCAACCAGGCCGACGACAAGGTGATCCTGGTCGACGCCACCGTCGCCCCGATGCTCGGCAAGTACCTGGCGTCGACTCCCGGCGTGCAGCACGTCATCGTCGCCAACGGCCCGAAGGAGGCGCTGGAGGCGCCCGAGGGCGTCACGGTGCACTCCTTCGACGAGCTGATCGCGGGCGAGCCCACCGTTTTCGAATGGCCCGAGATCGACGAACGCGACGCGGCCGTCATGTGCTACACCTCCGGCACCACCGGCGATCCCAAGGGCGTCGTCTACAGCCATCGGAGCATCTGGTTGCACTCGATGCAGGTCAACTCGTCGTCCGGCATGTCGCTGGGCAACGCCGACTCGGTGCTGGCCATCGTGCCGATGTTCCACGTCATGTCGTGGGGCCTGCCCTACGCAGCGATGATGGGCGGCATCACGCTGGTCATGCCCGACCGTTTCCTGCAGCCCGAGCCGCTGCTGCAGATCCTCGACGCCACGAAGGCCACGTTCGCCGCCGCCGTGCCCACCATCTGGGCCGGCGTCGCCGCGCAGCTCGCCGCGAAGCCGCAGGACATCTCGCACCTGCGCGAGGTCGTCGTCGGCGGCGCCGCGGTGCCCCCGTCGATGATCCGCACCTTCGACAAGCTCGGCACCCGCATCGTGCACGCCTGGGGCATGACCGAGACCTCGCCGCTGGGCTCGGTCTCGCGCCCGCCCTTCGGTATCGAGGACGAGACCGAGGAGTTCGCCTACCGCGTCACGCAGGGCCGGTTCCCGGCATCGGTGCAGGCCCGCATCATCGACGACGAGGGCAACGAGCAGCCCTGGGACGGCGAGGCCGCCGGCGAGCTCGAGGTGCGCGGCCCCTGGATCACTGGCGCGTACTACTCGCCCGAGGGCAACGTCTCCGACCCGTCGAAGTTCCACGACGGCTGGCTCCGCACCGGCGACGTGGCCTCGATCAGCCCGGACGGCTTCATGACCATCCGCGACCGCACCAAGGACATGATCAAGACCGGCGGTGAATGGATCAGCTCCGTCGAGCTGGAGAACACGGTCATGAGCAACCCGACCATCGCGGAGGCCGCCGTCGTCGGCGTGCCCGACGAGAAGTGGGACGAGCGTCCCTTCGTGCTCGCCGTGGTCAAGGACGCCGCCGACGCGGACGTCGAGAAGCAGCGCGCCTTCCTCACCGACCTGCTGCCCAAGTGGCAGATCCCCGAGCGCTGGGCCTTCGTCGCCGAGGTCCCGAAGACCTCGGTCGGCAAGTTCGACAAGAAGCTCATCCGCGCCGAGTACGCCGACGGCACCTACGCCGTCGTGGACTCGCGCGCCTGACCCACGGTCGACGACGGGGCCGCCGCAGCCGGAAGGCTGGGGCGGCCCTTGTCTTTCCGACGATTCTTACGGTTCCGTGAGGTGTCCGGATGAGCCTCGCGGGGCGCGTCCCCGCGTGCCACGCTGGACCCATGACCGAGGACACCGCCGCGCGGCATCCAGGACGGGCATGGGCCGCCGCGCTGGCGGGCGTTCTCGCCGGCGCCGCAGGACTGGCGGTCGCGGAGCTTGCCGCTGCCGTCATCGCGCCGGGGGCGAGCACGCTGTTCGCCGGCGGCGCCGCGGTCATCGACGCCGCGCCGCCGTGGCTCAAGGACTTCGCGGTCGAGTCCTTCGGCACCGCCGACAAGGCGGTCCTGCTCGGCACGATGACGGTCGTGCTCGCGGCCGGCGCGGCTCTCGCCGGGGTGCTCGAACTGCGCCGGACGCCCTGGGGCGCGGTGCTGTTCGGTGTCGTCGGAGTCGTGGGCGCGGTGACGGCGACCCTGCGCCCGGACGCGACGGCGTCGTGGGCGGTCCCGAGTCTCGTGGGCATCGCCGCGGCGATCCTCGTACTGCGCCCGGCGCTCCGGCGCCTCCGCCCCGGCTCCGGAGCCTCGGATGACGGAGCGTCGGATGACGGAGCCGCGGTGGACCGGCGCGGCTTCCTCCTCGTCGCCGGCGCGGCCGCGGGGACGACGGTGCTGGCGCTGGCCGGGGCACGCCTGCTCTCGGCCGGCGCGACCGCGGTGAAGGCGGCGCGGGAGACGCTGCGCCTGCCCGCGCCGCGCACCGTCGCACCTGCGGCCCCGGCCGACCCGCCCATCGCGGGGCTGACCCCCTACGTCACGCCCGCCGCCGACTTCTACCGCATCGACACGGCGCTGCGCGTGCCGCAGCTGGACCCGGCCGACTGGTCCCTGCAGGTGCACGGCATGGTCGAGCAGCCCTTCACCCTCACCTGGGACGACCTGCTCGCCCTCCCGCTGGAGGAGCACTACGCGACGCTCGCGTGCGTCAGCAACGAGGTCGGCGGCGACCTCATCGGCAATGCCCGATGGCTCGGCCATCCGATCCGGGCTCTGCTGGAGCGCGCCCGGCCTCGACCCGGCGCCGACATGGTGCTCTCGCGCAGCGTCGACGGATTCACCGCGGGAACGCCGCTCGACGTGCTCCGCGACCCCGCCCGGGCGTCGCTGCTGGCGATCGGGATGAACGGCGAACCGCTGCCTGTGGTGCACGGTTTCCCCGCCCGGCTCGTGGTCCCGGGCCTCTACGGCTACGTCTCGGCGACCAAGTGGGTGACCTCGCTCAAGGTCACCACCTTCGCCGCCGACCAGGGCTATTGGACGCCGCGGGGATGGTCGGCGCTCGGCCCCGTCAAGGTGCAGTCGCGCATCGACGTACCGCGCGGATCCGTTCCCGCCGGCGCGGTGACGGTGGCCGGCGTGGCGTGGGCGCAGCACATCGGTATCGGCCGGGTCGAGGTCCGCGCCGACTCCGGCCCGTGGGTGCCGGCCCGGCTCGCGGACACCGTCGGACCCGATACCTGGCGGCAGTGGAGCGTCGCGATCCCCCTCGACCGCGGCGAGCACACCCTCGAAGTGCGCGCCACCGACGCGAACGGGACGGTCCAGACCGACGCCACGGCGCCACCCGCCCCCGACGGTGCGACCGGCCTGCACCGGGTGCTCGTCACCGCGCGCTGATCGGACGGTTCGCGACTAAGCGGCCTGTTCCGGGGCTGTGGACCGGTGGATATGCCCGGTCGGTGTCCGGGTTTCGACGGTGTGCCGCCCGCTCGGGTCCTCGACGACGGCGCTGGCCCAGCCGACGGCCTCCTTGGCGTAGTTGCACGCCGCGCAGAGGCCCTGACCGTTCGTGAACTCGGTCGGGCCTCCCTTCGCGTGCGGCACGACGTGGTCGGTGTGGGCGATGGGTGCGTCGCAGTACGGGGTGCGGCAGTACCGGTCCCGCGCGCGGATCATCTCGGAGAGCCCGTCGGGGAAGCAGCGGGCGCGGGAGTCCATGCCGACGACCGCCCCGGTCTCGGGGGCGATGTAGAGGCGTTTGACCCACGCGACGCCGGCGGCGGTGGCCCTGCCGATGAGATTGCGGGCGATCTCCGCCGGCATGGTCCCGCCACCGTCCAGGTGTGCGGTTCCGGGCTCGTCACCGAGGAGCACCGCGGCGGGCATCGTCAGGTTCACGGCGACGAGTTGCCCTTCAGCCGCCTCCCGCCCGGTGATCCTCGCGAACGCGGTGTCGGCCATGATCTGCCCGCGGGTCCGCAGATCCGCGCCGATCCCGATCAGCGTGGCCGCGTGCTTGCGCAGCGCGGCGTAGACGCCGACGCCCTGCGCCACCGGCAGGAGCAGCGACACCCGGGCCATGCCCTCCGGGAGCGGTCGGATGGTGACGGTGCGGTCCTTCTCCGCGGAGGCGTTCCGATCCACGGTCGCCTGCGCGTCGAGGTGGTAGGCGACCTGCTCCACATGGGCTCCGAGTCGCCTGAGCCCCATGCCCGCGAGCGTCGCCGGATCGGAACACAGCAGCTCATCGGCACTGTGACGGGCGGAGGCGTCCAGGTGCGAGAGGCCGCCGATGATCACCGGGATCGCCTCCGGCGGCAGGTCACCGTCGCGCAGCCGGGCCCGGGTGTGCGGCATCGTCCTCTCCAACTCCACCGCCCGGGTGAGAAACTTGGCGGCGGTGTTGGGCGACATGTGCAGCGCCAGCCCGACCTCCGCGGCGACGCCCTGCTGCCACCGGTCCTGCGGCAACCCTGCCGCCACGCGTTCGCACACCCGCTGCCGCAGGAGCTCCGCCGCCGACCGGTACTGCTCGAACACCGTCCGACACCGCTGCCGTTCCATCGAACGCAACCGATCGGCCACGTCACCATCAGGTGGCTGATCATCCTCTACAACAGCATCTTCGTTCATGCTGTGACCCTACGCCGACCCACCGACAAGTTTTCGATATAGCTCCCTTGTCTCGAATGACCTGCCCAGGGCTGCGCCGGCCGAGGGCTTGAGCAGGATCTAGCGCAGAGCCGCGGAGAGTTGCTGGAAGTAGTTGTGCCGCTGCCACGCGTCTCGATCGCCGATAACGTACAAGCGACGCTGGGCTCTGCTCGCTGCGACGTTGACGAGATTGACGCTCGACGCGGCCCATGCCTTGGCGCCCTCTCTCGCGGGGTCGCCACCCAGCACCAGAATCACTACCGGAGCCTCGCGACCCTGTGCGGTATGGATGGTTCCGGCGCTGAGGCCGGGGTAATCGGCGCTCAACGCTGACAGACGATCCGCGACGGCGCGGAACGGGGAGATAGCGATCACCTGGTCGGGAGGAACTCCCCGCTCTTCGAGCCGCATCAGGATTTCCTCGAGCTTCGCTATCTGGTTCGTCTGAAGGTGTGTTCCGGGGGCCGTCGCAGGCTCATGTGCCCACATACTCGGCGCGATCACGAGACGCTCGTTCGAGTCGTGCTCCTGATATCGGTCCGGGTCGTCCGGAGTGTGGGGCTTTCTGTGCACCCCGTTGACCATGATGTCGCCGTAGGCGATCCGGTTGCAGAGGTCGAACATCGGGTTGTCACAACGTCGGTGTACTCGCAACGGCGCGCTCACCCAGACGGGTTTCTCGCCCTGACTGATCGTGGTGCCGTAGATAGCGACCCGATCGGCGAGGGTCTGCACCGATGCGCGTGGCGGGATCCAGGTCTCGGACACCCCATAAGCCGTGGCTATGTCGCGTTGCGCCTTGGGCGGCATCGTCACCACCGGCTGCAGCTGCAGCGGATCGCCCACCGCCACCACGCGTCGCGCCCGCCAGATCGCCCCGACCGCGTGCTGCGGCGACGCCTGGCCGGCTTCGTCGATGAGCAGCCAGCCGATCGATTCCTGGCCGAGGTCGCTGAACATCCTCCCGACCGAGGCGAAGGTCGTGGACACCATCGGCACCACCAGGAAGAGCAGCTGCCACGCCGCCCGCGCCTTCACCTCTCGGTCCTCCACGTTGTGCGGCAGTCCCTTCGCCATGACTGCGCACGCGGCGGAAAGGCTACCGACCATCTCCTTCGCGGTGTTGGCGAGGAAGTCCTCGTGCAGGCGGAGCGCGGCGAGGAACAACTCTGACCGCGCGGTATCGAGGTCGGCGTCGAGCCATGGGGCACGCTTCTCCCTCTTGTCGGACAACGCCTTCGGAGGATCGACGGTCGGCAGGGACCTGGGGTACGCGTCGCCGTAACGCTCCCGATCGAGAGCGCATTCGGCCTCGAGCGCGTCGATCGACCGGAGCAGCGTATCGAGCAGTCCGTCCGCTGCTGCGCCGTCGGCTTTCCTCCTGTGCAACTCGTTCGCGATCTGCTGTGCGCGTTCTTCGCCCGCCCGAAACGCGCCCAGAAGGCCGTTCAGATTGCGGACCAGCGGCTCCTCCTCGGCGCGCCACGACTTCATCGCCTTCCCCAAGGAGAAGAGGTTCTCGATCGTGCCGGGCTTGCGCTGCGCGTGTCGGGTGTAATCAGCATCCGCGCGGGCGACGGCATTCCGGAGCTGCTCCACCGTTCGGCGCTGCTCCCCAAGGCCGTGCTCGGCCCGTGCCACCAGCTCCCGGAGACGGCGCGCGTGATCCTCGGCTTCGGGTACCTTGCTGGACTCCTGCGCGAGTCGGTCCCGCCGCTCCGCCGCCGCGCGCCGGACCGCGATCAAGTCGGTCACCCGTTTCTCTGCAGCTGCGAAATCGCTACGAGCAAGGCTCCAGGGACGTGGGGAGTCCGCCCCCGTGCGCCATCGCTTGAGGCGTTCAAGCATTCCTGGAATAGGGCCCCGAGCAGTATCTTTTGCTCTCCGCTCGTCGGCGCCGAACCAGAAAGCAGTATGGAACGCGCCCCGGTTGGTCTTGTTGCCGAGCCGGGCGGCCACGAGTCCCCAGGCTGCTGGTGAGTCTGCGGCCTTGCTCGTGCCGCGAAGCACCTCCGTGGCGATCGCCGAGAAGTAGTCGGCGCTCTCCCGCCACGGCGAGGCGATGGCCTCGCGGGCGGGGATCTCGGTCGTCACGTTCTCCACTGCCGAGTTGTTGCTCGACGCGACGACCATCTCGAAGCCCGTGAGCTCGGGCCGGAGCCGCCGGAACCGGTGCAAGAAAGAGGATGTCTTCACCTCCAGTGGCTCACCCGTGAACGCGTCGTACGGCGACTTCAGGGCGGCGAGGCGCCGCGCTCGCTCGACCACGTTCCCGGCGAGCACGTCGCGGAGCATGGTGGTCTTGCCGGTGCCTGGCGGTCCGTTGACGCCCAGAAGACCTGTTGCTGGAGCGAGGTCGTTCAACGCCAGGTTCACCGCGAGTTGTTGGCTCAGTGCGAGGGGATGATTCGGATTCGACGGCCACCGCCCGAGCGGCAGTCGGCCGATGGCGACGCCGGCGTCGGCCGCCGCGACCCCCGCCGCCCCGTCCACGACATCGATTCGGCCCTTCAGGGGCAGTGAATCGTCGCCCGTGAGGTAGCGCTCCAGACCTGCACCGATGTCACCGGCTCGCACGTGGTCGCGCACCGTCGACAGGTCGTGGAGGAAGAAGCTGTTGAGGAAGTCGATCTCTTCGGACTTCTCCGCACCCACGACGACGCTGGAGATCACGACCTCGGATGTTGCGATCCGCGGGAGCCCTGCGATACCCCCGCACAAGTGCGCCAACGCCACCAGGTCGGTCACCGCACGAGCGTCGGCCGGGACCGGGGCGTCCGCGCCGGTTGCGTCGCGCCGACCTCCCTCGAACCTGTCGACCGCGTCGAGGAACGCGGCCTGGGCCGTGTCGAAGCCAATCAGCCGTTCGGGTGTCCAGGGGCCGGGGTGCTGCACGCGGCCGACCGCCCACGCGGCCGACGAGAGGATCGCGGAACTCGGTATCGGACATCCGGCACCGTCGATAAGGATCCCCGCGCAGGCGCTCCTGCCGCCCGGGCGTTCGTCCCCCGCGTCGGGATCTTCGGCGAACGCCCGGTGCAGCACGTCGTAGGTCTCCTCGAGCAGATACACCCCGAGGTAGACCGTGTGCCGCCAGGTCCGCGGCGTGCCGTCCGCACCGCGTCCCGGATACGGGAGCCGGTCCCAGGGAAGTTCGTCGCCGGGCGACCAGCAGATCACCTGCTGGTTCGGCGGGCGGGTCGCCCGGGGCGTGAGCTTCGGGATCGATTGCGGGTTGAACAGCTCGAGCATCCACCAGTACTCGAGGACACTGGATCGGTGCCCGCGCGTGGTGTTCATCGATCCCGCAGGCGCTTCACGCGGGACACGCTGGACGGACGTTCCATCGCCACGCGTACGCCGTGATCCACCTCGGAAGCGAGCTGGTCGAGCACGCGGGCCATCGCTGCGTTGACGGGATTGCCGGTGAACCCGGTGAGGCCGCGGGGTCGTCGGTCCGTGCTCGTCCCACTCATACCGCCAAACTATCCGACGGTGACCGCCCCTGCCGCCGCGTTGATCCACGGGACCACGGCGGAGCGCACGTCGACGTGGCGGGGCAGGAGGCCGCCGGCGACGAACAGGTCGGCGGCGCGCTGCTGCTCGTCGAGGAAGTCCTCGGTCACGGGGCCGACGCCGAAGGGACGCCCGCGTACCGCGGCCTCCCAGGCGTCGAGATCGGCGGGCAGGCCGTGCGCTGCGGCGTCGGCGGCGAAGTAGGCGGCGGCCTCCCGCGGATTCGCCGTCACCCAGGCGTCGGACTCGGCGAGCGCATCGAGGACCGCGCGCACCGCGTCCGGGTGCTCCTCGGCGAGCCGCCGGGAGGTGAACCACAGCGAGGGGTGGCTGAACACCGATGCGGTGTCCACGAGCGTCACCAGCTCGGCCCGCGATTCCACCGCCGCGAGACCGGGATAGGCACCGACCCAGGCGTCGATGTCGCCGGCGAGCAGCGCCTCGCCACCCGCGTGCACGTCCACGTCCACGGGCTCGATGTCGGCCCAGGTGAGCCCGGCATCGTCGAGGGCGAACAGGACGAGGGTGGTCTGCCAGGACCCGTGCGCCACTCCTACCCGCCTGCCGCGCCGGTCGGCGGGCGTGGTGATGCCGCTGCCGGCGCGGGCCACGATCCGTCCGTTCTCGACGCGCGGACCCGATATGCCCAGGTAGACGATGTCGTGCCCGGCGCCGAGCGCGGTGATCGGCGGCGTGAAGCCGGTGCCGATCACGTCGTAGCCGCCGTCGGCGAAGAGCCAGTCCGAGTGCAGCGTGGGCAGGCCCGAGCGGGGATCGACGGGGTCGGGCTCGGGCAGGTCCCGCAGGTCGACCCACTCGACATCGGGGATCGACCGTTCGAGGATGCCGCGATGGCGCAGGACGAACAGGGAGTTGTTGTGCGGGAAGTAGCCGACGCGCAGCGTCATGGTGTGCTCCTTGGGTTCCGGGTCAGACGAGGCCGTGCTCGCGGGCGCGCTCGAGGAGGCCGCTGCGGCCCCACTGCGCGACGAGGTTGCTGGGGTCGAACTCCTGTGTGCCGCCGACGGACTCGCCGATGGCCTGGTACTGGGCGCCCTCCTCGAGCAGCACGACGAACTTCGCGAGGTCGAGCAAGCCGTCGCGGCCGATCACGTTGACGCCGCCGTTGGCCTCGAAGATCGCCACCAGGTGCGGATCCCGCTCCAGCTCACGGAGGATGAACTCGCCCGCGCCGATGGTGCGGTCGATGTGCGGCGGGATGGATCGGGACAGGGTGAGCCGCTGGGACGCCGCGTACCGGATCGGGAGGGGCCGGTGGGTCTGGGCGAAGCCGCCGAGCCACGGGGTGTGCACGTGCACCACCGAGGTGATCTCGGGGTGGGCGCGGAACAGACCGGCGTAGGCGGTGACGAAGCCCGCGCCGCCGTCGCCGAGCAGGACCTCGCCGTCGAAGGTGGCGACGACGGGCCGCGCGACCGGGTCGTCGGCCCACGGTCCGGGCTCGTTCAGCGCGACGGCGACGTCGATGCCGGGGATGCGTTCGACGAAATTGACGGTGCCGTTGGCGGAGACGGTGCCGGTCTCGCGGAAGACGCGGAAGGCCTTCTGCGCGTCGCGGGCGGTGGCGTCGACGAAGGCGAGTGCCGTCTCGTCGAGGGGGAGCACGGTGGTCATGAAAGTCCTTTCGGTGGAGTTCATCCGGCGCGCACGAGGGGTGCGCGAAGATCGGTGGGAACGCTGTTGCGGAGTAGGGGGAGTACCTCCTCGCCCACCCGGTAGGCCTCCTCGAGATGCGGGTTGCCGGCCAGGATGAAGGCATCGACGCCCAGCTCGCGGAGCTCGTCGAGCCGCTGGGCGACCTGCTCGTAGCTGCCCACGAGCCCGAACGCCGGGCCGCCGCGGATCAGGCTGAAGCCGCACCACACGTTGGGCTGCACCTCCAGGTCGCGGTAGCCGGTGATCGTGGTGGGCACCCAGCCCGCGATCCGCGCGGCGCCCACGGAGTCGCCCTGGGCGGCGCGTTCGGCGGCGCCGCGGTCGACGAAGGCCCAGCCCTTCTCGATCTCGGCCCACGCGGCCTCCTCGGTGTGTCGGGCCACCACGTCGATCCGCACCGCGAACTTCGGTGTGCGCCCGAGCTTCTCCGAATGCGCGCGCACCCCGTCGAACTTGGCGCGGAGGTCGGCGAAGGGTTCGAGCCAGGAGAGGTAGTAGTCGGCGTGCCGCCCCGCGGCGGCCACGGCCGCGCCGGACGAGCCGGAGAAGTAGACCTCCGGGAAGGGCTGATCCGCGAGCAGCGGCGGCAGCGCGGCACCGTCGGTCCGGTAGAACCGCCCGTCGTGGTGGAAGGGCTCGCCCCGCCAGACGCCGCGCAGCACGTCGAGGAACTCGCTGGTGCGGGCGTACCGGTCGTCGTGGTCCACCTTGTCGCCCCACCACAGCTGCGGCCGGCCGCCGCCCCCGCTGATGATGTTGTAGACGAGGCGGCCGCCGGTGGCGCGCTGCAGCGTCGCGGACATCCGGGCGGCCTGGACGGGGTGCAGGAAGCCCGGCTGGAAGGCGACCATGAAGCGGTAGGTCTGCGACTCGGCGGCGAGCGCGGAGGCGAAGGCCCACGGGTCCTCGGTGACGGGAAAGCTCGGCAGCAGGCCGCCGACGAAGCCGGCCCGCTCGGATGCGCGCACCACGGCCGCGGCGTGGTCGATGTAGGCGTAGCCGTCCGGTTCGCCGTCGCGGACGGCCGGGGCGATGTTGCCGGGACCGATGCCCTGCGCCTCACCGCGGTTGTAGCGGCGCGGTTCGCGCAGGGAGGCGTGGTCGCCCTCCATGCCGATCCGCCAGTAGAAGTCGACGCTCACGCCGGGACCTCCTGGGAACGGTGCGCGCGCAGCAGGCGCGCCGACGGGTCGGTGCGGTAGAGCAGGTGCTCGCCGACGCGGTGGATCTCCTCGATGTGCGGCCGGCCGGTGAGGATCACCGAGTCCACGCCGGCCTCGGCGTACTCCCGTAGGCGGTGCGCCACCGTCGAATACGAGCCGACGAGGCCGACCTCGGCGTCGAATCCCGCGGCGCGGAAGCCCGCCCACCGCAGGTCGTCGAGCCGGTCCGCGTCGGCCGGCACCCCGCCGGCCTGCCGGACGAGCCGGTCGGCGCGCTGCCAGGCCTCGTCGTCGGTCTCGCGGGCGATGACCGGCAGCTCCAGCGCGACCCCCACCGTGCGCCCCGTCGCCGCGGCGGCGGAGCGCAGGGCGATGAGCCGGTCCTCGAGCGGCGCGTCCCGCCGCTCGGCGAAGACGTGCACATCGCCGAGCCGGGCGGAGAGGGCGAGGGCGGCACCGTCGTCCCCGGTGATCTCGACGCGCGGGAAGGGCAGCCCCGAGAGGATGCCGCGGAAGCCGCCGCCGGCGACGTGGAAGTAGTCGCCGTCGTACTCGAATCCCGTGCCCTCGAATCCGTTCCCGCCGATCGGGTCGCTGTTCCACACGCCGCGCGCGACCTCCAGGAACTCCGCGGCGCGGCGGTACTGCTCCGCCCGGGTGAGCACGTCGCCGCCGGTGCGGGCCTCGTCGGCCTCGGCGCGCAGCCGCCAGCCGAACCGGCCCCGGGAGAGCCGCTGCAGGGTCGCGGAGACCTTCGCGGCGTACACCGGGCTGCCGAAGGTGGGGTCGAATTCGGCGGTCACCCGCAGGTGCCGGGTCGCGCGCAGGGCGGCGCCCGCGACCACCCAGGACTCGTCCCCGGCGGGGTCGTACGGCACCAGCACCCCGTCGATCCCCGCCAGCTCCGCCGCGTCGACGGCGGCGAGTAGGTCGCGGAAGTCGGTGCGGGAGGGTGATGTTCCGGCCCGGCGGGAGTCACCGCGGACGGAGATCCGCCAGTCGACGCCCGTCATCGCGCGACTCCGGCGCGCTCGGCGACGATCTCGCGCGCCCGGCGCAAGGGCTCCGGCGCGACCCAGGAATCCAGGTCGAAGTCCGCGGCGAGGAAGCCGTGCGCCAGGAGGAACTGCTGCTGGCGGGCGAGCAGCTCGAGCCGGTCCTCGTCGAGCGACGGGTGCAGGCCCGCGATGACGTGGTCGGGGTACGCGGCGGCCGCGCCCTCGGACGCGGAGCCGGTCTCCCGCTGCAGCACCGCGCGGGCCTCGCCCGGGTGCTCCGCCGCCCAGCCCGCGGCGCGCAGCGAACGCACCAGGAACTCGGTGACCAGGTCGGGGCGCTCGTCGAGCAGCGCCTGGTGCACGGTGATCGGGCGCGGGGTGCCGTTGTTCACGCGCGCCGCCCGGTCCGCGGTGGCGTCCAGGTCGACGACGGTGCGCAGGCCGTGCTCGCGGGCCACGTCGCGGGCGCGGGCGCCCTTGACGTACACCGCATCCACGTCGCCGGCGAGCAGCCGGTCGACGCCCCAGGTCGTGGCGCGGGGCGCGCCCACGACCTGCGGATCGCCCCCGCGGGGACCTCGACGAGCCGGGCGTCCCCGAGGTCCAGCCTGGCGAGCCGCAGCGCGTTCCGGAAGCCGTGCAGGGCCATCGCCCGGGGGAAGCTGCGGGCCCGGTCCGCGGCCCACGTCGGCAGCGCGAGGCGGGCGCCGCGGAGGTCACCGGCGTCGGCGATCGGGGAGTCCGGCCGGACGATCACGGCCTGCGCCTCGTCGATCCAGGTCAGGCCCAGGAGGCGGGTCGGGGCGCCCTCGGCGCGGGCCGCGAGCGCAGGGACGTTGCCGCCCTCGCGGATCAGGCCGGGCAGGTCGTGGTCGAAGTGCCGCGCCGCGACGTCGGGGGCGCTGTTCTGCAGCACCGCCAGCGTGAGCCCGGCGTCGACCGCGGCGTCCGCCAGCCAGCCGCGGGCGTGGGCGACGCCGCTCGCAGTGGGTACGGGGCAACGGGTGTACCAGAGGGTATCGGTGAGCGTGCTGGTCATGGCCGGGCCTCTCCTCGGGGGGACGGGGTGTGCCCGCGGCCCACCCCGAGGTGGGCGAGCAGGCGGGTTCGGTAGTCGAGGGCCGCGGGGTCGGCCCGGTCGCGGGGCCGGACGAGGTCGATGTCCTCGTCCAGTACGAAGGCACCGCCGTGCAGGACGATCACCCGGTCCGCGAGGCGGACGGCCTCGTCCACGTCGTGGGTGACCATGATGACGGCGGGGCGGTGCCGGGCCACGAGATCGCCCACCAGATCCTGCATCTGGAGCCGGGTGAGGGCGTCGAGCGCGGCGAAGGGCTCGTCGAGCAGGAGCAGCCGCGGCTCCCGCACCAGTGCCCGCGCCAGCGCGACCCGCTGGGCCTCGCCCCCGGAGAGCGTGGCCGGCCACTGCCGGGCCTTCTCGCCGAGGTTGACCTCGCCGAGCGCGGCGAGTGCCCGCTCGTCCGTGGCGCGGCCGCGCGGCTGGCCGATCGTGACGTTGCGCAGCACCCGCTTGTTGGGGATGAGCCGCGGTTCCTGGTAGACGGACGTGCGGGCGGCCGGGACCTCGACGGTGCCGGAATCCGGCGCCAGCTGTCCGCTGAGCAGGCGCAGCAGCGTGGTCTTGCCCGTACCGCTGGGGCCGAGCAGCACGACGAACTCGCCGCGGTGCACGGTGAGATCGATGTCGTCGAGAACGATGTTGTCGCCGAAGCTCTTCCGGACACCGGTCAGCCGGAGCGCGACCGGTTCTCCGGCGCGGCGGTCGGCGGCGGAGGCGGCCGACGGTGCGCGGTCGGCGAGCGGCGGGAGCGCGGATTCTGGGGAACGGGTGAGGATGCTCATCGGAAGGCCACCTGACGCCGCCAGGGCATGCCGTACCGCTCCGCGACGCGGACGATCGCGTCGAAGACCAGGCCCAGGGCGCCGTAGAGGACGACGCACAGCACCATGTAGTCGGTGCGGTTGTACTCCTGCGCCAGAGTCACCAGGTAGCCGATGCCCTCCTTGGTGCCGACCTGCTCGGCCGCGATCAGGCCGGTGATGCTGATGGCGAGGCAGATGCGCAGCGCCATGAGGATCGCGGGCAGTGCCGCGGGCAGCACCACCTCGGCCACCAATCGCGGTCCGGTGAGCCCGAACTCGCGCGCGGCCTCGACGGTCTTACGGTCGATGTTGCGGACGCCGAGGTAGGTGTAGGCGTACATCGGCGCGACGGTGGCGACCGCGATCAGCAGGACTTTGAAGGCGTCGTCGATGCCGAACCAGGCGATGAACAGCGGGACCAGGGCGAGGAAGGGCACGGCCCGCACGATCTGCATCGTCGAGTCCACGAGTTCCTCACCGAGGGCGGACAATCCGGAGAGCACGCCCAGCGTGAGACCGACTCCGACGCCGAGCAGGACGCCCGCGCCGGCGCGGCGGAACGACGCGATGCTGAAATCGAGCAGCTGTCCGGTGCGCGCCAACTCGAGGAGTGCGGAGCCGACCTGGCCGGGCGAGGCCAGGATCTCGGGCCGGAGCAGCCCGGAGGCCGAGCCGCCCCACCAGGCAAGGACGAGGAGCGCGGGGACGAGTACCCGCAGGGCGATGGAGAAGGTGCGCGAGTGCGGGCGGCTGCTGCGGACCTCGGGCACGATCAGGGCGTCCGCCGCGAACGGTGCGCGCGGCACCGTCAGGGCGCGGCGCCGGAGGTCGAGGACCGCCATGTCAGCGCCCCTTGCCGGCGGCCGCGCTGCGCTCGGCGGCCTTGGCCTGCAACGGGTACAGGACATCGGAGGCGGGAACGCGGCGGCTGATCACGGCGTTGTCGGCGAACAGGTCGATCACCGACTGCAGGTCGGCCTCGTCCTCCGCGGTCGGGTAGCGCGGCACGCCCACGAGCCGGTCGGAGGCGATGGCGCGGGCCAGCCGGTCGCCGGTCACGGCGCGCGGACCGGCCTGGTCGAAGACGTTCTGGAAGGCCGCCGGATCCTGCCGCTGCCGCTCCTTGAGGCCCTGGAGCGCCGTGAGGAAGGCCGCCGCGACATCGGGCCGGGAGTCCAGCACCGCCGTGCGGAAGGCGAGGATGGTGTGATCGCGCGAGTCGATGGACTGCTCGGTGGCGATCTCGACGCCGCCGCGGGCCCTGGCCTCCTCGTAGGGGTCGTTGAAGGACGCCCAGGCGTCGACCTTGCCGGTGGAGAAGGCCGCCGTGGCATCGGAGGGCTGCAGGGCCACCCGCTCGACGCGGTCGACGGGGATTCCGGCCTGCTGCAGGGCCTTCAGCGTGATGTAGTCGCCCTTGGCCGCGGCGTTGACGGCGACGCGCTTGCCGGGGAGATCGGCGACGGTGCGGATGCCGGAGTCGGGGCGGACGATGATGCCGCTGCGGGTGCGGTCCTCGTTATGCGCCACGGCGACGATCCGGACGGGCACGTTCTTCGACAGCGCCCCGACGACGGGGCTGTACGCGCCCTCCGAGACGTCGAGCTGCCCGGCGTTGAACAGCTTGAGGTTGGCGCTGAACGCGGGCGGGGCCTCCACCCACTCGATACGCGCCCCCAGCGGCTTGAGTGCATCGTCGAAGACGTGATCGCGCTTGCCGACGGCGAGCGCTCCGGCGTTCTGCGGCGCGGTCACCTTGAGGACGAAGTCGCCCGCGGCGGGGGCCGGCGACGACCCGCCGCACGCGGACGTCCCGACGGCCACGAGGGCGGTGATGCCGAGGGCGATGGCGCCGGCGCGGAACCGGTTGGCGGTCATGGTCGAACTCCTCACGAAGGGGAACGGATGACAGGTGAATCTAGACGGCGGACCGCGCGGTGCGTAGACATTGCCTTCCGGTGATCGGAATGTTTGACAGCTCCTGCAGGTGACGGGAGGGAAACTTTCCCGCTCTATGGAAAATGTGGCGGGTCGTGGCTAGGGTGGCGGCGTGGAGAACTCAGGGGTGCAGACCGTGGCGCGGGCGTTCGAGATCCTGGCCTGCTTCCGCGACGGCGACGCGTTGGGCGTCTCCGAGGTCGCGCGCCGGTGCGGGCTCGCCGTGAGCACCACTCACCGCCTGATGGGCAGCCTCGTGGCCGCCGGCTTCCTCGACAAGGACGCCAATCGATATCGCGTGGGCGGCGCGCTCACCGAGTTCGGCCAGCTCGCGCACCGGCAGTACGGGGCGTACCGCGCGGAGCCGCACCTGGAGCTGCTCGCCACCACGGTCGGGGCCAACGCGTCGATCGCGATCCGGCAGGCCGGGGACGCGGTGCTCGTGGCCACCAGCCGGTGGCGCGAGGCGGACGGCGATCGGCTGCAGGGCATTCGGCTTCCGGTGCACGCGAGCGCGCTGGGGAAGACGCTGCTCGTCTGGGGTGATGTCGCCACCGAGGACCTCCTCGAACTCCTGCCCTACGAGGGCGGGACGGACCGCTCGGTCACCGGGCCGGACGAGCTGGCCGCCGAACTGCGCCGGACCCGGGAGCGCGGCTACGCCTTCAACGACGAGGAACTGGACGCAGGATTCCGCACCGTCGGACTGCCCGTCCTGCGCCCCGACGGCACCTGCCGGTTCGCCCTCGGGCTGCGCGGGCCGGTGGAGCTGATGACCCCGGAGCGCGTCCCCCTGTACGTCGAACTGGCGCGGTCGACGGCCCGCGACATCGCCGACGCGCTGGCCTGAGCCCGTCGTCCGCGTCGGGCCGAGCCGGCCGCGCGGTGAGCGGCCGGTGCCGGGCGGTACCGGGCGGCGAGAGCGCCGCGGCTGCGCCGGGTATCGTGGCGGGCACCGTGACGTGACCAGGTGAGCAGCGCATACCCGCGGATATCGCCAGCCGGCATTGCCGCAGACATATTTCTTGGAGTGACAGATATGACGAACACGCTGCCCGACGGCCGGGCCGTCGACGAGGCCATCGCCGCCGGAGCCCGCGCCCACGAACTCGATCGCGCCCACGTCTTCCACTCGTGGTCGGCGCAGGCGCAGATCAACCCCATGACGATCCTCGCCTCGCAGGGCTCGTACGTCTGGGACGGGGAGGGGCGCAAGCTCCTCGACTTCAGCTCGCAGATGGTCAACACCAACATCGGTCACCAGCATCCGAAGGTCGTCGCGGCCATCGCGGAGCAGGCCGCGAAGATCTGCACTATCGCGCCGCAGCACGTCAACGAATCCCGCAGCGAGGCCGCGCGGCTGATCGCCGAGCGCACCCCGGGCGACCTGGACAAGATTTTCTTCACCAACGGCGGCGCCGACGCGGTGGAGCACGCCATCCGGATGGCCCGCGTGCACACCGGCCGCCGCAAGGTGCTCAGCCGCTACCGCAGCTACCACGGCGGCACCGAGCTGGCGATCAACGTCACCGGTGACACCCGCCGGTTCGCCAACGACGTCGGCGGCGAATCCGTCGCCCACTTCGACGGGCCGTTCCTCTACCGGTCCTCCTTCTACGCGCAGACCGAGGAGGAGGAATCGCAGCGCGCGCTCGAGCACCTGGAGCGCACGATCGTGCTCGAGGGACCGTCGACCATCGCGGCGATCATCCTCGAGTCGATCCCCGGCACCCCCGGCATCATGGTCCCGCCGCCCGGCTACCTCGCCGGCGTCCGGGAGCTGTGCACGAAGTACGGCATCGTCATGATCGCCGACGAGGTCATGGCCGGCTTCGGCCGCACCGGCAAATGGTTCGCCGTCGAGCACGCCACCACCGCCGCCGGGCCCGTCGTGCCCGACCTGATGACCTTCGCCAAGGGCGTCAACAGCGGCTACGTGCCGCTCGGCGGCGTCGCGATCGGCGCCGAGGTCGCCGCGACCTTCGCCGACAAGCCCTACCCGGGCGGCCTCACCTACTCGGGGCACCCGCTCGCCACCGCCTCGGCGGTCGCGACGATCACCGCCATGGCCGAGGAGGGCATGGTCGAGAACGCCGCGATGATCGGCGACGAGATCATCCGCCCCACCCTCGAGGAGTTCAAGGCCAAGCATCCGTCCGTCGGCGACGTGCGCGGCGAGGGCGTCTTCTTCGCCATCGAGCTGGTCCGCGACAAGGAGACCCGAGAGCCGTTGGCGCGCTACGGCGGCAGCAGCCCCGCGATGAACGAGACCGTCGCGGCCCTCAAGAAGGGCGGCCTGCTGCCCTTCGCGAACTACAACCGCATCCACGTCGTGCCGCCGTGCAACGTCTCCGTCGAGGAGGCCCGCGAGGGCCTGGGCATCATCGACGAGGCGCTCAGCGTCGCGGACGCGCACACCGTCTGACCCCGAAGAAGCCAGGAGCCCGACATGCCCGCACTCAAGCCCGTCCACCCCTCCGAACTGCAGGCCGGGCGTCCCGGCGTGTACGAGTTCTCGGTGCGCTCGGCGCGCCCCGTCGACTGGGTATGGGGTGAGCTGACCTCGGACCGTCCCCTGCACTGGTGCAAGGGGATCCGCAAGGTCGAGTGGACCAGCCCGCGGCCTTTCGCCGCCGGCTCCACCCGCCGGGTGCACCTCGGCCCGGGGATCAGCGCCGACGAGCTCTTCTACTCCTGGGAGGAGTCGGAGACGCTGTGCGAGAAGGCCTTCTACGTACAGTCCGCCACCGCACCCGGCCTGGCGCGGCTCGCGGAGAAGTACCGCGTCGAGGCGCACCCCGACGGCGGCTCCGTCTTCACCTGGACGCTGCTCATCGAACCGATCGGCGGCGATCGCGCGGTGGGGCTCAGCGCCTTCCCCGCGGGCCTGATCGTCAAGTGGCTGCAGCGCGACACCGAGCGCTACCTCGGTTCCGCCTAGCCGCTACACCCGGATCGGTTCCAGCCCGCCCGGCAGCTCGTGGTCGCCCCGGGCGCAGTCGCACGGGCTCGCCGGGTCGACGGTGGCGATCGTCCTCGTGAGCGCGTCGATCAGCCTCGGTAGGTTGCGCGTGAACTCCGCGAGCACGTCCTCGGTGTGCACGCCGTCGCCGGCCTCGATGCCCGCGTCGAGGTCGGTGACCAGCGCGATCGAGGCGTAGCAGAGCTTCAGCTCGCGGGCCAGCGCCGCTTCCGGCAGGCCCGTCATGTTCACCAGGTCCCAACCCTGCGCCGCGTACCAGCGGCTCTCGGCGCGGGTGGAGAAGCGCGGCCCCTCGATCACGACCATCGTCGACGCCGTCCGGTCGGCGTACGGAGCCGCCGCGGCCCGCAGCGCCGGGCAGTACGGATCGGCGAAGCTCACATGCACACCGCCACCGTCGAAATAGGTCGACGGCCGGCCGCTCGTCCGGTCGACGAGCTGCTCCGGGAGCGCGATCGTGCCGGGCCCCGCGGCACCGTCGAGGCTCCCGACCGCGCACGGCGCCAGCACCTTGCGCACCCCGAGGCTGCGCAGCGCCCAGAGGTTGGCCCGGTACGGCACGGTGTGCGGCGAGAACTCGTGGCGCAGGCCGTGCCGGGGGAGGAAGGCGACCTCGCGCCCCGCGACCTCGCCGACGGTGATCGGGGCGCTCGGCCGCCCGTACGGGGTCTCGACGGTGCGCTGCTGCGTCCCGGCCGGCAGGAACCGGTAGAGGCCCGTCCCGCCGATCACGCCGATCATGCGCCGCCCCCGAGCCGGTGGCGGACGGCCCCGGCGACCTCGTCGGGGCGCGGGGTGTCGAAGAACTGCTCGGAGCCGTCGGCGAGGGTGACGCACAGCCGCTGCCGCGTCCGCTTGAACAGGCCCGTCGTCTCCTCGACGATGCCGGCGCCCGCGATGTGCCTGAGCTGTACCGCGAACGGCGTGCCGGTGATCTTCGACGCCAGCCCCGCGGGGCGGAACCGCAGGTGCGTCGCGGTAAGGTCGAGGTGCCCGGGTGCGGCGACGGTGCGCTTGCCGACCCGGAGCAGCCGGGTCGCGGGCCAGCTGAGATCAGTCACGGTGTCACACTATGTCGAGGTGCGGCGAGGGGGCGCGGTAGCATCGGGTATCCGTTGTGTCGAGGATGGGGGTTCAAGATGCCGTACTTCGGTGCGATCGTGATGCTGCTGTGGGTGGCGGCGCTGATCGACGTGATCGTCTCCGACGAGTATCGGGTGCGCCATCTGCCCAAGATGGGCTGGCTGGTGGTCGTGATCATCATCCCGCTGGCCGGATCGCTGATCTGGTTCCTGATGGGCCGCCCCGTGGGAGCCGCCGCCGGCGGGACGCCGTCGCGGACCACGGGGTACCCGGAGTACGAGCGTCCCGGCCGGCGCGTCGCCCAGTACCCGGACGATGACGACGAATTCCTCCGCCAGTGCCGCGAGCGCGCCGAGCAGCAGCGCCGCCGCGCCAAGGAACTGGACGCCCGCAATCACCCGGAGCCGGACGAGAAGGACTGACCGCGCGGGGCCCTACCCCCTGCGGTTCCAGAACTGGTGGACGACGCCGTTCGGCGTGACGACCGACTCGATGTCGAAGCGACGGTGGACACCGGGGAGCCCCTCCCACAGGGGGACGCCGGCACCGAGGACGATCGGCTGGACGGCGATGTGCAGCATGTCGACGAGATCCGCGCGGAGGAACTCCCGCACCGTCGACGGACCGCCGCCGATCCGGACATCGCGACCACCGGCGAGCGCGAAGGCCTCGGCGAGGGCGTCGGACGGCGAGGCGTCCCGGAAATGGAAGACGGTGCCGTTCGCGAACTCGATCGGATCGTGCGAGTGGTGGCTGAGGACGATCACGGGCGTTTCGAACGGCGGCTCGTCGCCCCACCAGCCGCGCCACCCGTCCTCGGGCCACGGACCCTGCTGCGGGCCGAACTTCCCGCGCCCCATGATCTCCGCGCCGACTCCCTGCCCCCACACGCTGGTCAGCAACCGGTCCGCAGTGATCGGAACGTCCGCGCGGTGCACGCCCGCGATGACCCGGCCGTCGAAACTGTCGAACAGCGCGCTCGCCCCGCCGATCGGTTCGTCGACGGTGATGGATTCGCCCGCGGCGTATCCGTCCAGCGAGACGTTCAATAGGTCGACCCGCGCCCGTGCCTGCCGTGCCATGGTGTTCTCCTTCGTCGAAGGCCGCATGTCCCTGCGGTCCGTACAGACGTCGAACGGAGCGGAGTGATTTCGACATCGCTCCAGAAGGGAACGCGCCGATCAGGTGGAGCCGATGACGGGAATCGAACCCGCGCTACCTGCTTGGGAAGCAGGAGTTCTACCATTGAACTACATCGGCAGTGGCGGCACCGTCGTGAAACAGTGCCGCACGTAGGGGCAAGACTAGCACGCGCACCGTCGGGCCCCGGAACCGGTCACGGAGTCGCGGACGCGCGCGGGGCAACCCACAGCCGGTAGGCGACGGCGAGCGCCCCGAGCCAGGCGAAGCCGACCACGAGCGCGACGAGGGTGTCGTGGTCGAAGGCCATCAGCACCGTCACGAACAGCAGGAAGGCGATCGCGACCTGCTGTCCGTAGGGCCAGAGCGGGACGGGGAAGCGCAGCTGCGAGACCTCGTCGGCGGACAGGCGGGTGCGCTGGCGGTACTGGGAGAACAGGATCATCAGCCAGACGAAGACCGTCGCGAAGGTCGCGATCGAGGCGATCACCACGAAGACGTTCTCGGGGATGAGGGCGTTGAGCAGCACGCCCACGAGCAGCGCCACGGTCATGATGAGCACCGTCATCCACGGCACGCCGTTCGCGGTGGTCCGGCGCATGACCGCGGGCGCTTGGCCGCGCTGGGCCATGCCGAACATCATCCGGCCGGCGCCGTAGATGTCGCTGTTGATGGCCGAGATGGCCGCGGTGATCACCACGACGTTGAGGACGTGCGCCGCGGGCTCGACGCCGAGCGCCCGGAAGATCTGCACGAACGGGCTGGAATCGCTGCTGATCTCGTTCCACGGGATGACCGCCATGATCACCGCCAGCGCGAGCACGTAGAACAGGCCGATCCGGACCGGCACGGTGTTGATCGCCTTCGGGATCGTCCGCTCCGGATCCCTGGCCTCCGCGGCGGTCAGGCCGATGATCTCCGAGCCGCCGAAGGCGAAGACCACCAGGACGAAGCAGCTCAGGAAGCCGCCGAAGCCGGTCGCGAAGAAGCCCTCGTGCGACCACAGGTTGCTCACCCCCTGCGCCGTGTCGTGCATGCCGAAACCGAAGATCAGCACCGCGATGCCGCCCGCGATCATCGCCACGATGGCGGTGATCTTGACGATCGTCAGCCAGAACTCGACCTCGCCGAAGACCGCACCCGCATCAGGTTCAGCGCCGCGATGAAGAAGATCACCGCCAGCACCCAGATCCACTTCGGCACGTGCGGGAACCACATGCCCATGTACACGGCGAACGCCGTGACGTCCGCGATGCACACGAAGACCATCTCGAAGACGTACATCCACCCCGTCATGAAGCCGGCCTGCGGTCCCAGCGCCGACGAGGCGTAGTCGCCGAACGAGCCCTGCGGTCGCCGCACCGCCATCTCGCCCAGCGCGCGCAGCACCAGGTAGATCACCACGCCGCCGATCACGTAGGCGAGCAGCACGGACGGGCCGGCGGCCTGGATCGCGGCCGCGGAGCCGTAGAACAGGCCGGTGCCGATCGCCGAGCCGAGCGCGATGAACCGGATGTGGCGGGCGGTGAGGCCGCGGCGGAGCGGAGTGTCGGTCACGGAAGAGCAGTATCCCCGATCCGGGGTGCACGGTCGCACAGCGCCTTCCTGGCCTACGCTGGACCGCGTGCTGCTCTCCGATCGCGACATTCGCGCCCACGTGGAATCCGGCCGCCTCGGCATCGACCCGTTCGATCCGCAGATGGTGCAGCCGTCCAGCGTCGACGTGCGGCTCGACGGCCTGTTCCGCGTCTTCAACAACACCCGGTACACGCACATCGACCCGAAGCAGCGGCAGGACGAGCTGACCTCGCTCGTCGAGCCGGCCGAGGGCGAGCCCTTCGTGCTGCATCCCGGCGAGTTCGTGCTCGGCTCCACGCTCGAGGTGTGCACGCTGCCCGACGACCTGGCCGGCCGCCTGGAGGGCAAGTCCTCGCTCGGCCGCTTGGGGCTGCTCACCCACTCGACGGCGGGCTTCATCGACCCGGGCTTCTCCGGCCACATCACGTTGGAACTGTCGAACGTGGCGAACCTGCCGATCACCCTGTGGCCCGGCATGAAGATCGGGCAGCTGTGCCTGTTCCGGCTCACCAGCCCCGCGGAGAACCCCTACGGCAGCTCGGTCGTGGGGTCGAAGTACCAGGGCCAGCGCGGCCCGACGCCCTCGAAGGCGTACCTGAACTTCCAGCGCTGAGTGCGGTCGGTTTCCGACCGATGGCGTAGGAAACCGACCGCACTCGGCTCAGTCGGCGGAATGCCGGCCACGCCGCGGCGGTTCCTGCGCCGGCCGGCCCTGGGCGGGCCGGTCCTGGGTCGGTCGGTCCTGGGCGGGCGGGTCCGGCAGTACGGGCGGGCGGGGCTGGGGGCGCGGCGGCGCGGGGATCGGCTCCGATGGCAGCCGTCGGCGCCCGGGACGCTGGGACGGGACCGCAGGCGGTGCGGCCGGTCGCGACTCGGGACGGGATGGCGCCGACCGCGGCGCGACGGGGAACTGCCCGGTAGGGGGCTGCGTACCCGCCACGGGCCGGGACGGACGTGACGTAGCGGTCCCCTCGGCACGCGGCTCGGCCGCCGCCCCGCGCGCCGAAGCCGGTGACGCGTCCGCGGCGCTGCCGGCCGAAGCAGCGGCAGCCGACGCGGCGGCCGACCGGGCGGCGGCGCGCCGCTCGCGCACTCGGATCTCCGAGGGATCGGTATCGGGATGGCTCTCGGTGTAGCGTTTGGCGGCCGCGGGGCTCACCGCCACGCGCTTCGGCTTCGCGAGGAGCGTCGCGATGGCCGTGGTCAGCGGCACCGACAGGGCCAGGCCGACACCGCCGACGAAGGCGCGGACCAGTTCGATCGCCACGGAGTCCGACGTGAGGACCTGCCCCAGCGGCCGCCCGGCGATGGAGAACAGCAGCAGCAGCGGCAGTGCCGTGCCGACGTAGGCAAAGACCAGGGTGTACACCGTCGAGGCGATGTGATCCCGGCCCACGCGCATGGCGGAGAGGAAGGTGCGGCGCCGGGAGGACTTGGGTGACAGCTTGGCCAGCTCGAAGGTGGCCGAGGACTGCGTGATGGTCACGTCGTTGAGCACGCCCAGCGCGCCGATCACGAAGCCGGCGAGCAGCACACCCGAGGTCGAAACGGTCGAGGCGTAGGCCTGCAGGTTCGTCGAATCCTCGTTGCTCAGGCCCGTGACCTGGGTGGTGAGTGTCGCGAGCCAGGCCAGCGCCGCGCAGACCGCCAGCGAACAGAGGGTCCCCAGCAGTGCCGCGGAGGTGCGCAGGGAGACCCCGTGCGCCAGGTACAGCACCACGTACAGGATCACCGACGAGGCGACGAGCGCCACCCAGACCGCCGAGTTCCCGTCGAGGATGGACGGCAGCGCGAAGAAGACGATCACCACGCCCGACAGCGCGAGGCCGAGCAGCGCCCGCAGCCCGCGCCACTGTGCCACCGCGATCACCACGGCTGCGAAGACCAGTCCCCACACCCAGAGGGAGATGCCGCGCGCGTAGTCGTAGAAGGCGTAGTTCGACGGCGAGCCGGCCACGCCGCCGCCGTTCCAGCTCATCATGATCTTCGTGCCCGGGGAGAGGTCGGGCTGCCCGGTACCGGGCGTGGCGGGGCGGGAGAGGTCGACGCCCGACTGCGGCTTGTCCGGCGACGGTGCCTGCCCGGGCACCGCGGAGACGTTGGTGCGCTGCGTGCCGATGGAGAACATCGTCCACTTGCCGGCGTCCGGGCCGGTGGTGATGCGCACCGAACTGTTCAGGCAGCCACCGTCGGGATTGAGGACCGGGTGGGGCTCGGTCTCGCTGATCTGGCCGTTACCGGACGGGGAGAAATCGCAGTTTCCGACGAGTTGCTCGGAGACCTCGCCCTTGGCGAGGGTCGGCGTCTGCGGGCCCGAGGGCACGCTGACCCGCAGCTGCGACGGCCACAGCAGGACGACCCCGGCGACGACGAAGACGCCGATCGCGGCGAGCAGGCCGATCACGACACGGGACGCCCACTTGCCGAGCGAGATGTTGCTCAGCGAATGGCTGTGCACATGCGCGGCGGCGTCGTCGTGGTCGTGGTCGTGGTCGGCGCTCACGCCGCCACCCTACTTCTGCTTGTACGAACTCAGGAAGTTGCCGAACCGGTCCAAGGCCTCCGCGAGGTCGCGGGCCCAGGGGAGCGTCACGACGCGCAGATGGTCGGGCGTGGGCCAGTTGAAGCCCGTGCCCTGCACCAGGAGGATCTTCTCCTGGTTGAGCAGGTCCAGCACCATCTGCTCGTCGTCGCGGATCTCGTGGACCTCCCGGTCCAGCTTGGGGAAGGCGTACAGCGCGCCCTTCGGCTTCACACAGCTGACGCCGTGGATGGCGTTGAGCTTCTCGAAGGCCACGTCGCGCTGCTCCAGGAGCCGGCCGCCGGGCAGGATCAGGTCGTTGATCGACTGGTAGCCGCCGAGCGCCACCTGGATCGCGTGCTGCGCAGGGACGTTGGGGCACAGTCGGGTTGACGCGAGGAGGGTCAGCCCCTCGATGAAGCCGGAGGCGTGATCCTTCGGCCCGGTGAGCACCGCCCAGCCCGCCCGGTAGCCGCACACCCGGTACGCCTTGGACAGGCCGTTGAACGTCATCACGAGCAGATCCGGGGCGAGCTCGGCGATGGAGATGTGCTTGGCACCGTCGTAGAGGATGCGGTCGTAGATCTCGTCGGCGAGGACGAGCAGCGAGTGCCTGCGCGCCACCTCGACGATCTGCTGCAGCGTCTCCCGCGAGTAGACGGCCCCGGTCGGGTTGTTCGGGTTGATCACGACGATCGCCTTGGTACGCGGTGTGATCTTCGCCTCGATGTCCTCCACGGACGGGTTCCAGGCGTTGTCCTCGTCGCACAGGTAGTGCACCGGGGTGCCCCCGGCGAGGCTCGTCATGGCGGTCCAGAGCGGGTAGTCGGGCGCGGGGATGAGCACCTCGTCGCCGTTGTTCAGCAGCGCCTGCAGGGTCATCGTGATGAGCTCGGAGACGCCGTTGCCGAGGTAGACGTCGCCGATGTCGAAGTAGGGGAAGTCCTCGACCTCCTCGTAGCGGGTCACCACGGCCCGTCGCGCGGAGGCGATGCCCTGCGACTCGCTGTAGCCCTGCGAGGTGGGCAGCGCGTGGATCATGTCGCGGACGATCGAGTCGGGCGCTTCGAAACCGAAGGTCGCGGGGTTGCCGATGTTCAGCTTGAGGATCCGGTGCCCCTGCGCCTCCAGTCGAGCCGCCTGTGCCACCACGGGGCCACGGATCTCGTACAGCACGTTCTGCAGCTTCGCGGACTGCTCGAGCGGCTTGAGGTCGGTGCGGATGTGGGGCACATGCGGTCGGCTCATGGGTTACATCGTCGCAGGCTGCAGCAAATCCTTTTCCGTCACCTCCGCCTTGTCCGACGGTGCGCGCCGCCCGGCCCGGTGCCGCGCCGCGCCGACGGCCACCAGCGCGTAGCCGACGACGATCCAGGCGCCGAGCACCGCGAAGGCGGCACCCGCGCCGGCGCCGACCACGGCACCGTCGGCGAAGAAGGCGGCACTGCGCAGGGCCGTGCCCGTGGCGCCGATCGGCAGGCTCTGGCCCAGGACCGCCCAGATGCGCGGCAGGAACTCCGGCGGCATCGCGATCCCGGCCAGCGGCATCCCGACCAGCAGGAACAGCAGTGCCGCGGGGCCGATGCCCGCCATGCCCAGGAGGGAGACCAGGCCGGCCACCGTCGCCCCGATCGCGAGCATGCCCGCGCTCATGGCGAGCCACTGGCCCCAGAAGCCGCCGGGCAGCACCCCGAGCCACATGGCGGCCCCGACGGCGCCGGCGCCGACGATCGCGGCGCCGACCGGAAGGGCCACCGCGACGATCTTCGGATGGCCGCCGATCAGGACGGTCGCCAGCGCCAACACCATGCCGGACAGGAAGACCGGCAGGACGATGGAGCCGAACCCCGCGCCCCGCGGATCGTCCGCCGAGAGCGGCGCGACCTCGACGGTCTGCACCGCGCGCCCCTGCGCCAGGGCGGTCGCCATCTGCGTGAGCATCGGCGCGACGGCGGGCGACGCGCCCGTGGCGATCACGGCCTTGGGGGTGGGTCCGGGGACGAGCCCGCCGTAGACCTCGCGGTCCTTGGTGGCCTGCACCAGCGCTGCCTCGGAGTCGTAGGCGTGCACCGCGAAGCCGCCGGGCTGCTGGGCGTTCAGCTTCTCCTCGACCTGCGCGGCGGCGGGGCCGGCGACGCCGATGGGCAGGTCGTGCGGTTTGCCGTGGGATGCGGGACCGGTGAACAACAGGACGATCAGCGGAATGACGATCGCCAGGCCAGCGAAGGCCCCGGCCAGCCGTACGTGGGACTTGCTCATGATGGAGCACCTCCAAGGAATTCAACGTCTGATGAAACTCAGGCTACGACCGGCTCTCGACAGAAGTCAACAGGCGTTGAAATATTGCTAGAATCGCGGCATGGCGACGGGTAGACGGGCGGGCGCGAGCACCGCGAAGGCGGACATCCTCGAGGCGGCGCGGGAGCTCTTCGCCGAGGTGGGCTACGACCGCGCCACGATCCGCGCCATCGCGGCGCGCGCTGGGGTCGACGTGGCGCTGGTCTCGTACTACTACGAGAACAAGAAGGGCCTGTTCCGCGCGGTCATGAGCATGCCGGTGGATCCGGAGAAGATCTTCATGACCGCGCTGAGCGGTCCCCGCGAGGGCATGGGGGACAGGCTGGTCCGCGCCGCGGTGGGAGTGTGGGAGCCCCCGGAGACGGGCGCGGCCTTCCGCACCGTGCTCCGGGCCGCGGTCGAGGCGGACGGTGACGAGACCGCGGAGGCGGGGGCGTTCGGCGAGTTCGTCTCGTCGGTGATGATCCCCTCGGTGATCAGGCACGCGGGGATCACCGTCGAAACGGCGCGGGTCGTCGCGAGCACGATGCTCGGGCTGGCGTTCATGCGCTATCTGATCCGGTCACCGGTCTTCACCGAGCCGACGCCGGACGAGCTGGTGGCGACGTACGGTCCGGCGATTCAGCGCATCGTCGACGGCGACGCCGGCTGACCGCGCCCCGGGCTAGTCGCCCGGTGCGGGCAGGATCTCGGTGGGTTCGAGGACCTCGGGCTCGGCTGGCGCCGCCGGGGCGGCAGGGGCATCGTCGTCGCCGAGGTTGTGGAAGGCGCGGCCCAGTTCCTCGGAGACGTCGATGATCCGGGCCTTCTTGACCTCGGGCTTGTCGATCTCCTCGGCCACGTACTGCGCGATGAAGCGCCGGATCTCGGCGTCGACGCTGGCCACGACGCGCACGATCGAACCGCGGATGGTCCGCGACTCCACATCGACCCAGACGTCCCTGGGCTTGGGCGGATCGACCTCGATCCGCAGCTCCAGCGGCGCCGCCGCACGCACCGTGAGCGGCAGGGTGATGAGCCCCGCCACGTCGTAGCGGATCCGGTCGACCTTGAGATCGATCAGCAGTCCGATGCGCAGCGGGATCTTCACCGTGAAGGTGATGAGCTCGCCCACCTGGCGGGTGAGCTGCGGCTCGTCGATCTCGACCTGCGCCCACACCTTGGCGACTCCGCCGGGGCCCGACGGGATCGGGCCCACGGTGAAGTCGCCGCCGGCGATGTCGGCGAACGCGGAGCCCACTCGCTCCTCGTTCACGGCGATCTCGAAGAACCGCCGGCCGAACTCCTCGTAAGTCACGTACTCAGGCACGCGTTACATCCTGCCGCACAAGTGATAGCTGTTCGGGAAGCTTCGATCACTTCCGGCCGCCGGGACGCTTCGCGCCCGCGGCGATCCCGAAGCCCTTGGCCTTCGACGCGCCCTCCGTCGCCACCGTGCGGTCGCTCTCGCCCGACGGTGCCTTCGGCTGGTCAGCGGCCGTTTCCGGGGCCGACGGTGCCGGCTCCGCCGCCGGCGCGGGGGTCTCCGCGGGGGCCTCGGTCGCCGGTGCCGGTGTGACCGGCGTCTCAGCCGTCGCCGGGGCCGAATCGGTCACAGCTGCTGGTTTCGGCGCTCCCGTCTTCTTGGCGCCGGGGCGCTTGGCGCCCGCGGCGATGCCGAAGCCCTTGGCCTTCGACTCGCCCGCCGTCGCCAGCGTGCGGTCCTCTGCCGGTGCTGCGGGAGTGGCCGGAGCCTCGGCCGCCGGCGCGTCGGCTGTCGGAGCGTCGGCCGTCGGCGCTGCAGGAGCCTCGGTTGCGGGCGCGGGCGCCGCGGGGGGTGCGGCCGCGGCGGGCTTGGGCGCGCCGGGCTTCTTCGCGCCCGGACGCTTGGCGCCGCCGGCGATCCCCAGGCCGACCGCCGGCTTCGCGGGCGCAGCGGGTGCGGCCGGTGCCTCCGCGGCGGGTGCCGCCGGTGCTGCGGGTGCGGAGTCGGCTGCCGGTGCCGCCGAGGCGGGCTTCGGGGCGCCGGGCTTCTTGGCCCCGGGGCGCTTCGCGCCCCCGGCCAGGCCCAGGCCCACCGCGGGCTTCGACGGTGCGGCCGGAGCCGCCGGTGCCTCTGCCGCGGGAGTCTCGGCGGCCGGGGCTGCAGGAGCAGCGGCGGGCTTGGCCCCGCCGGGCTTCTTCGGGCCACCCGGACGCTTGCCGCCGCCGGCCAGGCCGAGGCCGACCGCGGGCTTCGCGTCCTTCTTCTCCGCGGGAGCCGCGGGAGCCGCGGGCGTCGCCGGTGCTGCCGGAGCAGCTGCGGCCGGTGCCGCCGGTGCCGCGGCAGGGGCCTCGGCGAGGGCGGTGGCACCGTCGGACACCTTGCGGTTGGGGTTGCCGACGACGATGCCCTCGGGGAGGCCGCGCCTGACGGACTCGAGGAGCATCTGGGCGACGTCGACGACCTCGGGCGCGGCGGCCTCGTCGTCGGCGGTCCGGGCGGTCACGCCGTCGGAGAGCATGACCCGGCAGAACGGGCAGCCGGTCGCGATCTTCTTGGGCGTGGCCTCGGGCGTGCTGGACAGGGTGGTCAGCGCCTCGTCGACGCGGTCGATGTTGATCCGCTTGCCGAGCTGCTCCTCCATCCACATGCGGGCACCGCCGGCGCCACAGCACATGGACCGCTCGAGGTGCCGCGGCATCTCCTTGAGGGTGGCGCCCGAGGCGCCGATCAGCTCACGCGGGGCCTCGTAGACCTGGTTGTGCCGGCCCAGGTAGCAGGGATCGTGGTAGGTCACGTCCTCCGACGGGGGCGCGACGGGCACGAGGCGCTTCTCGCGGACCAGCTTGTTCAGCAGCTGCGTGTGGTGCACGACCTCGTACTGTCCGCCGACCTGCGGGTACTCGTTGCCGAGCGCGTTGAAGCAGTGGGCGCAGGTCACGACGATCTTGCGCTGCTTCGCGGGCACGCCGTCGAAGACCTCGTCGAGCTGCTCGATGTTCTGCTGCGCGAGCATCTGGAACAGGAACTCGTTGCCGGCGCGGCGGGCGGAGTCGCCGGTGCAGGTCTCGCCCTGGCCCAGGACCAGGAAGTTCACGGCGGCCACGTCGAGGAGCTCGGCGACGGCCTTGGTGGTCTTCTTCGCGCGGTCCTCGAAGGCGCCGGCGCAGCCGACCCAGAACAGGTACTCGAAGCCGTCGAAGGACTCGACGTCCTGGCCGTAGACCGGGATGTCGATGTCCATCTCGTCGATCCACGCGGTGCGCTGGCTGGAGCTCTGGCCCCAGGGGTTGCCCTTGTTCTCGAGATTCTTGAACAGGCCGGCCAGCTCGTGCGGGAACTCGGACTCGATGAGGACCTGGTAGCGGCGCATGTCGACGATGTGGTCGACGTGCTCGATGTCGACGGGGCACTGCTCGACGCAGGCGCCGCAGGTGGTGCAGGACCACAGGACCTCGGGGTCGATGACGCCGCCCAGGGCGCCGTCCTCGCCGGCCGGGCCGACGAGGGCGCGCTCGGCCTCGGCGCGGGCCTCGGCGGGGATCTTCTCCAGCTTGGCCTCGTCGGGGTTGCCCTCGGCGTCGACCAGACCGATCTGCTCGCCCGACGGGTCCGTGCGGCCGCCGGCCAGGAGGTACGGCGCCTTGGCGTAGCCATGGTCGCGCAGGCCCATGATGAGCAGCTTCGGGCTCAGCGGCTTACCGGTGTTCCACGCGGGGCACTGGCTCTGGCAACGACCGCACTCGGTGCAGGTCGTGAAGTCCAGCCAGCCCTTCCAGGAGAAGTCCTCGATCTTGCCGGCGCCGAGATTGTCGGTGTCCGGATCGGTGTTCTCCATGGTCAGCACCTTGCCGTTGGAGATCATCGGCTTGACGGCGCCCAGCGCGCGGCGGCTGCCCAGCTCGCGCTTGAAGTAGATGTTGAAGAACGCGGAGAAGCGGTGCCAGGCCACGCCCCAGGTCAGGTTGCTACCGACCAGGATGAGGAACATGACGCCCGACATCAGCTTGACGAAGGCGAAGATCGTGACCAGCGTCGCGCTCGCGGGGAGCAGCTCGGCGACCTGACGGGTGAAGAAGTCGGTGACGGGGCTGGACTCGCCGTAGGTGGCGATCTTGCCGGCCTTCACCAGGATCATGCCGAGGCCCTCGAACAGAACGATCGCCTCGATGGTGTACGCGGGGAGGAACCTGCTGCCGGCGAACCGCGAGAACAGCGCCGGGTTGCGCGGGTGCTTGACCTGGCGCACCACGATCAGCACGACGATGCCGACGACGGTGCCGATGCCGAGCAGCTCGTCCATCAGGTGGTACACGGGCCAGGACCCGATCACCGGCCAGTGGAAGTGCGGGTCGAAGGTCTGCGGCAGAGCCTCGAACCACAGGATCGCGCCGGCGAGGAAGCCGATCATCACGAACCAGTGGGCGACACCCACGGTGCGGTTCTTGATCATCTTGGTGTGGGCGAGGAACTCGACCACGACCTCCGTCGCGCGTGGTATGAACGGGAGCCAGCGGCCCTTCGCCGACTGTCCCTGCGCGATGATCCGCACCATCCGAAGCGCGCCGCGGAGGAAGATCGCCCAGCCGACCGCGAAGGCGATGGCGCCGATCGTGCCGAGGGTGATGTTCAGCGGGGTGATGTCGGACTCGGCGGCGGCCAAATAGGTCTGGTCCACGTCGTGCACCTTTCTGCCTCGCG
Organism: Tsukamurella sp. II2bb; assembly: GCF_057815145.1. Lineage (NCBI taxonomy): Bacteria > Bacillati > Actinomycetota > Actinomycetes > Mycobacteriales > Tsukamurellaceae > Tsukamurella > Tsukamurella sp. II2bb. The sequence continues at coordinate 132,215 of NZ_JBYPZI010000007.1, forward strand.
GGCTGGGTAGCCACCAATGTTACTCGTCGGTAACTATGGTGCGAAACCACTGCGTCTGGCACAACGGTAGATCGCGGACCGGTGGGCCTCGGCGAGAAGGCTCGCCTAACTAGCGGCTCAGTACGATGTCCTCATGAGTTCCCTCGCACTGTCGCCCGCGCGGCCCGTGGCGCGGCTGCGCGCGGTGGTGACGGGGGTCACCGGCTCGGGGCCGCTGCACTCGCCCGAGTCGGCCCCGTCCGCGCCCGTCGCGATCGCCTTCGGTGCGTCCGTGCGCGGCGGTCGGCCCGGCTCGTTCGTCGAGGGCCGGCTCGAGGCCGCGCTGCAGCTCCTCCGGCTGGGGAAGGTCGAGAAGATCCTGATCTCCGGGAATGCGGGCGGCGAGTCGGGCGACGAGATCGCCGTCATGACGGGGTGGCTCCGCGACCGGGGTGTGCCGGAATCCGCCCTGCTCACCGACGGTGCCGGGCTGGACACCTATCTCTCGTGCTTACGCGCGCGGGACGAGTTCGGGCTGGTGCGCGTTCTGCTCGTCTCGCAGTTCTTCCATGCCCGACGGGCCGCCGCTCTCGCCCGCCACCTCGGCCTCGACGCCCACGCCGTCCGCGCCGAGTGCGGATGCACCCGTCGCGCCTGGATCCGCAACCTCTCCCGCGAATACCTCCTCTCCCGTCCCAAAGCGGCCCTGGACATCGCCCGCAGCCGCTGATTCGCGGCCGCGACCCGGCCATGCACTGCGATACATTCGTCGTATGGGCGAGCGGCATCGGGACGGTGATCGCTCGCCCGGAAATCGCCTGGTATCCGAACGAGCCGGACGAGTAAGGTGGGCCGCGTGAACCGAGGAGGAGTGTCCGGCGCCCTGCGCCACGGCAGATGACCCCGCCCCGCAGCCGATCCCACTGGACCGGCTGCGCAGCTCTGCCCACACACCTCCCGGGCCCGCGCAGACCGTCGGGTCCGTTTCACAGAACGGTTCATTTCATGGATCCCGTCACCCAGCAGCAGATCATCGACGCCTTCCGCGGCGCTACCAAGAGCGAGGTCAAGCGCGTCACCTTCCCAGCGGACTTCGCGGACGTCGATTTCGCGAAGCTCGAGTTCTACGGATGGCGCGATAAGAAGATTCCCCGGCGCGCGTACGTCGCCGTGCCCACCGCCGACGGGCTGGTGACCATCCTGCTCACGCAGGCGGAGGCCAAGCCCAAGGCGAAGGCCATGTGCACGTGGTGCCGTGACGTGAACATCACGAGCCAGGCCGTGCTCTACACCGTGCGGCGCGGTGGTTCCGCCGGCCGCAAGGGCGACACGATCGGCGTGCTGGTGTGCGAGGACTTCAGCTGCGCGGCCAACGCGCGCAAGCTGCCGCCCGCCTTCCACAAGGGCACCGACACCGAGCAGATCCGCGAGCAGAACCTCGCCGACCTGCGGCGACGGGTGAACGGCTTCGTCGCCGAGGTGCTCAGCACCGAGGAGTGACTCCCCGCTCAGTCCTTGGCCTGGGGGAGCTTCGCGCCGCGCGGCGTGACCCTCCCGGCCGACGGCGGCGGGATCATCGGACCGATGTCACCGTCGGGGGCGGTATCGATGTCGAGCATGACGGGGGCGTGGTCCGACGGTCCCTTGCCCTTGCGCGCCTGCCGGTCGATCCAGGCCGCCGCGGTGCGATCGGCGACCTCGCCGCTGGCCAGGATCAGATCGATCCGCATCCCGAGGTTCTTGTTGAACATCCCGGCGCGGTAGTCCCAGTAGGAGAACACCTGCTCGTCCGGCCAGCGCTCGCGCACCACGTCCCGCAGGCCGAGCGCCTCCAGGGCCGCGATCGCGGCCCGCTCCGGCGCGGTCACATGGGTGTGCCCGGCGAAGGCGGCGGGATCGAAGACGTCCGCGTCGGTCGGGGCGATGTTCATGTCACCGCAGACCAGTTGGGGCACGGTATCGGCCTTCACCTGGGCGACGAGGGCGGCCAGCCACTCGAGCTTGTAGGCGTAGTGCTCCGAGTCGATCTCCCGGCCGTTCGGCGTGTACAGCGAGTGCACGCGGATCCCGCCGCAGACGCCCGAGATGGCCCGGCCTTCGGTGATCCCGTCGAAGGCGGGCGCGCCGGGGATGCCGACGACGACGTCCTCCAGCCCGACCTTCGACAGCAGCGCGGAGCCGTTCCACTGCGGCTGGCCCGCGGTGGCGAACTCGTAGCCGCGCTCGACGAGGTCCGGCCCGATCAGCGTGGCGAAGGCATCGTCGGTCAGCTTGAGCTCCTGCAGGCAGACGACGTCCGGCAGGCGCGAGTCCAGCCACTCCAGCAGCCGCCCGTGCCGCTGCTTGACCGAGTTCACATTCCAGGTGGCGACGCGCATGCGTCCACCGTATCGGGGTGCCCTGACAGGTTCGGCGGGGCGGTCGGGACACTGGAGGCATGGATTCGAGCGAGCGATACAGCCGCGCCGCGGCCGCGGCCTCCGCCGTGGTGATCCGCGAGTACTCGACGTCGTTCTCGCTCGCCGCGCGCATGATGCCGCAGCGCGTGCGCGAGCACATCACGTCGATCTACGGGTTGGTCCGGGTCGCGGACGAGATCGTCGACGGTGCCTGCCCCTCCGATCCGCGCGTCCACCTCGACGCGCTCGAGGCGGCCGTGGACCGCGCCCTGGCGGAGGGCTTCAGCGCGGATCTCGTGGTGCACGCCTTCGCCGCGACCGCGCGCGCCACGGGTTTCGGCGCGGAGCTGACGGGGCCCTTCTTCGCCTCGATGCGCGCCGACCTCACCCCGGCTCCGCACACACCGGAATCGCTCGCGGCGTACATCCACGGCTCGGCGGAGGTCGTCGGGCTCATGTGCCTGCGCGCTTTCCTGGCGGGGGTGGCACCGTCGGACTACGAGCGCCTCGCGCCCGACGCCGGGCGCCTCGGCGCCGCCTTCCAGAAGATCAACTTTCTCCGCGACCTCACCGACGACGAGCTGCGCCTCGGCCGTGCCTACCTGCCCGAACTGACCCAGCACGCCTTCGACGAGGCCCTCGACGATGCCGCCGCCGACCTCGCCGCCGGCCGCGCCGGCATCGCGCGACTGCCGCGGGACGTGCAGCGCGGCGTCCGCGCCGCCGCGGACCTCTACGGGGAGCTGCTGCGCCGCCTCCGCGCCGCCGGGCTCGACGGTGCGCGCTCCGGCCGCGTCCGCGTCCCCGCGGTCCGCAAGGCGACGGTGCTCGCTCGCGCACTGTCGACCTCCCGATGATGCGGTAGCCGTCCGGAACAGCCATGCGTCTGCCGCATGACGAAGCGGAAACGTGCTGAGGAACCGCGGTCCGGCTCGGTGCAGTCGACATACGTCATGCGCGGGACGCATGGCACGGACCCGGAAATACACCTCTGATCTGCGAGAACGGAGGGTATGCGTCCGGCGCATACCCTCCGTGAACGACTACCACTCCGCGAGTACCACTCGCGGCGGTGCCGTGCGACTACTGCGACGCGGCCTTCGGGAGCTCCGCGATCGGGTTGCGCTGCAGGAAGTCGGTGATGAGCGCGGCGAACTCGCGCGGGCACTCGAGCTGCGGCATGTGGCCGATGCCGGGGAGCAGGTGCGTCTCGGCGTGAGGGAGCAGGGTCCGCGCTGCGTCGAGGTGCTTCGGCGGCAGGATCAGATCGCGGTCGCCCCAGAGCACCATCGTCGGCCGAGGCGTCTTCGCGATGGTGCGGTGCAGCTCGTCCCGCCAGTCCTGGCGCACGCCGCCGAACACGGTGCCCAGCGAATCCACGGTCTTCCACGCGGTGAGCCCGGCGTCGGTCTCCCGGGCGATCGCCATCGCATGGTCGATCCGGGCACGCGTGGCGAGGGACTTGTCGGCGAAGATCAGCCGCTCCTGGAGGATCGCGGACGGCCGGCTCGGCGTGGTGGCCATGATCTTGCCCAGCACGGGGATACCGAGGAGACGCAGCAGCGGCGTCACCTCCTTGCCGAAGCCGGCGGGGTCGGCAAGGGTCATCGTCGCGACGAGCTCGGGCCGCTGCGCGAGCAGCGTCATCGCGACCGCGCCGCCCAGGGAGTTGCCGGCCACGTGCACCGGCCCGGTGACCCCCAGCGCCTCCAGCGTCTCCGCCACGCCACGGGCGAGAGCGGGGAGCGTGGCACCGTCGGGATGCGGGGCCGACCAGCCGTACCCGGCCAGGTCCGGCGCGATGAGCCGGTACTGCCCGCGGTCCTGATCCGGCCCGCTCCCGGCGCCGAGCGCTTCGAACGTCGGGTCCCAGTCCTCCAGGCTGCGCGTGATGCCGTGCAGGAGAACCAGCGTGGGCAGTGACTCGTCGCCGGTCACGCGTACGCGTACCCAGCGTCCGTTCACCGGAATGCTGCGGGTCGTCATCGATTCGCCTCGATCCACTCGAAGGTCGCCTCGGCGAGGGGGCCGGGGCTCTGCGCCACCACCCAGTGTCCGCCGGGCACGCTGACGTGACGCGACTTCGGCGATTTCTCCAGTCCGGCCAGCTGCAGCGGCGGCGTCACGAACAGGTCGCCCTCGGGCGTGATCACCTGCACGGGCACCGAGGTCGTGGCCTCCGCGGGCTTGAGGAAGGGGCCGGGCATGTTGGCGCGGTACAGGTTCAGGCCGCCGAGGAAATCGCGGTCGGTGCGCTTGTACCCGTCGGCCACCGCGCCGCCGGTGCCGCGCTTCTCGAGCGTCTCGATGAGCTTCTGTCCCCAGCCGCGCCGGTAGGCGGCGTCGGCCAGGCCGGGGACGAGGAAGAACGGGATGTACGTCGAGCCCGCCGCCTGGCGCAGGCGCGCCGGCAGGTCCTTGGCGCTCCGGACGCCCTGCAGGTACTCGCCCGCGTGGTTGAGGTTGGGCCCGGAGATCGACGTGTACGACGCGGTCTTGTCCGCCACCGCGGGGTCGACCACGGCGTGCCAGCCCTGGATCGAACCCCAGTCGTGGCCGAGGAGGTGCACCTTCGACCGGTCGCCGCTCACCTCGCGCACCGCGTCGATCACCCGGGAGATGTCGGAGATCAGGCGGTCGAACCGGTAGCCGGCCTTGTCCTCCGGCCCTTCGGATTCGCCCGCGCCGCGCACGTCGTAGGTGTAGACGTTCGCGCGGCCCTCGAGGGCCGCCGCGACGCCGTCCCAGACGTGGTGGTTGTCCGGGTAGCCGTGGATCGCGAGGACGGTGGGCCGCGCGGCGTCGTGCGCGCCGTAGCGGAAGGCCGCCAGGGTGAGGCCGTCGGAGCTGGTCACGTCGAACCGGTGCTGCTCAGTCATGGTGTGCGCCTTCATAGATCGATGGTCAGGTGATCGCCGGCCGCGCGCGAGACGCAGGTCAGCATCTGCCCCTGCTCCCGCTCGAAGGGCGTCAGGGTCTTGTCCCGGTGGTCGACGGTGCCCTCGGTCACGGTCACCCGGCAGGTGCCGCAGAAGCCCTGCTTGCACGAGTACGGGGCGTCGGGGCGGGCCTTCAGGATCGCGGCCAGGAGGGTCTCGTCGGCGGCGACGTCCAGGGTCTGTCCGGACTCGGACAGGGTGGCGGTGAAGGGCTTTCCGTCGACCACGGGCGGCGCGGAGAAGCGCTCGTAGTGCAACTCGACGTCGGTGCGGCCGATCAGGCCGAGGCGCAGGGATTCGAGCATCGGGATGGGGCCGCAGGCGTACAACGCGGTGGGGCCGGGGGTTTCACCGATCAGGACGTCGGCGGTGGGGATGCCGTGCTCGTCGTCGGTGCGCACCTGCACCTTGTCGCCGAACTTCGCCACCTCCGCGATGAACGGGATGGTCTCGGTGGAGCGGCCGGTGTACAGCATCGACCAGCTCAGGCCGAGACGCTCGGCGGCGATCATCATCGGCAGGATCGGCGTGATGCCGATGCCGCCGGCGACGAACCGGAGGTGCTCGGCCGACGAGCCGTGACCGGGCACCGCCATCGGCATGCCGTTGCGGGGCCCCTTGACGGTCACCGTCGAACCGACGTGCAGGGTCTCATGCACCTCGACGGAACCGCCTCCGCCGCCGGGGATCCGGCGGACCGCGATGCGGTAGGTGTCGGAGTCGGCCGGATCGCCGCACAGCGAGTACTCCCGCATGCGGCCCGAGGGGAGGAGGAGGTCGAGGTGCGCGCCGGGCGTCCAGCGGGGGAGCGGCGTGTCGTCGGCGGAGACGAAGGTCAGGGCGACGACGTCCTTGTCGTGAGCGACGATCTCGCGCGAGACGACCCGCAGCTCACGGGAGGTGTCGGGCTCGGCGAGCTTGCGCGGCTTCATCAGATGCGCGAACGCCGGGATCGTCACGCTGAAGAAGGCGTTGGCGAAGCGCAGCAGAGGGTCGCGCTTCCAGCGGCCGTAGAGGTGCGGGGGGATCTCCGTGACGGGCTCGCCCCACGGCCGGAAGACCGACGGTGCCTTGCGGTCCGCGGTCATCCGTTCGCCGCCCGGGCCGCGGGCGAGGTCGCGAGGTACGCGACGGCCTGCGCGGTCGACCCGATCGAGGCGGGATCGAAGTTGGGCTTGAAGTAGATCAGCGTGAACTTCACGACGTCGCGCAGTTTCGGCAGGATGTTCTTGTGCGAGCCCTTGAGGTACTCCCACCACAGCCGCGGGTAGGAGTAGCTGAAGTTGGGGTCCTTGCGGAGCATGTAGCCCGACGTGCGGTGCAGCGCGAGGACCAGGAAGACGATGCCGACGATCATGGCGCGGCAGCGGTGGAAGTAGCTCGGGTCGAAGTAGTTGGCCACGTCGTGCGCGACGGACCGGTGCTCGACCTCCTCGGCGCCGTGCCAGCGACAGATGTCGGCCATGGTCGGGTCTACGTCGTAGTCGTCCCACGCGTTGTTGAGCGCGAAGACGCCGAGGATCGCGGTGTAGTGCTCGACGGCGGCGATGAGCCACAGGCGCTGCACCATGTCGTTGTACTGGGCGCGATCCGAGTGGTACGTCCTCGGCGCGAGGATCTTGCGGAAGATGTATTCGAACTGGCGGGCCACGGGACCGGTGTCGATGCCGCAGCGCTCCAGGTACTCGGAGAGCGCGCGGTCGTGGGATTCGGCGTGCATGGCCTCCTGGCCGATGAAACCGCGCATCGTGCGGGCGAGGTTCTCGTCCTTCACGTAGGGCAGCGCCTCGGTGTAGACCTCGCAGAACCAGCGCTCACCCTCGGGGAGGACGGAGTGCAGGATGCTGCTGATGATGTCGCTGGCCACGGGCTCGCCGGGGATCCATTCGAGGGGGACGTTCTCCCAGTCGAAAGTCACGTTCCGGGCGTGGATCTCGACCTCGGCCGGCTCGTGCTGGGTAACCTTGGCGCGCGAACTCATCAGTGCGGCTCCTTCCACGGGTGTCTTGACATTCAACACCCTGGTGTCAAGTGAGCGCCACTCCGCAGTGAGAGCGCTCGGCACGAAATCTATCACCTGCGCCTCTTCGGCAGAACCGCTTGCGCCGCCACTGTGACGGCCGTAACGTACAACGTGATGGTTGTAGATGAACTGGCGCCGGACGAGGCGGATCGCCTCTTCCACGCCCTTGCGGATCGCACGCGGCGGGACATCGTCGTCCGGGTGATCGAGCGGGAGCGCTCCGTCACGGAGCTCGCCCGCGGCTACGAGATGAGCTTCGCGGCGGTGCAGAAGCACGTCGCCGTGCTGGAGAAGGCGGGGCTCATCGTCAAGACCCGGCGGGGCCGCGAGGCCCTGGTTCGACCCGACGTCGAGACCATCGCGCGCGGCACCCGCCTGCTGCGCGCTTACGAGGACCTGTGGCGCGCGCGAGTCGCGCGCATGGACGCGCTGCTGGAGCGCCCGACCGACTGAGGAGACCCGTCATGCCCGTGCTCACCACCGGCGCCGATCGCGAGGCGCTCACCTTCACTCTCGAGGCGGAGTTCGCCGCCACACCGGAACGGGTCTGGCAGCTGTGGGAGGACCCGCGGCTGTTGGAGAAGTGGTGGGGCCCGCCGACCTGGCCGGCCACCTTCGTCCGCCACGAGCTGCGACCCGGCGGCGAGTCGCGGTACTACATGACCGGCCCGGACGGTACGAAGGCCGGCGGGTGGTTCTCGACGGTGTCCGCCGACGCACCGTCGACCTTCACCTTCCGTGACGGCTTCGCGGGCGAGGACGGCGAGCCCGTCGACCCGGAGGACTACTCCACGACCACCGTGGTGATCACCCCCGACGGCGACCGGACCCACATGACCCTCGTCGCGAGCCACCGGTCGCTCGAGCAACTCGACCGCGTGCTGGAGATGGGTATGGCGGAGGGGATGACCGAGGCGATGAATCAGATCGACGCGCTGCTCTGAAGGGCTGTGCGGCGACGGCCCACGCCGTGAGGAGCGGCTGTGATCGACGTCACGAGAACCTGTCGGTGGGCCTCGGCATGATGCGGGCATGGGACGTACTCTGAGGGCGAGGTGATGACCATGGCCGCCCCGCTGCACAAGGACTCCGCGTTCGATCCGCTCGTGGATCTCGCGGGCTTGTGGACCACGGCGCTCGCCGAACGCTACCTTCCCCTGCCCGAGTTGCCTCCCGCGTATTACGAGTGCGAGGAGGGGAGGCTCGTCATGAGTCCACGGGAGGGGAACCCGAACAACTGGGCGAACGGGCGCATGCTCATGGTGCTCGTCGCAGCTGCCGAGCCGGCCGGGTACCTCGTGTACAGCTCCATCAACATGAGGTTCAGCGATCAGACGTGGCTGGAACCCGACATGGCGGTCCTCCGGAAGCAGCCCGACGATCTCACGTGGACGGAGGCGGAGGACGTGCTCATCCACATCGAGTTCGTCTCGCCCGGCAGCCGCCGGCGGGACCGGATCGACAAGCCCGCCCTGTGCGCTCGGGCCGGCGTGCCCTATTACCTGCTCGTCGAGGTGGACCGGAAGCGAGTACTGGTCGAGTTGCATCGTCTGGTCGGGGACGCCTACGCGGAGGTGGCGCGCGCCGCCGACGGCGAGCGATTCGTCACGGATGTGCCGTTCCCGCTGGACTTCGACCCCGAGGTCCTGCTCGAACGGCACGCTCGGCGATAGGCACCGTCAGGCCCGGGCGGTGAGGGCCTCCGCAGCGAGGCGACCAGAGATCAAGGCGGGCGGCACGCCCACGCCGGGGTGCGTCATCGAGCCCGCGAGCACGGCGTTCGCGATCCCCGGGACCCGCTGCGGCCGGCGCAGGGGTCCGGTCTGGGTGAGCGTGTGCGCCGCGGCGAACGGGGTGCCGGCCGACATGCCCTGTCGGGCCCAGTCCGCGGGGGTGTCGGTGTGCAGCACCTCGGCGGTGTCCATGCCGCGGTAGCCGCGGCCCGCCAGCACGCGCAGGACGTCGCGCACGTACTGCGGTCCGATCGCGTCCCAGTCCAGCGGGGCGGACTCCAGGTTCGGGCAGGGCGCGAGGACGCTGACGGGACCGGGTTCTCCGGTCGTGACCGACGGTCGCGTGATCAGGAACGACGGGTCGCTCATCACCCGGCCGCGGCCCCGCGTCGCGGTGATCTCGGCGAAGGTCCGCTCCCACTCGACGCCGAAGTCCAGCGTGTGATGCGCCTGCGTGGGCCAGTGCTCCTGCGGGTCCGGGTCCACGTCGAGGTGCGCGACCACGGCCGACGGTGACAGTCGCACCCGTCGCGGGGCCCGTCCGCCGAGCGACGCGATCAGCCGGTCGGTGACGGGGGCGTCGGCGGTGAGCACCGCACCGTCGAAGGCGAGCCGCCGCACGCCCTCGGCCGAACGCGCCCGGAGCCCCGTCACGCGGCCGCGGAGTCCGTCGAGGCCGAGCGCCTCGTGCCCGAGGAGGACGGTGCCGCCGGCCCGCTCCACCTGCCGGGCCATGACCTCGGCGACCCGCCCCATGCCGGCGCGCGGGTACCAGACGCCGAGGCCGACGTCCATGTGCGAGATCACGGCGTACACTGCCCGCGCCGCCGACGGGGAGACGCCGGCGTACAGCGCCTGGAAGGTGAGCATGCGGCGGGCGCGCTCGTCGTCGACCCGACGGTCCACCTGATGCTGCATCGAGCGCAGCGCACCGAGTCGCACCAGCCGGCCGAGTGCGGCGAGGTCGCGCGGGTTGGCGTAGGAGCCCCACGCCGCATCGCCGGCGATGAACCGCTCGTAGGCGGCGTCGAACATCGCCTCCTGCCAGCGCATGTGCCCGTCGGCGGCGAGGTCGTCCGGCACGTGCAGGACGCTCGGGGCGCGGCCGTCCAGCGCAGGGAAGCGGCCCGCGTAGGCGGGCGTCACGGGTAGGAGGTCCAGCTCGTCCTCGGCGTCGAGGCGGTCCAGTCCGCCGGCGGCGAGCGCGTCGAGGACGAGGCCGGGCATCGTCAGCACACTGGCGCCGGGATCGACGAGCTGCCCGCCGATCGACTCCGATCCCGCGCGCCCGCCTACTCGCTCCGATCGTTCGACGACGGTGACCGCGTGGCCCGCGCCGAGCAGGTGCAGCGCCGCCGACAGCCCGGACAACCCGGCCCCGATGATTCCGATGTGCACCCGACGAGTCTAGGAACGCCTCGCGGATGCCGTCACCCGCCGCGATCAGAACCGCGGCGGGCGAGGCCGGTGGGGCGCGGGTTACGTCGTGTGCGCGATGAGCACGTCGCAGTCGGCGCGGAAGGCGATGTCCGACGGGATCGACCCGAGGAGCCGGCCGGACAGCCGGTTCATGCCGCGGTTACCGACGACGGCGAGCGCGGGAGCGTGCTCCCTCGCCGTCGTGAGCAGGGCGTTGACGGCGTCGCCGACCACCAGCAGCGCCTCGACGTCGGTCGCGCCCGCGCCCTCGGCTGCCGACACCCCCGCCGCGAGGGCCTTCTCCGCGGCCTCGGAGCCGGTCACCCGGAACCGGGTGTCGTCGAGCCCCGGCGTCCGCGCCGCCTGGTCCCGCGCGGACAGCGGATGGTGGGCGCAGACGACGAGGAGTGGGGTCGCGGTGGCGGACGCGAGATCGGCCGCGGTGGTCACCGCCGCCAGTGACGTCTCGGAACCGTCGGTTCCGACGACGATCGTGGAGTATTTCATGTCAGGTTCCTGTCTCTCGATGATGCTGCCGGGGCGCTGGGGCGTCTAGTGATGCGGGGGGCCGCCGGTGCCGGCCGCGTCGCCGGGGGCCGGCGGCAGCGGCGGCTTGGCCCATACCCACCCGAAGAAGCAGATGCCGGCCGCGAGCATGACGACGCCGGACCACAGGTTGAGGGCGATACCGCCCGCCATCGCGCGATCGGAGTCCGGGGTGTGGACCAGCCCCAGGATCGTCAGGAGCGTGCCGTACACCGTGAACAGCAGCCCGATCACGGATCGGAGATCGAAGAGCGAGGCCAGCAGGGTCGCCTTCGCCTGGTCCGCGGCGGGAGCCGGGGCCGGGTTCGAGGCCGGGCCGGCAACGGATTCGGGATTGTCGGACATAGGTCACCACCAGAGCAGATAGAGGAGCGCGGTCATTGTGAGAACGGCGCCGCCCATGACGGCCGGCGATCGGAACCAGGCCTGCTTGACGGCGACGGTGCCGGTCGTCGCCTCGAGGCCCCACATCAGGCCGGCCAGTTCGCCCTCCGTCTTCGGCGTGGTGAACTGCGTCACCGCGTAGCCGACGACGATCGATGTGACGAACGCCGCCGATGCGCCGAGGAAGCTGCCCGCCTGGGAGGAGACGGTGATGACGCCCGCCCGGTGGAGGACGTCGACCGCGACGGCCGCGCCCACGCCGGCGAGGAGCCCTGTCCAGCCCGCGGTGCCGCTCATCTTCCGCCAGAAGAGGCCGAAGATGAAGATGCCGAACAGCGGAGCGTTGAAGAAGCTCGCGAGCGCCTGGATGTAGTCCATCAGGTTCGCGAAGCTGCTCGCGAGGAACGCCGAGAAGATCGCGACGATGCACCCGGCGACCGTGACGATCCTGCCGACCCTGAGGTAGTAGTCGTCCGTTCGACCCGGGCGGACCCAGTCCTGCCAGAGGTCGTACGTCACGACGGTGTTGAAGGAGCTGACGTTCGCGGCCATGCCGGCCATGAACGCCGCGAGCAGACCCGCGATCGCCACACCGAGGATGCCGTTCGGCAGGACCTCCTTCATCAGCAGCGAGAGCACGTTGTTGAAGGTCACGCCGTCGCCGGTGCCGCCGTTCTTCAGGTCGACGATGTTCGGCAGCAGCACGCCGGCGACGACACCGGGGACGATGATCACGAACGGCAGGAGTGCCTTCGGGAACGCGGCCAGGATCGGCGTCATGCGGCCGGCGTTGACGTCCTTCGCGGACATCGCGCGCTGCACCTCGGCGAAGTTCGTGGTCCAGTAGCCGAAGGACAGCACGAAACCGAGGCCGAAGACGATGCCGAACACCGAGAGGAGCGGGTTCGCGATCTCCGTCATGCCGGTGCCGGGCCATGCGGAGAGCTGCTCCGAGCCGCCCACGCTGGCGGTGACCTTCTCCACCAGGCCGTCCCACCCGCCGACGCGGGCGAGACCGGCGACGGTGATCGGCACCAGCAGTGCGAGGATCACGAAGAACTGCAGCACCTCGTTGTAGATGGCCGCAGTGAGGCCGCCGAAGAAGGTGTACGACAGGACCACCAGCGCCGCGATCGGGATGGCCACCTCCATCGGCCACCCGAGGAGGGCCTCGAGCACGAGGCCGAGCGAGAAGAGGTTGATGCCGGCGATCAGCAGCGACGCGATCGCGAAGACGAGGCCCTGGACACGCTGGGTGGTCTTGTTGAACCGCAGGGCCAGGTACTCGGGGACGCTGCGCGCCTTGCTGCCGTAGTAGAACGGCATCATCACGATGCCCAGGAAGACCATGGCCGGGATCGCGCCGATCCAGTAGTAGTGCACCGTGGGGATGCCGTACTTCGCGCCGTTCGCGGTCATGCCGATCAGCTCGATGGCGCCGAGGTTGGCCGAGATGAACGCGAGGCTCGTCACCCAGGACGGCAGCGAGCGGCCGGACAGCAGGAAGTCGAGGCTGGATGAGATGGAGCGGCGCGCGACCAGGCCGATCCCCAGCACGAGCACGAAGTAGAACGCGACGAGCACGTAGTCGAACCAGTTGGCGTGCAGCCGAAGCAGTTCCGATGTTGCGAGGAGGTCGGTCACGGCCGTGCCCCCGGCTCCGGATCGGGCGGTTGGCTGGTTGTCGTCATCGCGTGTCTCCAATCTGAGTGGATGGGTCTGCCGCACCACGGTCCCGTCGACCCGCGTGGCGAGCGCGCGAGTCGAACAGAAATCAACACGCGGTGCGGCGCGCCGCGATGGTGCTAGGGAGCTGTCCGCACCCGTTGCCCACCGTTTATGTGGCGCAGGCCACATCCTGACACTCCGATGTTCATGTTGGCAAGTGTTGATTATTGAGTAGATGTGTGCGAAATTGATGGTGATAGTGTGAGTCGCGTCACTGAGAAGGGCGTGTCGACCAGAGGAGTCAATGATGCTTGCGCGACAACGCCAGGACGAGATCCTCGCCCGGGTCTCCGCGGCCGGGGCGGTGAAGGTGACCGAGCTCTGCGAGGTCTTCGGGGTCTCCGACATGACGATCCGCCGGGACGTCAAGGACCTGGAGGAGCGGGGCCTGGTCGAGCGCGTCCACGGGGGCGTCACCCTGCCCAGGGCGACCAGCGTGGACGAGCCGGGATTCATCAACAAGTCGACGCAGCAGCTACAGGCCAAACGGGCCATCGGCGCCGCGGCGGCGCGGCTGGTGCGGCCCGGGACCTGCATCGGCATTTCGGGCGGCACCACGACGCACCACTTCGCGCAGGAGGTCCTGGGGGTCCCGGACCTCACGGTGGTGACGAACTCGCTGCCGGTGGCCGACGTCTTCTACGAGCGGGGCCGCAGGGATCAGACCGTGCTGCTCACCGGCGGCGAGCGGACGCGGTCGATGGCGCTGGTCGGCCCGCTCGCGGTGTCCGCCGTCCAGCGGCTCCACCTCGACGTGCTCTTCCTCGGCACCCACGGGTTCGATGACGATGCCGGACTGACCTGTCCGCAGCTGCCGGAGGCGCAGACCTGCCAGGCCCTCGCCGCCGCGGCGCGCCGGGTGGTCGTCCTCGCGGATCACACGAAATGGGGGGTCACGGCGCTGGCCACCACGCTGCGGCTGTCCGAGATCGACGTTCTGGTCACCGACGCGATGCTCGACCGCGGCGCGCGGCAGTCGTTGACGGACAACGCCGTCGACGTCATCGTCGCGCCTGCCGACGCCGGGCCGGCGACCGGTGGCACCGGCGGCGCGCCGGGCATCGACGGGGCGTCGGGCACCGTCGGAGCCGAGGCGCCGGGCATCGATCCGGGCGTCCGCCCGGATCCGGATCAGTTGTAGGGCCACGACAGGAAAGGCGCCGACGCCAGTGAACCGGATGACACCCGTGCCCGTTCGGGCGAGCCTCGCGGACGGGCGCGAGATCCTCTACTTCTCGACAGGGGAGCCGGCCGCGCCCATGCCGGACCTGCGCGACCTGCCGCGGCGCCCGGAGGAGACCCCCACCGAGGTCCGCTTCGACGCACAGCTGGGGGACTGGGTGATGATCGCCCCGGCGCGGCAGGAGCGCACGTACAAACCGCCGCGGTCGATGTGTCCGCTGTGCCCGGACCCCGAGGGCCTCTCGAGCGAGGTCCCGGCGGCCGACTACGAGGTCGCGGTCTTCGAGAACCGCTTCCCCTCGTTGTCGACCGCGCACACGGGCTCCGGCTTCGTCCTGCGGGAGCCCGGGCAGGTCGGCGCCGCGGCCCCGGGCTACGGCCGGTGCGAGGTGGTGTGCTTCAGCAGCGACCACGAGGGCTCCTTCGCGAGCCTGACCCGCGAGCGGGCCAGGCTCGTCATCGACGTGTGGGCGCACCGCACCGCCGACCTCCTCGCGCGGGACGGCGTCGCCGAGGTGCACTGCTTCGAGAACCGGGGGGAGGAGATCGGCGTCACCCTCGCACACCCGCACGGACAGATCTACGCCTATCCGTTCCGCACCCATCGCACTACGAGCCTGCTCGGGCGCGCGGTGGAGCACCGGCGCGAACACGGGAGCAACCTGTTCGAGGACGTCCTGGCGATGGAGGCGGGGTCCGGTGACCGCGTGATCCTGCGGACCGAGCACGTGACCGCCTTCGTTCCGTTCGCGGCGCGCTGGCCCGCTGAGGTCCACGTCTACCCGAATCGTCATTGCCACAACCTCACCGAACTGACCGACGTCGAGGCCGACGAGCTCGCCGAGGTCTACCTCGCCGTGCTCCGGGGGTACGACGCGCTGTACGGCACCCCGCTGCCGTACATCGCGACCTGGCATCAGTACCGCGCACCGGATTCCGAGCCGGTGCCGGGTGACCCCGAACCGGAGGGCTACCTGCACGCGGAACTCTTCTCGGTCCGCCGCAGCGCGGACAAGCTCAAGTTCCTCGCCGGCTCCGAGTCCGCGCGCGACGCCTTCGTCACCGACAAGACACCGGAGCGCGTGGCCGAGGAGCTGCGCGAGGCCGTCGCCCGAGCGAGGGCCGCCGCGTGACCGCGATCCGCGCGTACGCACCGGGGCGCGTGAACCTGATCGGGGAGCACACCGATTACAACCGGGGCTACGCCCTCCCGGTGGCGCTCCAGGTGGGCACCGTCGTCGAGTATCAGCCGGAGCCCGGGGCGGCCACCCTCACCGCCGTGTCGGAGGGGCAGGGTGATGCGGTGGTCATCGACCTCGACACCACCCCCGGCGACGTGACCGGGTGGGGTGCGTACGTGGCGGGATGCGTCTGGGCCCTGCGCGCGGCCGGCCGGAGCGTGGCCGGCGGACGGATCAGTATCCGCTCCGATCTGCCGCTCGGTGCCGGGCTGTCGTCCTCGCACTCGCTCGAATGCGCCGTGCTGCTCGCCCTCGACGCCACGCAGCACGGCGGCCCCGCTGACCGGCACACGATCGCGCACCTGGCCCAGCGGGTCGAGCACGCGTACCTCGGCGCGCCCACCGGCCTGCTGGACCAGCTCGCGATCCTCTACGGGGAGCCGGACACCGCGATGCTCATCGACTTCGACACCCTCGCCGTGACGACGGTGCCCATGCGCATCCCGGGCGACGGTGGCGGCGGCCCGGTGGAGTTGCTGGTGATCGACTCCTGTTCGCCGCACCGGCACGCGGCCGGCGAGTACGCCGAGCGTCGCGACACCTGCATGGCCGCGGCGGATCTGCTCGAGGTGCCGTCGCTGCGGTATGCGCGCCCCGACGCGTGGCGGGCGCTTCCGCCCGGCGCGGTGCGGCGGCGCGCCCGTCACGTGCTCACCGAGAACGACCGGGTGCTGCTCGCCGCACGCGCGCTGGCCGACGGGGATGCGGCGGCGCTGGGCCGCCTGATGACGGCGTCCCATGCGTCCATGCGGGACGACTTCGAGATCACGACGCCGGCGATCGACCGCATCGTGGAGGCGGCGCTCGGGCTCGGCGCGCTCGGCGCCCGCATGACGGGCGGTGGGTTCGGCGGTTCCGTCGTCGCGATCGTTCCCGCGGGCGCGGTCGACGGCCTGCGCGCGGACCTGCCGGGCACCGTCGGGGCTGCGGGGTATCCGCGGCCCGTGGTCCACGTGATACGCGCGGGCGCCGGTGCGCACCTGCGGTGACCGGCCGTGACGGGCGGTCATGACGGGTGGCCGCGACGGCGCGGCGACCACCGCCGGGCGGCGACGGTCCGGCGAGAAGGAGGACGAGGATGAGGCTACTGGTCACGGGCGGCGCGGGATACGTCGGCAGCGTGTGCGCCCAGGTGCTGATCGAGCGCGGACACGAGGTCACCGTGCTGGATTCGTTGATCACGGGCAACCGGGACGCGATCCCGGGCGGCGCCGAGTTCGTGGAGGGCGATGTCCGGGACGCCGCGGCACCGCTCCTCGCCGCCCACCCGTTCGACGGCGTGATCCACTGCGCGGCGCGGTCGCTCGTGGGGGAGTCGGTCGTGGCGCCCGAGCAGTACTGGTACGGGAACGTGGTCACCTCGCTGGCGCTGCTGGAGGGGATGCGGCTCGCGGGGACCCCGCGCCTGGTGTTCTCCTCGACGGCGGCGGTGTACGGGGAACCCGAACGCGTCCCGATCACCGAGGGCGCGCCGACCGCGCCCACCAATCCGTACGGCGCGACCAAGCTCGCGATCGACGCGGCGATCGGCTCGTACTCCCGCGCACACGGGCTCGCGGCGGTCTCCCTGCGGTACTTCAACGTCGCGGGCGCGTACCGGGGGTTCGGGGAGAACCGCGCCGTCGAGACGCACCTGGTCCCGCTCGTCCTGCAGACCGCGCTCGGGTACCGTCCGTCGATCTCGGTCTTCGGGACCGACTACCCGACGGCCGACGGGACGGCCGTGCGGGACTACATCCACGTCGCCGACCTCGCCGACGCGCACGTCCTCGCGCTCGGCCACGCCGAGCCCGGGCGGCACGACGTCTACAACCTGGGCTCCGGTGCGGGCTACTCGGTGCGCCAGGTGATCGATGTCTGCCGCGAGGTCACCGGCCTGCCCATCCCCACCGTCGAGGGGCCCCGTCGCGCCGGCGACCCCGCGGTCCTCGTCGCCTCGTCGCGGCGGGCGATCGCGGAACTCGGGTGGCGGCCCCGTCGGACCGAGCTGCGCGAGATCGTGGCGGACGCCTGGGAGCACCTCCGTTCGCTCGGCGACGACGCCCGGGCCGCGCGGTCGTCGGACGGGGGCTGATCCGCGGGGGCGGCCGCCCGGCCTACAGCGCGACCTCGGTGACCTCTGTGAAGACCATCGAGGCACCGCCGGTCGCGAAGTTGGCGACGTCCTTGCTCACCTCGCGGCCGGCGTCCGAGGTCAGTGCGGCGAGAAGGTCCGCCTTGCTGTCGAAGTACAGCTCCGCGACCTGATACACGTCCGGGGTGCTGCCGTCCAGCGTGTCGCCCTTCGAGACCGCGGCACTCCGCAGGCCCGGCAGCTTCGCCGCGAGCGGCAGGTGCGTGGTCGTGTAGTACTCGTCGAAGGCCGCGGGGTCGGTGGGCTGGTTGTAGAGCACGGTCAGGCGGTACATGGATCTCCTCGGTCGGCTGGGGATGCGCCCCCGACGCTACTGGTCCGACGGTGCCGCGCGGGCCGCTTCCGTCGCGGTGCGCTCCTGACCTGGGCCGACTCTTCTTGAGTGATATACGCTCAACTTTTTTCGCGAATCGGGAACATTTCCGCGGAGCCGCCCGTTGGACAGTGCGTACTACTTGAGCGTGATCCACTCAATGGGGTAGAACGGAAGCGTTCGTCCCTTGAGCCGGGGGCGCTGAAGTCCAGTCCGTAGGAAGAAACCATCGGCCGCATGCGGCCGCAACCAGGAGGCAATCAAAATATGGGACGTGCAGTAGGCATCGACCTCGGCACCACCAACTCGTGCGTCGCTGTCCTCGAGGGCGGCGAGGCGGTCGTGATCGCGAACGCCGAGGGCTCGCGGACCACCCCGTCGGTGGTCGCCTTCGCGCGCAACGGCGAGGTCCTGGTGGGGCAGCCCGCCAAGAACCAGGCCGTCACGAACGTCGACCGCACCATCCGTTCCGTCAAGCGCCACATCGGCACCGACTGGACGCAGAAGATCGACGACAAGGACTACACGAGCCAGGAGATCAGCGCTCGCACGCTGATGAAGCTCAAGCGCGACGCCGAGGCGTACCTGGGCGAGGACGTGACCGACGCCGTCGTCACCGTGCCCGCGTACTTCAATGACGCACAGCGCCAGGCCACCAAGGAAGCCGGCCAGATCGCGGGCCTGAACGTGCTCCGCATCGTCAACGAGCCCACCGCCGCCGCGCTCGCGTACGGCCTGGACAAGGGCGAGAAGGAGCAGACCATCCTGGTCTTCGACCTCGGTGGCGGCACCTTCGACGTCTCGCTGCTGGAGATCGGCGACGGTGTCGTCGAGGTCCGGGCGACCTCGGGCGACAACAACCTCGGTGGTGACGACTGGGATCAGCGCATCGTCGACTGGCTGGTCGAGAAGTTCAAGGCGCAGCACGGCATCGACCTGACCAAGGACAAGATGGCCATGCAGCGTCTGCGCGAGGCCGCCGAGAAGGCGAAGATCGAGCTGAGCTCGGGCCAGAGCACCTCGATCAACCTGCCGTACATCACGGTGGACGCGGACAAGAACCCGCTGTTCCTCGACGAGAACCTCACCCGCAGCGAGTTCCAGAAGATCACCAGTGATCTGCTCGAGCGCACCCGCACCCCGTTCCAGGCGGTCATCAAGGACGCCGGCATCTCCGTGGGCGACATCGACCATGTCGTGCTCGTCGGTGGCTCGACCCGTATGCCCGCCGTGACCGATCTGGTCAAGGAGCTCACGGGCGGCAAGGAGCCCAACAAGGGCGTCAACCCGGACGAGGTCGTGGCCGTCGGCGCCGCGCTCCAGGCCGGCGTGCTGCGCGGCGAGGTCAAGGACGTACTGCTGCTCGACGTCACCCCGCTGTCCCTCGGCATCGAGACCAAGGGCGGCGTGATGACCAAGCTCATCGAGCGCAACACCACCATCCCCACGAAGCGGTCCGAGACCTTCACCACGGCCGACGACAACCAGCCGTCGGTGCAGATCCAGGTCTTCCAGGGCGAGCGTGAGATCGCTGCGCACAACAAGTTGCTCGGCAGCTTCGAGCTGACCGGTATCGCGCCGGCGCCGCGCGGCGTGCCGCAGATCGAGGTCACCTTCGACATCGACGCCAACGGCATCGTGCACGTGACCGCGAAGGACAAGGGCACGGGCAAGGAGAACACCATCAAGATCTCCGACGGCAGCGGGCTGTCGCAGGAGGAGATCGACCGGATGATCAAGGACGCCGAGGCGCACGCCGCGGAGGACAAGGCTCGTCGCGAGGAGGCGGAGACCCGCAACCAGGCCGAGTCGCTGGTCAACCAGACCGAGAAGTTCCTCAAGGAGAACGAGGACAAGGTCCCGGCCGAGAACAAGACGAAGGTCGAGGCCGCGATCAAGGCCGCGAACGAGGCCCTGCAGGGCACTGACATCGCCGCCGTGAAGGCCGCCGTGGAGAAGCTCTCCGCCGAGTCGCAGGAGCTGGGCCAGGCGCTGTACGCGCAGGCCGGTGCCGAGGCGCAGGCCGACGGTGCCGCCGGCGCTCAGCAGGACGACGGTGTCGTCGATGCCGAGGTCGTGGACGAGGATCCGAAGGACGCCAAGTAATGACGAGCCCCGAGAATCCGGTGGAACCGGACGAGGTGACCGCCGAGGCCGTGGCGGAGGAATCCGCCGCGGCCCCGGCCGGGCCGGACGACACTGCCGCTGAGGCCGAGGTCGTGGAGGGGGCGCCGTCGAGCAAGGAGGCGGAACTCACCGCGGACCTGCAACGCGTCTCGGCGGAGTTCGCCAACTACCGCAAGCGGACCGCGCGCGAGGTGATCGACGCCCGGGCCGCGGGCAAGGCCTTCGTGGTCGGCGAGTTGCTGGTGGTCCTGGACGACCTGGACCGGGCCCGCAGCCACGGCGACCTCGAGGCCGGACCCCTGAAGTCCGTGTCCGACAAGCTCGACGGCGTGCTCAAGGGTCTCGGCCTCGAGCCCTTCGGCGCGGAGGGCGACGATTTCGATCCCGCCATCCACGAGGCCGTGCAGCACGAGGGCGACGGGTCCGACCCCGTGGTGGGGGCGGTCCTGCGCCAGGGATATCAGATCGATGGCAAGGTGATCCGCAATGCGATGGTCGCCGTCACGGACCGTCCGGCGGACGCACAGGTGCAGTCCGAGCAGGACGAGTCATAGAAAGGAGGTGATGCCCAGTGGCACAGAGGGAATGGGTTGAACAGGACTTCTACAAGGAGCTGGGCGTCAGCTCCAGCGCGAGTGCCGACGAGATCAAGAAGGCCTACCGCAAGCTGGCCCGCGAGCTGCACCCGGACGCGAATCCGGGCAACACGCAGGCCGAGGAACGGTTCAAGCGGGTCTCCGAGGCGCATGCCGTGCTGTCCGATCCGGCCAAGCGCAAGGAGTACGACGAGACACGGCGCCTCTTCGGCGGCGGTCGCTTCGGCTCCGGCGGTGCGGGCGGCGGCGGCTTCGGCTCCGGCGGATTCGGCAACGCCGGCGGCGGTGCGGGCGGGTTCTCCTTCTCGGACATCTTCGACGGTGCCGCCACCGGCAACGGCGGGGGCGGCTTCGGGGACATCTTTGAGGGCCTGTTCAACCGCGGCGGTGCGGGCGCGGGCCCCGGTCCGCAGCCCTCGCGGCCGCGCCGCGGCAGCGACCTGGAGTCCGAGCTCACGCTCGGCTTCCGGGACGCCACGCTGGGGGTGACCACGCCGATCACGCTGACCTCGCCCTCGCCGTGCATCACCTGCCACGGGTCCGGTGCCAAGCCGGGCACCAGTCCGCGGGTGTGCCAGACCTGCAACGGCTCCGGACTCGTCAGCCGGAACCAGGGTGCGTTCAGCTTCTCCGAGCCCTGCCCGGACTGCCGCGGTACCGGCTCGGTGATCGACGACCCCTGCCCCGACTGCACGGGCACCGGCGTCACCGTGCGTACCCGCACGGTGAACGTGAAGATCCCGCCCGGCGTCAAGGACGGCCAGCGCATCCGCCTGGCCGGCCAGGGGCAGGCGGGGATGCGCGGGGCACCGTCGGGCGACCTGTTCGTCACGGTCCACGTCGGAGCCGATGAGGTCTTCACCCGCAACGGTGACGATCTGCTCGTCACCCTGCCCGTCAGCTTCGCGGAGCTGGCGCTGGGGGCCACCGTCACCGTCCCCACGCTGGAACAGCCGGTGGGCGTGAAGATCCCGGCCGGCACCACCGACGGGCGCACCCTGCGGGTGCGCGGTCGCGGCGTGCCGAAGCGGGCGGGAGGACACGGCGACCTGCTCGTCAAGGTCCAGGTCGCGGTGCCGGGCTCGCTCGACGAGCGGGCGCAGGAGGCGCTGCGCGCCTACGCCGAGGCCGAGCGTGCCGCGGGCTTCGACCCGCGGGGCGGCTGGGCGGGAAGCGGTGCGGTGCAGCGATGAACGTCGACCAGCGTTTCCCCGATGATCCGGACGCCCACGTGTTCATGATCTCGGTGGCCGCGCAGCTCGCCGGGATGCACGCGCAGACCCTCCGCACGTACGACCGTCTCGGGCTCGTCACGCCCGAGCGGTCGGCGGGCGGGGGACGGCGCTACTCCTCGCGGGACGTCGAACTGCTGCGGGAGGTTCAGCGCCTCTCGCAGGACGAGGGCGTGAACCTCGCCGGCATCAAGCGGATCATCGACCTCACGAATCAGGTCGATGCGCTGCAGCGCCGGGTCGAGGAGCTCTCGGCGCAGGTCGAGGCCACGCGCCGCTCCGGCGGTGAGCTGGTGCACGTGCCGAAGAGCTCAGCCATGGTGCTCTGGCAGCCCCGCAGCCGCCGCAAGAGCTGATCGGCCGGACCCGCTCCCCGGTCCGGGAGTGGGTCAGAGCGGGTCGTGCACCAGGTCCTGCGGATCGGCGCCCCGCGCCACCGCGGCGTCGCTCGCGGCCCGCAGCAGCCCCCGGGGGCCCGCGATGAGCACGCGGTGTCCGGCCAGATCCAGGCCGGACATGGCGTCGACCAGCGAGCCGTGCCGCAGGGGGAGCGCGCGGTGACCCGTGGCAGGACGCTTGAGCCACCACGGGTCCGTGCGCGCGTCGGTCACCTGCGTGACCCGCAGCCACGGATTCGTCGCCGCGAGCGCGGCCAGCGAGTCCGCGTCGTACAACAACCCCGGCGATCGCGCCCCCACCAGGAGGTGCACGTCGGGGTTGTTCGCGTTCATGGACAGCGCCAGCAGGATCGACTTCATCGGCGCGAGGCCGGTCCCGCCGGCGATCATGGTGACGGGGCGGTCACCGTCGGGCCGCAGCAGCCCGTGGACCTGCCCGAACTGCCAGACGTCGCCGGGCCGGGTCTCGGCGAAGACGGTGCTGGAGAGGTACCCGCCCGGCACGGCACGGATGTGGAACTCCATCTGTCCCTGCGTGTTCGGCGGCATCGCGAGCGACAGTGGCCGCCACACCCGCGGCATCTGCGGGATCTGGGTCTCCACGTACTGGCCGGGCCGGAACAGGAGCGGCTCGTCGGCGACGAGCCGGACCACGGAGAGACCGGGGTGCGGGCGCAGCACCTCCACCACGCGGGCCGTGCGCCGGGCGGGCGTGGGGTCGGAGTGAGCGCCGCCGCGCATGACGCCGGTCAGCAGCTGCACGCCCTGCTCGAGAACCGCGGCGTCCTCCTCGTCCAGGCCGCCGTGCGGCTCGTAGACGGCGTGCACCTCTGCGATGAGCGCCGCCGACATCGTGGCGTAGTGCGCCTCGGTCAGCCCGTACTTGCGGTGATCGCGGCCGAGTTGCGCCAGGAATTCGATCAGATCGTCGTGCTGCTCGGTCTCGGCGACGGAGGTGAAGACGTGCTCGAGCACGCGCAGGAAGGTCGCGCGGTGTCCCGACATGTTGGCGGGGAAGAGCTCGCGCAGCGACGGGTCCATCGCGAACAGCCGCGCGAACAGGGCCTTGGTGAAGTCGTCGGCCACGGGCCGGAGGTCGGCCACGATCTGGGCCAGACCGTGCCGTGCATGCGCACCCACTGCCGCTCGCTCCTGCCTTCCGAAGGCCACCTGACGGCCCCATCCTACCTGCGGCTTTAGGCCCGCCACATCCTCGTGCGCACACCGCGCCCCGTGTGACGCCGGTGGCGGGCCGTCGAGTATCTTCTACCCGGGCGCGCACACCTCGTGCCGAGGGGATCGACGAGAGGGTTCCACCGCCATGGTCGCTTTGCGAGTCGGTCGCCGCGTGCGCCGCATCGGGTACGGCATCGCCTTCGGCGCCGGTATCGCCCTCGCGCCGTTCGCCGTGGGGGCCGCGTCCGCCGACGCGGGTCCGACGGTGCCCGCGGCCGGTCCCGCCGCGTCGGCTGTGGTGCAGCGGGCGAAGCCGGTCGTCGTGCCCAAGCCTGCCGCCGCGCGGCCCGTCGTGAAGTCCGTCGCCGCGCAGCCCGTCGCCAAGCCGATCACCGGGGCGGCCCT
This sequence comes from Tsukamurella sp. II2bb, assembly GCF_057815145.1. NCBI lineage: Bacteria > Bacillati > Actinomycetota > Actinomycetes > Mycobacteriales > Tsukamurellaceae > Tsukamurella > Tsukamurella sp. II2bb. The sequence goes on from NZ_JBYPZI010000007.1 coordinate 156,169, forward strand.
GGCGCCTGCGCAGGCGGCCTCGCCCGGCCGTTCGGTGGTCGTCATCGGCGCCTCCGTCTCCTCGGGCAAGGCGGTCTCGGCCGCGCAGGCCTACCCGAGCCGGCTCGCAGCACTGTCGGGTCACCCGGTGCAGGTGAGCTCCCGGGTGGGTGCCGGCTACGCCGACGGTTCCATCGGACGCCTGACCCGCGCCGCGAACCTGCCCGCGAAGAACCCGGAGCTGGTCGTGCTGCAGGCGGGCACCAACGACGTCGGCGCGCCGCCTGCGCTCGTGGCGGGCCAGGTGCGCGAGGTCGTCTCGACGGTGCGCCAGCAGGCGCCCGGCGCGAAGATCGCCGTGGTCACGGTCTTCCCCTCGATTCATCGCGGTGCCGCGGCGCGCAATACGGATGCCGCGATCATCGGTGCCGCGCGGTCCGTCGACCCGGGCGTCATCGTGATCTCCCCGCTCAGCGAGGGCTGGACCTACCGTGCGGCCGGCGACGGACACCCCGGCGCCGCCGCCCACGAGCGCCTCGCCGAGCGGGTCTCGGGCCTGGTCTGATCCTTCCCTGATCCGCCTGTGCCGGCGCCGGCTGCGGCGCCCGGGCGCTGGCGGCTCAGGATGTTGGGTTGTGGAGCTACAGACATGTCGTGGCGCACGTCTGTGGCGTATGAACCCGACATCCTGAGGTGGCCGGGGACGTAGACGCCCGGCGGCGCCGACGACGCGCATGGTGCACATGATGTTTCTGTGAATGAAGTCGCGGACGTTATGCATGTGGCATCTGTTGTGTCAAGATTCTCGGCATGGGCGTGTCGCGTGTGGGTGCAATGGTCGGAATCGGAGCCGTGGTGATCGCTTCGGTGGGAGCGTCCACCGGTCATGTCGCCGCCGATCCGGGCAGCGCCGTGCGCACCACCGATTCGCGGCCCATCGTCGTGATCGGCGCGTCGATCTCCACCGGTTACGAGGTCGCGGGAGTGGTCGCCTATCCGCGGATGATCAGCGCCATCGCCGGCCGCTCGGTCTACCTCAGCGCCCGCGGCGGTGCCGGTTACAACGACGGCGCGATCGCCGGCCTGACCCGGGCCGCGAAACTCGCGGAGCGTGATCCGGCGCTGGTCGTGGTGCAGGCCGGCTCCAACGACGTGGGTGCATCGCCGTCCGTGATCGACGGCCAGGTGCGGCAGGTGATCTCGACGGTCCGCTCGCAGGCGCCGAACGCCAGGGTCGCGCTGATCACCGTCTTCCCGTCGGTTCGCGGCAGCGGCCCCGATGCCCGCGCGACCGAGTCCGCGATCGTGAGCGCGGCGCGCGCGGTCGATCCGTCGGTGTCCGTGATCTCCCCGCTCAGCGAGGGATGGGTCTACGGGTCGAGCGCCGACGGCCATCCCGACGCCGCCACCCATCAGAAGCTGGCGGAGCGCGTCGCCGCCCTGGCGTAGACAGCTGGTCGGGCGCACGGGCCGTTCCCGACAGGACGGTGTGGTGGGCGTCACCGTCGATCCATCGGGTTGAGCGGAATAGGCTCAAGTCTCTGGCGGTTGATGGATACAGAAGGCATACTTGAGCGGAGAAGGCTCAGGGTGTACGACCGTGTTCGAGACGACCCAGGAGGATCACGTTGGATTCGTTCCAGCCCACCACGAAGACGCAGGCCGCGCTGACCTCGGCCCTGCAGGCGGCGTCCGCCGCGGGTAACCCGGAGATCTCTCCGGCGCACCTGCTGGTGGCGCTGCTCGACCAGACCGACGGGATCGCCGCGCCGCTGCTCAAGGCGGTCGGCGTCGACCCCGTCACCATCCGCAACCGCGCGCAGGATCTCGTGGACCGGGCGCCGAAGGCGAGCGGATCCACCACCACGCCGCAGCTCAGCCGCGAGTCCATCGCGTCCATCAGTGAGGCGCAGAAGCTCGCCACCGAGATGGGCGACCAGTTCGTCTCGACCGAGCACGTGCTCTACGGCCTCGCCGAGGCCGGCGGGCAGGCGGCGCAGGTGCTGACCTCCGCGGGCGCCACGCCGCAGGAGATCCGGGACAAGTTCACCGCCGTCCGCGGCAGCGCGAAGGTCACCTCGGAGAACCCCGAGGGCCAGTACCAGGCTCTGGAGAAGTACTCGACCGACCTCACCGCGCGCGCCCGCGAGGGCAAGCTCGACCCGGTCATCGGGCGTGACAACGAGATCCGTCGCGTCGTGCAGGTGCTGTCCCGCCGTACCAAGAACAACCCGGTCCTGATCGGCGAGCCCGGCGTCGGCAAGACTGCCATCGTCGAGGGCCTGGCCCAGCGCGTGGTCACGGGCGACGTGCCCGAGTCCCTGCGCGGTAAGACGGTGATCTCGCTCGACCTCGGCTCGATGGTCGCGGGCGCCAAGTACCGCGGCGAGTTCGAGGAGCGGCTCAAGGCCGTCCTCGACGAGATCAAGGCCAGCTCCGGCCAGATCATCACCTTCATCGACGAGCTGCACACCATCGTCGGCGCCGGTGCCACCGGCGACTCCGCGATGGACGCGGGCAACATGATCAAGCCGATGCTGGCCCGCGGCGAGCTGCGGCTCGTCGGTGCCACCACGCTCGACGAGTACCGCCAGTACATCGAGAAGGACGCCGCACTCGAGCGCCGCTTCCAGCAGGTCTTCGTCGGCGAGCCGTCCGTGGAGGACACCGTCGGCATCCTGCGCGGCCTCAAGGAGCGGTACGAGGTGCACCACGGCGTGCGCATCACCGACTCCGCGCTGGTCGCCGCCGCGTCCCTGTCCGACCGCTACATCACCAGCAGGTTCCTGCCGGACAAGGCGATCGACCTCGTCGACGAGGCCGCCTCGCGCCTGCGGATGGAGATCGACTCGCGGCCCGAGGAGATCGACGCCGAGGAGCGCCTGGTCCGTCGCCTCGAGATCGAGGAGATGGCGCTGTCGAAGGAGTCCGACGACGCGTCGAAGGACCGGCTGGAGAAGCTGCGCGGCGAGCTCGCCGACCACAAGGAGAAGCTGGCCCAGCTCACCTCCCGCTGGCAGAACGAGAAGGGCGCCATCGACTCGGTGCGCTCGCTCAAGGAGCAGCTGGAGACGCTGAAGGGCGAGTCGGAGCGCGCTGAGCGCGACGGTGACCTCGGCCGGGCCGCTGAGCTGCGCTACGGGCAGATCCCGGCGCTGGAGAAGGAACTCCAGGCCGCCGTCGAGAAGTCCGGTGCCGCCTCCGACGGCGAGGTCATGCTCAAGGAGGAGGTCGGCCCGGACGACGTGGCCGACGTGGTCTCCTCGTGGACCGGGATCCCCGCGGGCCGCATGCTCGAGGGCGAGACGGCGAAGCTGCTGCGCATGGAGTCGGAGATCGGCAAGCGCGTGATCGGCCAGGAGGCCGCGATCACGGCGGTCTCGGATGCGGTGCGCCGCACCCGCGCCGGCGTCGCGGACCCGAACCGGCCCACCGGCTCGTTCCTGTTCCTCGGCCCCACCGGCGTGGGTAAGACGGAGCTGGCGAAGGGGCTCGCGGAGTTCCTCTTCGACGACGAGCGCGCCATGGTGCGCATCGACATGTCCGAGTACGGCGAGAAGCACTCCGTCGCACGGCTCGTCGGCGCGCCTCCCGGGTACGTCGGCTACGAGGCCGGCGGCCAGCTGACCGAGGCCGTGCGGCGCCGCCCCTACACGGTGGTGCTGTTCGACGAGGTCGAGAAGGCGCACCCGGACGTCTTCGACGTGCTGCTGCAGGTGCTCGACGAGGGCCGGCTCACCGACGGCCAAGGCCGCACGGTGGACTTCCGCAACACGATCCTGATCCTCACGTCGAACCTCGGCGCGGGCGGCACGCCCGAACAGGTGATGGCCGCGGTGCGCGCGAAGTTCAAGCCCGAGTTCATCAACCGGCTCGACGATGTGCTGATCTTCGACTCGCTGAGCTCGGACCAGCTGACCGGCATCGTCGACATCCAGCTGGACCAGCTGCGCAAGCGGCTGAGCCAGCGCCGGCTCGAGCTCGAGGTCTCCGACGAGGCCAAGGGCTGGCTCGCGGAGCGCGGTTTCGACCCGCTCTACGGCGCCCGGCCGCTGCGCCGCCTGGTGCAGCAGGCCATCGGCGACCAGCTCGCCAAGGCCCTCCTCGCGGGCGATGTCCGCGACGGTGACGCCGTGAAGGTCACCCTCTCGCCCGATGGCGAGCGGCTGATCATCAGCTAGATCACCCGACGAAGCGGGCGCGACCATCTCGGTCGCGCCCGCTTTCGTGTCCTACTCGGCGGTGAGCAGCCCGGCGTGGAAGTCCGTCACCAGGGCGTCGACGGTGCCGCGGGCGTCGTAGCGGTTCGTCCCGATCACGCCGGTGGGCCCGCGCTTGATCCACCCGGCCACGTACACGCCGGGGACGGGGGCACCGTCGGGACCGAGGACCCGGCCGCCGGCGTTGGGGATGACCCCGGCCGCCTCGTCGAAGGGGACGCCCGGAACGGCGGTGCCGCGCAGGCCGATCGCCGCGAGCACCAGGCCGCAGTCCAGGCCCGACTCCGTGCCGTGGTCGTCGAAAGTGACGGTGGCGGCACCGTCGGACTGCGTGATGGCGACCGGCGGCGTGCCGAACCGGAGCACCACCCGACGCCCGTCGGCGGCCGGCGCGGGTGCGGCGGAGAGGGCGCGCAGCAGGTCCAGCTTCTGCGCGCGGTAGTGCCGGGCCTGCGGATCGGCGGGCTCCGCGTCGACGTGCTCGAGATCGGCGGGGTGCACCACCACCGGCACCGTTCGCGACAGCCCCACCAGCTCGGGCGTCGTGAAGGCGGCATGGTCCGGGCCCCGTCGGGCGAGGACGACGACCTCCCGCACGCGGGAGGCGCGCAGGGCATCGAGGGCCGCGTCGGACATGTCCGTTCCCACGAAGACCTCCGGATCGGCGGTGAGGATCCGCGCGACGTCGAGGGCGACGTTGCCGTTGCCCAGAACGACGACCCGCTCGTGCGTGAGGTCGACGGCGAGATCGGCGAAATCGGGGTGACCGTTGTACCAGGCCACGAAGTCGGCGGCGGCCGCGACGACGGGCAGGTGGCCACCCGGCAACGGCAGCGGCCGCCCGTGCAGCGCCCCCACCGCGTAGATCACCGCGTGATGGGTCCGGGCCAGCTCCTCGTGCGTGACGTTCGAGCCGACCGCGACCCCGAGGTGCAGTCTCACCCCGCTCCGCGCCCGGGCCACCGCGAACTGCTCCTGCACCCTCTTCGTCTCCCCGTGGTCGGGGGCCACGCCGAACCGCACCAGGCCGCCCGGCTCGGCCAGCCGCTCGTAGACGTCGATCTCGGCGCGCACATCGATGCGGCTGAGCAACTCGCTCACCGCGTAGTGCCCCGCCGCACCGGCGCCCACCACCGCGACCCGCAGGGGAGCGGCGCCGTCGGGCGGGCGGCGGCGGCCGAGCTGCGGATCGGCGTACGGATGGTCGAGGTCGGCCGCCGACCCGACGGCCCGGTAGTAGTCGGCGTTCATCGCCTCGAACGGGGCCATCTCCGCGGTCAGCTCGTAGTCGGTGGTGATCGCCGAGACCGGACAGGCGTCGATGCACGCGCCGCAGTCGATGCACACGTCCGGGTCGATGTAGAGCATCTCGGCGGTGGCGAATCCGGGCTCGTCGGGCGTCGGGTGGATGCAGTCCACGGGGCACTCCGGCACGCAGGAGGCGTCGTTGCAGCAGTTCTGAACGATCACGTGAGGCATGTCTCAAATAGTGTGCCGCCGACGGCGCGGGGGCAAGCATTCGCGGGACGTGTCAGGGTGGAGCCATGACCACGCTCACGCCGCACGTCGTGCGGACCGCCCGCCACACCACCGCCTATCTCGCCTCCGGTCCGGTCGACGGTCCGTTGCTGATCTTCGTGCACGGCTGGCCCGAGCTCGGCTACACCTGGCGGCACCAGCTGCGCGCGCTCGGCGCGCTCGGCTTCCGGTGCGTGGCGCCGGACATGCGCGGTTACGGATCGTCGACGGTGCACCCGGACAAGAGCGCCTACCGCCGCGAGGAGGCGGTCACCGACATGCTGGAGCTGCTCGCCGGGCTCGGCCGGTCGAGCGCGATCTGGATCGGGCACGACTGGGGCGGGCCCGTGGTCTGGAACATCGCCACCCACCATCCCGCGGTCGTCGACGCCGTGGCCTCGCTGAACGTGCCGCACTTCCCGGCGAGCGGACCCACCCCCTTCGACCTGATCGACCGCGAGAAGTACCCCGCCGACCAGTACCCCTACGGCCAGTGGGACTACCAGGTGCACTACCTCAAGTCCTTCGACGAGGCGACGGCCCAGTTCGAGAGCGACCTGCCCGGCCTGGTCGCCGCACTCTTCCGCAGCGGCCACCCGCGGCACCTCGACGGTCCGGCGCCGACCGCGGTCATCACTCGCAACGGGGGCTGGTTCGGCGGCGGTCCGGTCCCGCAGCTGCCGCTCGACCCGGCGGTCCTCACACCCGAGGACCACGCGGTCTACGTCGCGGCCTTCGAGCGGAACGGCATGGCCGGACCCAACGCCTGGTACGTCAACGCCCGCGCCGACGCCGAGTACGCGAAGACGGAACTGGACTCCGGGCGGATCGACAAGCCGGCGTTGTTCCTGCACGGACGCTACGACGCGATCCTCGAGACCGTCGGGACCCGGCTCGCCGACCCCATGCGCGCCGCGTGCACCGACCTCACCGAGGTGATCATCGACTCCGGCCACTGGATGAGCGAGGAGAAGCCCGCCGAGGTGGGCGCCGCGATCGCGGGCTGGATCGCCCGCAGCGTGCCCGGGTGCTGGCCGGTTACGCTGGGCGAATGACCGCCACTGTCGCTACCGTCGCGGACGCGAAGTACGTCCTGCTGACCACCTTCCGCAAGGACGGCACCCCCGTCGCCACCCCGCTCTGGGCGGCGCGCGACGGCGCCGACCTCGTGGTCTGGACCGTCGCCGATTCCTGGAAGGTCAAGCGGCTGCGGCGCAACCCCGCCGTGCTGGTCCAGGCCTGCGATGCGCGCGGGAAGAAGACCACCGGCCCCGAGGTGGCGGGGACGGGCGAGATCACCGACGGTGCCGATGCCGCGGCGCGGATCGCGAAGAAGTACGGCGTGCTCGGGTGGCTCACCGTGACCGGTTCCAAGCTCCGCCGGGGCGCCGGCGGCACCGTCGGGATCCGGGTGCGCGACGCCGGCTGACGTCGCGCACCGGGCCGCTGGTGATCAGGATGGAAATGCTTCGTCCGCACTCACCAGGACCCGGTTCCGGTCAGTGTCAGTGCACCGCCGTCAGCAGTCCGACCGCGGCCAGCACCACCACGGCGACGGTGAGGAGGAGTTGGGTCCTCGGCGCCCGCAGCCGCAGCGCCACCACCGAGACCACCGCCACGGCCAGGCACAACGGTGCCGCGACGGTCCGCACGTCGGTGGACGCGTGCGCGACGAGGGCGCAGGTCAGGACCACGGAGAACGCCGTGCGCCCGCGGGCGAGGAGGGTCCGCTCCTCCGCGAGTGTCGGCGGTTCGCTCACGCTCACTTGATCAGCATCGAGGCGGCCAGGACGGCCCCGGCGAGGACGAGCAGCCCGGCGAGCACGATCGTGGCGGCCGAACCGCGCAGGTCGCGGCCCGTGCGCAGCGCCGCCTCCACCGTCAGCCAGCGCCGGAAGGCATATCCCGCCAGTCCGGCGGCGACGATCAGCAGCACCACGACGGCGGGCGTCCGGACCGCACCGGAGACGACCTGCGGGGCGAAGGCCTCCAGGCCCACCGCGGCGGCGATCAGTCCCAGCGACGTCCGGATCCACGCGAGGAACGTCCGCTCGTTGGCGAGGGTGAACCGCGCGTCCGGCGCGTCGCCGTCGGTGAGGGATCGTGGTGGCCAGAGTCTTCCCATTTCGATAACGCTAGCGGGTGCATAGAGATTCGCCCGTCACATTCACAGCCCCGTCTCAGACATGGCGAATAGTTTCGCGCAGGACGCCCTTGTCGAGGGGCACCATGAGATGCAGGTTCGAACGCGAGGAGGTGGTCGCCGTGGGGGGTGACGCTCGCGTCCGCGGCCCGTGGCCCGCGGTGATCCTGTGCCTGCTCGGTATCGGTGTGGTCGGGGTGGGGATCGCCTACGCGCTGCACGTCTCGGCGGACCTCGGCAGTTCGCGGCGCATTCTGCCCGCGGCCCAGTCCGCGGGGGTCTCGGTGAACGACCAGCGTTCCGTCGCGATCACCCCCGGTCGTGAGGTGATCGGCGCGGTGACGTCCGTGGGGGCCGCGGCCATCACGGTGCGGTCCGCCCCCGACGGCGGCACCGTCGTCCTGCACACGGGTCCGACGACCCAGGTGACCACCACCCACGGCAACACCCTGTCCGATCTCAGGGTCGGCGATGTGGTCATGATCCAGGTCAGCGCCGACGGCAGATCGGCCCTGGCGATCTACGCCGGTCAGATCTCCATCGCCGGAACGCCGTCTGTCGGGTGAACCGGCCGGTCGACGCGCTAGTGTAGGTGGCGATGTCGTACGTAGTGTTCCTGATTCTCGCGGTGGTCTGCGCGGCGCTCGCCGCCGCGCTCATCTGGTATGAGCGCAGCCACTCGCCCAACATGCACTCCGAGCGCGCCGATTGGGCCGCGGAGAGGGAGTTCGTCTACAGCAGGACGGACCCGTCGTTGCGCGACGAGTTCCATCGCGGCGGCATGGTGGTCTCCGGCGATCCCGAGATCGTCGACGTGGCCTACGGCAGCTACTTCGGCGCCGCCGCCTACGTCTTCGACCTCCAGGACGTCGCGACGATCGCGGCCGTCAGCCGCGGCGCGTCGTCGGGCGCGCTGCTGGATCTGCGGCACGAGGGCCGGCACGGCCCCAGCGAGCCCGGCATGGAGACGCTCGGCGCCCTGGGCCCCCGCGTGCTTTACACGAACAACGCCGAGGTCGCGCGCCGCGTCGCGGACCGGCGCATGATCACCTTCGCCGAGCAGGTGCCCGACTACATCGAGTCGCTGTGGAACGAGGGCGAGTGGACCCTGGCGTCCATGGCCGCCACCGACGATCCCGAGGATCTCGACGAGGCGCTCGAGGCCGTGCGGCGCTTCGGCGACCTGCTGCGCGTGCTCCCGCCGGAGGGACACGCCCGCGTCGTGACCGCGGGCGGCCCGCGCGACCCGGGCCAGCCGGTGCCGGTCCGTTCCGGTCGGGAGGCCGGACGGTGACCGGGCCCCTCGACTCCGTGCCCCTCGACCCCGCAGCCAAGGCACGGCTCGCCGAGCTCGTTCGCGAGCTGGCGGTCGTCCACGGCCGGGTCACGCTGTCCAGCGGCCGTGAGGCCGACTACTACGTGGACCTCCGGCGCGCGACGCTGCACCACGAGGCCTCGCCGCTGATCGGCGCGCTGCTGCGCGAGCTCACCGCCGACTGGGACTACGTCGCCGTCGGCGGCCTCACCCTGGGGGCGGACCCGGTGGCCACCGCCGTCATGCATTCCCCCGGCCGGCCGATCGACGCCTTCGTCGTCCGCAAGGCCGCGAAGGCGCACGGCATGCAGCGCCAGGTGGAAGGGCCCGACGTCGTGGGCAAGCGGGTCCTCGTCGTCGAGGACACCACGACCACCGGCAACTCACCGCTCACTGCCGTCCGCGCCCTGCGTGACATCGGCGCCGAGGTCGTGGGCGTCGCCACCGTCGTCGATCGCGCGACCGGCGCCGCCGACGTCATCGCCGCCGAGGGACTCGAGTACCGCTCGGTGCTCGGCCTCGCAGACCTCGGACTCTGACGGGCTGATGGCCGGCGCCGAGCCCGGCCCGGACGACGAGCTCGGGCCGACCGAATGGGTGACGGGCCTGCCCGGACCGCATGCCGTCGGCCTGGGGCCGTGGGCCTCCGAGCATCCCGGCGTTCCGGCTCCCACCGATCCGCGGTACGACCCGGAGCTGCTGGCCGAGGGGGATCGCCGCAACGTCGTCGACGCCTACCGCTACTGGACGCGGGAGGCGATCGTCGCCGATCTGGATGCGCGCCGGCATCCGTTCCACGTCGCGATCGAGAATCTGGGGCACGACGCCAACATCGGGACCGTCGTGCGGACCGCGAACGCCTTCGGCGCCGAGGCCGTGCACATCGTCGGACGGCGGCGGTGGAACCGGCGGGGCGCGATGGTCACCGACCGCTACCAGCATCTGCACCACCACCCCGATACGGACGCCCTGGCCGCGTGGTGCGCCGCGCGCGACCTGCCGATCGTCGCCGTCGACAACCTGCCCGGCTCGGTGCCCCTCGAACGAGCCCGCCTTCCCGAGAAGTGCCTGCTCCTGTTCGGGCAGGAGGGCCCGGGCGTCTCCGGCGGCGCCCGTCACATCGCAGGGGCGACGGTGTCGATCGCCCAGTTCGGCTCGACCCGCTCGATCAACGTGGGCGTGGCCGCCGGTATCGCCATGCACGCCTGGATCCGCGAGCACGCGGACCTCGACGCCGCCTGGTGACGTCGAGATGTCATCGGGTGGCGATGCCGTATTTGCGGATCTGCTCGTCAACCGTGAGCATCGGCACCTGCTCGACCAGGCACTGCGCGATCATCATGCGGTCGAAGGGGTCACGGTGATGCCACGGTAGGTCGCGGATCGCCTGCGCATGACGGACGCTGAGCGGGAGCAGTGTGAACCCCTGCGCGGTGAGGAAGTCCTCGCTCATCTCAGGAGCGATCAACTTGCCGAGGGAGGCCTTGATCGAAACCTCGGCGACGGTGGCCGCCGACACCAGTACGGTGTTCGCATCGTTCTCGATCAGTGAACGGTGGCCAGGCCGGAGGCGGAGATCGTTCTCCAGCCACCACAGGAGGACATGGGTATCTGCGAGGAGCCTCACTCGCCGCCGTACCAATCTTCGAGGTCAGCCTCGGTCAGCACGTCGAAGTCGTCGGCGATCTCGACCCGACCGGCCCAGACGCCCGGAGTGCGCACCGGCCGATCGGGAACGTACGGGACGAGCCGGGCGACCGGCTTTCCGTTGCGTGTGATCGTCATCCTGTCCCCCTGCTCGGCACGCGCCACGAGCCGCGAGAACTGTGACTTCGCGGCGTAGATGTTGAACTCGGCGTTGCTCACGCGTCCAGTTTACCCGACCTGGTCAGGCCTGACCAGATACCCGGCGCGCGGTCGGGTCTCTGATGGGGCGAGCTTCGGCGGGTGTGACCTGCGGGGACGTGCGCTTGTCGGACTCTCGTGCTGTGATGTCTGCATGAGTTCGGTCGAGTGGAATCAGCGCGCAGCGGCGGCGCAGGCCGCGGTGGTCGAGCGGCACTTGAAGCCCGTCTGGGGGATCCCCGGCACGCTGCTCGGCACACCCGCCTACCCGGCGACTCGGCGGGAGGCGCTGTTCGTCAGTTGGAACTACTGGTGGCAGGCGCACCTGCTGGATGTGGCGGTGGACGCCTACCTGCGGGACGGGGCGCCCAGCACCCGCAAGCTGGTGCTGCGCATCGCGCGGGGGCACCGAGTGCGGAACCTGTTTCGGGTGACCAACTCCTACTACGACGACATGGCCTGGATGGGCCTCGCTCTGGAGCGCGCGCAGCGGCACGCCGGGCTGAACGCGCAACGGCGGCTCCGGGTGCTGCGGGACGTCCTGTACGACGCGTGGGTACCCGAGGCCGGCGGCGGCATCCCGTGGCGCACGAAGGGCCTGTTCCTCAACGCTCCGGCGAACGGGCCGGCCGGCATCTTCCTCGCGCGGATGGGCAGGTTCGAGCGGGCCGAGGAGACCTCGGACTGGCTCTACCGCAGGCTGCTCGATCTCGAGACCGGCCTGATCAACGACGGGGTCGACGGTGACGACGGCGGTCCGGACGCCGGGAAGATCTACCCCGAGAAGTACTCCTACAACCAGGGCGTCGCCATCGGCCTGGATGCGGAACTCTCCTCGGATCTGGCCCCCACGCATGCCGTCCGGGCGGCCGGACTCATCGCCGCGGTCGCCGAGCACATGACCGAGGGGGACGTGATCGTCGGCGGTGACGGCGGTGACGGTGGTCTGTTCAACGGCATCCTCATCCGGTACCTCGCGTTCGCCGCCCGCGCACTACGGGGGCCGGGCGCCGAGGACGCACGGTCCGCCGCTGCGGACATCGTCTTCGCCTCCGCCGAGGCGGCCTGGCGCGGTATCCGCGAACTCGACGGCAGGGTGCTCTTCTCCGCGGACTGGACCCGCGACGCCCGGATCCCCGGCGGGACCGATACACCGGCGTACTTCACCGGCGGCACCGTGCGGTCCAGCCAGACGCCCGAGCGCGACCTGTCCGTGCAGATCGGCGGCTGGATGGCGATGGAAGCCGCGGCCGCGCTGGCGCGGGGCTGAGGCCGAGGAGGTCGCATGCAGGTCATCGAGGTCGACGGGACCGCCCTCGCGGTCGATCGCCGGGGTGCGCCCGATGGCCCTGCGGTGCTGCTCATCGCGGGTGGTGGGCAGTCCATGGACTGGTGGACGCCGGAGTTCTGCACGCTGCTCGCCGGCGACGATCTGCAGGTGATCCGCTACGACCACCGCGACACCGGGGAGTCCGCGACCTCCCCACCCGGCGCGCCGGACTACACGGGTGCCGACCTCGCCGCCGATCCGCTGCGGATCCTCGATGCCCTCGGCATCGACGCCGGACACGTCGTCGGGATGTCCATGGGCGCGGGGATCGGCCAGACGGTGGCGGTCGGTTCGCCCCGGCGTGTGCTGTCGCTGGCACTGATCGAGTCCAGCCCGGCGGGCGGCGAGCACGCCCCGCTGCCGGGGCCGGCGCCCGCGGTGGCGGCGAGCTTCGAGGAGGCGCCGCCGGCGGTCGACTGGTCCAACGAGGCCGCCGTCATCGACTACCGGGTGGACGTCGAGCGGCCCTACGCCGGTTCCGGCGGCCTCGACGAGGAACGGACGCAGGCGATCGCGACGCGCGAGGTGCGCCGGACGCGGAACATGGAGTCATCGCTGAACAACCACTTCCTCGTGGAGCCTGCGCCGCCCGTCGATCCCGCGGCGATCGCGGCTCCGGCGCTGGTGATCCACAGCGCCGATGACCCGCTGTTCCCGCTCGCGCACGGCGAGGAGCTGGCGCGGATGATCCCGCGCGCGAATCTGCTCGTGCTGCACGGCCCGGGGCACGAGATCCCGCCGCCCGCGACGTGGGACCTGGTGATCCCGGCACTCCGGCGCCACATCCTCGGTCGGGAGGCGTGAGCCGCTCCTAGTGCGCTTCCAGCCTCGGTGCGTCGGCGGTGGTTCCGGCAGCCGTGGCACCGGTGGAGGTACTCCGGTGCACGGGGCAGCCCGGCGCGAAGGTGCCCAGCTCCTCGGTGCGGAAGCCCTTCGGGTAGCTGCGGATCCGGTGGTTGTTCCGCACGAGCGCGGGTGTACGTCGCGACGGCAGAACGGAGAGGAGCCGCGCGCGCAGCTTCATCGCGCCGACGGAGAGCCGGCGCACGACGGGGCCCGGGTCGGCGTAGTGGAAGGCGCGCAGCAGCGGAGGATCCATCAGCGCGCGGCTGAAGACGCCGATCACCGGGCGCACGGGTGCGATGTAGAAGGCCTTGAGCAGGTTCAGGGTGGAGTCGGCGACGCGGCGCGCGCCCTCGTCGAACGCGAAGTGTTCCGCCTCGTAGGAGTCCATGAACTCGGCGAACTCCTCGTACGTCGCGGGGATGTCCGGGATCGCCATGTGCTTGCCGAGCGTCTGGTAGTAGCGGACGGTCGCGAGCTTCTCGGCCTCGGTGAGCCGGCGCCAGCCGTAGTCCTCGATCCACCGCACGGGCACCACGACGAAGGTGCACAGGACGTAGCGCATGTCGTCGTCGGAGATGTCGTACATCTTGTGCATCTGGTTGATCCGCCGGATCGCCGCCTTCCCGTCGGGGTCGGCGAAGCCCTTCAGCAGCGGGACCTCGAGGAGCAGGGCCGTGTCGTCGTAGCGCTTCTGCACCCGCTCGGTGAACTCGCCCGTCTCCGCGAGCAGGCGGCCGATGCTGGGGACGGCGTAGGTCCGGAACAGCGCGAAGCTCAGTGCCTGCGTGATGTCCCACGGGAAGTCGTACGTACCGAGGTTCCGGGCGATCTCGACGAAGTCGGTTTCGGGGTCCAATCCACGGTTGCGGTCGATCTTCCAGCGCCGGGAGCGCAGCGGACGGGCTGAAGGTAGCGGCATGACGGTCTCCTCGGTGGGCTACCTTCACTGTAAGTCGACTTATAGCGCTGTGCAAGAGGTCACAGAAACATGTGACAACACCTGTGGTCGATTCTGTTGGCCGCAAGCCGACCGGCTTCAGTCCTCGGTCAGGGCACCGTCGGACATGCGCCAACGGCGCGTCGCGCGGACGGTGTCCAGCATCCGGCGGTCGTGCGTGACCAGGATGACGGTGCCGTCGAAGGACTCGACCGCCTGCTCCAGCTGCTCGATCGCGGGCAGGTCGAGGTGGTTGGTCGGCTCGTCGAGGATCAGCAGGTTCACCCCGCGGGCCTGCAGCAGGGCCAGCGCGGCGCGGGTCCGTTCGCCCGGGGAGAGCGACGACGCCGGGCGCAGCACGTGGTGCCCGCGCAGGCCGAACTTCGCGAGCAGTGTCCGCACGTCGGCCGGCGGCGTCTCCGGCACCTCCGCGCAGAAGGCGTCCAGCAGGGCACCGTCGGACAGGAAACGCCCGCGAGCCTGGTCGACCTCGCCGATCTCGACGCCGGAGCCGAGCGTCACGGTCCCGGAGGACGGGGCGATGCGGCCGAGCAGGAGCCCCAGCAGCGTCGACTTGCCGGCCCCGTTCGGGCCGGTCAGCAGGATCCGGTCGCCGTACTCGACGCTCACCGTGACCGGTCCCACCACCAGGCCGCTACGACTCGGCCCGCTCCCGGCGCCGGGATACGCCACGGACGCTCCCGACGCTGTCACCACCACCGTGCCGCTACGAGGCGCCGCGGCGATCGACATCCGCAGCTCCCACTCCTTGCGCGGCTCCTCGACCACGGCGAGCCGTTCGATGGCCCGCTCGGTCTGCCGCGCCTTCGACGCCTGCTTCTCGGTGGACTCGAGTCGCGCCTTGCGGCCGGCCTTGTCGGGATCCCCGTTCTTCATCTTCCGGCGCGCGTTCCGCACCCCGTGTTCCATCCAGTTGCGCTGCATCTGCGCGCGATCCTGCAGGTCGGAGAGCTTGCCGGCGTATTCGTCGTACTCCTCGCGCGCGTGCCGCCGCGCGACCTCCCGCTCGACGAGGTAGGCCTCGTAGCCGCCGCCGTAGACGCCGATCTGCTGCTGCGCGAGATCGAGCTCGACGACGACGGTCACCGTCCGGGCCAGGAACTCCCGGTCGTGCGAGACCAGAGCAATCGCCGCAGCCCCTGAGCCCTCAACGACGAAGCGCTCCAGCAGCTCGAGGCCGGCCAGGTCCAGGTCGTTCGTGGGCTCGTCGAGCAGCAGCACGTCGTACCGCGAGGCGAGCACCGCGGCGAGCCCGGCGCGGGCGGCCTGCCCGCCCGACAGCCCCGTCATCTCCGCTTCCGGATCGTCCAGCCCCACGTCGGACAGGATCGCGTCGAGCCGCTGGTCGAGGTCGGCGCCGCCGAGCGCGAGCCAGCGGTCCAGCGCGGGTGTGTAGTGGTCCTCGCCGGGGTCGGTCGCCAGGGCCTCCGCCGCCGCGTCCATCGCCTCCTGCGCCGCCGCGACCCCGGTGCGCCGCGCCACGAACCCCGCGACCGTCTCGCCGGGACGCCGCTCGTGCTCCTGCGCCAGGTACCCGACCTCGGCGTCGGCGGGGGAGAGGTCGACGGTGCCGGTCACCTCGGGCCCGCCGCCGGGGCCGACCCCGGCCAGCAGCTTGAGCAGTGTCGACTTCCCGGCCCCGTTGGCGCCGACCAGCCCGACCACGTCGCCCGGCGCGATCACCAGGTCGAGGCCGGAGAACAGGGTGCGGTCGGCGTACGCGACCGACAGGTCGCGCGCCTGCAGGACGGTCATCTCGGTCCTTTCGAGGGCGGGCCGTCAGTCATCGAGGTCGACGGTGACGTTCGGCTTCGACATCTCGCGGCGGTAGCCGACGATCCCGATGACGGTGCCGACGACCAGCATGACGACCATGCCGCGAAGCGCCCACTGCAGGATCCACTTGTAGTCCTCGAGAGCGGCCGAGGCGTAGTACCCGACGAGCAGCAGGAACGGCGCCCAGATCAACGAGCCGAGCACCGACGCGACCGTGAACTTCCGCTTGTCCATGCCCACGGCGCCCGCGACCAGCGGGCACAGCGTGCGCACCCACGGGATCCAGCGGGCGATGAGCACGGACAGGAAGCCGTGCCGGTCCATGAGTTCCTTGACGCGGTGCAGGTTGTGCGCGTTGAGGTAGCGGCCGTCCTGCTTGGCGAGCACGTGGTCGCCCATCTTCACGCCGATGCCGTAGCCCACGTTGTTGCCGACGATCGCGGCGAGGAACGCGGCGATCGCGAGGCCCCACACGGACAGGGAGGAATGGCCGGTCGTCGCCATCGCCAGGCCGGCGGTGAGCAGCAGTGAATCGCCGGGGAGGAACAGCCCGATGATGAAGGCGCACTCGCAGAAGACGAAACCGGCCACGACGAGCCAGATCATCACCGGCCCGGCGGTCTGGACGAAGTCGAGCACGGGCGGGCCCTAGGCGCCGGTGTCGGCGGCGGCGTCGCGCCGCCCCGCGAGGTACTTCTTCACGACGCCCAGGACGATGGGAAGCACCGAGACCAGCACGATGCCGATGAAGATCATGTCGATGTGGGCGCGGACGAAGTCGATCTTGCCGAGCCACACGCCCAGGAGCAGGATGCCGTCCGCCCAGATCACGGCGCCGATCGCGTTCCAGGTGACGAACTTGGCGTAGTGCATCTTCGCGGCGCCGGCGGCGATCGGCGCGAAGGTGCGCACGAAGGGTACGAAGCGGGCCAGGATCAGCGTGGCGGGACCGTACTTCTCGAAGAACTCGTGCGACTCCTCCAGGTACTTGGTCTTGAGGAAGCGCGCGTCGGGGCTGAAGAACTTCTCCCCGCCGAAGCGGCCGATGAAGTAGCCGACCTGCGAGCCGAGGATCGCCGCGATGGGCGTCGCGATCAGCAACACCGGCAGCGACATCGCCGAGCCGGTGTACGTGGCCTCGCCCACGGCGGCGCCGGTCCCGGCGGCGCTGAGCAGGCCCGCGACGAAGAGCAGCGAGTCGCCCGGAAGCACGGGGAAGAGCACGCCGGACTCGATGAACACCACCAGCAGTAGGCCCACCAGGGCGATGCCGCCGAAGGCGTTGAGGACCGCCACCGGATCGGTGATGTCCTTGAGGGCGAACGCCTGCATGGTGGTCGAGGCGGCCAGAGTCAGGTCGTTGAGAGGCACGGCGACCAGAATACCGGCCCCGAGGCCCGCTCTACTTCAACAGTTCATCGATGTAGCACCAGCGCCACGACTCGCCGGGCTGGAAGCTGCGGATCACCGGGTGGTTGGTGTGTTCGTAGTGCGCGGTCGCGTGCTTGCCCTCCGAGGAGTCGCAGCAGCCGACGTGTCCGCAGGTCAGGCACAGTCGGAGGGCGACGGGGTTCTGGCCGGACTCGGCGCACTCGAGGCAGGTCTCGCTCAGCGGCACGGGGTCGGCGAAGTCGTCCGCCACGCGAAGATGGTCACATTCGTCCTGCGCCCACGGCGGAGTCAGCAGCTCGGCGACCGCGATGCGTTCGCTGCGGACCGCCGAGACCTCCAGCATCGCCTCCTCCACGTCGAAGTTCGAGAGCACCTGTTCGAGCACCTCGTGGTCGCCCTGGCCGGCATCGCGCATCCGGAGCACCTCGTCGCGCTCGGCGGCGATCATCTGCAACCGGACCGCACGGAGCTGCGCGGCGGGGGTGTTCGTGGCATCCGGTCCGAGCCGTTCCCAGAACGCCCGTTCGCGGCTGATCGTGTGTTCACGCACCCCGTCGAGGACGGTGGTGGGAACGGTGTTCTCCGGGCTGGCGGCGATCTCGTCGAGCCGGGCGAGACCCGCACCCAGGGCAGACCGCATCACGACGGCCTGCTGCAGCGCATCGGTGCGCGCGTTGGGACCCTGCACGCGGAGCAGTCCGGCGAGGGCCGGGAGCGTGGAGCCCTGGATGAGGAGGCTGCCGGCCACCACGACCATGGCCGCGAAGACCAGCACCTCACGGTCCGGGAAGTCCACGGGGAGGATGAAGGCCGCCGCGAGCGTGACGACGCCGCGCATGCCGGCCCAGGAGAGCACCGTCGTCTCCCCGGCGCTGAGCCGTTCACTCGCATCGTCGACCTTGATGGCGAGCAGCGCGGACGGCGCGCACCACACCATGCGGGCGAGGATCACGGTGATCATCACCGCGACGCAGGTGGCGACTATCAGGGGCCAGCCGATGGCCGACTCGTTCGCACCCTCGAAGATCGTGCGCATCTGCAGCCCGATGAGCAGGAAGACGGCGTTCTCCAGCAGGAACTGGATGGTGTTCCAGTTGATCCGCGCGGACATCCGGCCGATCGCCGTCTGATCGGTGGTCGCCTTGTAGGCGACGATGAGCCCGGCGACGACCGTCGCCACGACGCCCGAGCCGTGGATGTGCTCGGCGGGCAGGTAGGCGATCCACGGGCTGATCAGGGTGATGCCGGTGGTGAGCACCGGATCGGTGAGCCGGCGCAGCGCGAATCGGATCAGGACGGCCGCGAGCACGCCGATCGCCACGCCGCCGATCGCGCTCAGCGCGAACGAGCCGAGCACCTGCCAGAAGCCGATGGTGCCCGCGACCGCCGCGATGGCCGTGCGGAGGAGCACGATCGACGTGGCGTCGTTGAACAGCGACTCGCCTTCGAGCAGCGTGGTGACCCGGCGCGGGAGGCCGATGCGCCGGCCCACGGCGGTTGCCGCGACCGCGTCGGGCGGCCCGACGATGGCGCCCAGGGCGAGGCCCGCGGCGAACGGGATGTCGAGCAGGAAGGAGGTCACCACGCCGACCGCGGCGGCGGTGAACAGCACCAGTCCCACCGAGAGCATCCCGATCGGTCGGATGTTCTGCTTGAAGTCGACGAGCGAGGCCCTCGACGCCGCGGCGTAGAGCAGCGGCGGCAGCAGGCCCAGCAGCACGACATCGGGATGCAGGGGCACATCCGGGATCGAGGGGACGAACGAGGCGCCGATCCCGACCACCGTCAGGACCAGCGGTGCGGCGAGACCGAGGCGGTCGCAGAAAGCGCTCACCACCAGAACCGTGGCGACGAGGGCGACCAGCCCGACAGCGAGCTCCATGAGGACTAGTCTTTCACCTGGAACCGTCGAACCGCTCAGGAGGACAGAATGCCCATCGCGACCCCCGAGGCTTATCGGGAGATGCTGGACCGCGCTCGTACCAACGGTTACGCGTATCCGGCGATCAATTGCACGTCGAGTGAGACGATCAATGCGGCGATCAAGGGCTTCGCCGACGCCGGGAGTGACGGGATCATCCAGTTCTCGACCGGTGGTACGGAGTTCGGTTCCGGTCTGGGTGTCAAGGACATGGTGACCGGTGCGGTGGCGTTGGCGGAGTTCGCGCATGTGGTGGCGGCGAAGTACGACGTGACGGTCGCCCTGCACACCGATCACTGCCCGAAGGACAAGTTGGACGGGTTGGTGCGTCCGTTGCTGGCGATCTCGCAGGAGCGGGTGGACAGGGGCCTGAATCCGTTGTTCCAGTCGCACATGTGGGACGGGTCGGCGATTCCGCTGGAGGAGAACCTGGAGATCGCGCAGGAGCTTCTGGCCAAGTGTAAGGCGGCGAAGATCATCTTGGAGATCGAGATCGGTGTGGTCGGTGGTGAGGAGGACGGCGTCGAGAATGAGATCAACGACAAGCTGTTCACCAGTGATGAGGACTTCGGGAAGACGGTCGATGCGTTGGGGACGGAGGGGTACCTGCTGGCGGCGACGTTCGGCAATGTTCATGGTGTGTACAAGCCGGGGAATGTGAAGTTGCGTCCGTCGGTGTTGCGGGATGGTCAGGCGGTGGCGTCGGAGAAGTTGGGTCTGCCGGCGGGGAGTAAGCCCTTCGATTTCGTCTTCCACGGTGGTTCGGGGTCGCTCAAGAGTGAGATCGAGGAGTCGTTGTCGTACGGCGTGGTGAAGATGAATGTTGATACTGATACGCAGTACGCGTTCACCCGTCCGGTGGCGGGGCACATGTTCAGTAACTATGACGGGGTGCTCAAGGTCGATGGGGAGGTCGGGAACAAGAAGGTCTACGACCCCCGCTCGTACCTGAAGAAGGCGGAGGCATCCATGGCGGAGCGGGTCGTCGAGGCCTGCAACGACCTGCATTCCGCCGGCAAGTCCATCAGCGCGAACAGCTAACCGGCGCAACCCGAAAGCCCGCGGCCGATCCCACCTCTCGGGTGGGATCGGCCGCGGGCTTCGTGCATCGCGGCAGGCGGTCAGACGGTCTCGCGGCTCACCGCGCAGGTGCCGTCGAAGGCCCCGGAGAAGCGGCCGACGGCCTCGATCCGGATCGTCGCCGTGGCCTCGTGGGCGGCCAGCCCCTCGAAGGCGGAGATCCGCTCGACCGACGGGGCGAGGGCCGCGGTGCCCTCCTTCGTCGCGCGCTGGTAGGTCACCGGCTTGACGAAGCGCGAGACGGACAGGCCGGCGTTGTACCGCGCCGTCTTCCCCGTCGGCAGCACGTGGTTGGTGCCGGCGATGCCCTTGTCCGAGTACGCCACCGTCGACCAGCGGCCGAGGAACAGCGAACCGTAGTTCTTGAGCCGGTCGAGGTACCAGTCGTCGTCGGCGGTGTGGATCTCGAGATGCTCCGGGCCGAGCACATCCGCGACCTTCGCCGCCTGCTCCGCGTCGGCCGCGACGATGACCGACCCGTAGTCGCGCCATGCCGCGCCGGCGATCTCGCGCGTCGCCAGCGTGGCGAGACGGCTCTCGATCGCGGCGATCACCTGCGCGCCGAGCTCGGCGGAGGTCGTGATCAGGGCGGCGGGCGAGTTCGGGCCGTGCTCCGCCTGCCCCAGCAGGTCCGCTGCGACCCAGTCGGGATCGGCGGTCTCGTCGGCGAGGACGGCCACCTCCGACGGCCCGGCCAGCAGGTCGATGCCGATGGGGCCGAACAACTGTCGCTTGGCCTCGGTCACGAAGGCGTTGCCCGCGCCGACGAGCATGTCGACGGGCAGGCCGTCGAGCAGTCCGAAGGCCATGGCGCCGAGCGCCTGCACGCCTCCGATCGCGAAGACCCGGTCGGCACCGGCGAGGTGGGCGCCGTAGAGGACCGCCGGGTGCGGTCCGTGCTCTCCCGACGGTGGCGTGCACGCCACGACGGTGGGAACCCCCGCTGCCTTGGCGACGCCGACGGTCATGTGCGCGCTGGCGAGCAGCGGGAACCGGCCGGCGGGAAGGTAGGCGCCGACGCGGTTGATCGGGATGTACTTCTGGCCGCCCGCGACACCCGGCGCCAGCTCGATCTCGAAGTCGGTGAGGTGGCTGCGCTGCGCGCGGGCGAAGGCGTCGGTCCGCGCGTGCCCCAGCTCGAGGGCCTCACGCACGTCGGTGGGCAGCGAGTCGCCGCTGCGCGCGAGGTCCCCGGCGGACACCTCCAGGTCGCCGTCCCAGCCGTCGAGCTCGCTGCTGTAGCGGCGGACGGCGTCGAGGCCGTCCCGCTCGATGGTGGACAGCATCTCCGAGACACGCTCCTCGACCTTCGGATCGCGCTGCGCCGGCGGCCCGTCAATGGCCGGCTTCTTGAGCCAGGTCAGCGGTCCGATGAATTCTGATTCCTGCTTCGTGATCTGCATGGAGAAGACGGTACGGCTTTCTCCGAAAGCCCGGTAGCGGCTCTTCTCCAGTGCCTTGCACATGATTTTCCTGTGCTTCCGGACAGAGCGGAACAGGCCGTCGGGAACGTCACCGCGCGGCGTGTTCGATGATCGGCACGGGGGAGTCGTCGGGCCGGGCCGTCGCCGCTGCCGGGTCGACGAGGGTGCGGATCGAGTCCTCGGCGAGCCGGGAGAACTCCCTGGTAGCGGCCGAGAGCGGGCGGTTGCGGCGGGTCGCCAGCGCGATGGTGTCGTACAGCGGGACCGCGAAGGGCACCGTCGACAACGCGGACGGGAAGAGGGGCGAGGCGGCGATAGCGGCACTCACCACCGTGTCGCCGATCCCGGCCGCCGCCAATTCCAGCGCGGCCTCCGCGCGTTCGACTTCGATCCACGGTTCGATATCCACGCCCGCCATTTGCGCGCGTTCCCGCAATTGTCGCCGGGTCGGGTCGTTCCATCCGTAATGGGCGTCGTAGAGAATCAGTCTTCGGCGCGCCAATTCCGCCATTCCGATGCCCGCCTCCTCGGGCGGGGAGGCGGTCGCCAGCAGCACCCGGTCGCGCACCAGGGGGCGCAGCGCGAGTTCGTCGTGGTCGACGGGGAGCACCACCAGTCCGGCTTCGATCACGCCGGTGGCGATGGCCTCCGCGGTTTCCGCGGAGTTCTGTCCGACCAGTCGCACCCGCACCGCCGGATACCGGGTGTGGAAGGTCCGGACCAGATCGGACAGGCGGTAGTAGTCGGCGTTGCGGGGGACGCCGAAGGTCGCCGTCCCGCCCTCGAGCGAGCGGAGGGAGCGGAGTGCCCGATCGGCGTCGTCGGCCGCGGCGACCGCGCGCCGCGCGTGCGGCATGAGCGCGTCCGCGGCGACGGTCACCGTCAGGCGACGTCCGGACCGGAGGAACAGGGGAGCGCGGTACTCCTCCTCGAGCCTGCGGACCAGCTCCGACGCCGAGGCCTGGGCGATGCCCAGAACCTCGGCGGCGGCGGTGAAGGAGCCCAGATCGGCGGCCAGGATGAACGCGCGGAACTGGTTGAGGCTGGCCACATCGTCAGCCGGCGAGCCGGATTCCGGTGCCGGCGTCGAACATGTGCAGCTCGTCCGCGTCACCCAGTCCGACGCGGACCACGTCCCCGAGACCGGGCGTCCGGCGTCCGTCGACGCGGACGTTGATGCGGCCGTAGTCGACCTCGGGACGCTCGGCGCCCACGACGGTGCCGTACACGAAGGCGTCGGCGCCCAGCTCCTCGACGAGCGAGACCTGCAGGTCGAAGCCGGGCTCGTCGGCGCCCACGAGGCGCAGCGCCTCCGGGCGCAGTCCGAACGTGACCTCCTTGCGGTCGCCGACGGTGCCGCGCTCGAGCGGGATCGTCAGGCCGCCGACCTCGAGGCCCGACGCCGTGACCGGCAGGGTCGCCAGGTTCATCGCGGGCGAACCGATGAACCCCGCGACGAAGGCGTTGGCCGGGCGGGCGTACAGCGCCCGCGGGGTGTCCACCTGCTGCAGGACGCCGTCGCGGAGCACCGCGACCCGGTGGCCCATCGTCATGGCCTCGGTCTGGTCGTGGGTCACGTAGACGGTGGTGGTGCCGAGCCGCTTCTGCAGCGCCGCGATGTTCGCCCTGGTCTCCACGCGGAGCTTGGCGTCCAGGTTCGACAGCGGCTCGTCCATCAGGAAGACCGCGGGGTCGCGGACGATCGCGCGCCCCATCGCGACCCGCTGGCGCTGGCCGCCGGACAGCGCCTTGGGCTTGCGGTCGAGGTACGGGGTCAGGTCCAGGAGCTTCGCCGCCTCGGCGACCTTGGTGCGGACGGTCGCCTTGTCCTCGCCGCGCAGTCGCAGCGCGAAGCCCATGTTGTCGCCGACGGTCATGTGCGGGTAGAGGGCGTAGGACTGGAAGACCATGGCGATGTCGCGGTCCTTGGGCGGGGTGTCGGTGACATCGGTTCCGCCGATGCGGATCTCGCCGGAGTTGACCTCCTCGAGCCCGGCGAGCATCCGCAGGGCGGTGGTCTTGCCGGAACCGCTGGGGCCGACGAGGACGAGGAACTCGCCGTCCGCGATGTCGAGATCGAGTCCGTCGACGGCGGCGGTACTGGTGCCCGGATAGAGGCGCGTGGCGCCGTGGAAGGTGACGGAGGCCATGACGGGCCCCTTTCTATGGAATGGGTGGATGCTGTTTTCGCTCAGTGCAACTGGTCGACCTTGCGGGCGGCCTCGGCCATGGTCGCGTCGACGTCGGCGCCGGTGGCGGCCTGGTTGATCGCGACCGAGAGGATGTCCATGACGCGGGGCCAGTTCATCGTCATCGGGACCGCACGGGCGGTCTGCAGTGCTTCGTACTGGATCCGGGGCAGCCCGCCGTTGGCGGCGTTGACGTCCGGCGCGAGCATGGTGGAGGTGTGCATCGTGATGCCGGTCGAGGTCTTCGGATTCGACTTGTCGAGCGCGATCTCACGCTCCAGGCGGGCGCTGCTGAGCCATTTCACGTACTCCCACGCGGCCCCCTGGTGGTTCGACGTGTTCAGGACGCCGGCGAGCCAGGTGTAGGCGTAGCTCGAGGACTGCTTGCCCTCGAAGGCGGGCATCGCGGCCACGCCGACGTTGCCCTTCAGCTCGGGTGCGGCCTTGGCGGGATTGTCGAACTCCTCCTGGTGCCAGGACCAGGTGAAGACGCCCGCGGCCCTGCCCTTGAGGAAGTCGGTGGTCGACTCGAGCTCCGCCCAGTTCGTCGACGCCGGCGGGCTGAAGCCGTCGGTGAGCGCGCTGAGATAGGCCTTGGTCGCGGCGATCGCCTGCGGGCTGGTGAAGGCGGCCTTACCGTCCGGGGTGAAGACCTCGCCGCCGTTGCTCCACAGCATCGTCAGCCAGGTGTTGAGGTTCTGTCCGTTCTTGCGGGCGTACTGCCCGGCGATGGGGTTGAGTCCCGTCTTCTGTTTGATCAGCGCCATCTGCGAGTCGAACTCGGCCCACGTCCGGGGCGGCTGCAGGCCGAGCTGCGCGTAGACGTCCTTGCGGTAGAAGTAGTTGTACGAGAAGCCGCGGATGGGCATGCCGTAGACACGGTCGGTGCCGGTTCGCGCAGCCTCCACGAAGGGCTTCGGGAAGTCGTCGAGGTTCATGCCCTGTGCCGCCAGCGCGGCGTCGAGGGGCTGAACGCCGATCCGCAGCGAGGGGCCCCAGGCGTCCGGCCAGATCAGGGCGTCGTACGTGCCGCCGCCGATCGCGCTCTCCGCCACGATCTTCTGCAGGAACGCGGCGTACGGGATGTTCGACCACTCGACGGAGATGCCCGTGCGCCGGGTGAAGTCGGCGGTGCGCTGGTTGAGCGCCGCGAACTGGGGAACGGTGGTGCAGCAGGTCAGGAACCGGATCTTGGTGCCGTCGTAGGGCTTTCCCTCGAGCAGCTGGTATTCGCCGACGGTGCCCTTGGCCAGGTGGTCGATCAGGGGGGACTGCGCGGGATCGTTCGTGGAGCAGGCGCTCGTGAACAGGGTGCAGGCCGCGACGACGGCTGTCAGGGCGATCCGCCAGCGACGGATGGGGATTCGTGTCATTTCACGGCTCCGAGGGTCATGCCCTGGGCGAAGTGCTTGCGCACCAGGGTCGCGAGAATCATCATCGGCACCATCACGAGCAGGCCGGCGGCGGCCATCTGGCCCCAGTCCACGCCGTCCGGGCGGTCCAGGGTCATCAGCGCCACGGGCAGGGTCACCGATTCGGTGCGGGAGAGGAAGGTGGGGAAGAGGAATTCGTTCCAGGAGAGCAGGAAGGCGAAGACCACGGCGACGAAGATGCCGGGAGCGGCGAGCGGGGTGATCACCCGCCACAGCATGCGGAGCTGCCCGCAGCCGTCGAGCTGTGCGGCCTCCTCGACCTCGACGGGCAGTCCGTCGATGAAGCCCTTGAGCAGCCAGGTGTTGTAGGGCACCACGATCGAGAGATTCGTGATGATGAGGGCGGAGTAGGTATCGAGCATGCCGAGGTCACGGAACATCGTGAGGAAGGGCAGCGCGATCGCGACACCCGGGATGAACTGGGTGGAGACCATGCCGAGGAGGATCGACTTGCCGACCGGGAACCGGTACCGCGAGAAGGCGTACGCCGCGAGCAGGGCGAGCGGCACGGAGATCACCGTGGTGATCACGCCGACGATCACGGAATTGATCAGCGGCTGCACCAGATCGTTCGAGCCACCGAGGATCTCGCGGAAGTTGGCGAGCGTCGGGCTGAAGGTCAGCGATGTGCTGAAGACGTCGCGGTGCGACTTGAACGCGGTCAGCGCCAGCCAGAGGATCGGGAACAGGACGAAGAACAGGGTCAGCAGCACTCCGATGTAGCGCGCGACGGTGCCGGCGATGCGGGCCGGCGAGTGTGCGGAGCCGGCGCGGCGCCGTGCGGGGACGGGGGTGGAGGTCATTTCTGCTCCTGACGGGTCATCATCCACAGGTAGCCCGCGGCGAGGACCCCGAGGATGATCACGAGGATCCACGACACCGCCGATGCGTAGCCGATGTCGAGGAAGTTGAAGCCCTGGGTGTAGACGAAGTAGTTGAGCGATTCGGTGGAGCGCCCGGGCCCACCGCTGGTGATGGTGACGACCTGGTCGAAGATCTTCACCGAGAAGACCGCCTTGAGGAAGACGATGATGAGGATCAGCGGGCGCAGCAGCGGGAAGGTGATGCGCCAGAACTCCTGCCAGGCATTGGTCCCGTCCACGCGGGCGGCGTCCCGGATCTCCGGTGAGATCGACCCCAGCCCGCCGAGGAACATGAGCGCGATGAGCGGCGCCCATCCCCACACCTCGCTCAGGACGATCACCATCAGCGCCCAGAAGGGCTCGCTGAGCCAGTTGATGCCGTGGGTGAAGGGGAACAGCGTGTCGATCATCCGGGCGTACACGCCGTAGTCCGGATTGAACATGAAGCGCCACGAGTAGCCCTTGAGGGCGGGCGCGACCGCGAAGGGAAGGATCAACAGCGCCTTGGTGATTCCCGTGTACCAGGCCGCGCGGTTGAGGATCAGCGCCATCGCGAGTCCGAGGCCGACGGACAGGGCCACGGAGATCACCGTGAACAGCAGGGTGATCCAGGCGGCGTTGTAGAAGTCGGGGTCGGAGAAGGCCTGCGAGTAGTTGTCGAGGCCGAGGAACGCGCCGGGAGTGCGGGTCTCGTTCAGCTGCCAGCGGTGGAAGCTGTTGTACAGCGCGACCAGCACGGGATACAGCGTGGTGAGTGCGACCGCGATCAGTGCGGGCGTCAGGTGGGCGTAGGGCATCCAGATCGCGCGCAGGCGGTTGCGGCGCCGGCGGCCGTCCCGGCGCGCCTCCACCGTGGTCATGATCCGGACTCCGGTACGTGGGTCGGTTCACGGCGGGCGAACGGCCGTGGTCGGGGGTGGGGGCTCATGGGACTCCTCGGTCGTGAGGCTGTGCTGCCTCGTCCAAACGGGATGCTGTAACGCAGCTCACAGGAGTGTATGCGTATTCATCGGCGAGAATCAAGCAATCCGGGCGCAGTCGCAGGAGATTGCCCCGAAATGGGGTGCTGCCAGGCTCAATGCCTGGACGTTGTGTCCCGGATCCGAGACGGACGGTTCGGCTCGCGGCCGTGATCCGGCAGGAGTTACGTATGCAATGTCCGGTTCGGGGCGCCGACGGTCGCGCGCTCCACCAGTTTCGGCTGCAGGTTGACGCGTCGCGGCGGCTCGGGAGTCTTGGCCGCCAGGCGGCTGACCAGCAGTTCCGCCGCGGTCGCGGCCATCGTCTGCAGGTCGTGCCCGATCGTGGTGAGCCGGAAGACCGGCCACGCGGCCATCGCGATGTCGTCGAAGCCGATCACGCTGAGGTCCTCCGGGATCCGGGCGCCGGCCGCCGTGGCGGCGTTGATCGCCCCGATGGCGATCACGTCGTTGCCGCAGAAGACCGCGGTGGGCGGCTCCGGGAGCTGCAGGAGTTCCGTGGTCGCCTCGTATCCGGTCCGGTACTCGAAGGGGCCGCGGTGGGTGAGCTCCGACGGCAGGGCGATGCCGTGGTCGGCCAGTGCGAGCCGGAATCCGATCTCGCGATCCCTGCCGGTGTTGGTGTTCTCCGGCCCGAGGATCCCCGCGATCCGGCGGTGGCCGGCGGCGGTGAGGTGCTCCGCGGCCAGGCGTCCGCCGAGCTCGTTGTCGACCACGGCGGCGTCGCCCAGCCCCCGGCCGCTCTCCCGGTTGAGGAAGACGAAGGGGATGGATCGGCGGGCCAGCTCGTGCGGCAGGGTGGAGTCGATATCGCTGGTCAGGAGCACGACCCCGTCGACCGAGCCGTCGCCGAACTGCTCCATCGGCAGTTCCGTGTCGGAGCGCTCGGTGAAGACCATCATGCGGTAGCCGTGCGCGCCGAGCGTGTCGTGGAGAGGGCCGAGCAGGTACGGGTAGAAGGGGTTCGTCAGGTCGGAGACGACGATGCCGATGCGCTTGGTCTTCTGCGTCACCAGGTTGCGGCCGGCCTCGCTGGGGATGTATCCGAGGGCCGCGACGGCGCTCTCGATCCGGGCCCTGGTCTCGGCCGCGACCCGGGGATCGCCGCGCAGGGCACGGGAGACGGTCGGCTGGGAGACGCCGGCGAGCCGGGCGACGTCGTGACTGGTGATGGCCATCTGTGAACCTCGATCCGGGCAGCGGGCGGGGTGCGCCCGGCCTGGTGCGAATGATAGCCGGAGGGGCCTCGGGCGTGACGCGGCGCTCAGGCGGCGGGGAATGTGTGGCTTGACACACGCGCGGCCTTGAGGCAATCATGAATACGTATGTAAGACCGGGTCCGCAGGGCCGCCGCAAGGAGAGGAAGTCATGGTGTCGTCGGAGGTGGTGGTGTCGTCGGAGGAGCTCGAGCGTCGGACGATCCGGAAGAGTCAGTTCGTCTCGTGCGATCAGGCGTTCATCGACTGCCGGACCCCGGGGTCGGACAAGAAGCAGAACTACTCGATGATCGGTCCCGGCGTCACCCAGAACGCGGACCAGGTGGTGAACCTCCGGGAGCGGCACGGCTTCCAGGTCGGCGCGGCGGCCATGCCGCACGGCATCACCAACAACCTCCATCTGCACTTCACCGCGGAGGTCTTCCTCTGCTTCCGCGGCGAGTACCTGCTCCGCTGGGGCGCCGACGGTGAGGAGGGCCAGGTGGTCATCAAGGAGGGCGACATCGTCTCCATCCCCACCTGGATCTTCCGCGGCTTCACCAACATCGGTCCGGACGACGGCTGGCTGTTCACCGCGCTCGGGATGGACGACACCGGCGGCATCATCTGGGGACCGTCGGTCCTCGCCACCGCCGCCGAGCACGGCCTCTACCTGGGCGCCGACAACGAGCTGATCGACACGGCCGCAGGCGCCGAGCTCCCGGACCCGGACCAGCTGACGGTGCCGCTCAGTGCGGACGCCATCGCGGGGCTCCCCCGGTTCAGCGTGGAGCAGATGGAACGGCGGCGGGTGAGCCTGGACGACGTCCAGTGGTCGAGCGCGGCGCTGCTCGATCGCGCACTTCCCGGGGGCGGGGCGGAACTCGGCCTGGTGATCGGCTTCGGGATGACCGAGGACCGCGATCAGGAGCCGGGGATCTACAACCCGCACGGGCACAACATCGCATGGCTGCGGGCCCGGCCGGAGCACGGCGTCTCGGCGTTCCGGCAGCAGGAGAACCAGGTGCTCATCGTCAAGGACGGCACCTGGGAGGTCACGATCAACCGCGGCCCCGATGCGCACACGGTGCGCCTCGGCCACCAGGACATGGTCTCGGTGCCGCCGGGGGCGTACCGGTCGATGCGCAGCGTCGGCCCGGAGACCGGCCTGCTGCTCGCGATCAACAACGGTGACGGCCGGGTGCGGCTGGACTGGGACGACGAGGTCGTCAAAGCCGCCGCCGATGCGGGCGATGCGCTCGATCACAACGGCTACCTCGCGCCCTACGCGCTGGTGCCCCGGCGGCTCGGCGCCTGACATGGCCGGCGGCACCGCACCGACCGGCGTCCCGGTCGTCCTCGTCCCCGGAATGGGCTGTGATGCAGACCTGTTCGCCGACGTCCGTCGTGGATTGGCCGCGCCCGCGATCGACGCCGCGATCACCGCGGACAGCATCGACGGCATGGCCGAGCAGGTCCTCGCGGCCGCGCCCTCCCGATTCGTCCTCGTCGGTCTGAGTCTCGGTGCGATCGTGGGATTCACGATGCTGCGGATGGCGCCGGAGCGGATCGCCGGCTTCGTAGCGCTCTCGACGAACGCCGCCGCGCCGACGCAGGCGCAGCGCGACGCGTGGCGCGCGCTCGAAGACCGGATCGGCGGCGTCGACGACGCCGGCTTCCGCGCTCTCGTCGCCGACGGGCTCCTTCCGGCGATGTTCGCCGAGCCCCACCCCGACGCGGCGACCACCGCCCGATTCCTGGACATGGCCGCCCGGATCGGGCCCGAGGCGCTCACGACCCAACTGCGGGCGCAGGCGACCCGGGTCGACGCCGCCGCGTGGCTGGGCGAGGTCACCTGCCCCACCACCGTCGTCGCAGCGGGCCGGGACGCCCTGTGCCCGATCGATTTCCACCGGCGCATCGCGGGCACGATCCCGGGTGCGCGCCTCGAAGTCCTGCCGGACGCGGGCCATCTCTCGACCTGGGCCGCGCCGGAATCCATCACCGCATCGATCAACGAACTCATCACCGAAGCCAGGAGCTGACATGCAACACCTCAAGCGGCCCATCGTCGCCGACACCGTCCAGCAGGACAGGTCCGACGTCAGCGGCCGGGTCCGCGACATCCTCGACGACATCCGCGATCGCGGCGACGCCGCGGTGCGCGATTGGTCCGAGAAGTTCGACAAGTGGACGCCGGAGTCCTTCCGGCTCAGCGAGCAGCAGATCCAGGAGATCGTGGCCGGAGTTCCCGCCCAGGTCATCGAGGACATCGAATTCGTCCAGCGGCAGGTGCGCACCTTCGCGCAGCACCAGCGCGACTCGCTGACCGACATCGAGGTCGAGACCCTGCCGGGGGTCCGGCTGGGGCAGCGGCACATCCCCATCAACCGGGTCGGTGCCTACGTGCCCGGCGGGCGCTACCCGCTCACGGCGTCCGCGCACATGACGATCGTGACCGCGAAGGTCGCGGGCGTGCCGAGCGTCGCCGCCTGCACGCCGCCGATCCGCGGCGAGATCCCCGCGGCGACGGTCGCCGCGATGCACATGGCGGGCGCCGACGAGATCTACCTCCTCGGTGGCGTCCAGGCCATCGGCGCGCTCGCACGGGGGACCGAGACCATCGGCCGCGTCGACCTCCTCGCCGGTCCGGGCAACGCCTACGTGGCCGAGGCCAAGCGGCAGCTCTTCGGGGAGGTCGGCATCGACCTGTTCGCCGGGCCGACCGAGATCCTCGTGATCGCCGACGAGCACACGGACCCGTTCGTCGTGGCGGTGGACCTGCTCTCGCAGGCCGAGCACGGCCCCGACTCCCCGGCGGTACTGATCAGCACCTCCGAGGCGGTGGCCCGCGCGGCGATGGCGCACATCGAGCGCCTGCTGCCCGACATGCCGACCCGCGATTTCGCCGAGCCCGCGTGGCGGGACCACGGCGAGGTGATCGTCGTGGATTCGCTCGCCGCGGCGTACCGGCTGGCGGACACGTTCGCGAGCGAGCACGTCGAGGTGCTCACGGAGAACCCGCGGGAGGCGCTCGAGACGATGACGAACTACGGCGGCCTCTTCCTGGGGGAGGGGACCTGTGTCTCGTACGGTGACAAGGTGATCGGGACCAACCACGTTCTGCCCACGCGCGGCTCGGCGCGGTACACGGGCGGTCTGTGGGTCGGCAAGTACCTCAAGACCGTGACCTACTCCGAGGTGGTCGACACCGATTCCAGCGCGGAGCTGGGCCGGGTCTGCGGCCGGGCGTCGCGGGTCGAGCTCTTCGAGGGCCATGCGCGCTCGGGCGACGTGCGCGCCGCGAAGTACGCCGGCGACGCGCTGCCCTGGTCCGAGCACCGGTTCACCGGGATCGAGGTATGACGGTGCCGGGCCCACTGGACGGGCGGACCGCCCTCGTCACCGGCGGCGGTCGCGGTCTCGGCGCGGCGATCGCCGGCGCGCTGGTGGGCGCCGGAGCCCGCGTGATCGCCGTCGGTCGCGACGCCGCGGCCGTCGAGTCCGTCGCCGCGGCGCACCCGGGCGTCGTCCGCGCCGAGACCTGCGACGTCTCCGACGCCGCGTCGGTCGCCGCCCTGGCCGCGCGTCTCGCGGACGAGAAGGTCTCCATCCTCGTCAACAACGCGGGCGTGCCGGGGCCCGTCGCGGACCTCATCGACATCGAACCGCAGGACTGGGACGCGGTCTTCGACGTCAACGTGCGCGGCGTCTTCCTCATGTGCCGCGCCTTCCTCCCCGCCATGATCGAGGCCGGCGGCGGCGACGTGATCAACCTGGCCTCGGTCTCCGGGAAGCGCCCGTTGCCGGGCCGGACGCCGTACTGCGCCTCCAAGACCGCGGTGATCGGCCTGACGACGACGCTCGCGGCCGAGGTGGGCAGGTACGGCGTGGCCGTCAATTCGCTGTCGCCGGGCCCGGTCGACGGTCCGCGGATGCAGCGCAATTTCCGGCTCGAGGCCGAGCGCACCGGGGTCAGCTACGAGGACGCCGAGGCGGCCTTCGTCTCGCGCGGGATGCTCGGCCGCATGGTCACCGAACCGGAGGTCGCCGCAGCGGTTCTCGCCATGCTCGCGATGCCCGGGCTGTGCGCCGCCGACATCGACCTCTCCGCCGGGATGGTGGGCCGATGACCGGCACCGGGCCGACGATGAAACAGGCCATGGCGCAGGGGCACAAGCCCCTGGGCGTGCTCGTGCGCATGCCGGCCGAGGAACTGGTCGAAATGGCCGGGGTCGCGGGGATGGACTTCGTCCTGATCGATGCGGAGCACGGCCCGGCGGACCTGATCCCGTTGCGCGCGCACATCACGATCGCGCAGCTGCACGGGATGGCGGTCCTGGTTCGGGTGGGTCAGGACGAGCCGGCGCTCGTGCAGCGCGTCCTCGATCACGGGGCGGACGGCATCGTCGTCCCGCACGTGGAGGACGCGGACCAGGCGCGGCGAGCGGTCGCGGCGGCGCGGTACGCGCCGGCCGGCGAGCGGGGCTTCGCGACGTACGGCCGGGCCGGGCGGTACGGCACCGTCGGCGCCCGTGATCACGTCGCCGGTGACGAGGCCCGCACCCTGGTCTTCCCGATGATCGAGTCGGAGACGGCCTGCCGCAACGCCGACGAGATCAGCGCCGTTCCCGGAGTCGACGGGGTGATGGTCGGGCCCGCGGATCTCGCCATGGACATGGGCGCCGCGTCCGCGGCGGATCCGGCGGTGCGCGCAGCGGTCGAGGAGACCTTCGCCGCGGTGCGCCGGCAGGGCCGCCACCGCCTGCGCATCGTGTCCGACGGTGCCGCAGCCGCAGCCGCTTTCGATACGGGAGCCGAGATCGTCGTGGTCAATCTCAGTCACGCACTCATGACCCTGCTCGCCGGGATCCGCGACGCCGGCCCAGGACAACAGGCATAACGATGGTCGATACACAACGAGGAGAACAGATGGCACTGGACCCGATCGCATACGCGCCGTACGCGGACCCCGACGATTTCATCCGCGAGGTCACCGACAAGATCTGGGTCAACCGGTCGATCGGTCACATCCGGCAGAACTACGAGGACGACTCGATCGTCCACGGCGGCTACGGAACCTCCGACAACAGCGCGGAGGTCATCGCCGGCACCCTGATGCGGATCGCCGACACTCCGAACCGCGTGGGACAGGCCGAGGACGTCGTGTGGGAGGAGCGGGGCGACGACGCCTTCCTGTCCTCGCACCTCGTCCTGAGCACCGACCTGGAGAACCTCGACTTCCGCAGCCGCACCATCGCCAACTGCCTGTACCGGCGGGGCAGGATGGTGGAGGAGTGGGTGGTCAGAGACGGTGTCGCGATCGCCCGTGAGCTGGGGCAGGACGTCGAGGAACTGGCACGCCGCAAGGCCTTCGCTGGGTTCCGCGGCTCGATGGCGGCGGCACCGCCGCAGGACGTCCTCGCCGAGGGCGGCAGCGGGCCGCGGCCCGACCGGTTCCGGCCCGAGATCGAGATGGTGCTGCAGTTCATCGACGAGGTGTGGAACGGGCGCGAACTCGATCGGGTGGAGGACTTCTGGATCCGGGACCTCGTCCTCAACACCATCGACGACCGCACCATCGTCCGGCCGGAGGGGTACCGGCGGGCGCTGCTGCGCATGCTGCGGCCCTTCCCGGAGGGGACCTTCGACATCCGTGACGTCGCGGCCAACGATTCGCCCCGCTACGCCGGCCTGCGGATCGCGGTGACGTGGAAGTTCACCGGGGTCTACGACGGATACGCCGCCTTCGGCCCGCTCACCGGTTCGCCGGTCGAGGTACTCGGCGTCTCGCAGTTCCTCGTCCAGTCGGGCCGGATCGTCAAGGAGACCAGGGTCTACGACGACATCGCGACCCGTGCGCAGATCGCCGGCGCGCGCGGCGACAACCCGTACGTGAGCGCGAACATCTACTAGCCGACGCCGGTTCGGGCTGAGCTCAGGACAGGGCCAGCCCGAGGAGCACGACCAGCACGAGCACGACCATGGCCGCGGCCGCCGCCCATTCCGGGGCGGTGAGCCGCGGCCTGCTGCGTTCCGGAGCCGTCCCGGCCGGCTCCGCGGGCCGGACCGGTGGCGGGACCGTGGGCCGGGCAGGAGGCGCGGGAGGCTCCGCGCGCCGCGCCGGCGTGGGGGAGCGCAGGGCCTGCGGGCGAGCCGGCGCCACGGGCTGACGGTGCGGCTGTGCGCCGTGCGGGGGATGAGGGCGCGGCCCCATGCGGTGCGGCGCCGCCGACGGCGGCGTCGCACTCCGCCGGGGCGGCGTGACGCGGCCCGCGCCGCGGGCGATCCGGTCGGTGCGCGGAGGCGGGGGGTTCGGGACCTCGGAGTACGCCAGCCTGGGCTCCGACGGTGCCGCCCGGCTCGGCTCCGCGGCAGGGGCTTTCGGCCCGGTCTTCGCCGCGGGACTCGGCGCGGCGTTCGGCTCGCCGGCGGGCGTGGGCCGGGGGCTGCGGCGCGTGGGTTCGTCCGACGGGCCGGTCATCGGCCGCCGACGCGGGTGCACACCTTCCAGGTGTCCGCGTCCTTCTCGAGGGTGAGGGTGTTGCGCACCTTCGCGTTCGGAGTGCCGGCGTAGTGCACCTCGACCTGGACCTCGGCCTTGTCGCCGCGCACCTCGATGGCCTGGAGACCGTCGAGTTCGGGGAGCAGGCCGTCGGCCTTGGCGCTGTCGTACACGCGTTGCCACTGGCCGTCGTCCATGCGGTCGTAGTAGGTCTTCGCGCCGCCGCAGGTCTGCTGCCGCAGCGCTGCGAGGTCGCCGCGGTGCACGGCGTCGATGAAGGACGTGGTCGCGGTGGCCGCCTGCTGCCGCGGATCCTGCGAGGAGCCGGAACCCGACTTCGGGACGAGCAACAGGATCGCTCCGACGATCACGACCACCGCCACGACCACGGCGGCCACGATCCACAGCGTGCGGCGGCTCTTCGGCGGAGCCTCCTGGCCGCCGGCCGGGGCGAAGTACGCGGGGGACTGCCGTGCCGCGGCCTCCTGTGTGGCCGCAGCG
This sequence comes from Tsukamurella sp. II2bb, assembly GCF_057815145.1. Classification (NCBI taxonomy): domain Bacteria; kingdom Bacillati; phylum Actinomycetota; class Actinomycetes; order Mycobacteriales; family Tsukamurellaceae; genus Tsukamurella; species Tsukamurella sp. II2bb. The sequence continues at coordinate 191,583 of NZ_JBYPZI010000007.1, forward strand.
TCCGTGGGCGGCGCCAGGTCGGGGGCGGGTGCGACGGGAGCCGCGAGCGGGGCCACGGGGAGCACCTCGGTCGCGGGTGTGGCGTCGGGCAACTCGTTCTTCTCGGTGTCGATCGTCGCCTGGTCGGGACGCGCGGCGACCGGGATGGCCGTGGTCGCGGCGTCGTCGGCGCTCGCGTCGTCGGCGGCTTCGTCGTCCGGCGCGCTCTCGCCCCCGGCCCCCTCGTCCGGGGCCCCCTCGTCCGGGGTCGCCTCGGCGGCCGAGGGCTCGGTCGGCGCGGGGCCGACGGTGCGCAGCGGCGACGCCGTCGCGGCGGTGTCCACCTCGTCCTCGGCGAGCTCTTCCGCAGGCGCTTCCCCGGCGTCCTCCGAGTCCTGGGCATCGTCCGCCGGGGCCGATTCCTGGTCGGCCTCGTCAGGGGCCGACTCCTCAGCGCCCTCCTCAGCGCTCGACGCCTCCGCCACCTCGGCTTCGCCGGACTCGGTCTCGTTCGCGACATCGCCGCTCGCCGCGACATCGCCGCTCGCCGCGACATCGTCGGTCGCGGCGGCGTCATCGTCGGCCGCCGCTTCGGTTTCGGTGTCTTCCGCCTCGTCGGGTTCGGCGGCTGCGACGTCCTCGCCCACGCTGTCCTCGTCGGGCTCGTCGACGGGCTCGGCCTCGGCCTCGTCGACGGGGCGCTCCGGCACCGCGAAGGCGGCGGTTTCGGCCTCGTCGGCGGGGCGTTCCTGGGCTGCGAAGGCGGTCGTCTCGGCGTCGCTGGGACGCTGCACGACGGGCAGCGCCACGGTCGCCGCGTCGGCGCCCCCGCCGGCGGGCGGTGTGGTGACCACCGGCCCGACAGTGCGCAGCGGCGACGGTGCGACCTTCTCCGGCGTCTCGTCATCAGCCTCGTCCCCGGAGGCGACGTCGTGGTCGGCGGCGACATCCTCGTCCCCGGCCTCGTCGTCCCCGGCCTCGTCGGCAGCCTCGCCCGCCGCGCCGTCGTCTCCGGCCCCGTCGCTCGCGTCGTCCTCGGTCTCCGCGTCCTCGCCCTCGGCGATCTCGGGATCGGACGGGCTCTCGTCGACCAGTGCCCGGCTCGCGGTGGGCAGTACTCGGGTCTCCGCATCCGACGGGGCGGCGTCCGCTGCGGGCGCGGCACCGTCGACGGGGATGGCCACGGTCTCGGCCTCACCCGGGGTGGGCGCAGGCGCGGCCTGCTCGACGAGCTGTGCCAGGGAGTCGGAGTGCGAGGGGGTCACCGCGTCGGCGGGAGCGCTGCCCAGCGAGCCGGCGGTGTCCTGGTGCTCGTGCAGCGGGGCGGCGGGCCAGGAGGCGAGCCGTCCGCGCAGGTCACGCAGTCGCGAGAGGGGTCCCCGGTTGTCGTCCCGCGCCATCGCTTCCGCCGTCCCCTCGTTCGTGTGCCGTTCCTCCTCCGCGCCGGCGAGCCGCACGCGGAACACCTGACACCCTAATGGGTGCCGACCGCGAGGACCGGTCCGTCGCCCGGCTGGGCACATCCCTCCTCCCTCCCCCGACGGTGCGTGGGACACTGGAGCGATGACGTCCTTCGGAGATCTCCTCGGCCCGCCGCCGGTCCTGCTCGACATCGACGAAGAGCCGGAACTGCAGTTGAACCAAGGTCGCCCGGCGGCCGAGGTGGCGGCCGACGCCCCCACCTCCTCCCTGGCGTGGGCCGTGCTGGCGGAGGCCGCGCTGGAGGCGGATCAGGCGGTGACCGCGTACGCCTATGCGCGCACCGGCTATCACCGCGGCCTCGACCAACTGCGCCGTCAGGGCTGGCGCGGCTTCGGTCCCGTGCCCTACAGCCACGAGAACAACCGCGGCTTCCTGCGGGCCGTCGCCGCTCTGGCCCGTGCCGCGAAGACGATCGGCGAGGAGGACGAGTACCTCCGGTGCCTGGACCTGTTGAACGACTGTGACCCCGAAGCCGCCCGCGCTCTCGGCCTCGGCGCGTAGCCGACTCGTCCGGCGGCACGACGCACTGCCGCAGGTCATCCAGAGCCGCACGAAGCGGCTCTGGGACTCGAAGCTGCCGATCCTGCAGTGCGCACTCGCCGGTGGCATCGGCTGGTACATCGCGAACGACCTGATCGGTCACGACGCGCCCTTCTTCGCGCCGATCGCCGCGATCATCTCGCTGGGCCTGTCCCTGCAGCAGCGGCTGCGGCGATCCTTGGAGCTGGTCGGCGGCGTCACCGTCGGGATCGGCGTGGGGGATCTGCTGATCGCGGGCATCGGCACCGGGCCCTGGCAACTCGCGCTCGTGGTCGCGATCGCGATGGCGGTCGCCGTCCTCGCCGACCGCGGCCCGCTGGTGCCGATGCAGGCGGCCTCGTCGGCCGTGCTGGTCGCGACCCTGATCCCGCCCGGTTCGACGGGCGGCTGGACACGGATGCTCGACGCGCTGATCGGCGGCCTCGTCGGCGTCGTGATCGCGGCGCTGATCCCCAACAATCCGGCGCGCCGGCCCCGCAAGGACGCCGCGAAAGTGCTGGACACGATGCGCCGGGTCGTCGCCTCGGTCGCCGCGGGGCTGATGGACCGGGACATCTCCTCGCTCGAATGGGCCCTCGAGACCGCCCGCGCCACCCAGCCCGACCTCGACAAGCTCACCACCGATCTCGCGGGCGGCATCGAGATCGCGAAGGTCTCCCCGCTGTTCTGGAGCTCGCGGCCGCGTATGGACAAGCTGCAGGCGATCGCCGACCCCCTCGACAACGCCGTGCGCAACGTGCGGGTCCTGGCCCGGCGCGCGCTCGGCTCGAACCAGGAGGGGGAGCGGATCGACCCGGCCCTGGTCGCGGAGGTGGGCCGCCTGGCGGAGTGCTTCAAGACGATGCGCGACGTGGTGCTGGCGGAGCCCGGCGCCCACCCCGACCAGGCCGACGGTGCGCGGGTCCTCCGGTCGGCCGCGCGGCGCCTCAACGCGCTGCCGATCCACGACGAGCTCTCGGAGAGCGTCTCGCTCAACGAGGTGATGATCTACGGCCAGCTGAGGTCGACGCTCGTCGACCTGTTGCAGGTGGCCGGGCTCTCCCGTACCTCGGCGGTCTCGCAGCTGCGCGATGTGCCCAGGCGCGCGCCCGGCGGCGAGGGCACCACGGGCACCTCGGACGCGCCGGGGCCGGCGGAGGACGGGCTCAGCTGATCAGCAGCCAGTCGTCGGTGTTGCGGTAGAAGGTCGCGCGGGTCACCACGCTCGGGTCGGTGCGGCCGTCCCGGGTCACCACGAGCTCCAGCCCGCCGGTCTGCGCGGCGCGACCGGACAGCCACCGTCGGAGCACGCCCTTCGCGAGCCGGGCGCGGACCCCGCCCCCCTCGCCGGTCGGCTCGACGATGATCGCCTTCGCCTGCCCGGTGAAGAGCTTCTCGGAGTCGACGAAGGTCTCGCCGGTCAGCGGCCCGCCGTCGGGGCCGGTGATCTTGGCCTTGCCGACCAGGACGAAGCCCCGGTCGTCGCGGATCAGCGGGACGGCGCGCGGGGTGCCGGTCAGGGGATCGCCCGGCGGGTAGATCGCGGAGGCGTGGGAGTTCTGGGTCGGCGCGTACGCGACTTCGACATCGAGGCGATCCGCCGCCATCAGTCTCGCGATCACCGCCGCCAGCAACTCGTCGGGCCCCGCGACGACGATCCGTTTCGGGAACGTCAGCTTCTGCTTCAGTTCCGACTTCACGGAGTCGAGGTCGACGGTCACGGTCTCGAGGTCGCGGAGGCTGCCCGGGATGCGGACATCGGGTGCGCGCACCACGACGGTGCTCTGGGTCACGGAGCTCACCGCACCTACTGTAAGGTTGCGGCACGGCTCGACGTTATCCAGGTGATCAGGTGAGTACCGGGCCGGAAGGGGAACTCTCATGCCCGCGATCGTTCTGATCGGCGCCCAGTGGGGCGATGAAGGTAAGGGTAAGGCCACGGATCTGCTGGGCGAGAAGCTCCAGTGGGTGGTCCGCTACCAGGGCGGCAACAACGCCGGCCACACCGTCGTCCTCCCGAACGGCGACAAGTTCGCACTGCACCTCATCCCGTCGGGCATCTTGACGCCCGGTGTGAAGAACGTCATCGGCAACGGCGTCGTCGTGGACCCGTCGGTCCTGCTCGCCGAGCTCGACGGCCTCGAGGCGCGCGATGTCGACACCTCGAACCTGCTGCTCTCGGCCGACGCGCATCTGCTGATGCCCTACCACGTGGCGATCGACAAGGTCACCGAGCGCTTCCTCGGCAACAAGAAGATCGGCACCACCGGCCGCGGCATCGGGCCCTGCTACCAGGACAAGATCGCCCGCGTCGGCGTCCGCGCGCAGGACGTGCTGGACGAGTCGATCCTCACGCAGAAGGTCGAGGCGGCCCTGGAGTTCAAGAACCAGGTGCTCACCAAGATCTACAACCGCCGCGCGCTCGACCCGCGCCAGGTGGTCGACGAGACCCTCGAACTCGCGGAGAGCTTCAAGCACCGCATCGCCGACACCCGGCTCGAGCTGAACCTCGCGCTCGAGCGCGGCGAGACGGTGCTGTTGGAGGGCTCACAGGGCACCCTGCTCGACGTGGACCACGGCACCTACCCGTACGTCACCTCGTCGAACCCGACCTCCGGCGGCGCGTCGGTGGGCTCGGGCATCGGTCCCACCCGCATCACGACGGTGCTGGGCATCCTCAAGGCGTACACCACGCGCGTCGGGTCGGGCCCGTTCCCGACGGAGCTCTTCGACGAGTGGGGCGCCTACCTCGCCAAGCACGGCGGCGAGGTCGGTGTGACCACCGGCCGCGCGCGCCGCTGCGGCTGGTTCGACGCGGTGATCGCGCGCTACGCGACCCGGGTCAACGGCATCACGGACTACTTCCTCACCAAGCTCGACGTGCTCAGCTCCATCGAGAACGTGCCGATCTGCGTGGCCTACGAGATCGACGGCGTGCGCTACGACGAGATGCCGCCCAACCAGACGGACTTCCATCACGCGAAGCCCATCTACGAGACGATGCCCGGCTGGTGGGAGGACATCTCCGGGTGCCGCACCTTCGAGGAGCTGCCCAAGAACGCGCAGGACTACGTGCTGCGGCTCGAGGAACTCTCCGGCGCACACATCTCCTGCATCGGCGTGGGTCCCGGCCGCGACGAGACGATCGTCCGCCGCGCCATAATCTGACGCGGTTCGTCGAACCGGGCCGCTCCGGTGATACGGCGAAGCGGCCCGGTTTCGTCAATGCGCGCTACGGCGTCGGTGCCGCCGCGGTGGTCGACGGCGCCGCGCTCGGCGACGGTGATGCCGACGGCTTCATCCGCGCCGGACGAGCGCCCTCGCGCTGGTGATCGGCGGCCCCGGGGCGCGCCTGCGGACCCTTGCCGTCGTGCCCCCTGTGGTGCATCGAGTGGCCCTTGTGGTGGCCGCCGAGCTCCGAGGTCCAGTAGCCGGCGGTGAAGCTGACGCCGCTGAGCCCGATCAGCCCGAAGACGATCGCGGCGATCAGCAGTTTCTTCGACGGTCCGCTCGTGGGCGCGGATCCCTCGGTCGGCGGGCTCAGGGGAGCCGGCGGAATCGGAGCGGTGGGGGTGGCCTGCGGTTCGGTCGGCTCGGTCATGGGCCCTCGTTTCGGGTCGGTGCGGTCGACGGTGACCGCGCTGGAATGATCATGCGGCCGTTCCCTGGGGAACGGCTGGCAGCTCGCTGCGAATCCGACCCGCCTCCCGCTCCGCGCGGCGGCACGTTCGCGCCGTGGCCGCTCGCGCCGCGGTCCGGCTGTCAGCGCAGCGAGCGATCCTTCGCCCGCACGGCCTCGACCTCGTCCATCGACGGCGCGTACGCACCGGCCCGGCTCACGGTGAGCGCGGAGGTGATGACCGCGCGGTGCAGTGCGGGCTGCACCTCGCTCCACTGGGCGGCCCGGAGCCGTCGGGCCGCGTACCGCGAGCCCAGGTACCCGGCGTCCAGCAGCCCCGAGACCAGCCCCGCCATGAAGGAGTCGCCCGCGCCCACGGTGTCGCCCACCTCGACGGTCAGCTGGTCGACGTGCAGCATGTCGCGGTTGCCGGAGAGCAGCGCGTAGGCGCCCCAGGGCCCGCGGGTGATGACGACCATCGCGGGGCCCGCGGCGATCCACCGCCGCATCACGTCCTCGACCGGCTCGTCGGGGTAGAGCCAGGCGATGTCCTCGTCACTGGCCTTGACCACGTCGGCCATGCCGATCATCTCCGTCACCCGCGGCAGCACCTCCGCGGGCGTGCCCATCAGCGCGGGCCGGATGTTGGGGTCGTAGGAGACGGTGGCGTGGTCGCGGATACGGGAGACCACATCGAACACGCCGTCGGCGCCGGGGGCCAGCGTCGCGGCGAAGCTGCCGGTGTGCAGGTGGCCGTAACGCTCGAGGTCGGCGATGGGCGGCACTTCCCAGGTGAGGTCGAATTCGTAGGTCGCGCGACCCTCGGCGTCGACGTGCGCGTAGGCGAGGGGCGTGTTCGGGGCACCGTCGGACCCGGGAACGATATCGACGCCCGCCCGGGCCGCCGTCTCGGCGATGCGGTAGCCGCGAACGTCGCGTCCCCACCACGAGAGGATCGAGGTCGGGTCGCTCAGCGAGGCGAGCCCGCACGCCACGTTGAACAGGCTGCCGCCCACGTGCTCGGTGGGGTCGGCACCGTCGCGCAGCACCACGTCGACGAGTGCCTCGCCCAGGCACAGAGTGCGGTCGGTCATGTGGTCAGTGTCCCTTCGCTGCCAGTGGATCGGGTTCGTCGTCGTCGACCTCGAGGCCGAGCTTGTCCGCCATCTCCTCCAGGGGGATGCCCTTGGTCTCGGGCATAACCTTTATCACCCAGAGCAACTGCAGCACCATGAACCCGAAGAAGATCGAGAAGGCGACGCCGCCGCCGAAGGCGCCGATGATCGGCGGGAAGGCGAAACTGGTGATCGCGGCCCACACCCAGTGCGTGAGGCTGCCGAGGGACTGGCCCTGGCCCCGGATGCTGTTGGGGAAGATCTCCGACAGGAAGACCCAGATCACGGCGCCCTGGCCGAAGGCGTGCGAGGCGATGAAGACCATCAGCCCCAGCAGCACGAGGATCGACGAGGTGCTGTCGAAGGAGCGGTCGCCGCTCTCGTAGTAGAACATCACCGCGGCCATGAACCCGAGGGAGACGAGGTAGCCGACCGACCCCACGAGCATCAGCTTCCGGCGCCCCAGCTTGTCGATCACCGTCAGGGCGGCCATGGTGGCGATCAGGTTCATCACGCCCACCGCGACCGACATCAGGTAGGCGGCGTTGGTGCTGGCACCGGCGTCCTGCATGACCCGCGGCGCGTAGTAGAGGATCGCGTTGATGCCGGACATCTGGTTGAAGAAGGCGATGGCGATCGCCATGAAGATCACCTTGCGGTGGCCGCGGGTGTAGAACCGGGTCCTGCCGCGCCGGGACTCGGCGGCCAGGGACTGCTCGATCTCGGCCATCTGCTCGTCGGCCTCGCCCTGCGTGGCGCACAGGCGTTCCGACGTGCGGCGTGCCGCGGCGAGGTCGCCGTTCGCGGCGAGCCAGAGCGGGGGCTCCGGCACCGTCGGCAGCATGATCAGGAAGATCACCGCCGGCACGAGCATGACCCCGAGCATCCACCGCCAGGCGTTGGCGTCGTCGCCCATGATCGTGCGGATGATCGCGTTCGAGGCGTAGGCCACGAGGATGCCGAGCACGATGTTGAACTGCACCAGGCCCACGAGGCGGCCGCGGAACTTCGGCGGGGCGATCTCGGCCGTGTAGATCGGGGCGCACACGCTGGACGCGCCGATGCCGAGGCCGCCGAGGAACCGGAAGACCTGCAGCACCTCGACCGACGAGGTCGGCGCGAACGCGCAGCCGATCGCGCTCACCACGTAGAGCACGCCGATCGTGTACAGAACCTTCTTGCGGCCGAACCGATCTGCGAGCCTGCCCGTCACGAGCGCGCCGATGATCGTGCCGATCAGCGCGGTGGTGACCGTGAACCCGAGCGCCGCGTCTGACAGGCCGAACTGTTCCTGGACCTGTTTCTCGGCCCCGGAGATCACCGCGGTGTCGAATCCGAAGATGAGTCCGCCTGTCGCAGCCACCACGGCGCTGCGAACCACAAGTGCTTGCATGGGAAGAAACTAAGCGCATAGGTGGCGTCTGCGAGCGATAACCAGTGAAACGTCTACCAGTGCAGAAAGATCGGAAGCAAACACGAATCGTCCGGTCGGCGGGCGTCTCGCGGGCCGCTGTGATTTGCCAGAATGGGAGCCATGACGAACCTCAGCGAGACCGGCGGCAACCCCCGGATCGGTACGGCACTCACGCCCGGTGCCACGAAGGCGCTGATGCTGGGGTCGGGCGAGTTGGGCAAGGAGGTGGTGATCGCCTTCCAGCGTCTCGGTGTGGAGACGATCGCCGTCGACCGGTACGAGAACGCGCCGGCCATGCAGGTCGCGCACCGCAGCCACGTCATCGACATGACGGACGCCGCCGAGGTCCGTCGCGTCATCGAGGAGGAGAAGCCCGACTTCGTCGTCCCGGAGATCGAGGCGCTCGCCACCGACGCGCTGGTCGCCGTCGACGAGGAGGGGCTCGCCGAGGTGATCCCCACCGCGCGGGCCGTCTCGCTGACGATGGACCGGGAGGGCATCCGCAGGCTCGCCGCCGAGGAACTGGGCCTGCCCTGTTCGCCGTACGCCTTCGCCTCGTCGCTCGACGAGGTGCGCGCGGCGGCCCGCGAGGTCGGCTTCCCGTGCGTGATCAAGCCGGTCATGTCGAGTTCGGGCAAGGGCCAGACGGTGGTCCGCTCGATCGAGGAGCTCGACGGTGCCTGGGAGCACGCCGTGGAGGGCGCCCGCGTCCGCAACGAGCGGGTCATCGTGGAGGGCTTCGTCGATTTCGACTACGAGATCACGCTGCTGACGGTGCGCGTCTACGACGCGGAGCGCGGCAAGGTGGTCACGCGGTTCTGCGAGCCGATCGGGCATCGGCAGTCCGACGGTGACTACGTCGAGTCCTGGCAGCCGCAGGCGATGAGCCAGGCCGCCTACGACGCCGCCACCTCCGTCGCGGGCCGGGTCACCACCGCCCTCGGCGACGGCGGCACCGGCGGCCGCGGGGTCTTCGGCGTGGAACTCTTCGTCAAGGGCGACGACGTCTACTTCTCGGAGGTCTCGCCGCGCCCGCACGACACCGGCCTGGTCACGCTCGGTTCGCAGCGGCTCTCCGAGTTCGAGCTGCACGCCCGTGCGATCCTCGGGCTGCCGGTGGACACCTCGCTCATGTCGCCCGCCGCGTCGGCGGTGATCTACGGGACGAAGGACAGCAGCTCCGTCGCCTTCGACAGCGTCGCCCGCGCGCTGGACGTGCCGGAGAGCGACCTGCGCCTGTTCGGCAAGCCCGAGGGGTACGCCAAGCGGCGGCTCGGCGTCGCGGTCGCGACCGCCGACACCGTCGAGGTCGCGCGCGCGAACGCCGCCGAGGCGGCGGGCAGGGTCGTCGTGGTCGACAGCGCCGATCCCGTGCAGCAGGGCGCGCCCGAGACGACCGCCGTCCCCGTGCAGCGGCCGCAGCAGCCGGAGGATCTGTCCACCCGTGCGATGCCGATGCAGCGACCGCCGGCCGGTCCCGCTCAGCCACCGCAGGCACAGGCGGCCCAGCCGCCGCGGCCACCGGCGGCCCCGACCCCGCCGGGACCGCCGGCCCAGGCTCCGCAGGGCCCGCCGCCGCGCCCGGTCCAGCAGGCACCCGCGCAGCAGCCTCCGGCCCAGCAGCCCCCGGCCCGGCCCGGCCAGCAGCCGCCGGTGCCGCCCGCCCCGCCGACGGCGGCGTCGCCGGTGGTTCCGCCGCAGCAGCGCTCATCGCGAGTGGCCCCGCCTCCGCCCGCCCCCGACGAGCCGATCGCGCCGACAAGCATGCACCCCGTCGATACCCGCCGGCCCGCGCAGCCCCGCCCGATCCAGCCCGCCCCGCGCCCGGCGACCGGCGAGACGCAGACGCGTCCGCGGACGCCGGAGACGGAGGAGTACGACCACAACCCGCCGACCTCGCTGGGCCTGCCCCCGCAGCGTCCCCAGCGCTAGCCGAACCGCTCGAAGGCCTCCACCCAGTCCGCCGTGCCGAGATCACGGGGGAGTGGCGTGCGGCCCCGGCCCCGGCCCCGTCCGGCCGCCCACCGGCGGGCCTGTGCCCGACGGTGCCGCGGCGCGATCCCGGCGAGGATCTCCGGGAGGCCGTGGCCCCGGCCGGTGAAGACGGCGTGGACGAAGGCCGCGTAGTCCCGCCGCCGCCCGGGCTGCAGGAGCGGCACCGTCCGGCGGGTGATGGTGAGGAGACCAGCGTCGACGGACGGCCGGGGCGCGAACGCGGCGGCCGGGATCCGGCCGGCGAGCCGGAACTCGTACCAGGGCGACCACTGCGCGGTCATCATGGTGGTGCCGCCGACTCCCGCCCGGCGCCGCGCCACCTCCCATTGGACGACGAGGACCGCCTCGGTCCAGTGCGGCGCGTGCAAGAGCTTGCGCAGCACGGCGGTGGTCAGGTGGAAGGGCAGATTACCCACCACCGCATGGGGTTCCGCCGGTAGTCGGTGCCGCAGGAAATCACCGTGCACGACGGTGAGCGCGGGGTGGTCGCGGCGCAGGCGCCGCGCGTGGTCGCCGTCGATCTCGACGGCCGTGAGCGGACGACCCAGCGTGAGGAGGGGCGCGGTCAATGCACCTGCGCCGGGGCCGATCTCGATGATCGGACCGTGCGTCTTGCGGGCGAGGTCGACGATGCGGGCGATGACGGCGTCGTCGGTGAGGAAGTTCTGGCCGTGCTCGTGACGGCCCCCGTGATGGGTGGGCATGAAAGGAGTTCTCCAGGTAGCAGATCACCCGGGCAGCGCGGATCGCCGCCCAGCGGAAGGAAGCCGGGGCGGGAAGCCGAAAGAGTGTGGGAAGCTTCGCCGCCGCTAGGCGCGGCCGCGATCCACCACTGCCGCCGCTGCGGCGGCCGCTGCTGAACAACTCACGATCTGGACGGTAGACGGTGCTGCGAGTGGGCGCCAGCGGATTTATCCGCGCTGCAGCCAGTACGCCTGCGACTTGATCCGCTCCTTGGGCAGCCCGAAATCGCGCTTGGCCGCCTTCGCGATCTCGCGCGTCGCCCTGGTCTCGGCGGCGACGAACAGGAATGCCCCCGAAGCGATCCCGCCCCCGACCACGGCGGCGACAAGAGCAGCGCCGCGGTCCTCGCGGGGCACCCAGGTGACCGCCTCGCCGCGCACGGGCAGCTCCCGCTCGGCGTCGTGCTGGTACTCGAGGTAGACGCGGCACGGCGCCTGCGCCGTCTCGAGAATGCTGTTGATGGCCGGGAGCGATGCGGCGTCTCCCACGAGCACGTACTCCGACGGTGCCGGATCGTCCGGGATCGTCAGTTCGGCGCCCATCATGGTGGCGGCGATCCGGTCGCCGGGCTCGGCGTCGAGGGCCCAGCGTGGCGCGGGACCGTCGTGCAGGGCGAACTCAATGCTGAACTCCGTGCCCTCGGGTGCGACGATCGTGTAGCCGCGCTGGACCAGCGAGCCCTCGCCCTCGTCGGTGGTGGCCGCGCCGCTCTTCGGCACCCACAGTCGCACCCACATCGTGGGGAACCACGGGTTGTTCAGCAGGAACGTGCCGCCGTCGAAGCGGATCCGGTGATAGTGCTCGCTCACCGCCTCCGTTGCCAGCACCGTGAAGACGTAGTCGTCCGCCCGCATCGCCTTGAGGATCAGGCCGGTCACTCCTCTACCCATGAAGCTGAGGCTACCCTAAATAGTCTGCTCCGCCTACATAGGTGGTGCGGGCCGCCGAATCGTCCGCGTCCACGGCGCGGGCGATCGCGGCGGCGAACTCGGTGACCGTCGGGAGCGGGCCGTGTGCCCGGCGGGCCTCGACGGCGAGGGGATCGCGGCGCTCCAACAGCCGGACGATGATCGTGCCTTCGATCATGTCGCCCGAGACCACGTGCAGGTCGACGTTCAGCTCCCCGGCGAGCTCTCGCAGCGCCCGCTCTCCGGCGAGCTTGCTCGTGGCGATCGGCTCGTACCCGGCGGGTACGGGACGGGTCTCGGAGAAGTGGGCCTGGTGGCTGGTGACGAAGACGATCCGGCCGCCCGGCCGCAACCGCGACGCGGCGGTGCGGGCGGCCGCGACCTGGGCGTCGCGGTTGAGGCGCATCGCGTAGTCCTCGTCGGCGCCGAGTTCGAGCCCGCCGGACGCGTTGAGGACCAGGGCGTCGACGCCGCCGAACTCGGTGATCGCCGCGTCGAGCAGGCGGGACGGTCCGTCGGCCGCGGTCACGTCGGCGCCCACGGCGACCGCGCGTCCGCCCGCCTCGTCGACCAGGGCGCAGACCTTCTCCGCCCGCCGCCGCTTCTCGCGGTAGTTCACCACCACGTCGTGGCCACGGGCGCCGAGCGCCACCGCTGTCTCGGCGCCCACGCCACGGGACGCTCCGGTCACCACTACGACCGCCATGCCGAACCTCCATGCTTCTGATTTCGAACTGCGGTCAGCATGGCGCTTCGGATTCAGAAGTGCAAGTAGGCTCTGTTCTGTGTCAGTGCGTGATGTGGTGCCGAAGCGCCGCGAGGACCCCGATCCCGCGGTCGTCGCGGCGATGGACCTGCTCGGGCAACGCTGGGTGCTGCGCATCGTCTGGGAGCTCGAGCCCGGCTCGCTGGGATTCCTCGAATTGCGCAGGCGCATGGGGAATTGCAGCTCCAGCGTGCTCGCGACGAGGCTGGCGCAGTTGGTGGAGAAGGGCGTCGCCCGCAAGCTTCCCGACAAGCAGTACGAGCTCACCCCGCGCGGCGAGGCTCTCGGCCGTGCGCTCTGGCCGGTCTGGGATTGGGCCGCCGACTCAGAGGAAGTGCCGGTCCGGCCGGACTGATCGCGGGATCGGACTGCGCGGGCGGACTACGATGTTGCGCATGCAGAAGTGGACGAACCGGACGTCGCGCATCGCCCTCGCGGCCGCGGCGGCGCTGACGCTGTCGGGTTTCGCGGCCCTCGGGCCGGCCTCGGCGGACCCGTCGCAGCCGGAATGCCGCATGTTCGAGACCAAACCCGGCTACGCGTGCTCGTTCGGTCAGTGGCAGCGCGACGCCACTCCGCCGACGCCGGGGAAGTCCTGCACCGCCGGCGAGACCGCGCCCGGGCAGCGACTCACGTGCTCCGGCGGGATATGGATCGTCACTCCGGTGTCACCGACCGGTGATCGATGCACCGCCGTCGGTGCCCAGCGCGTCGGGCCGACCGGATTGCAGACCTGCACCCTCGGCCCGTTCGGCTTCACCTGGGAGTGACCGCCGAATTGGAATCATCGTGAGCGAAAAGTGCCGCCGCCCCGAAAAACCAGGGCGGCGGCACCGTCGTATTGAGGCTCCGGACTAGTCCTGCGCGACCTTGTCCGGCTCCGACGCGGCCAGCATGTCGTCGCGCTCGACGACCTTGACGCGCTCGCGTCCCTCGGCCTCGCCCAGGCTGCGCTCGTGCTCGTCGAGCCGGTACCAGCCGTCCCAGGTGGTGTAGGGGGTCTCGTGGTCGTCCAGCCAGTTCGTGACGCCCTCGGTGGACGGGTCCGACGGGGTGTTCAGCCGGCCGGCGTGGAAGTCCTCGAGCAGGCAGGCGATGGTCTCGTTGGCGTCACCCTTGGTGTGGCCGATGAGGCCGACGGGGCCGCGCTTGATCCAGCCCGTGGTGTACACGCCCGTGATGTGCTGACCTGCGTCGATGACGCGCCCGGCCTCGTTGGGGATGACGCCGGCCTGGTCGTCGAAGGGGATCTCCGGCAGGTCGTTGGAGAGGTAGCCGACGGCCCGGTAGACGGCGCCGATCTCCCAATCGGTGAACTTGCCCGTCCCGCGCACGTTGCCCGTGCCGTCGAGCTCGGTGCGCTCGGTGCGCAGGCCCGTGACCTTGCCGTCCTCGCCCAGGATCTCCACCGGCGACTCGAAGAGGTGGATGAACAGCTTGTGCGGACGGTTGGTGGGCTCGCGGATCGCGTAGTTCTCGAGGATCGTGGCGACCTGGTCGGTGATCTTCGACTCGCGGCGGGCCTTCGCCGAGCCCTCGTCGTACTCGATGTCCTCGGGGTTCACGACCACCTCGATGGTCTGCGAGTGGTCGAGTTCCTTGAGCTCGAGCGGGGTGAACTTCACCTGCGCGGGGCCGCGACGGCCGAAGACGTGCACCTCCTTGGCCTTGTTCAACTTGAGGCCCTCGTAGACGTTCGGCGGAATCTCCGTCGGGAGCAGCTCGTCGGCGGTCTTGGCCAGCACCCGGGCCACGTCGAGGCCCACGTTGCCGACGCCCAGGACGGCCACCTTCTCCTGCTCGAGCGGCCATTCGCGGGCGAAGTCCGGGTGGCCGTCGTACCAGGCCACGAACTCGGCGGCGCCGTAGCTGCCGTCCAGGTCGATGCCGGGGATCTCCAGGTTGCGGTCGGCGACGGCGCCGGTGGAGAAGATCACCGCGTCGTAGTGGCGACGGACGTCCTCGAGCGTGAAGTCCTTACCGAAATCGAGGTTGCCGAGCAGCCGCACCTGCGGCTTGTCCAGCACCTTGTGCAGGGCCGTGATGATGCCCTTGATCCGCGGGTGGTCGGGCGCGACGCCGTACCGGATCAGGCCGAACGGCGCCGGCATCTTCTCGAAGAGATCGATGCTGACGCCGGGGTCCTTCGCCTCGTCGGACTTCATGAGGGCATCCGCCGCATAGATACCTGCGGGGCCCGCGCCCACGATCGCGACGCGCAACGGGCGGTTCTGTTCGGTCATGTGAAGTCGGCTACCTTGTCTGCATACGCGGTTGGTTCCCCACCAGGTTAGTGCGGACTTATCAACTGTTCCTAGTGCGGGTGGTCGATTCCACCCCGCTAGAGGAACTGGAACGTGTTCTAGTAGCAGAGGGTAGAGACTTCAGTGAGCGCAGACAAGAGCCCCGACGGGCCACCGCCCGAGCGCCGCACCACGGCCACCCCGTTCCTCGTCGCGCTCGTGGTCGCGGTGCTGGTGATCGGCGGCATCCTCGGTTGGAACATCCTCCGCCCGTCCGGCGAGCGGCTCAGCGATTCCGCGCAGATCCAGGTCACCATCGGCCAGTACTACGGCGCGCTGAACAAGGGGCGGTACTCGGACCTCGTCGCCAACACCTGCGCCAAGGACCGCGCCGCCGCCGACTTCCCGAAGGAGGCCGGCTTCGCCGATGCGCGTAAGGCCGTCGTCGAGCGGGAGGGCGAGGCGAAGCTCGACGAGAAGGACGTGAAGAACCTCACCGTGAACGGCGACGCCGCGTCCGCCGATCTCACGGTGAAGTACGAGAAGGCGGGCCCGCGCACCGAGCAGGCCCGATTCGTCCGCGAGGACGGCAAGTGGAAGAAGTGCTCGTGAGCTACGCCGGAGACCTGACCCCGCGACAGGCGTGGGAGCTGCTGGAGAGCGACCCCGCCGCGATCCTCGTCGACTGCCGCACCGAGGCCGAGTGGAACTACGTCGGCATCCCCGAGCTCTCGCAGCTCGGCCGGAGTCTTGTGCTCGTCGAATGGCAGCGCTATCCCGACGGTGCCCTCAACCCCGCGTTCGTCGCCGAACTCCGCGCCAAGGGCGTCACCGACGAGACCCCGGTCGCGTTCATCTGCCGATCCGGTCAGCGGTCGATCGGCGCGGCCGAGACCGCCACCGCGGCAGGCGTGGCCCGCGCCTACAACGTGCTCGACGGCTTCGAGGGGCCGATCGATGCACTCGGCCATCGGGGCATCGCGGGCTGGCGTGCCGACGGACTGCCCTGGCGGCAGTTCTAGGCTGAAGCGCATGACGGAGTTCAGCCCCCTGCCCGACGGCCTGCGGCCCGAGACGTACGCCGTGCGCGGCGGCCTCCTGCGTACGAACTACGAGGAGACCTCGGAGGCCCTGTTCCTCAACTCGGGGTACACCTACCAGAACGCCGAGGCCGCCGAGGCGGCGTTCAACGGCGACATCGACCGGTTCGTCTACTCGCGCTACGGCAATCCGACGGTGGCCATGTTCCAGGAGCGCCTGCGGCTGCTGGAAGGTGCGGAGGCGTGTTTCGCGACCGCGTCGGGCATGTCGGCGGTGTTCACCGCGCTCGGCGCGCTGCTGCAGGCGGGGGACCGGCTCGTCGCGGCGCGTTCGCTGTTCGGCTCCTGCTACGTGGTGTGCAACGAGATCCTGCCGCGGTGGGGCATCGAGACCGTCTTCGTCGACGGCGAGGACCTCGCGCAGTGGGAGGAGGCGCTCAGCGTCCCCACCCAGGCGGTCTTCTTCGAGACGCCCGCGAACCCGATGCAGGGGCTCGTCGACGTGCGCGCCGTCGCCTCGCTGGCTCATGCCGCGGGCGCGCAGGTGGTGCTCGACGCCGGCTTCACACCCGTCGGCTACCAGGATTCCTTCGGCATGGGCGCCGACGTGATCGTGCACTCGTCGACCAAGACCATGGACGGCCAGGGCCGGGTCATGGGTGGTGCGATCCTCGGCCGGTTCGACTACATCGACGGCCCGGTCAAGCAGCTGATGCGGCACACCGGCCCGGCGATGGCGCCGTTCAACGCGTGGGTGCTGCTCAAGGCGCTGGAGACGCTGGACCTGCGCGCCGAGCGGGTGAGCGCGAACGCGCAGAAGGTGGCCGAGTTCCTCGACGCCGATCCGCGCGTGTCCAAGGTGCTCTTCCCCTTCCTGCCCTCGCATCCGCAGTACGAGCTGGCGAAGCGGCAGATGAAGGCCGGGGGCACGGTGATCACCCTCGAGCTGGCGGATTCGGCGTCGGCCGCGGGCAAGGAGCGCGCCTTCGAGTTCCTCAACCGGCTGCAGGTCATCGACATCTCCAACAACTTCGGTGACGCCAAGTCGCTGATCACGCACCCCGCCACCACCACGCACCGCGCGACGGGGCCGGAGGGGCGCGCGAAGATCGGCCTCACCGACTCGATGCTGCGCCTGTCCGTGGGGCTGGAGAACGCCGACGACCTCATCGAGGATCTCGACCGCGCCCTGGGCTGAGTCATGCCGTCGCGAGTCCGGTCGGTTTCCTGCGCTATCCGTGGGTTTTCGGCCGCACTCAGAGCGGCGGATCGTCGATGGCGGCGCGCCACGTGCGGACGACCTCCGCTGAGACCGGCGCGTTCCACCCGTCGGGCCGTGCCGCGCTGCCTATGTGGAAGGCGTCGATCCCCGCGGCCAGCAGGGCCGCCAGGTGATCGAGCCGCAGGCCACCGCCGACGAGTGTTCTCAGCGGACCGCCTGCTTCAGCGAGCAGTGTGGTGAGTCCGTCGTCTACGCCGGTCGGTGCGCCGGCGGTGAGGATCGTGTCGAGACCGGGAAACTCGGTGATCGCGGCGCGGAGTACGGCCCGGTCCGCACAGTGATCGATCGCTCGGTGGAACGTCCACGGAGCACCGCCCAGCTCGGCGACGATCCGCGCGGTGGCATCGAGATCGATCGTTCCGTCGGCGACGAGGAAGCCGAGCACGAACTCCCTCGCCCCCGCCTCGCGCAGCGCGGCGGTCCGGCGGAGCAGCTCCCCGAGGTCGCCCGCGGCGAAGCCGTCGGTGAGTCGCAGCATCACCCGCACCGGGATGTCCACGGCCGCCAGAACCTCCGCGACGGTCGCGGGGGAGGGGCTGAGCCCGTCCGCCGCCATGTCGGCGACCAGCTCGACCCGGTCCGCCCCGCCCTCCTGGGCCGCGACCGCATCCCCCGCGTCCAGCGCGATGACCTCCAGCAGTGCCATGCATCCACGGTCGCACGCCGGGGCCGCGGTGTGCCGGGAAACTCGGTGGACCGCGTCCTTGCAGTCGAATACGCTGCTGGACATGGATATGAGGAAGTTCCCCGAATCGCTGCGGCAGGGCCCCTGCCGCCGGTTCGGTGTGTCCGCGTAACCTGCGGCAACCCGGGCCGTCGCTGTCATCGCCGGCTCGGAGCCATGCGCGTCACGCATCGCCTCTCGGGCCGGTGACCATCACACCGAGACGAGAAAGACATGGAGAAGATCACCAAGACCCTGGTCTCGTGGGCGTCCATTCTGGACGAGAAGACCCGCGAGCAGGCGATCACCACGGCGAAGCTGCCGTTCATCTACCCGCACATCGCGCTGATGCCCGACGCCCACCTGGGTAAGGGTGCCACCGTCGGTTCGGTCATCCCGAGCCTCGGCGCCGTGATCCCCGCGGCCGTCGGCGTCGACATCGGCTGCGGCATGATCGCGGTCCGGACGCAGTTCACGCTGGCCGACCTGCCCGACGATCGGGCGACGGTCCGCGAGGCGATCGAGCGGGCGATTCCACTCTCGCCCGGCCGGTACAACAAGAAGGTCGTGGCGACGGCGGAGCCGCGGATCGCGGAGCTGGAGGCGCTCGCCGAGCGGGCCGATTTCGACCCGGCTCAGTACGCCGGGAACTGGAAGCTCCAGCTGGGTACGCTGGGCGGAGGAAATCACTTCGTAGAGCTAAGCATCGACGACGACCAGCGAGTGTGGGCGTTCCTGCACTCCGGCTCCCGCGGTGTGGGCAACAAGATCGCCCAGCACCACATCGCCGTCGCGGCCCGTCTGTGCAAGCAGTGGTGGATCGAGCTGCCGGATCCGGACCTGGCCTACCTCGTGGAGGGCACGCCCGAGTTCCGCCGCTACATCGCCGAGCTGAAGTGGGCGCAGCACTTCGCGCTGCTCAACCGTGAGGAGATGATGGACCGGGTGATCCGGCAGCTCGGCGAGTGGGTGGGAACGCCCGTCGTCGAGGCGGAGCGGATCAACTGTCACCACAACTTCACCCGGCGCGAGAAGCACTTCGGCAAGGAGGTGTGGGTGTCGCGGAAGGGCGCGATCGAGGCCACGGAGGGCAAGCCCGGTCTCATCCCGGGTTCGATGGGGACCGCGTCCTACATCGTCGAGGGCAAGGGCTTCGCCCCGTCGCTGAACAGCTCGCCGCACGGCGCGGGCAGGGAGTACTCCCGGTCCGCGGCGCGCAAGGCCTTCACGCACGAGCAGCTGCGGGAGGCCATGGTGGGCATCGAGTTCCGCGACAGCGCCGACTTCATCGACGAGATCCCGCAGGCCTACAAGCCGATCGACCGGGTCATGGCCGACGCCGACGACCTGGTGACGGTGCGCGCCGTCCTGCGGCAGATCGTCAACGTGAAGGGGCAGTGACCCGTTCCCGGGCTGGGGCTTCTCAGCCCGGGAACGGATCCTGCGTGTGCCCGACCAGGTCGGCGACGGAGTTGATCGTGCGGGTGGGGCGGTACGGGAACGCGGCCACCGACTCGGTCGTGGAGATGCCGGTGAGGACGAGAATGGTCCGCAGACCGGCCTCCAGGCCGCAGACGATGTCGGTGTCCATCCGGTCGCCGATCATCAGGGTGTCCGCGGAGTGCGCCCCGAGCGCACGCAGCGCGGAGCGCATCATCAGCGAGTTCGGCTTCCCCACGTAGTACGGCGAGCGGCCCGTGGCTTCGCGGATCAGCGCGGCGACGGCACCCGTTGCCGGGAGCGATCCGTCCTTCGACGGTCCCGTCGGGTCGGGGTTGGTGGCGATGAACCGCGAGCCGCGCTCGATCAGCCGGATCGCCGTGGTGATCGCCTCGAACGAGTACGTGCGGGTCTCGCCGAGGACCACGTAGTCCGGGTCCTTGTCGGTCAGCACGTAGCCCACGTCGTGCAGGGCGGTGGTCAGCCCGGACTCGCCGACGACGTACGCGGTGCCGTCCGGCCGCTGGTCCTGCAGGAACTTCGCGGTGGCGAGCGCGGAGGTCCAGATCCGCGCCTCCGGGATGTCCAGCCCCGTCGCGAGAAGCCGTGCCCGCAGGTCGCGCGGCGTGCGGATCGAATTGTTGGTGAGCACCATGAACGGGGTGCCGGCCGCGGTGAGCTCGGCGATGAAGTCGTCGGCGCCGGGGATCAGGTGCTCCTCGTGCACCAAGACGCCGTCCATGTCCATCAGGTACGTCCACTCGGTCATGTCTGCGAATCTACCCGCGCGGGTTTCGCGTCGCCGTGATTCCAACCTTGACCGCGGCCCATCCGCAGGGCATTCTCGACGGCAGGTCATGAGTGCCAGCGACAAGCCCCGGCTCGCTGGTCGGCAACCCTCCTCCGCGGTGGGGTGCTCCGGGTGACGACCTGGCCGTGCCGGACCGTGCACGGCAAGCGCGGATTCGCGGCACACGTCTGACGGCGGTGCCGTGCGTCCTCATACCGAAGGACTTCTGATGAGCATCGCCACCACCGAGCGCGCCGTCTGCCTCAGCCCGACCATCACCTCCCCGCTTCGCGGCACGCCGCTCGCCCTGGGCCCGCTGGCCGCCGTCACCGGTGCTGACGAGTACGCCCCGCTGCGCGACGGCGCGACCGTCCGCTACGCCAACTTCGACTACGCGGCCAGCGCTCCGGCGCTGGTCGAGGTGCAACGCGCCGTCCAGGAGGCGCTGAGCGAGTACGCGAGCGTGCACCGCGGCGCCGGCCATCTCTCCCAGCGCTCCACCGCCCGCTACGAGCGCGCCCGGGACACTGTGGCGGAGTTCGTCGGTGCCCGCCCCGATGACCACGTCATCTTCACGGGTAACACCACCGACTCGATCAACCTCCTGGCCGGCTGTGTACCCGGGGAGGTCGTCGTCCTCGACTGCGAGCATCACGCGAACCTGCTGCCCTGGAAGAAGATCGGTGCCCGGGTGGTCTCCGCGCCGCTGTCGATCGAGGGCACCCTCGAGGTGCTCGAGAAGGAGCTGACCGCCCGCCCCGCGGCCCTGGTCAGCGTGACCGGCGCGTCCAACGTCACGGGGGAGGTGCTGCCCATCCGCCGGATCGCTGCGCTGGCCCACCGGCACGGCGCGCGCATCGCCGTCGACGGGGCGCAGTTGGTCCCGCACCGTCGTATCTCGTTGCGCGAGAGCGGCGTCGACTACCTCGCCTTCTCCGGACACAAGCTCTACGCGCCCTTCGGCTCGGGCGTCCTCGTCGGCCGGGCCGACTGGCTGGACGAGGCCGAGCCCGTGCGCTGCGGAGGAGGCGCCAGCTACGAGGTGATCGGCACGCCCGTCTCGAAGTCGGTCGAGGTGGCCTGGCAGACCGGGCCGGCGCGGCACGAGGCGGGATCGCCGAACGTGCTGGGCGCGGTCGCGATCGCCGCCGCCTGTGAGGCCATCGCGGCGCTCGGCGAGGACGCCGTCGCCCGGCAAGAGCGCTTCCTCACCGACCTGCTGCTCGCCTCGCTCGAGGGCATCGACGGTGTCCGCACGCTGAAGATCTGGGCCGACTCCACCGATCGGGTGGGGATCGTCGCCTTCACCGTCGACGGCCGCACGCCCCGCGAGGTCGCGGAGTTCCTCTCCGCCGAGCACGGGATCGGCGTGCGCGACGGGAAGTTCTGCGCCCATCCCGTCGTTCACCGGTTGGGGTGCTACGACGGCGCCGTCCGCGCGAGCCTCGGCCTCGGCACGAGCGAGAACGACGTGCACCGCCTGGTGCGCGCCCTCGAAGACCTGTCCGCACGAGTGAAGTAGTCGCCCTTCTCAGGAGGAAGAAGTCATGACCGTCTCCCGTCCCGCCCTGGTCGTCACCGTCGACGGTGAGCCCGAGTCCGTGCACCTGACCCGGGTCCGGGCCGCCGATCTGCGCCTCGCGCAGCGCCAGCGCGGCTACCTGCGCGCCGAGGCCGAGCGCGCGGGGCGGGAGCCGGACGCGGTAGCGCTCGAGGTCGACGTGGTCATCGATGAGCGCGCGGCCGACGCCCGGGCCAGCTACGCGCCGAACGGGACCACGGTGCAGGGCATCACGTACGTGGGCACCCCGTCGGGCCTGAAGTCCCTCATCGAGGACGTCTACGCGGCCGAGGTGGCGGACGCGGTGGTGCTGCGCCCCGTCGGCGGGGCTCGCACCAAGGATCTCATCGCGACGCTGCTCGCAGCGTAAGCGTCGTACGCCCGCGCTGCGGGCGGGCATACTGATCGGCGTGACCGCGCAGTTCTCCGCCCGTACCGAGGTCGTCCGCGCCGCCCTGGCCTCGGCCGGCCACCCCGACACCGTCGTGCACGTCCCCGCCGGTGCCAAGACGGCCGCCGAGGCGGCCGCGGCGCTGGGCTGCGACGTGGGCGCGATCGCCAACAGCCTCGTCTTCCTGGCCGACGGTGCCCCGCTGCTCGTGCTCTCGAGCGGCCGCCACCGGGTGGACACCGCCGGACTCGCCGATCGGCTCGGCTACGGCGCGATCACCCGCGCCAAGCCCGACGACGTGGTCGCCGCGACCGGACAGGTGATCGGCGGCGTCTCACCCGTCGGACATCCGGTGCCGCTGGTCACCGTCATCGACGAGTCGCTGCGCGACTATCCCGACCTGTACGCCGCCGCGGGCACGCACGACACCCTCTTCCGGACCGACTTCGCGGCGCTGGTGGCCCTCACCGGCGCCAGGATCGTCAGGACATCGGCGGCATCGGGCGATTCGCCCGAGTCGACTAGCTCTCCTAAGTAGTTGTAGGCTGCATGTAGTTTTGCGTGTCCGGACACGGTGGCGTGCCCGGAAGTGACCTGCGGAGGCGTGATGACGGACGAGGAACGGGCCGAACGGATCGAGGGGATCGTCGGCGTGATCGCCGAGCTCACCCGGCTCAAGGAGCGGCACGCGGTGATGACCCGGCACGCGGTCGCT
Organism: Tsukamurella sp. II2bb; assembly: GCF_057815145.1. Classification (NCBI taxonomy): domain Bacteria; kingdom Bacillati; phylum Actinomycetota; class Actinomycetes; order Mycobacteriales; family Tsukamurellaceae; genus Tsukamurella; species Tsukamurella sp. II2bb. The sequence continues at coordinate 214,250 of NZ_JBYPZI010000007.1, forward strand.
CCGGACGGCGTCGAGCTGGCCGCGTACACGGCGCTGTTCGCCCTCGTGAAGGACGGCCCGATGCGCTCCTCGGTGCTCGCGGAGCAGATCCACACGGACCCGTCGACCGCGAGCCGGTACGTGACCACCCTGACCAATCTGGGCTACGCCGAGCGCACGGCGGACCCGTCGGACCGCCGCGCCGCGCTGGTCTCCGCCACCGAGGAGGGGCGGGCGAAGATCGAATTCATCCGCCAGCAGCGCAACGAGAAGCTGCGACCGCTCATGGAGCAGTGGACCGACGAGGAGATCGACCAGTTCGTCACGCTCGGGAACCGGGCGCTGCAGCAGTTCGATCAGGCCCTCAAACTGATGCGGGAGAGCGAATGACCACCGCGACGGCGGCACCTGCGGAGACCTCCGGCGCGGGGCTGACCCACAAGCAGATCCTCTACATCCTCTCCGGCCTCATGACCGGCATGTTCCTGGCCGCGCTGGACCAGACGATCGTCTCCACCGCGATCCGTACGATCGCCGACGACCTCAATGGCTACAAGCTGCAGGCCTGGGTCACCACCGCGTACCTCATCACGTCGACGATCGTGACCCCGCTCTACGGCAAGCTGTCCGACATCTACGGTCGCAAGCCCTTCTTCATGTTTGCCATCACCGTCTTCGTGATCGGTTCGCTGCTGTGCAGCACCGCCACCTCGATGTACGAGCTCGCCGCCTTCCGTGCCGTCCAGGGCCTGGGCGCGGGCGGCCTGATGTCGCTGGCGCTCACCATCATCGGTGACATCGTGCCGCCGCGGGAACGCGCCAAATACCAGGGCTACTTCCTCGCGGTCTTCGGTACCAGCTCGGTTCTGGGCCCTGTGCTCGGCGGCGTCTTCTCCGGCGCCGACGAGATCCTCGGCATCGCCGGCTGGCGCTGGGTGTTCCTGGTGAACGTGCCGATCGGCGTCGTCGCGCTGGCCGTCGTCCTACGGGTGCTGCGGCTGCCGCACACGCGGCGCGAGGGCGTGCGCATCGACTGGTTCGGCGCGATCGCGCTCACGGTCGGCCTGGTGCCGCTGCTCATCGTCGCGGAGCAGGGCCAGGAGTGGGGCTGGGGTTCGACCAGGGCAATCGCCTGCTACGCCATCGGGGCCGTCGGGGTTCTCGCGTTCGTCGGGATCGAGAAGCTCATGGGCGAGGACGCGATCATCCCGCTGCGGATCTTCAAGAACGTCATCTTCGCGCAGGGCGTGCTCATCTCGATGGTCGTCGGCGCCGCCATGTTCGGCGGTATCTCGCTGCTCCCGCAGTACTTCCAGGTGGTCCGCGGCGCCAGCCCGACGAAGGCGGGCTTCCTCATGCTGCCCATGGTCGCCGGCCTCATGCTCGGATCGATCCTCGCCGGCCAGATGATCTCGCGCACCGGCCGGTACCGGATCTTCCCCATCATCGGCGCCGTCCTGCTCACCGCGGGAATGTTCGGCATGCACTACATCAGCGCGGACGTGCAGATCGGCTGGGTCATGGGCGGCGCAGCCGTGATCGGCTTCGGCCTCGGCAACCTGATGCAGCCGCTCACCCTCGCGCTGCAGAACATCCTGCCGCCGCGGGACATGGGTGTCTCCACGGCCGCGGCCACGTTCTTCCGGCAGATCGGCGGCACGCTCGGTGTGGCGGTCTTCCTCTCGGTGCTGTTCACGAAGCTGCCGACCACGATGACCGACCGGCTCACGGACGCCTCGCACGATCCCGAGTACACCGCCGCGCTGCAGCGCGCCGCCGCCGGTCATGACGGCCCCGCCGCACAGGATTTCGCCGCGAAGCTGATCCACGGCGACTCCAGCGCGGTCAGCGGCATCATGTCCGATACCTCGGCCCTGCAGAAGCTCCCCGACACCCTCGTCCATCCGCTCAAGGCCGGCTTCGCCGACTCGATGGACGTCGTCTTCCTGGCCGTGACCGTGCTCGCGGCGGTCGGCCTGCTGCTGGTCCTGTTCTGGAAGTCGGTGCCGCTGCGGACCGCGGCGGGTATCGAGGCGACCTCCCCGGGGCACCCCGACGGTGCGAGCGCTGACAGTGCGAGTGCTGCGGCGATCGAGACGGCGGAGATCAGCGCCGCCGCCGAGTCGGTGGCCGGTGCCGTACCCACGGAGCGGATCGGGACCGGACCGGTCCCGCCGGCCGGGCCCACGTCGGCCCCGCCGACGGTGCCCCTCGCCTCGGCGCCGCCGACGGTGCGCCTCGCTCCGGCCCCGGCGACCGCTCCTCCGACGGTGCCTCCGGCGCCGGCACAGCCGTCCCGGTCCGAGATCGACGAACTCCGCCGGCAGAACGCCTCGCTCGCCGCGGAGCTGGCGGACCTGCGGACCGGCTACCGGGCGATCGCGGGCAACACCCGGCTGCGCGCCGCGGGCACGACGGATCCCGTGCGGTTCACCGTGGAGGCCACCGGCGCCGGCGGCTCACGCGCGGGCCGGATGGTGGTGCCGCGCGGCGAGATCGAGACGCCGGCCTACCTCCCCGTCGCGAGCCGCGGCGCGATCGCGGGCCTGACCCCGCGTGAGTTGACCGACCTCGGCGCGCGGGCGCTCGTCGTCGATCTGCACGAGCTGTACCTGCAGCCCGGCCCCGACGTGATCGAGGGCGCCGGCGGAATCGGCGCGGCCATGGCCTGGTCGGCCCCCACCGTCGCCGACACCGGCGTGGCTGCCCTCGCCGCGCAGCGCAGGACGCGGATCACCGACGAGGGCATCGCCTTCCGCGGCCGCCTCGACGGCTCGCCGCACAGCTGGGACCCGGAGACGGCGGTACGGTTGGCGCACCGCATGGGCTTCGACGTCGCCTTCGCTCTCGCCGACCCGGATGATCCGGTGCGGACCGAGCGCTGGGCGCGGCGCGCGCTCGCCGAGCACGGCTGGCAGACCGCGGACCGGCACGATGCGCTCTCGCTCTGGGCCGTCGTGACCGGCGGTGCCGACCCCGAACGCCGGCGGACCTCCGCCGCCGCCCTCCGGCGGCTGGGCGAGGAGGACCGCCGGGCCGGTGGACTGGGCTTCGGCGGCTACCGGATCGAGGACGTCGGCGCCCCCGCGCGGGGCGCGGCGGCACTGCGCGCCGCCCTCGGGGAGCTGGAGTCCGATCGGCCCCGGTACCTCGCGGACATCGCGGGCCCGGCGGATCTGCTAGCCGCGATCGAGGCGGGCGTCGACCTCATCGACGGTGCCGAGCCCGCACGGGCGGGCGCCGCGGGCCGGGTCTACACGTCGACGGGGATCCTCGACGTCACGGATCCCGCGCTCCGCGACGACTTCCGGCCGCTCGACCCGGCACCGGGCCGGCTGGGCGGGGGCAACCGCGTCGACGCCTTCACCCGGGCCTACGTGCACCACCTCCTCGTCGCCAATGAGGGGCTCGCCACGACGCTGTGCACGCTGCACAACGAGCACTTCTTCGTCTCCCTGGCCGCCGCGGCGCGCCGGGCGATCGCAGAGGGGCGCTACCCCGGCTTCGTCGAGTCCTTCCTCCGTGGGTTCGGTAAGGTCTAGCCCGATCCAGTCCCCGATCGGCAGGAGAAAGCCGGTGCGCCGCAGTGCCCTGAACCGTTCCTTCGGCATCGTCGCGGCGGCAGCCGCGGCGGGCCTCGTGCTCACCGCCTGCGGCGGGGGCGGCGGCGAGACCTCACCCACGTCCGCGACGCCGAGCATCGACCTCGCGCCCAAGGCCCTGGTGCAGGCCGACCTGCCCGCCGGGCTGACCCTGACGACCGCCTCGGCCGACGACGCCTTCCAGGGCGCGTTGAACTCCGTCGGGCAGGTGCAGGCGGCGGAGATCACGCCCGCCGGCTGCAAGGACAAGAGCGTCGCCGCGCAGCAGGAGGTGGCGGAGACGATCAAGTTCGGCGTGCAGCAGAACGTGACCAAGGACGGCGCCGGCGTGTACGGCATCACGCTGCTGCCCGACTCCGCCAAGCTGTCGGTCTTCGAGGCCGCGGCCACGGGCGATTGCGCCACCGTCAAGTACGGCGACAGCCTCACCCAGACCGCCGTGCGCAAGGACCTGCCCGCCGGCATCGGCGGGACCGGTTTCGTGCTGGAGATGACGCGCAAGGCGGGCGAGCAGTCCGTTGCCTCCGAGACCGCCTACTTCAGCAAGGGCGGTGCGGTCGCGCTGGTCACCGCCAGCCCGACCGCCGACGGCAAGGTGGACCAGGCCGCCTTTGCGCAGATCGTGCAGAAGGTCGCCGGCAAGCTCTAGTCGCTCCGAGCGACGGGCCGGCCGGGCCCCGCCCGACGAGAAGCGGCGGCGAGGAATCCCTCGCCGCCGCTTCTCGTGTGAAGTGCGTCAGTGCGCGCTGGAACCGGCGGTCTCGGCGCGGGCGATCGACCGGGCGATCTCCTCCTCGGCCTCCTTCTTGCCCACCCAGGACGAGCCCTTGACGAACTTGCCCGGCTCGAGGTCCTTGTAGTGCACGAAGAAGTGCTCGATGGCGTCCAGCTCGAACTTGTCGATGTCGCCGATGTCCTGCACGGAATCCCAGCGGGGGTCGCCGGCGGGGACCACCAGGACCTTGTCGTCGCCGCCCTTCTCGTCCTCCATCTTGAACATGCCGATGGCCCGGCAGTCGACGAGCGCGCCGGGGATCACCGACTCCTGTAGCAGGACCAGAGCGTCCAGCGGGTCGCCGTCCTCACCCAGGGTGTCCTCGATGTAGCCGTAGTCGGTGGGGTAGCCGAACGACGTGTACAGGTAGCGGTCCAGCTTCAGGCGACCGGTCTTGTGGTCCACCTCGTACTTGTTCCGCGAGCCCTTGGCGATCTCGACGGTGACCTCGAATTCGACGCTCATTGTTTCCCTTCGCTCGCGTCAACCATGCACGCTGAGGATACCCGTTGCACCGTCGATTCGACCCGCTCGCTCCGCTCCCGGCGCCGGGGTGACGTTAGGGTGGTCCGGTGCGACGCTCGCGGCTCCGACGGACTCTCCTGCGCCTCGCGATCACCGTGGTCGTGCTGGCGCTCGTCGTCGTCGGCGCGGTGGCGGCCGCCCTGGGCTGGGGCGTCTACCGGGATCGGCAGGCGCTCGCGGACAAGGTCCCGCCGCGACCGGCCGAGGTCGCCTACCGCCCCGCGATCGCGGAGGCGAGCGCCGCGGCGGCCCCCAGCGCCGCCGGCGTGTCCGCGCAGATCGCCGCGGCCCTGCGCAACCCGGACCTGGGCGACCTCACCGGCGTGATCGCCGACGCGGGGACCGGCCAGGTGCTCTGGCAGCGCGACGCCGAGCGCCCGCGGACCCCGGCCTCCACCACCAAGGTGCTCACGGCGGCCGCCGCGCTCCTGACCCTGCCCGCCGACAAGCGCATCACGACCACGGTCGTCGCGGGCTCGGCGCCCGGCGAGGTGGTCTTCGTCGGCGCGGGCGACCCGACGCTTCGCGCCGGCGCGTCGTCGATCTTCACCGACGCGCCGAAGATCGCCGACCTCGCGGCGCAACTGCGGCGCAGCGGCACCCCCGTCACCAGGATCGTCGTCGACACCTCCCTGTTCACCGGTCCCGATTTCGCCCGCGGCTGGGAACGCGTCGACATCGCCGGCGGCGACATCACCCCGATCCAGTCCCTCATCGCCGATTCGGGCCGGATCCGTCCGGGCGAGGACTACTCGCCGCGCGTGAGCGACCCCGCGATGGTCGCGGGACAGGACCTGGCCGCCGCGCTCGGGCTGCCGCCGACCGCGGTCACCGCGGGCACCGCCCCGCAGGGCGCCGCGCGGCTCGCCTCGGTCCAGAGCGCGCCGCTGAGCACCCGCCTGCACGACGCGCTGGTGCACTCGGACAACGTGCTCGCCGAGTCGATCGGCCGCGAGGTCGCCCTCGCGGCGCACGAGCCCGCCTCCTTCGACGGTGCCACCCGGGCCGTCACCGGGGCGCTGCGGACGGCGGGTTTCGACCTGACCGGCGTGGAGCTCTCCGACACCAGCGGCCTGTCGAACCTCAACCGCATCCCGGCGAAGGTCCTCGACGGTATCGTCACGGCCGCCGCCGGTTCCGGGAAGCCGCAGCTGCGACCCCTCCTCGACCTGTTGCCGGTGGCCGCCGCGACCGGCACCCTCACCGACCGCTACGTCACCGCCAACCGGCCCGGCGCGGGGTACGTCCGCGCCAAGACGGGCAGTCTCTCGGGCGTCTCCACGCTTGCCGGGTACGTCACCGGACAGGACGGTGCGGTCCTCACCTTCACGCTCATGTCCTCCGGCACGCCGGTCGACGTGGCCCGCCCCGCGATGGACGCCGTGACCGCCGCGCTGCGCGGCTGCGGGTGCCGCTGATCGCCATGGCCGGGTCGAAGGAGCAACGCGCGCAGGTCGATTGGGCGGTCGCCGGAGCCTCCGGTCGCCGGGTCGCCCGGGTGCTCGGGGACGGCCCCGCCACCACCGCCTACACCCGCGACCGTGCCGTCGAGCAGCTCCTCGAGTTGGCGGCGGACGCCGAGGAGCACGTGCGCGCCGTCGCGGGCCTGCACACGCCCGGAGCGGTCCCGCCCGCGCGTACGGTGGACAGGCGGGAATGGGTCTCCGCGGCAGCGCGATCCATGGAGGCGCTCACCGAGCCCGACGGGGCGCGACCACCCGGGCTCGGTGCCCGGCTGGCCGGTGTCCAGGCCGGGGCGATGCTCGGGATGGTCTCCGGTTCGATTCTGGGCCAGTACGATCCGTTCGGCGTCGACGGGGGCGAGCTGCTCCTGGTGGTGCCCAACGTGCTCGCGGTCGAGCGCGCTCTGCGCCTGCGGCCCGACGACTTCCGGATGTGGGTGTGCCTGCACGAGGTCACGCACCGGGTGCAGTTCGGCGCCAATCCCTGGCTGCGGGACTACATGCGGGACAACGTCGGTGCGCTCACCGGCGCTTCCGGCACCGGCTCCGTCGCCGACCTGCTGGCCCGGGTGCAGAAGGCCCTCTCCGGCGGCGCGCGGCACGGCGGCGTGATCGGCGTACTCGAGATCGCCGCTGCGCCCGAGCAGTTCGCGGCCGTCGAGCGGCTGCTCATGCTCGGCACGCTGCTCGAGGGGCACGCCGACCATGTCATGGACGCCGCCGGGCCGGCCGTGATCCCCACCGTCGCGACGATCCGCGCCGCCTTCGACCGGCGGCGCGCGGCACCGTCGAACCCGCTCCAGCGGCTGCTCCGCGCCCTGCTGGGCATGGACACGAAGATCGCGCAGTACGTGCGCGGCAAGAAGTTCGTCGACGCCGTGGTCGCCGAGGTCGGCATGGAGCGGTTCAACCGGGTCTGGACCGGACCCGAGACCCTGCCGCTGCCCGACGAACTCGACGAGCCGCAGCGATGGATCGCCCGCGTCCTGTGAATCGACCCGGACCGGCGGCACTGCGCGTGCGGCACGCGGTCCGGGCCTGGCGCGCCGCCCACGGATCGGGCCCGGCGGTGGCCGTGGCCCTCTCCGGCGGCGCCGACTCCCTGGCGCTGCTGACCGGGGCCCTCGCCGAGGGGATGGACGTGACGGCGCTCGTCGTCGACCACGGACTGCAGGACGGCTCGGACGGTGTCGCCGAGCGGGCGGCGGCCACGGCGCGGGAGCTGGGCGCACGGGCGCGGGTGCTGACCGTCACCGTCGACGGTGCGGGCGGACCCGAGGCCGCCGCGCGCACCGCGCGGTACGCGGCACTCGGCGCCGCGCGAGCGGGACTGCCCATCCTGCTGGGCCACACCCTCGACGACCAGGCGGAGACGGTGCTGCTCGGGCTCGGCCGGGGGAGCGGGGCCCGCTCGCTGGCCGGCATGGCCCCGTGGTCCGCGCCGTACGGTCGGCCTCTGCTGGGCGTACGGCGCGCCGAGACCCGGGCCGCGTGCGCCGAACTCGGGCTGACGCCGTGGGAGGACCCGCACAACCTCGATCCGCGGTACACCCGGGTGCGCCTGCGCACCGAGGTCCTGCCGCTGCTGGAGGACGTCCTGGGCGGGGGCGTGGCCGAATCCCTGGCCCGCACCGCCGCCTCGCTCCGCGCGGACAACGAGGCGCTCGACTCGCTCACGCCGGCACCGTCGGGCCCGGAACTGCCGGTCGCCTCGATCGCGGAACTGCCCGCGGCCCTGCGCCTGAGGGCCCTCCGGACGTGGCTCGCGGGCTGCGGCGCGCGGGCGCTGACGGGCGCCCACCTCGCCGCCGTCGACGCCCTCGTCACCCGCTGGCACGGGCAGGGCCCGGCGGCGATCCCGGGCGGAAGTGCGGGGCGGCGACTGCAGGTGCATCGGCGGGGTGGCATTGTTGAGTGCGTGGTGAACGGCACTGGTGACTTGTACGCGGGAGACATCGCCTCGGTGGTGCTGACCGAGGAGCAGATCAAGGAGCGGACGGCCGAGCTCGCCGCCGCGATCGCGGAGCGGTACGGCTCCGAGGGGGGCGACTCCGACCTCCTCCTGATCACGGTGCTCAAGGGCGCCGTGATGTTCGTGACGGACCTGGCGCGCGCGCTGCCCGTGCCCACGCAGCTCGAGTTCATGGCCGTGTCCAGCTACGGCAGCTCGACCTCCAGCTCCGGCGTGGTGCGGATCCTCAAGGACCTCGACCGCGACATCGCGGGCCGCGACGTGCTCATCGTCGAGGACATCATCGACTCCGGCCTCACGCTCAGCTGGCTGCTGCGCAACCTCGCGACCCGCAACCCGCGGTCGCTCGAGGTCGTCACGCTGCTGCGCAAGCCCGATGCGGTGCGCGTCGACGTCGACGTGAAGTGGGTCGGTTTCGACATCCCCAACGAGTTCGTCGTCGGCTACGGCCTCGACTACGCGGAGCGCTACCGCGACCTCCCCTACATCGGGATCCTGGAACCCAAGGTCTACTCGGAATGACGCTGATCACCGCTGCGGCCACCGCCGAGCGGGTGCGGTCGGGACGGCTCACCGCCGTCGAGACCACCCGTCAGGCTCTGGCCCGCATCGGTGACGACGCCGTTCACGGCTGGCGGGTCCTGCGCACCGACGAGGCCCTGGCGGAGGCGGCCGCGGTCGACGCCCGGTCGGACCGCTACGCGCTGCCGCTCGCTGGCGTGCCGATCGCGATCAAGGACAACATCGCCGTCTCCGGGCACCGCCTGTTCGACGGCGTCTCCGATGCCTGCGGTGCGGGCCTGCCGATCGAGCGGTCCGATCACCCCGTGGTCAAGCGGCTGCGCGCTGCGGGCGCCGTCGTCGTGGGCGTGACCCGGGTGCCGGAGCTGTGCCTGTGGGCGATGACCGACGACCCGGAGGCCGTGGTCGCGAACCCGCACCGGCCCCGGCGCACCGTCGGCGGGAGTTCCGGCGGCAGCGCCGCGGCGGTCGCCGCCGGCCACGTGGCGCTGGCCCACGGTGACGACGGCCTGGGCTCGCTCCGCGGCCCCGCCGCCGCGTGCGGGATCGTCACGATCCGGCCCGGGCGCGGCGTGGTGCGGGGCCGGCCCGACGAGGTCAGATGGTTCGGGATGGCCGAGCACGGCCCGTTGGCGCGGACCGTGGGCGACGCCGCCCTGGGGCTCTCGGTGATGGCGGAGCGGCCCGAGCTCGCCGAGGTGGGCGACGGTGCCGGCCTGCGGATCGGCCTGGGGCTGGGACGGACCTCACCGGTGGCGGTGATCTCCCGCGGCATCCTCGACGCCGTTCGTGCCGCGGCCGGCGAGCTCGCCCGCCGCGGCCACGCCGTGCACGAGGTCGACGTGCCCTATCCGACGGTGCCGACCGCCCTGCTGGCGCGGTGGTTCGGTGCGGCCGCGCAGGACGTGGACGCGATCGTGGCCCGCGGTGCGGACCCCGAGCTGCTCCAGCCGCGCACCCGGCGGCACGCCGCGATCGGGCGCGCGGTGCTGCGCCGCGGCCTGGTGCGACCCGCCGACGCCGCGAAGCTGGAGTCCGAGCTGCTGCGCTTCTTCGCGAACGAGCGGATCGACGTGCTGGTCACGCCGACCCTGTCGCGGCCGCCGGTGCGCGCGCGGCGGTACCACGCGCTGCCCTGGGCGGCGAGCGTCGCCGGGAGCCTGAGCTACGCGACGCATCCGAGCCTGTGGAACCTGCTCGGTTGGCCCGCGATGTCGGTCCCCTTCCTCGGCGAGGGCGTGCAACTCGTCGCCCGTCCGGGCGGCGAGGCCGACCTGCTCGCGCTCGCGGCGAAGCTTGAGGCCTGACGGCCGTAGTCCGTCGGAGCCGCGGACATCTTTCGAAGCGTTCTGCGGCTTCTCGGTGCGTTTTTCGCCGCAGAACGCTTCGAAAGATGCAAGAAGTGGTCGCGGTAGCGGCCGGTGTTCGCTCAGGGCGCACCGACGCGACCGGCCCGGGTGCGCCGGTGCACGGTAGCCTGGGAAGTCGACCCAGCGCGGCCCGCCGCGCGCCGGAAGAAGAAGGACTGACGAGCCGCGAGGCGAAGCCATATGAAACGGAAATCTCTCATCCGCACGCTGGCGATCATCGCCGCATTCGTCCTGCTCGTCTGGGCGTTCACCATGGTCGGCGGAGGCAACAAGGAGTACAAGCCGGTCGCCACCGGCGCGGTGATCAGCCAGCTCCAGGCCGGCAACGTCACCGACGTGCAGATCGACGACCGCGAGCAGACCCTGCGGGTCACCCTCGCCAAGCCGATCGCCGGCACGGAGGACAAGAAGGTCTTCACCAAGTACCCCGCCGGCACCGCGCGCGACATCCTCGGCGACATCCAGGATGCGAAGAACCCCGAGGGCAAGCCGGTCACGTACACCACCAACGTGACGCAGGAATCGCCGTGGGTCTCCATGCTCCTGTTCACGCTGCTGCCGATCCTGCTGCTGGTGGGCCTGTTCTTCTTCCTCATGAACCGCATGCAGGGCGGCGGCCGCGGCGGCGTCATGGGCTTCGGCAAGAGCAAGGCCAAGCAGCTCACCAAGGACATGCCCAAGACCACCTTCGCCGACGTCGCCGGCGCGGACGAAGCGGTCGAGGAGCTGTACGAGATCAAGGACTTCCTGCAGAACCCGGCCCGCTACCAGGCCCTGGGCGCGAAGATCCCCAAGGGCGTGCTGCTCTACGGCCCGCCCGGTACCGGTAAGACGCTGCTCGCCCGCGCCGTCGCGGGGGAGGCGGGCGTGCCCTTCTTCACCATCTCCGGCTCCGACTTCGTCGAGATGTTCGTCGGCGTCGGCGCGTCCCGCGTGCGCGACCTGTTCGAGCAGGCCAAGGAGAACAGCCCCTGCATCATCTTCGTCGACGAGATCGACGCCGTCGGCCGCCAGCGCGGCGCCGGCCTGGGCGGCGGTCACGACGAGCGGGAGCAGACGCTCAACCAGCTGCTCGTTGAGATGGACGGCTTCGGCGACCGGCAGGGCATCATCCTGATCGCGGCCACCAACCGGCCGGACATCCTCGACCCCGCGCTGCTGCGCCCGGGCCGCTTCGACCGGCAGATCCCCGTCTCCAACCCGGACATGGCCGGCCGCAAGGCGATCCTGAGCGTGCACGCGCAGGGCAAGCCGCTGGCACCCGACGCCGACCTGGACGGTCTGGCCAAGCGCACCCCCGGCATGTCCGGCGCCGACCTGGCCAACGTCATCAACGAGGCGGCGCTGCTCACGGCCCGCGAGAACGGCACCGTCATCACCGCGCCCACGCTCGAGGAGGCCGTGGACCGCGTGGTGGGCGGCCCGCGCCGGAAGAACAGGATCATCTCCGAGCACGAGAAGAAGGTCACCGCGTACCACGAGGGCGGGCACACCCTGGCGGCGTGGGCCACCGAGGGGCTCGACCCGGTCTACAAGGTGACGGTGCTCGCCCGCGGCCGTACCGGCGGCCACGCGCTGGCGGTGCCCGAGAACGACAAGGGCATGTACACCCGCAACGAGATGATCGGCCGGCTGATCTTCGCCATGGGCGGCCGCGCCGCCGAGGAGCTGGTCTTCGCCTCGCCCACCACCGGTGCCTCCAGTGATATCGACCAGGCCACGAAGATCGCCCGCGCCATGGTCACCGAGTACGGCATGAGTGCGCGACTGGGTGCCGTGAAGTACGGCCAGGACGAGGGCGACCCGTTCCTGGGCCGCGGCATGGGCGGCGGAGCGCAGTACTCCGACGCGGTGGCGGCGCAGATCGACGAGGAGGTGCGCTCGCTCATCGAGGCCGCGCACACCGAGGCGTGGGCCATCCTCAACGAGTACCGCGATGTGCTCGACGTGCTCGCGAGTGAACTGCTGGAGAAGGAGACGCTCGTCCGTAAGGATCTCGAGCGGATCTTCGAGTCCGTCGAGAAGCGGCCCCGGATCACCCAGTTCGACGACTTCGGCAGCCGCATCCCGTCGACCAAGCCCCCGATCAAGACCCCCAAGGAGATCGCGATCGAGAACGGCGAGCCCTGGCCGCCGGTCGACGAGGAGGCCGAGCGCCGTAAGCAGGAGCTCGAGTCGGCGGCCCGGGCCGCGCAGAACGGGCAGAACGGCCACGCCGGCCAGAACGGCTCGTGGGGCACGCCCGCACCCGCGCCGGTGGGTGGGCAGTGGCCCACGCCGGGGGCACCGTCGGGCCTCGGTACTGAAGGGCAGCAGCCCTACCAGCCTCAACCCGCCTACGGGCAGGGCGGCTACCAGTGGGGCGGCCAGCAGGCCTACCCCGGCCCGCAGTATCCGGCGCAGCCCGGCTCCTACGGTCAGCCGCAGGGGCAGTACGGCCAGCAGCCGCCGCAGGGCAGCCGCCCGGACTACGGCGCCCCCGCGGGCTGGTCGGCACCCGGATGGCCCCCGCAGGGCCAGGCCCCGCAGGCCCCCCAGGGCCCGGCGGAGCAGGGCGCCGAGCGGCAGCGCGGGGAGCAGTCCGGCACCGACCGATCGAGCGAGGGCTGATGGCCCACCGCGACGGGGTCGCCATCGCCCCGTTCGACCACGAGCGTGCGGTCGCCGCGGTCCGCGAGTTGCTGATCGCCGTCGGCGAGGACCCGGACCGCGAGGGCCTGCAGAAGACCCCCGAGCGGGTCGCGCGCGCCTTCAAGGAGGTCTTCGGCGGCCTGCACACCGATCCGGATGCGGTGTTGGACACGACCTTCGGCGAGGACCACGACGAGCTGGTGCTGGTCAAGGACATCCCGATGTACTCGACCTGCGAGCACCACCTCGTCTCCTTCCACGGCGTCGCCCACGTCGGCTACCTGCCCGGCACGAGCGGCCGGGTCACGGGCCTGAGCAAACTGGCCCGCGTGGTCGATCTGTACGCCAAGCGGCCGCAGGTGCAGGAGCGACTGACCGCGCAGATCGCCGACGCGCTGGTCCGCAAGCTCGATCCGCGCGGCGTCATCGTGGTGATCGAGGCCGAACACCTGTGCATGGCGATGCGCGGTATCCGCAAGCCGGGTGCCAGCACCACCACGTCGGCCGTCCGCGGTGCCTTCAAGGACAGTGCGACCTCGCGCGCCGAGGCGCTCGAGCTCATCCTGCGCCGGTGACGGGGGAGCGCACGCTCATCATGGGCGTGGTGAACGTGACCGCCGATTCCTTCTCGGACGGCGGCCGCTACCTCGATCCCGACGCCGCCGTGGCGCGGGCGCGGGTCCTCGTCGCCGACGGTGCTGCGATCGTGGACGTGGGCGGCGAGTCGACCCGGCCCGGCGCGCACCGCGTCCCGGCCGACCTGGAGCGCGACCGGGTGGTGCCGGTGATCGCGGCGCTTGCCGCCGAGGGCATCGCCGTCTCCGTGGACACGATGCGGGCGTCAGTGGCGGCCGCCGCGCTCGAGGCGGGCGCGACGATCGTCAACGACGTCTCCGGCGGCCGCGCCGACCCCGACATGACGCGCGTCGTCGCTGGCTCGACGGCGCCCTGGATCCTCATGCACTGGCGGCCGTCGCCGGGCGCCCCGGGCCCGGTGTGGGCGGGCATCCACCACGAGATCACCGAGTACGACGACGTGGTCACCGAGGTGCGCGACGAACTGCTGCACCAGGCCGACGCCGCGATCGCCGCGGGCATCGCCCCGGAGCGGATCGTCCTGGACCCGGGCCTCGGCTTCGCGAAGAACGCCGGCCACAACTGGGCGCTGCTGCGCGGCCTGCCCGTGCTGCAGGAGACGGGCTACCGGATCCTCGTCGGCGCCTCCCGCAAGCGCTTCCTCGGTGAGCTGCTCGGTGGCCGCGAGCCCGCGGGCCGGGAGGTGGCGACCGCCGCCGTCTCCGCGCTCGCCGCGCAGGCCGGCGTGTGGGGCGTGCGCGTGCACGACGTCCGGTCGACGGCGGACGCCATCGCGGTGAGTGCGGCGTGGATGAGGGGCAGCACACCGCCCGCCCCCGGCGTTGATCGCCGAGAACCCAGCGAGGCGTGGCAGAAGGGTGGAGCCTGATGGCGGACCGGATCGAGCTCACGGGCCTGCGGGTACGCGGGCACCACGGCGTCTTCGAGCACGAGCGGCGTGACGGGCAGGAGTTCGTGGTGGACCTCGTGCTCTGGGTCGACTCGCGGCCCGCGGCGGCCTCCGACGACCTGAACGACACCGTCGACTACGGCGCGCTCGCGCAGCGCGCGCACGACATCGTCGCGGGGGAGCCGCGCAATCTCATCGAGACCGTCGCCGCGGAGATCGCCGACGACGTCGTCGCCGACGAGAAGGTCTACGCCGTCGAGGTCACGGTGCACAAGCCTTCGGCGCCGATACCGTTGTCCTTCGCCGATGTCGCCGTCGTCGCGCGGCGCTCGCGTTCCGGCGCGCGGAGCGTGCCGTGAGCCGCGCGGTGCTCTCGATCGGCGCCAACCTGGGCGCCGCCGATGTCGCCGTCCGCGCCGCGATCGACGCCCTCGGTCCCGCGCTGGTCCGCGCCTCGGCGCTCTTCCGCACGCCGCCCTGGGGTGGAGTGGAGCAGGAGGACTTCGTCAATGCGACGGTGCTCGCCGACGATCCGGCCCGCGACGCCGCGGGCTGGCTCGCCTTCGCGCGCGAGCAGGAGGCCGCGGCGCAGCGGGTCCGGGAGGTCCGGTGGGGTCCGCGGACCCTCGACGTGGACGTGATCGCCGTGTGGGAAGACAGGGAAGCAGTGCTCTCCGACGATCCCGAGCTGACCCTGCCGCATCCCCGCGCGCACGAGCGGGCCTTCGTCCTGATCCCCTGGTTGGACGCCGACCCGGAAGCCCGGCTGCCGGGGCACGGCACCGTCGCCGACCTGGTGCGTTCCCTGCCCGCCGACGAGACCGCGGAGGTGACGCGCCTGTGAGCGGACCGTCGAACCGCCCGAGCCGGGACCCCGGGGAGCCGGACGGGCCGACCGTGCGGGCGACCGGCTGGATCGAGCTGGTGGTGATCGCGGCGGGCGTGGGCATCGGCTCGTACCTGCTGGTGCGGGACGTGGTTCCGGTGGTGCCGGTGTGGGCCGGCGCGCTGCTCTACGGCATCGCGGCCGCCGATCTCTACATCGCGCAGGTGGTCCGCTCCCGGCTGGCCGAGGGCCGGGTCGGGTGGGGTCCGGGCCGGATCCACCCGATCGCGATCGCGCGCGCGGTGGCGCTGGCCAAGGCGTCCGCCTATCTCGGTGCCGTGGCGCTGGGGTTCTTCGGCGGCATGCTCGTCTTCCTCCTCACCGAGGGCGACGGCCTGGCGGCGACGCACGCCGACCGGCCGGGCGCGTGGATCGGTGTGGCGGGGGCGGGCCTGCTGGTCGCTGCCGCGCTGTGGCTGGAGCGGTGCTGCCGCACGCCCGACGATCCGGACGACCAGCCCGCCGACACATCGCCTGCTTGAGGAATCCGACCTCGGGAAAACGGTAGGGTCGCAGCTATGACGCAACCGCCGATCCCGAATTCACGAAAGCGCGTCCCGCGGCGTTCCTCGGGAGCGGGTCAGTGGATGCTCGGTGTCATCATCCTGCTGGCGGTGGTGGGGACCGGCATGTGGGTCTTCTCGGAGGACCGCCGGTGGGGCCTGGTCTCGCTGATCCTGCTGGTCTGGGGCCTGGTGATCGCGGCCTTCCTGATCGCTCGGTACTCGCGCGATCTGCGGGCGGCGGAGTCGAAGGAGAGCGGCCTCAAGACGGTCTACGGGCTCCAGCTGGAGCGGGAGATCAGCGCGCGCCGCGAGTACGAGCTGCAGGTGGAGCGCGACATCCGCGCCGAGGTGCGCAACGAGGCGAATGAGGAGTTGACGGCGCTCAAGGCCGAGGTCCTCGCGCTGCGCGCGAACCTGGAGGAGTTGCTGGGCCGGGATCTCGGTCCCTCGTACAGCGAGCTCTACGCCGCGGCGGAGCAGCGCGCGATCGACGCGCAGCGGGCCAAGTCCGTCTTCGAGGACGACGACCGGTTCCGGGCGCAGCAGGACTTCGCGGGCGTGCCCGAGCCGGACGCCGTGGTCGACGATTACTACGGCGCGGCGTCCGTCGCGAGCGGGGCGATCAGTGAGGCGACGGTGACCGACGTGCCGGTCGCGCCCGTCCCCGGCGGTACCCCGCGGGAGGACCCGCCGACCGCCGTCTTCCACGTGGTCACCGACGAGCAGACCGCCGAGCCGGCGGCCTCGGCACCTGCGTCGGCGGCCGAGTCGGCGCCGGTCGACGTCGAGCACGTGGATTCCGCCGTGGACGCGCCCTTCGTGCCGCTGGCGCCGCAGTCCGGCTACCGCTCGCCGCTGCCGCCCCGGCCGTACACGCCGGACGTTCCGGCGGCGACCCCGCCCGCGGCCGCGCCGTACCCGTCGTACTCACCGTTCCAGTCGGCCCCGCCGCGGGCGCCGCAGTACCCGGAGCAGGCCTGGGCGCAGCCGCAGCCGCAGCGGACCCCGCCGGAGCAGGCCCCCGAGGATCGGCAGGATCAGCAGGTCGAGCACTCCGGGCACGCCGGGCAGCACACGTCCGGCAGCACTGTGGCCGATCTGATCGCGCGCATGAACGCCGACACCGAGCGCACCGGTGGCCGTCGCCGCAAGCCGGAGTGATGATCTAGCTCACACGCCGTTGCCCGGGCGACCTGCGCGGGCATAGCCTTCTCGTGACCGTCTGGTACCCGCGACGCGGGACTGGAACGACCCCTTGGAGGCGTACGCCCATGTCGAGTTCTCGTAGCTCGCCCGATGCCGTGAGTGCACTGTCCGGCATCCCCAATCCCCCCACTCCGGCGCGGTTGTCCGTCGGCGTGATCTCCGCCGGCCGCGTCGGCACCGCCCTGGGCGCCGCGCTGGAGCGGGCGGGGCACGTCGTCACCGCGGTCTCGGCACCGTCGGCCTCCTCCCGCGAGCGCGCCGCGCTCCGCCTGCCCGAGGCGGCGGTGGGCGCACCGTCGTCGGTCGCGGAGAAGGCTGAGCTACTGATCCTGGCGGTGCCGGACACCGAGCTCCCCGCGCTGGTCCACGAGCTCTCGGCGCGGATCAACCCGTCGGCGATCGTGCTGCACACCTCGGGCGCCCTCGGCGTGGGAGTGCTCGCGCCGCTCGCGCGGCTCGGCTGCACCACCATCGCCTTCCATCCCGCGATGACCTTCGTCGACGATCCCGAGGACACCGTCCGGCTCGCCGCCGCCTGCATCGGCATCACGGCCGCCGACGAGATCGGGCACGCCGTGGGCCAGGCGCTCGCCCTCGAGCTCGGGGCCGAGCCCGTGCGGGTGCCCGAGTCGTCCCGGCCGCTGTACCACGCGGCGCTCGCGCACGGTGCGAACCACCTGGTCGCGCTGGTCGACGATGCCGTGCTCGCCCTGCGTGCGGCGCTCGCCGGTGGGGCCGGGCTGGACGATCCCGAGTTCCTGGGCGGCGGCTCCGTCGACTCGCTGGCCGAGCGGGTGCTGGCGCCGCTCGCCCGCGCCGCGCTCGAGAACGCCCTGGCCCGCGGACCGGCGGCACTGACGGGGCCGGCCGCTCGCGGGGACGCGGAGGCGGTGGCCCGGCACCTGGCCGCGATCGACACCGTCGATCCCGCCATCACCGCCGCGTACAGGGCCCAGTCCCGGCGCGCTGCAGCCCAATCCGGAACGACAGCCATGATCGAACCCGCCCTCGAGAACCGAACTGAGGAAAACCGATGAGTGCACCCACCCGCCCGTACATCCCCGGTCAGCTGACGGTGCATCACGACCCGGCGCAGCTGACGAAGGTCACCACCGCGCTGAAGTCCACCGGGCGGCAGATCGCCTTCGTCCCGACCATGGGTGCGCTGCACGCGGGACACCTGGAGCTGGTGCACGCCGCCAAGCTGAACGGCGCGGTCGTGGTGGTGTCGATCTTCGTGAACCCGCTGCAGTTCGGCGCGAACGAGGACCTGGACGCCTACCCGCGCACCCTGGACGCGGACGTGGAGAAGCTGCGCGCCGCCGGCGTCGAGCTGGTCTTCGCGCCCTCGGCGGCGCAGATGTACCCGAACGGCCCGCGGACCACGATCCAGCCCGGCCCGGCGGGCGACGGCCTGGAGGCGTCGAGCCGGCCCACGCATTTCGCGGGCATGCTGACCGTGGTGAACAAGCTGTTCAACATCGTCCGGCCGCACGCCGCGTACTTCGGTGAGAAGGACTACCAGCAGCTGGTGCTGGTGCGGCAGATGGTCACGGACTTGAACATGGACGTCAAGATCGTCGGTGTGCCGACGGTCCGCGAGCCCGACGGCCTGGCGATGAGCTCGCGCAACGTGTACCTGTCCGAGGACGAGCGGGAGGCCGCGACCGCGCTGTCGGCGGCCCTGCTCGCCGGCGCCTACGCCGCGCAGGGAGGCGAGACCGCGATCCTGGCGGCCGCGAACGAGGTGCTCGCCTCGCGCCCCGAGATCGACGTGCAGTACCTCGAGCTGCGCGCCCCCGACCTGGGCGTCGCGCCAGAGCAGGGCGACGGCCGGTTGCTGGTCGCCGCGAAGGTGGGGACGACCCGCCTGCTGGACAACGTGGGTATCGCGATCGGCACCGGCTTCCTGGCGGAGCCGGGACAGGAGGCACCGTAATGCTGCGCACCATGATGACCAGCAAGATCCATCGCGCCACGGTGACGGAGGCGAACCTGCACTACGTGGGTTCGGTCACCGTCGACGCGGATCTGCTGGACGCCGCGAACCTGCTCGAGGGGGAGCAGGTGGCCATCGTCGACGTGACCAACGGCGCACGGCTCGAGACCTACACCATCGCCGGTGAGCGGGGGAGCGGTGTCATCGGGATCAACGGTGCGGCAGCGCATCTGGTGAATCCGGGCGACGTCGTGATCCTCATCGCCTACAGCCAGCTGAACGAGGAGGAGCTGAAGGCCTACGCGCCCAGCGTCGTCTTCGTCGACGCCGACAACAAGCCGGTGGAACTGAGCGCGGACGCCGCGCACGTGCCGGACGGCTTCGGCCTGGTGACGGGCCGGCGGAGCGGCCCCTTGGTCGAGGCACGGGCCTGATGCTGCTGGCGATCGACGCCGGCAACACCTCGGTCACCGTCGGGCTGTTCGCATCCGCCGAGAGCGAGGAACTGCTCGGCACCTGGCGGCTGCGCAGCGACGCGCGGATGACCTCGGACGAGCTGGCGCTGATCCTCAGCGGTTTCCTCACCGGCGGCGGCTTCGATCCCGCGGACGTCGCCGGTGTCAGCGCGCTCTCGACGGTGCCCGAGCTGCTGCGCTCGCTGCGCGCGGTGATGCCGCGCTACTACCCGGCGGCCGAGCACGTGATCCTGGAGCCGGGTGTGAAGACGGGCGTCCCGCTGCTGGTGGACAATCCGCGTGAGGTGGGCACGGACCGCGTGGCGAACGCCGCGGGCGCGTACGAGTTGGTCGGGCGCGCCGCCGGGGTGCCGTGCATCGTGGTCGATTTCGGCACCTCGACGCGGGTGGACGTGGTCAGCGCGCGCGGGGAGTTCCTCGGTGGCGCGATCGCCGCGGGCGTCGGGAGTGCGCTGGACGCCCTCGCCGAGCGGACCGTCGCGCTGCGCCGGGTCGAGCTGGTGCCGCCGCGGTCGGTGGTCGGGAAGAACACCGTCGAGGCGCTGCAATCGGGCATCATCTACGGCTTCGCGGGTATGGTCGACGCGCTCGTCGGCCGGGCGCTCGCGGTGGTCCCGGACGCCCGCGTGGTCGCGACGGGCGGTTTCGACGAGGGGATCGCCCAGGAGTGCCGCACGGTGACCGACCACCGGGCGGACCTCACCCTGCAGGGGCTGCGGGCCGTCCACCTGCGCGAACGAGCTAATCGAGCGCAGCGGGAGCGGCGCACGCGGGATTCGCGTCACGCATGATCGCAATCCTTGCCGGTGGCCGGGCCGGGGTGCTAGCTTCGTTCTCATGAGCCAGGTGCGCAGCTGCATGGAGTGTTGTCGGGTCCGCTAGGAACCCGGCCCCCTTCCGCTGCCCGGACGCGCCCTTCCGCGCTCCGCCTCCCTCCTGGAGATTCTCGATGCACGCCGTGCACTTCACCCCCGCCGCAGGTCAGATCGTCGTCGACGTGCGGGATCAGTCCGAGCGCAACCGCGACGGAATCCTGCCGGGCGCCGTCGCCGTCGACGCGGCCGCCGTGGCCGCCCGCCTCGTTCCCGGCCTGCCCACCAGCCTCGCCGCCGCCGGCCCCGACGCGCAGTGGCTGCTGGTCAGCGGCAACGGTGCCACCGCCGCCGCGATCGCCACCCGCCTGCGGGACCGGGGCGTGCAGGCATCGTCGGTCGACGGTGGCTTCCGCGCTCTCGCCCTGGGGCTGGCCCCCGGCGCGGGCGTGCCCGCGGAGTCGTCGGCGTACCGCCGGGCCGTGGACCAGTTCGCCGCGCACGAGGCCTAGCCCGCCCGACGGTGCCGCCCGACGCTGGGCGGGGGAGTCGGCGCCGCGCGGGGGACGACCGGCACCGTCGGGTAGGGGGCGTCTCGCCGGGTACGGGGGCCGAGTGGGCGGCGGTAAGATGACGGTCCGTGACGGAACTGAACGCTCCCCTGGACGACTGGGTCTCCCGACTCGCCGATGAGGCCGTGGCCTTCGCCGAGCGGAACGACACCCCGGTGAAGGTGGCGTCGGGCATCTCGCCGTCGGGGCCGATCCACCTCGGCAACCTGCGCGAGGTGATGGTGCCGCACCTGGTGGCCGACGAACTGCGCCGCCGCGGGCTGGCGGTCGAGCACATCATCTCCTGGGACGACTTCGACCGTTTCCGGAAGGTCCCCAACGTTCCCGGCGTCGATTCCTCCTGGGAGGAGCACATCGGCAAGCCGCTGACCCGTGTTCCCGCGCCGCACGGCTCGGACGCCCCGAACTGGGCGGAGCATTTCCGTCGCGAATTGCAGGGTGCGCTCGACGAACTCGGCGTCGAGTACCGCGGAATCAGTCAGAGCGAGATGTACACCTCCGGTGCGTACATCGACTCCGTTCTGCATGCGATGGCCCAGCGCGGGCGTATTGATTCGATCCTGGAGCGGTATCGCACGCTCGATCGCGGCGAAACTCCGGCGGCGGACGGGAATTCGGAGGAAACCGAGGCGGCGTCGGGCGCGGCGGAGGACGCCGACGGATCGGGGGAAACCGGCTACTACCCGTACAAGCCCTACTGCTCCGTGTGCGGCACCGACTTCACCACGGTGACCGCGTACGACGACGACTCGACCGATCTCACATATACGTGCCGGTGCGGCCACACCGAGACCGTCGTTCTTCGTGAACACACCGATGGGAAGTTGGTGTGGAAGGTGGATTGGCCCATGCGCTGGGCTTTCGAGAAGGTCACCTTCGAGCCCTCCGGTGTCGATCATCAATCGCCCGGGTCCTCCTTCGCGGTCGGCAAGGATGTGGCGCCGATCTTCGGCTGGAAGCGACCGCTCGGCCCGATGTACGCCTTCGTCGGTATTCGCGGAATGGCGAAGATGTCGTCGTCGAAGGGCGGCGTCCCGACGGCCGCGATCGCGCTGCGCTACCTCGAGCCGCCACTGCTGCGCTGGCTGTACGGGCGCAAGAAGCCCAATCAGTCCTTCGACGTGGCGCTCGACGGCGAGCTGCCGCGCACCTACGACGAGTGGGACGCCCTGGTCCGCAAGACCGCGAGCGACAAGGCCCAGCCCGGCGACATCGCCGCCCATGCGCGCGCCGCATCGGTGTGGGACAGCGCGTCGGGGCAGTTGCGGGAGCTGCCGCTCACGCCGCGTCCCATGCCGTACAAGACGCTGGCCTCGGTCATCGACATCACCACCGGCGACGACGAACAGACCCTGCGCATCCTCGCCGCGCTCGAACCGGAGGACCCGCTGACGAGTCTGGAGCCGCTGCGCCCCCGGCTCGACCTCGCCGCGACCTGGGTCGCCGAGCAGATGCCCGCGGACGAGCGCACCCGGGTGCGGACGGAGCCGGACGCCGAGCTGCTGGCCGCGCTCACCGAGGAGCAGCGCGAGGGACTGCGGCTGCTGTTGGAGGGCTCGGGTACGCCCGCTCCGGCGGGCCTCGGCCGGCTCGAGGACGACTGGTCACTGGCGGGTATCACGCATCAGGTGTACGGCGTCGCCAAGGTGCAGCGTGGACTCGGCGCGGATCAGATAGTGAAGGGCGATAAGGAACTCGCCGCAGCGCAACGCGCATTCTTCGTGCTGCTCTATCAGCTCCTGGTGAGCAGCGACACGGGGCCGCGACTGCCCACGCTGTTGCTGGCAGTGGGGGCCGATCGAGTGCGTTCGCTGCTCACCACTGCGTAGTCCCGGAATTCGGCGAATCGGGTATCCTGTGCGCACTTCGCCCGGTCTCGACCGATTCGGCGACCCGAATCGTTACCGGATCGCGACCCTATTCGGTGGGTTTGAATCGTGAATAGCTCATTCGTGTGTATAGACTCCGACTGAACGACTCATTCGAAGCGAAAATCGAGAAGGGGCCAAAACTATGGCGCGCAAGGTCACCGTTACGCTGGTCGACGACGTTGACGACACGCAGACCGCCGACGAGACCGTGGAATTCGGTCTGGACGGTGTCACCTACGAGATCGATCTCTCGGCCAAGAACGCGGCGAAGTTGCGGGGGTCCCTCGAGGAATGGGTCGCCAATGCTCGTCGGGCGGGTGGCCGTAAGCGCGGTACCCGTGCTCTCGCTGCTCCCCGCGGCCGGACGCCGATCGACCGCTCGCAGAGCGCGGCGATCCGCGACTGGGCTCGCAAGTCCGGCATGAAGGTCAACGATCGCGGCCGGATCAGCCAGGACGTCATCGACGCCTACAACGCGGCCAACTGATCGCTTTTCGATCCACCCCGGCGCCCGGTGCGCCGGGGTGGCGTCGTATCCGGGGTCGTTTCGCTCACGGCGGAACGGGGATCAAAAGCCGGTGGGGGCGCGTTTGACCTGGTGTATCAGGATCCGGAAGGCGGACGGACGGTGCCCGCGACCCCGTGGGCGGGGCACTGCCGACACCATCGCCTTCCGGTCCGAACTACAGTGAGAAGACGTTGATTGCAGACGGCTATCTGCGGGTCCGGCCCCGGCCGGTCCCCGAAGTAACCGGGATGTGAGGAAAATGGCCATGTTCGAGAGGTTCACCGACCGCGCTCGTCGCGTCGTCGTCCTGGCGCAAGAAGAAGCCAGGATGCTCAATCACAACTACATCGGCACCGAGCACATCCTGCTGGGCCTGATCCACGAGGGTGAGGGTGTCGCGGCGAAGGCCCTCGAATCGCTGGGCATCTCCCTCGAGGGAGTGCGCAGCCAGGTCGAGGAGATCATCGGGCAGGGCCAGCAGGCCCCGTCGGGTCACATCCCCTTCACGCCGCGTGCCAAGAAGGTCCTGGAGCTCTCGCTGCGCGAGGCGCTGCAGCTCGGCCACAACTACATCGGCACCGAGCACATCCTGCTCGGCCTGATCCGCGAGGGCGAGGGCGTCGCAGCCCAGGTCCTGGTGAAGCTGGGCGCCGACCTCAACCGCGTGCGCCAGCAGGTCATCCAGCTGCTGTCCGGCTACCAGGGCAAGGAGGGCGGTGGTGAGCCGGCCGGCGCCGGGGCTCGGACGAGCGGCGGAGGCGAGGCGGGCACCCCGTCGACCTCCCTGGTCCTGGACCAGTTCGGTCGGAACCTGACCGCTGCCGCGGCGCAGGGCAAGCTGGACCCGGTCATCGGCCGGTCCAAGGAGATCGAGCGCATCATGCAGGTGCTCTCGCGGCGCACCAAGAACAACCCGGTGCTGATCGGCGAGCCCGGTGTCGGTAAGACGGCCGTGGTCGAGGGCCTGGCGCAGGCCATCGTCAACGGCAACGTGCCCGAGACGCTCAAGGACAAGCAGCTCTACACGCTGGACCTGGGCTCCCTGGTCGCCGGCAGCCGCTACCGCGGTGACTTCGAGGAGCGCCTGCGCAAGGTGCTCAAGGAGATCGACACCCGGGGCGACATCATCTTGTTCATCGACGAGCTGCACACGCTCGTCGGGGCGGGTGCCGCCGAGGGTGCGATCGACGCCGCGTCGATCCTCAAGCCGAAGCTGGCCCGCGGTGAACTGCAGACCATCGGCGCGACCACGCTCGACGAGTACCGCAAGTACATCGAGAAGGACGCCGCCCTGGAGCGCCGCTTCCAGCCCGTCCAGGTGGGCGAGCCGAGCGTCGAGCACGCCATCGAGATCCTCAAGGGCCTGCGCGACCGGTACGAGGCGCACCACCGGATCTCCATCACCGACAGCGCGCTGGTCGCCGCCGCCACCCTGGCGGACCGGTACATCAACGACCGGTTCCTGCCGGACAAGGCGATCGACCTGATCGACGAGGCGGGCGCGCGCATGCGCATCCGCCGGATGACCGCGCCGCCGGACCTGCGCGCCTTCGACGACAAGATCGCCGACGCGCGCCGCGAGAAGGAATCGGCGATCGACGAGCAGGACTTCGAGAAGGCCGCGTCGCTGCGCGACAAGGAGAAGCAGCTCATCGCCGAGCGCGCCGAGCGGGAGAAGCAGTGGCGCGCCGGTGACCTCGACGTGGTCGCCGAGGTCGATGAGGAGCAGATCGCGGAGGTCCTGGGCAACTGGACCGGCATCCCCGTCTTCAAGCTCACCGAGGAGGAGACCACCCGTCTGCTCCGCATGGAGGACGAGCTGCACAAGCGGATCATCGGTCAGGAGGACGCCGTCAAGGCGGTCTCGAAGGCGATCCGCCGTACGCGTGCGGGCCTGAAGGACCCGAAGCGCCCGTCGGGCTCGTTCATCTTCGCCGGCCCGTCCGGTGTGGGTAAGACGGAGCTCTCGAAGGCGCTCGCGAACTTCCTGTTCGGCGAGGACGACGCGCTCATCCAGATCGACATGGGCGAGTTCCACGACCGGTTCACCGCCTCGCGCCTGTTCGGTGCCCCTCCCGGGTACGTGGGTTACGAGGAGGGCGGCCAGCTCACCGAGAAGGTGCGCCGCAAGCCCTTCTCCGTGGTGCTCTTCGACGAGATCGAGAAGGCGCACAGCGAGATCTACAACACGCTGCTGCAGGTCCTCGAGGACGGCCGCCTGACCGACGGTCAGGGCCGCACGGTCGACTTCAAGAACACGGTGCTGATCTTCACGTCGAACCTCGGTACGGGAGACATCTCGAAGGCGGTCGGCCTGGGCTTCAGCTCCGGCGACTCCGACGGTGCCAACTACGACCGGATGAAGCAGAAGGTCAACGACGAGCTCAAGAAGCACTTCCGGCCCGAGTTCCTCAACCGCATCGACGACATCGTCGTCTTCCACCAGCTGACGCAGGACCAGATCATCGAGATGGTCGATCTCATGCTGAACCGGGTGGGCACCGCGCTGAAGAACAAGGACATGGAGCTCGAGGTCAGCGCCAAGGCCAAGTCCCTGCTCGCCAAGCGCGGCTTCGACCCGGTCCTCGGTGCCCGGCCGCTGCGCCGCACCATCCAGCGGGAGATCGAGGACGCTCTGTCCGAGAAGATCCTGTTCGGTGAGGTCGGCGCGGGCCAGATCGTCGAGGTCGACGTCGAGGGCTGGGACGGCGAGGGCAAGGGCGAGGACGCGCGGTTCACCTTCACGGGCAAGCCGAAGCCCGCGAGCGACGTGGACAAGTCCGACGACGCCGTGCCGGCTCTCGTGGCCGATGGTTCGTCGACGACCCCCGGCGAGAGCGCGTAGAGCTCGACGCGACGCCCACCGAGCCGGAGAAGCCGTCACCCTTCGGGGTGACGGCTTCTCGCGTTCTCGGGCACCGCACCGTCGTCGCCCGGGGACCGCGGGGCCGCCGCCGCGGCGAGCCTGCCGATCTCCTCGCGCAGGGCGCGCACCTCGGTGGTGAGCTCGTCGACCTCCTGGTCGGTGCGGCGGGCGCTCGCATCGACGGCCTTGAGCCGGTCGACGACCCAGCTGGTCGCGGTGCCGATCGCGAAGCTGATCAGGCCGATCCCGAAGACCATCAGGAACAGGGCCACGGCCCTGCCCTCGGCGGTGACCGGGTAGACGTCGCCGTAGCCGACGGTGGTCACGGTGACCGCGGCCCACCAGAGGGCGTCGCCGTAACCGGTGACCTTCGTGTCCGGCGCGCCGCGCTCGGCGTCCAGGAAAGCCAGGCTGCACAGCAGGACGACGAGGACCGACGTGGTGCCGATGAAGACCGCGAGGCGGGCGCGGGTCAACCGCGCCCGGTGCAGGCCGCCGAGCAGGAGCGGGGCCGCGCGCAGCGCGCGGAGCGGCCGGAAGGGCGGCATCGCGATCGCGAGGAGATCGATCGGATGAGTCCGCACGAACCGCCATCGGTCCGTCGACAACCACACCCTGATGGCGTAGTCGGCGACGAAGGCCGCCCAGATCGCGATGTCGCTCCAGTCCACGAGACGTCGCACCAGTGGCGTCGGCGCGACGTCGAGCACCTGCGTCGCGTACACCGCGAGGAAGGCCAGCGCCAGCGCGATCATCAGTGGATTGGTCCGCCGTTCCCAGACCTGCCTGCGTGTCACCGGCGCAATGTACGCCCCGTGCGGCACGGGCGTTCGCGATTTCATGGTGGCCACGGCGATTCCCGCCGGCCGAGGAACCGGATACGGATCACGACGAGCGGATCGGTGGTGCGGGCGTCGGCCGAGCACAGACCGGACGCCCGCGGTCGTGGGGCGTGCCTGCCCGTGGTCGGCCGCGCACCGTCGAAGGCCGCGGGAGTAGGTTGGCAGCATGACCGAGGCGGCATTCGACCAGCGCACGTTCCGACATGTGATGGGGCAGTTCTGCACCGGCGTCACGATCATCGCGACGTCGGACGTCGAGGACAAGCCGGTCGGCTTCGCGTGCCAGTCCTTCGCGGCCCTGTCGCTGGATCCGCCGCTGGTCCTGTTCTGCCCGATGAAGACCTCGCGGACCTGGAAGCACATCGAGGCCGCCGGGCGGTTCGCGGTCTCCGTCCTGGGGCAGGAGCAGGAGTCGGTGAGCACGGCGTTCGGGCGGTCCGTGGACGACAAGTTCGAGGGCCTGCAGTGGACGCCGTCGCCGCTCGGCAATCCGACGATCGACGGCTCGCTGACGTGGATGGACTGCACCCTGGAGAACGTGCTCGACGGCGGTGACCACCACATCGTGATCGGTCGCGTGCACCACCTGGGTGACGTCGATGACGCCAAGCCGCTGTTGTTCTACCGCGGCGCGTACCTCTCGACGAACCACCCCCAGCAGCATCCGGCGGCCAGCCTCGAGTCGTTCCTGACCTGGGATTCCGGCGCCTGGCTGTGACGGCACCGCCCGGCGCTACTGCGGCGGTGAGGCCCGAGCGATGTGCAGGGCGAGGTACGCCACCTCCTCGTCCGGGATCCGGACGTCGTGCCGGGTCAGCACGAACTCCCGGATCCGTTCGGCGGCGCTGATCGCGCGCGGCTGCCGGGCCTGCAGGCTCCGGTAGAGGAAGTCGTCGCCGGACAGTAGCGTGCCGCCGAGGAGACGTTCGGCGAAGAACTGCAGGTGCGCCGCGAACCGGGCGCCCAGCAGGTTGTCGCGGTGCAGCGAGACGCCGATGGAGTTGGTGACGATCGTGCTGATCGACTTGATCAGCTGCGCGACCTGCATCGAATCGACGTCGGGGTGGGCGGTGCTCGCGTTCACCAGGTGGAAGGCGATGTTGGTGGCCTCGTCCTCGGGCAGGTCCAGCCCGAGCGCCGCGCGCACGGTCTCCAGGGCGGCGACGGCGATCTCGTACTCCCGGGGGTAGACGGTGCGCACCTCCCAGGTCAGGCGGTTGACCAGGACCTGACCCCGGCCGTGCCGTTCCACCGCGAAATGCAGGTGGTCGGTGAGCGTCAGGTAGATGTGCGGGTCCAACTGGAGGCCCGCCGCTTCGGCGCTCGCGACGATCCCCCGTGCCAGCTCGACGAACCGCACGGGGATCCGGCTCAGCAACTCGACGAAGTTCCGCAGGTCCGTGTCGTCGAGGGCGACGAAGACCCGATCGCCGGCGTCGTCGCGCACCGGGTCGCCCGGCCGGTGGGCGTACCCGATGCCCTTGCCGAGCAGCACCCGCTCCACCCCGTGGGCGTCCTCGACGAGGACCACGGAGGAGTTGAGCACCTTCTTGATGGTCTGACCGCCGGTCATGCCAGGTCGGCGCCGTTCGAGGAGATCACCTTCTGATACCAGAAGAACGAGTCCTTGCGCCGCCGGGTTCCGGGGCCCACGCCGAGGTCGTCCTGGTCGACGTGGATGAAGCCGTACCGTTTGGTGATCTGCGACGAGGACGCGCTGATCGAGTCGATCGGGGACCAGGCGGTGAAGCCGAGCAACTCGACCCCCTCGTCGACGGCCCGGATCATCTCGACGAAATGGGACCGGAAGTAGTCGATCCGGTACTCGTCGTGGATCCGCCCGTCCGGAGTCAGCTCGTCCCGGGTGCCCAGGCCGTTCTCCACGATGAACAGCGGTTTGCCGTACCGGTCGTAGAGATCGATCAGTGCGATCCGCAGCCCGACGGGATCGATCTGCCAGCCCCATTCGGACGATGCCAGGTACGGGTTCTTGACGCCGAGCACCGTGTTGCCGGGCGTGCGTTCGGCATCGGGGCGCACGGATTCGGTCATCGACATGTAGTAGGAGAGCGCGATGTAGTCGGCGGGGTGGTCCCGGAGCAGGTCCTCGTCGCCGGGCTGGAAGGGGATCGACACCCCCTGCCGGGCGAGTGCGTTGAGTGCGAGCCGTGGGTAGCCGCCACCGGCCTGCACGTCGGTGCACAGGTAGAGCAGGCGTTCCTTGGCCTGGGTCGCCGCCACGTCGTCCGGATGGCAGGTGTTGGGGTAGGTGATCAGCATGGTGAGCATGCACCCCATCTGCGCACCGGGCCACATCTCGTGCAGCATCCTCGTCACCGAGGCGCCGGCGACGAACTGGTGATGCAGCGCGGTGTAGACCGCCTGCCGGACCTCGCGCTCGCCGCCGGGGACGGTCTCCTCGATGATCCCGCCGGAGGTGAAGGGGTGCCGGAGGATCCCGTCGATCTCGTTGAACGAGAGCCATCGGGTGACGAGGTGCCCGAACCGCTCGAAGCAGGTGCGGGCGAAGCGCTCGAACAGTGCGATCGTGCCCCGGTCGACCCAGCAGTTGTTCTTCAGCGCCAGGGCGAGCGGTGGGTCGTAGTGCGACAGCGTGACCAGCGGCTCGATCCCCAGGCGCCGCATCTCGGTGAAGAGCTCCAGGTAGAAGGCGATCCCGGCCTCGTTCGGCTCGGTCTCCTCGCCGGTCGGGTACAGGCGGGTCCACGCGATCGAGACCCGCAGCACCTGAAAGCCCATCTCGGCGAACAGTGCCAGGTCCTCGCGGAACCGGTGGTAGAAGTCGATGCCCCGGCGCTTGGGGTAGTAGGCGAGATCGTCGTCGGCCATCGCCTCCTGGATCCCGGCCACGGTCCACTGGTGGTGCACCGCGTACTCCTTCGGGTCGACCCGCGGGCGGTACCGCGCCGCGTCCGAGACGGCGGCGCCGCGCCCGCTCTCGCGCCAGGCGCCCTCGCACTGGTTGGCGGCGAGAGCCCCGCCCCAGAGGAAATCGTCAGACAGTGCCATTGTGAGCAGCCTTCCGGATCGCGGCGAACAGCGGCGCACCTGCGGCGACGGTACCCGTCGGTGCGGAGGTGGTCTCCACCCCCCGGCTCAGGAGCACGACGGGGGTGGTGGTGTCGTATCCCGCGGCCCGGATGGCGTCGAGGTCGGCCGTGATCAGCAGCTGGCCGGCTTCGACGGTGTCGCCCTGGGCGGCGTGGGCGGTGAACGGCTCGCCCTCGAGCCGGACCGTGTCCAGGCCCACGTGGACGAGGACCTCGATGCCGTCCGCACCGCGGATACCCACCGCGTGCCCGGACGGGAGCATGCTGATGACGGTGCCCGCGATCGGGGCGTGCACGGCACCGTCGGTGGGGCGGATCGCCGCGCCGGTCCCGAGGACACCCGCCGAGAAGGCGGCATCGTCGACCTCGGTCAGGGGAATGACCTCGCCGTGCATCGGCGCCGCGACCGGCACGACGCTCACGGTTTCCTCGGCCGACGGTGCGGTACCCGTCGGCGCGTCGGCCTCGGGCCCCGTCGTCGACGGTGCGGTGGTTCCGCCCGGGGCGGTGCCGCCGGTCTCCGCGGCGAGCGCGCGCAGCGTGGCCGAGTCACCGTCGCGCCACAGCACGAGCGAGACGACGAAGGCGACGAGGAAGGCGATCAGGGCGCCGATACCGGCGTTGACCACGTTCGAGACGACTCCGGGTTCGATGAACATCGAGAAGCTGGCGACGCCGGGGCTCACGACGACGAAGGCGTTGACCGCGGTGAGGCCGAGGTAGCCGCCGCCGAGGAAGGAGCCTGCCACCACGGCGATCAGCGCCCGCCGGTTCTGCAGGGTGACGCCGTAGAGGGCGGGTTCGGTGATGCCGAACAGCGCGGAGACGCCCGCGGAGATGGCCGTGCCGCGGAGGGTGCGGTTCCGCGTGCGGATCGCGACTGCGAAGCTCGAGCCCGACTCCGCGATGTTGTGGGCCAGCGAGGCCACCAGGTAGAAGCTCTCCCGGCCGTGCTCCGCCACCGCCGCGATGGTCGGCGGGATGAAGGCCTTGTGCATGCCGACGGAGATCACGAAGGGCAGAACCGCGGCGAGCAGTGCGATCGCGACCCAGCCGAGCGTGCTGTGCATCCACAGCATGGCGCTGGTGAGCAGGCTGCCGAACCAGAAGCCCAGCGGGCCGAGCACGAAGATGAGCAGCGGCGAGACGATGATCAGGCACACCATGGGTACGAAGAAGGTCCGGATGGGGCCGGGGGTCCATCGGGTCGCGTACCTCTCGACCACGGACAACAGCAGCACCGCGAGGATCGATGGGAAGACCTGCGCCGAGTACGAGATCACCGGCACCGGCAGCCCGAAGAGATCGGCGCCGCCCTTCTGGCCCACGAGGGTGGTGAAGGCGGGGAACAACAGCAGCGCCACCGTGCCCAGCGCCAGCGGGATGTTCACGTTGAGCTTCTTCGCCGTGGTGTACGCGACCAGGATCGGCAGGAAGGCGAAGACCGCGTCGGGGATCGTGGCCAGCAGCTTGTAGTTCGGTGAGGTACTGGGCAGCCAGCCCACGGTGGACAGCAGGATGAGGATCGACTTGAAGACACCCGCGCCGGCGATGGCGGGAATGATCGGGACGAAGACGCTGACCACGAAGTCCATCACGGTGCCGCCGACGGAGCGCAGGGTGCGCGGTCCCTTGTCGGCGGGCGCGCCGGGGGCGGCCGCGGGGCCCCGCAGCCGCTCGATCGCGGCGTAGTAGTCGGCCACCTTGGTGCCGACGATCACCTGGGTCTGCGGCCCCTTGACCACACCGACGACGCCGGGGATCGCTGTGAGCGCCGCCTCGTCGACGACCGAGTCGTCCACCAGCGAGAACCGCAACCGCGTGGAGCAGTGTTCGAGGGCGCTGATGTTCCCACCACCGCCGACTCCGGCGAGAATGTCGCGTGCCGCTTGCGGTCCGCTCATATCCTTACTCCTTCGTTCTGCAGAGCGTGACTCGGGTGTTTCGGGCAATAAAAAAAGGACCCGAAGGGGCGAATAGATTCGCCGAGCTTCGGATCCTGCCTGCACTACCAGTCACATGTCCGTGACGAGAGTCTCATAGGCCGGGGGTGCACGCAAGCCCCGGCCCATGAGGCTCGGAGTCGCACCGGTTACTGCGCGGGCTTCCCCTGCACGTCGAGGACGACCTCGAACTCCAGCAGGTCGGCGCCCGAGGCGACGGGCTTCCGGCCCTCGCTGCCGCCCGGGTCGCGCTGGCCGGCGTGCGCCTCGCGGGCCGGACCGTCGCGCCATGCGGCGAAGGCGTCCTCGGACTCCCACTGCGTGACGACGAAGTACCGGTCGTCGCCCTTGACGGGGCGCAGCAACTGGAATCCGAGGAAGCCCGGGGAGTTCTCGACGGCGTGCGCGCGGTGCGCGAAGCGCTTCTCGAGCTCGGGGCCCGCGCCCTCGGGGATGTGGATTGCGTTGATCTTCACTACGCTCATAACGCTCAATTCTTACATCTCGTAGATGTCCTCGCGGTGCGTGTCAGATACGTGCCGGATTCTCCGCTGTGCAATCCCGGCACCTGGCTAGCCTGCCCCTGCGCGGCGTGATTACCGCGTCGCCGTGCCGCAGGCGGCACAACTATGAGGCGCAGAACTCGACCCGCCGTTGGATGAACGCGCATCTCTTCACGCGGCTGCCCGTGATCGGGGTCCTCAAGTGCGAGGCCACGGATTCTCATCGCCCGAACGTGCTCAGCGGTGTCATGGTTCCACGCGAAGGTGATCCGGATGATCTCCTGCTCGAGTGCCAACCCGCAGCTGTAGGCGAGATCACGGATCTCAGCGACGTAGTCGGTGGAGCGGGGCCACCACAGGCCAGTTGTCAGGTTGTCATCGAGGGCCAGTCGTACGCGCTCTGTGCCGGTGTCCAACCGGTGTTTGGCGTGAGGTGCGCTCGATGCCGGCGCGCCCGTCGGCAGTCGGTGGGGTCTGATGGGCATCGCTGATTACCGTCCGTTCTGACGAGATGCGAACTCTGTAACGCTCATTTAGGTAGGTGGCGGGCAGCGATCTCTTCCGCGACCGATGTCGACGCATTCGGGGCGATGAGGGCGTAGATGATCGCGACTCGGGGGCCGGTGAAGACCACCAAGCCCGCGGTGACGAGGTGACGGGTTTCGATGGCGTCGCCGTCACGTGCCGGGAATCGGCGGGCGCGGGTGGTCCAATCCATAGGGCTGAAGTGGATGCACTCCAGGGTCTGCAGTTTCAACCCGATCGAGGGGAGCACTGTGGGGAGCTCTGCCTGTAGATCTCGGCTGCGGGGCCACCACACTCCGTCGATCCCGCGCAGGAGTGAGGTCCGGTGCGGTAGTAGTACTCGGCCGGGTATCGGCGTGGGGATTCCGTCCCGGGCGGGCCCCCGGTTCAGGAGTCGGCGTAGAGCATCGGGCCCGGGATGAGCGTGTGAGCTCACTCGGTGCCCGGGTCGGTGGAAACGATGCTCCTTGCGTCGTCCCGCGCGGTGGTCAGGGCGGCGATGACGCTGTCAAGCACGGCGATAGGGATCCCGATTCGTCTCGGTGACTTCCGGTCGGTGACTAGTAGCTCTACGTCGGCGGCGGAGAGTTCGCCGGCGCTGTTGTCGAGCGTCTTGATCGTGGTCTCGATGGTGACTTGGCGGTGGGTCATGGTGCGGGCCGACCACCATCGTTCGACGGAGCCGTCGAGGTTGCGGTAGGTGGTGATGGGGTCCATGGCAATGCGCAGATGCTCGTTCATGGCGAGACCACAGCGACAGCCGGAGCGCTTCGGGAAACCGGTGGGGCATGGCCACCCTCGCTATCCCACACGCGCTCAGCGTCCTCGCGTTGATGGAGCCTGGATGCGGTCTCGGTCGCCGTCACATTGAAGGTGTGCGCAAGCTGGGACAGTGCGCCGGTCATCGCCAGCACGGAGGCGAGCGCCGCTACATCCTGGTCGGTGCCCGGCGGGATCAGGGCGCACACCAAAGACCTTTTGATGCCGACGAATCGAACCGTGTCGAGTTCCTGGGTGGTGTAGCCGTCCAGCCGAACCACATCGCCGTCGATCAACACCTTCCGAGGGGCCGCATCCCAGTTCGAGTAGCGGTAGCACACCCTCTCGAGTTGGCAGACGCGGTCGCGAAGCAGCGGGTAGACCTGCGCCAGCTCGTCGCGCAGGTCGCGTGAGCGGGGCCACCAGACGCCGTCGACCGCGCCCACAATCGACCCGATCGGTTTCAGTTCGAACCGCGCCGGTACGGGTGCCATAGGGGGAAGTGGATGCGTCATGAGGACGCTCCGATCCGGAACAGGGTTCCGATGAGCAAGCCGAGAGCACCAAGGGGATCCTGGTGGGAAATCAACTCTTCCTTAGACTACGCCTCTACGCTCTCCTGCGCACCGGTGCTCGCTCAGCTCATGCTCCAAGCTGGAGGAGCGACAACCAGCGAGCCGACGATCCACGGCCACTTCCGTCGACGCCTGGGCTATGTGTCTCCCTGTGTGCTCATCTTCCCGGCTACCGCCGCTCGCGTCGCCGGATTCGTGCGTCCGCGGTGTGGTCGCGTTCACCTGGACGGAGCCGTGCCCACCTGGAATCGTGGCCGCATGGCCTTCCGGCGAATCCCCACACTCATCGCGCTGATGTCGCTCGCAACGCTCGCGGCCTGCGGTTCCGGCCCCACAGAGTCACCGGCGACGTCCTCGCCGGCATCCGCTGCCCGCGAGTACCCGCTGGACCGGCCGCTGCCCGTGACGGCGGAGAACTTCACCCGCGCCGAGACGGACGCCCAGTTCGGACGGATCGTCGCCGCCGGCGGCTTCGGGAAGTTCCACACGACCCGGACGCTGACTCCGCTCGACCGTCAGGCCGTCGTGCGCATGAATCGACCGAGCGCGGATCGGGACGCGCTACATGTTCGTCTCGATCCGGATCTTCGTCGATCCGAACTCGCCGGACGACGTCGCGAAAGTCCATGCGCTGCAAGATCAAGTGAAGTCGAGCCAGCCGGGCGGGCCCGGGAAGTTCGAGATCCCGCAGTGGGACGCCCCGTCGATGGCCCGGGTGCGCGAGGCCCTGATCACCCTGGCGGGCACGCTGCCCGACCTGAACCGGTCGTTCGGTAAGCCCGGGGAGGTCGATGAGATGCGGCACCTGGTGAACACCGCCGCGGCCTGGGGCGGCCTGCCCGAACGGGAGGCGACGTACTTCTCCGTCACTCCCCAGCGCAACGACGGCGCCACCCCGTACCGGCTGACGCTCAAGGACGTTCCCGCCGACGGATTCTGGTCGGTGAGCGTCTACGGACCCAACGGCTACTTCGTGGCGAACCCGCAGAACTCGTACACGGTCAACAGCACGACGGCCGTGAAGTCCCCGGACGGCTCCGTCGAGGTCAACCTCGGCGGGTGCACGGCCACCCCGGCGCCGGTCAATTGCATTCCGACCCCGCCGAATTGGAACTACTATGTCCGGCTGTACCAGCCGCACCAGTCGGTACTGAGCGGCGAGTGGAAG
Organism: Tsukamurella sp. II2bb; assembly: GCF_057815145.1. Lineage (NCBI taxonomy): Bacteria > Bacillati > Actinomycetota > Actinomycetes > Mycobacteriales > Tsukamurellaceae > Tsukamurella > Tsukamurella sp. II2bb. The sequence goes on from NZ_JBYPZI010000007.1 coordinate 249,603, forward strand.
CTGCCCGAGGCGGTGCCGGTCGGCTGACGGGCACCGCCTCGGGGTCAGTGGCCCGAGCTGAGCGGATGCTTGATCATCGGGACCGCGATGCGGACGTCCATCCGGCCGATGAGGTCGACCTCGAAGGTGACGGTCTCGCCCTCGCGGAGCCAACCACGGAAACCGTCCGGATCCAGGACCCGCTGCTCGTACAGGCATCCCTTGCCGACGGTGCCGGAGCCGAGGACGGCGCCCGTCTGCAGCGAGGTGCCGCGAGAGGTGAAGGCGACGACATCGTCGAAGGACCAGTCGATCGTCGACCAGTTGCCGGTGCTGATCGACTGTCCATCGATCGCGACGGACATGGTGACGTCGAATCCCTTGCCCGCACGCCGAGATTCGAACTCGTCGGCGGAGACGAGCACCGGGCCGAGGGTGGTGGCACCGTCCTTGCCCTTGGCCGGCCCGAGCCGCAGGCCCATCTCCTCCATCTGCAGATCCCGTGCGCTCCAGTCGATGTACATCGTGTACCCGACGATGTGGTCCCGGGCGTCCGCCGGCGCGATGTTCGTGCCGGGCGGTCCGATCACGGCGGCGACCTCCATTTCGTAGTCGAACGCCTCGCATCCGGGGGAGACGGGGACGTCGTCCGCCGGGCCGTGCACGGCGGTGTGGTTGGAGACGTAGAAGGCCGGGAAGCGGTGGTGCAGCGGGTCCACCTCGCCCATGCAGTTGCGGATGTGCTCGTGGAAACACATCGAGTCCCGCATCGACGGGGGCCGGATCGGCGCCTCCAACCGCACCGAGGCGAGGGGGACCGGCGTCGCCGAGGCACGCGCCTCCCGGCCGCGGGCCAGCAGTGCATCGAGGCCGTCGCCGATGATGTCGAGGACGGACTCGGCACCGTCGACCGGGTACAGGAGGTCGTCCTCGAGCACGGCAGCCCGGGTGCTGCTCTGGTCGGAGTAGGTCGCGAATTTCATGTCGGCGCTTACCTTTCTGTGGTGGTCGTGGGGTCTATGCGACCGCGGCGTCGCGGGCGGCGGGCTCGGTGGGCGCCTGCGCGTTCGGGTACGGCAGGCGGGCGAGAAGGAGCAGGAAGACGGTGCTCAGGACGAGGAGGGCGGCGCTGCCCACGAGCGCGGGGGTGTAGTCGCCGAGCTTGTCCTTGACCTGACCGTAGATCAGGGGTGAGACGGCGGTACTGATCAGGATCGTGCCGTACAGCATTCCGTAGACGCGGCCGTACGAGGCGAATCCGAAGTAGCGGGAGGCGAAGTAGCCGACCATGTCGATCTCGGCGCCGACGGTCATCCCGATCGCGATGGCGCCGAAGACCGATCCCCAGGTTCCGGAGAACGCGAAGACCAGCGTGGACACCGCGCCGAGCCCCATGATGGCGGCGGACACCCGCTGGGCGGGGAAGGCGTCGAGCAGGTAGCCGGTGACCACCCGGGTGATGGTCAGGACGATGCCGATGGCGCTGGCGTACCACGCCACCCACTGCGTGGACAGGCCGTTGTCGCCGAGGATCGCGACGAAGTGCAGTTGCATTCCGGCACTGGCGATGGCGATCAACGGGAAGACCACCGCGAGCACCTGGAACGGCCTGCTCCGCATCGCCTCCCGCGGGGTCATGCCGATGGCGCCGACCTCCGCGTCCGTGAGCCTCTCCGCCGGGGCCTGCGCACGGGTGGCGCGCCGGGGCTTCGGCTCACCGATCCGGAGCAGGACCGCGATGATCGGGGCGGCGATCACGGCGATCACCGCGAGCGCGCGGAACCCGGCGCGCCAACCGTTCTCGGCGACCAGGGGGACGAGCAGCTGCGGCAGCGCCACGCCGGACAGTCCGTTGCCCAGCATCGCCAGCCCGAGCGCCTTGCCCCGGTTGTCCCGGAAGGCGATGCTGATCGCGCGCGCGAACGGCACCGTCGTCACGCCGGCGGCGAGCAGTGCGGTCATCGCGAACAGGGCGAGGTAGACCCCCAGGTTCTTGCCGGCGTGGCTGAGGAGGAGGAAGCAGCCGGCCATGGCGAACATCGAGAATCCCGTGATCGCGGACGTGCGGTAGCGGTCCGCCAGGAAGCCGATCACCGGAGCGGCGAGAGCGAGGGTCGCGAGCACGATGGTCGAGGTGAACGACAGGTCGGTGCGGGACCAGCCGAAGTCGGCCTGGATCGAGCGCATGAACAGGGAGATGGCGGCGGTCGGCAGGGCGATCGCGCCGCAGCCGATGCCGATGATCGAGGCGAGCATCACGTTCCAGTGCTGCGCGAACTCCTCGCGGAAGGGACGGGTCATGTGGGGGTCTGCCTTTCGACGGTGCCCGGGAGCGGGCATCGGTGGATCGCCGGGGGAGTCACCATCCGTCCCAGCCGGCGCGGAGCTGCTTCTTGTCGACCTTCCCGAACGGGGTGACGGGCAGGTCGCGGACGATGCGGTAGGCCTTCGGGCGCTTGTAGGTCGCCAGTTCCGCGGCGCACCGCCGGACCAGGGGAGCGGTGTCGATCTCGACCGTGACCTGGCCGCCGGCCCCGTCGCCGGCCTGCGCCTGTGCGGGGACGACGAAGGCGACGACGGCCTCGCCCCAGTCCGGGTGCGGGACGCCGACCACGGCGACCCGGGAGACCTCCGGGCAGCCGGCCAGCACGTTCTCGACCTCCGTGGTGTAGACGTTCATGCCGCCGCTGATCAGCATGTCCTTCGCCCGGTCCAGGAGGTGCAGGTAACCGTTCCGGAGGTATCCGATGTCCCCGGTGTGCAGCCAGCCGTCGATGAGGGTCTCGGCGGTGACCTCGGGGAGACCGAGGTAGCCGCTCATCAGGTACGGGGCCCGGGCGCAGATCTGGCCAGCCTCGCCGTCCGGCACGCGGCGTCCGCTCGCGTCGCGGACCTCGATCTCGACCATCAGCGCCGGGCGGCCGCAGCTGGTGAGCAGCTCGGGCCGGTCCGGGTCGTGATCGTGCCGGGACAGGCGGGTGAGGAAGTTCGGCGCCTCCGTCTGCCCGTACAGCTGTACGAACACCGGGCCCAACATCCGCAGCCCCTCCGCCAGCCGGTCCACCGCGATCGGTGCGGCGCCGTAGAGCACGGTGCGGAGCGCGGGAGCGCTGACCCCGGCGGCGCCGAACCGGTCCCGGGCGCGATCGAGGAGCCGGTAGATCATGGTGGGCACCATGAACGCCAGCGTCACGCCGTCCTGGGCGAGGGCGTCCAGCACGCGGTCCGGGTCGAACTTCGTCTCGAGCAAGTGGGTGGCGCCCTTGAGCATGCCCGCCTGCAGCAGGTACCCCGCCGAATGCGGAAGCGGGGTGGACAGGAGGAGGCACTCGCGGTCGCCGAGTTCGAGCTCGATGACGTGTGCCAACAGGTTCAGCGCGAGCGAGGCCTGCGTGTGGACCACGCCCTTCTGCCGTCCCGTCGTGCCGCCGGTGTAGGCGATCATCGCCGGATCCGACGGGGCGATCGGCGTGGCGGGAGGGCCGTCCGGGGCGGGGCGGGCCAGCAGCTCGTCCCAGGACACGGCGCCCGCGGGCGGCTCGCCGACGACGATGACCGTGCCGAGCCGGTCTCCGACGGCGAGGGCCAAGCCGGCCCGGGACTCGTCGGTGAGGGCGATCGCGGCACCGCAGTCGCGCAGGATGAACTCGCACTCCGGTTTCGAGAGCATGTCGCCGACGGGGACCTTGGTCGCGCCGCAGCGGAGCACCGCCTGATCGGCGATGACCCACTCCGGGCCGGTCGGCAGCATGATCGCCACCGGCACGCCCGGGCCCGCGCCCGCCTCGGCCAGCGCGTGGGCGAGCGTGTTCGCGGCGCGGTCGATCTCCCGGTAGGTCAGCCGCCGGCCGGCGTGGACGACGGCGGTGGAGTCCGCGGCCCGCGCGCATGCGGCGACCAGCAGGTCGCGCAGCACGGGCACGGGTGCCGGCGGGGCACCGTCGAGGTGCTGATCGGTCATCGGGACGCGGACGGGGACGCGAAGCCCTCGAGCCCGCCGATGCGGCCGATGACGCTGGGCCGCGGCGGGATCGGGAAGCTCTGGTCCAGCTCCTGGTAGACGCGGTAGACGTTCTGCGCGAGGCGCCCGTGCTCCGGCAGGGTGGAGTACTGGCCGAGGTCGATCGAGTCGATCGCCTCGTCGGCGGACAACCCGTCGTGGAACCGCTTGGTGGCCTCGTCGATGACGAAGGCCAGGTAGTCGCGGACTCCTGCGACGCCGGACTTGTCGGTGACCGGTCCGTGTCCGGGGACCACCACGTCGATGTCCATGTCGAGGATCCGGTCGCATGCGGCGATCCAGCGCTCCGCCGGGCCGGCCCAGACGATCGGGGTGCCGCCCACGAAGACGATGTCGCCCGCGTACACCAGCCGGGCGTCCGGGACGTGCACGAAGGCGTCGCCCGGGGTGTGCGCCGGTCCGACCTGCACCACCCGGACCTCGCGGCCGCCCACGTCGAGGGTCAGCTCGCCCTCGAAGGTCCGGGTCGGGCCGGTGGAGGTGATGCCCTCGAAGGTGAACGGGGCGAAGATGTGGCGGGCGAAGTCGCCCTCGTAGCCCTCGGCCAGCTTGAGTGCGGCCAGCGAGTCCACGTTCTCCTGCGTCATCAGCTCGGCCGCGGCCTCGGTCGCCACGATCTCCACGTCGCCGCGCGCCGCCACCAGCTCGTTGCCGAAGTAGTGGTCGCCGTCGGAATGGGTGTTCACCAGCGTGCGGATCGGGTGCTGATCCACGACCGGCGCGATGCCGTCCAGCATGTCCTGGGTGGTGGCCAGGTCGAAAAGGGTGTCGACCAGCAGGGACGTGCCCGATCCCTGGATGAGCCCCGAGTTGCTCCATCCCCAGCTGCCGTCCGGCTGCAGCCAGGCGTGGCAGCCGTCGGCGACGGTGTGCAGACCCTTGGTGTACGACATGAGCGCTCCTTACCGCCGTTTATCGGCAGGTATTTGATCCGAACTTCGGACCAGTGTGCGTCATATCACGTCCGGATGGTGGGGAAATGAAAGAAGAAGCGGTGAAATTGCCGTACGGACGTCGCACGGTTCTCTGTTTCGAGACGAATGGCGGCAGATAATGCCGATAATCGGCTTGCTACGGAGTGGGGGCCGAATGCGGGTGTTCCAGGCCCGCGGCGCGGGAGTACGTGACGGCGAAGAAGTCCACGATCTGCTGCGCGGCGGCGATGTAGTCGCCGGTGAGCGAGGTGGCGGAGTCGTAGTACAGGCACACCGTCGCCAGGAGGGACTGGCCGTACAGCATCGGGAGGGCGAGCAGCGCCGTGTAGCCGGCCTCCCGGACCAGGTCGTGCAGCCCCGTCATCACCGGATCCGTCGTGGCGTCCTGCACCGCGACGTGCATCCGCGTCTCCCAGACCAGCCGGATCACGCCGTGCACCTCGTTGTCCAGGCGCGCGGCCATTCTGTCCAGGTACTCGTCCGTCACCCCGCGCTTGGCCGCCGCGGTCATCGTGGCCTGGTCCAGGGCACCGTCGTCCGTCGTGGTCGGCGCTCCGCCGCGGGCGACCACCACGCGGTCCGCGCCCAGCCCGTCGACGGCGGCGTCGCAGACCGCGGCGAGCACCTCGTCGCAGGTCTGCCGCGGCGCCGAGGCGATGGTCAGTGCGGCGAGCGCGTCCTGGTCGATGTGGGGTACCCGGCCGTTCGCGCCGGCCGCGGGAGCGTCGTCGATCAGGTGGCAGGACTGCACGGACGTGACGTGCGGATCGGCCTCGACGACCTCCACCAGGAACCGCAGAGCCGCCGAATCGTCGGGGAATCCCGCGATCACGATCACGTCCGCCGCGCCGGAGGCGAGGTACACCTGTTCCACACCGGCCCGGGCGCGCAAGGAGTCGGCGACCGTGATCCGGCGCGCGGGCTCGGTGCGCAGCATGCACATCAGCCGACTGGCGCGCGGGGCGCCGGACAGCTCCGCCGTGACCACCAGGCCGTGTTCCTCCCGGAGCCGCGCGATGCGCAGCCGCACGGTCTTCTCCGAGATCCCGAGCCGTCGCGCCAGATCGACGTTCGAGGTGCGGCCGTCCTGGCGGAGCGCGGCGAGCAGCGCGCGATCGGTCTCGTCCGGTTCGCGTCGCCGCGGTCGTCCCGTCACATCGCACCCCCCTCCGCGTGCCGCGGCCACAGTCCGGCGCCGGGCCGATCGACGGACCCGACGATACCGGTGCCCGACCGGGAAAACCGGTGGCGCCCGGAGTTACGGTGAGCGCATGACTTCCCTCCCCGCACCCCGCGACTGGGTCGGCTCGCCCACCCTCACGGGGGTTCGCGCCCTGCTTCGGCCGCTGACCGCCGCGGACGCGGAGGCGCTGGCCGGCACCGTCGACGATCCCGACGGTTTCGTGTGGACGGCCGTACCGCGCGACACCGACCAGGCCCACGCCTACATCGAGGTCGCGGACGCCGCTCCGAACCGGGTGGCGTTCGCGGTGACCGATCGGCGCACCGGTGAGCTGGTGGGCACCACCAGCTTCTACGACATCGATCCGGCGAACCGCGCGCTGGCCATCGGCTACACCTGGTACTCGACCGCCGCGCAGGGCTCGGGCATCAACCCGGACGCCAAGTACCTACTGCTCCGGTTCGCCTACGAGACCCTGGGCGCGATCCGGGTGGTGTGGCACACCGACGAGCGCAACGCCCGCTCGCGCGCCGCGATCGCGAAGCTCGGCGCGCGGTTCGAGGGGCTGCTCCGCAAGCACCGGCCCGCCGCCGACGGCGGCTGGCGCACCACCGCGCAGTACGCCTTGATCGACGACGAGTGGCCGGCCACCAGAGACCTGCTGCTGGAGCGTATCCGGCCGTAGGGCCCGGGGTCGATGGGGCGGACGACCCGCTCAGGCGTCGGCGCCGGCGGTCATCGAGCGCAGCAGCGACAGCATCTCGGAGCGCGTCTGCGCACCGATCCGCCGCCGGATCCGCGCGACGTGGTGTTCGACCGTCTTCGCCGAGATGAACAACCGCTCGCCGATGTCCCGATAGGTGAGACCGAGGAGCATCAGGTCCACCACCTCCCGTTCCCGATCCGTGAGGATCGAGACCGGCGATTTCGGCGGCAACCCCACGGGGGCGGATTCGTGGGCGGTCACCTGGTGCGTGCGCAGCGAACGGGCCAGCTGCAACATCGTCGCCGTCACCCGCTGGTCCGCGGCGTGGAGGGCCGCCTGCCCGGCCAGCCGGGTGGCGTCCCAGCCGTGCCCCACCGCATCGAGCTCGTGGCACGCCGCGTCCACCTCGTCGGGGTCGACGGTGCCGCCCAGCACCAGGACCCAGGCCCGTCCCGCGCGGGCGAGCGCTCGGGCGTAGCCGCTGTGCTGCGCGCCCTCGGCGAGTGCCTGGGCGTGCGGGACGAGTGCGGTGGGCGAATCCCCGGCGATCGCCGCGTGCACGCCGTACCAGTGCAGCGCCGCCGACCAGTACACCGGGTTCCCGAGCGCTGCCAGCAGGGCGAGCGCGTCGTCCACCACCGGCATGATCTCGTGCGTCATGTGCAGGCGCGCGGCGGCGACCCACAGCTCGCCCACGAACAGCAGGCCGAACAGATCGACGGTGTACTCCGCGAGCGGCCCCACCGCGTCGTCCCAGGCGGCGCGCAGTTCGCCGAGGTCGCCGGACCGGCGGGCGAGCGCGACCCGCAGCGCGGCGAGTCCCAGTTGGTCGCGGGTCCCGGGGACGTGCTCGATCCGGTCGATCATCGCAGTGGCGGCCGGACCATCGCCCTCCGTCATCAGAACCCAGGCGGTGAGCAGGCACCGTCGGGTGCGGTGCGCGGCGGGCCACCGCTCCGGCGGCGTCCGGGACAGCATCGACCGGGCCCGCGCCACCTCACCGACCTGCAGTGCCGCGATCGCCGCGATCGCCGCGGGAACATCCGGGGCCACACCCGGCTGCGCGGTGCCGGCCAGGCCCACCGCGCGGGCGAGCGTCGTCAGCACGGTCGAGCCGCCCCGGTCCAGGGACTGCAGTAGTCCCTGCAGCAACGCGCGGTTGACGGCCGCTCCCGCCACCGGGTTCGGCGCCGCGTGCCGCGCCAGCTCGTCGAGTAGCCGCCCGGCCGTCGTCGGGTCGCCCGCCGCCAGGTGCACCACGCCGGCCATCGCGGCGTCGGGTCCCCAGAGCTGCGGGTCCGGAACGTGGCGCGCCTGCCAGTCGTAGAGCTCGGCGGCACGCGCGGAGTTGCCCGCCTCCACAGCCGCGCCGGCGCAGATCCGCACCGCTCGGACGACGAGCCCCGGATCGGTCGCCGGCGCCTCGAGGTCGGTCCAGACCGCGTCGATCGCGGTGGCTGCACCGTGGACGTCGCCGGCGAGCGCGCGCATCTCCGCGGCTCGGACCTGTGTCGCGACGGGGTCGGCCCCGGATCGGATCGCCAACCGGCACAACGCCTCGCGCCGCTCCGGTTCGGTCGTCGCGCGGGCCATGATCGGGTCGATCAGGCGGTCGTCGACCACGCCCTGCTCGGCCAGCTCCTCGGCGAACTCCGGTGGGATGGGCCCGAGCCGATCGAAGCCGTCCAGCAGCGCGTGGGCCAGTGCGTGGCCGCGGGACTCTCCGAGCACGCTCAGCGCGGACCGGCGTACCCGGGCCGTGAACGGATGCGGCCCGTCGGTCAGGCCGGTGCCTCGCGCGGCGTCGGTCAGCCGATCGGCCGCGGCCCGGTCCACGTCGAGTACCGCTGCGATCTCGGCCGTGCCGATCGGAGCGGACATGGTCAGCAACGCCACTGTCGCGAGCACGTGCTCGTCGAGCCGGAACAGTCGCTCCCGCATGGCCCGGGCGGCCGCTTGACTCATTCGTTGTTGATCGGGTGCTTCGGCCAGCGCTGCCGTGACCAGGTCGAACAGACCTCCGGACAGGTGGTGCACCCAGTCGACGGCCGGTGGATCGGGAGTCGGCGCCTCCATCCGGGCGGCGATCTCGGTGATCTGTGCGAGGGTGAGCGAGGGCAGCAGGACCGGCGGGGTGTCCCAACTCAGCGCCTCCACGGCCCCGGCCCACTGGGGATTCCGCGGGCGCGGTTCACCGGCTACGACGATCCGGGTGTTCCCGGCCCGAGCGAGCGCGGCCACGACGGCCAGATCCGCGTCGGGCAGGCGGTGTCCGTTGTCGATGATCAGCACCTCGTGGTCATCGGGCGAGAGATTCTGTGCCGGTGACACCCCGGCCCGCCGATACACCCGCCGGATCTCCTGGAGTACCACGGTCTTCCCCGAGCCCGCGGTGCCGATGATCACCTGCACCCGGCGGGAGTCCGGGCGCGCGGCGATATCGGCCACGAGGCCGTCGGCGTTCGGGGGGAGGAGGCCGCGCGGATCAGTCATCGCACCTACCGCGCCGGCGCCAGCACGGCGGGCGGAACAGGCACGGCGGGTTGAGCCGTCGCGGCGACGCCGGTTCCGTTCGCGGTTCCGCCGGACCCGGTCGAGCCGCCGCCCGTTCCGCTCGCCGGGACCTTGGACGAGCCACTCGACGGAGGCCGCGACGAGATGCTCGGCGGGACCTTCGACAGATTGGGCCGGGTGGTCGGCGGCGGGGTCCATGTCTGCACCACTTCGGTCGTCTCATCGGTCGTCGAGGTGATCGATGTCGTCGTCCGGGCCGAGGTGGTCGGCGGCGGCGGTCGATCCGAATCCCGGGAGGTGTCTCCGAGCATGTACAGGACCCCGATTCCCACCGCCACAACCATGCCGATGCCGCCGAGGATGAGGAGGAACACCAGCCACGGATGACGCTTCTCCGGCTGCTCCCGGTCGTCGGCCCGGTTGTAGGTGATGCGGTGGACGGGGGTGCTCCTGCTCACCGTCGGGTCCGTATGGACCAGGAGCGGCGCCGACGGTGCGAGTGGCCGGGCCGGTGGGGGCGGGGCGGGCCGCACGGGGTGCTGCCCGGTCTGCGGGCTCTGCGCCGTCCGGCGCTCGGGGTGCGGATCGACGGGGCGGGGAGTACCGGGACCGGGACGCGGCACCGTCGGCCTCAGGCCCGGAGACGTGGTCGTGTGCGGTGGCCCCGCCTGGGCGGCAGCCAGGTCCGCCGCCCCCAGCGCGGCGGTGAGCGACGGTTCCGGGTTCGGGAGCACCGCCGTGTGGAAGTAGGCGGACAGACGCTGCGTGACCAGCGGAATCGCCGCGCCACCGCCGAAGAGTGCCACCGCGGACACCGCGGACGGCTCCCGTCCCGATCGCTCGAGGAGACCACTCAGGCCTGCACTGATCCGATCGACGGACTCACTGATCAGGTCCTCGAACTCGGACCGGGTGATCCGTACGTCGCCGTGGAAGCCCGGCAGGTCCACCGGCACCGAGGCCACCGGTGCCGCCGACAGCCGCTCCTTGGCGGCGCGGACACCCGCTCGCACCCGGGCCAGCGCAGCGGTCAGATTCGGGTCGGGCGAGATCAGGTCGGCGGGGTCCATGACCTGGGAGAGGATGTGGCGCAACAGCTGGTGATCGAGATCCTCGCCGTTGGGCTCGTCCAGCCGGTCCTGGGCGAGCGGCTGATCCTCGCCCGCATCCCAGATCGCGATGGTCGTGCCCGTCGCCCCGAGGTCCGCCAGGCACACCACCCCGCTGTGCGGAGCGTCCGGCTGACGGCGCAATCGGAGGAAGGCCGTCTCGAGATCGCTCCGGATCTGCACGGCCCCGGGCAGTGCGACGGTGGCCGCCGCGAAGGCGGACCGCGCCTGGTCGGACCAGTAGGCGGGGACTGCGATCACGATCACCGGCAGGCTCGGGACGGTGCCGGCCTGCGCCGCGATCAGGCTCCCGATCGCCTCCACCACGAGGTCCTCGGCCCGGCGTTCGGCGCCGCCCGGGCCAGTCAGCGGCACCGGGTCGCCCACGCGCTGAACGAAATCCGACCACCGGATACCGTCCGCCCGGACCCGGGGATTCTCCTCCGGCAGGCCGGCCTCCGGCCGCACGTGGGGCGCGATCGTCAAGACGGACGTCCAGCGGGTGACCGCGCCCGGGTGGCGGGCCGCAGTGAGGTGTGCGGCACCGACCGAAACGCCGAGGGAATCCGTGTCCATGAGCCCAACTCCGTCCCCAGCGTCTTCTTCGCTGCTGTCATGCTCGCAGTCCGCCCCCGCTAGGGGAAGAGTCACGCGGGGAGTACGGGAATTTCCCCGAATTCCCCTAATCCGAGTCCCCTATCGATCCCCTAATCGCCCTGCGGACGATCGGGGATTTCCCACTGCTCGGGCCCGTCGGGCCCGCAGTATCGTGGCGATATGGCCACCGGTTCACTTCTCGACTTCATCACCGCGCTGACGCACGATCCGGTAGCGGCTGCGGCCTATCGCGCGGATCCGCAGCGAGCACTCAGCGAGGCCGATCTGCACGGTGTGACCACCGCCGACGTCAACCAATTGCTGCCGTTCGCCGCGGAATCGACCAGCTCGGTGTGGTCCGGAACAGCGGCGGCGAATTCCTTCGACCTCGCTTTCGCCCCGTCGTCCGACCCGGCGGCGGACGGTGGGAACGACGATCGCGCCTACTCGCCGGGGGCGACCGGTTTCGATTCCGAGTCGATTCCCGGTGCGGACCTCCCCGACCCGGTGCGACCTGTGGAGGCCTGGGGGCAGGCGCCCACGGTCGACGACGTCACCGACGCGGTCCCGCCCTTCGATTCCGGCGCCACCGGCACCGTCGATCCCCCGGAGATCGACGTGCCGTCGGACTCGCTGTGGGGTCCCGCTCCGCTCCTCGACGATGCGGCTACCGACGGACATCAGCCGGTCGCCGACCATCACCCGTGAGGCCCGCAAACCCCCAACGGCGGTCACCGTCACGGGGGATCTCCCCCGTTATCGGCGGACGATTTTCCTCCTAGGGTCGTAAGACAAGAAGCCCGAACGGGCGGTTCCCCGGACCACCTCAGGAGATCATCATGTCGCTCACGCAATCGATCGTCGACTTCATCCTCGACCTGCTCGGAAATCCCGAGAAGGCCGAGCAGTTCGACCGAGATCCGCAGAAATGCATGGCCGATGCCGGACTGTCGCACGTGCAACCCGCCGACGTCCAGCAGGTCATTCCTCAAGTCGTCGCACAGGTGGGCGGTGGCGGGAACTGGCACCCGGACGCGGGCGGGGGAACCGCGACGCAGATGATCACCAGGATCGTGAATAATTACTACAAAGAAATCAATATTCACGTCGAAGGCCACGACAACAAGGTCAACGTGAACACCGGTGATGGAGCGGTGCTCATCGACGGCGACAATACCGGCACCGTCGGCACCGGCGATGGCGTCACCGGAACCGGAAACTCGGTGGGCAACGAAACGAAGTCCACCGACGTCCACAAGGATGAATCCGTCCACGGCGACGGCAGCGGAAACGATACGAGGACCACCAACGACGACCGGAGCCGCAACGACGGTCACGGCACCACGACGACCGGTACCCAGCCCGGCGCGCAACCCGCGGGCGGGACGCCGCCGACGACACCGACCCCGGTGGCACCCACCTCGCCGGTCGTCCCTCCGGCGACGGCCCCCGTCCCCGCGGCGCCGGTCGCTCCTGCCGCGGCCGCTCCCGCCGCAGCCGTACCGATCGTCGCCGGCGCCGACGCGGCACCGGTGGTGCCGACCCTGTCGAACCTGACGGCCGCGCACACGGCCAGCCCGCTCGACGCGGCGGTTCTGGGTGGCGCGCCGGCGACGACCAGCGTCGTCCCCGAACACGGCGCGAGCCCGACCCTCTTCGGCGGCGGATCGATCCCGGTCCCGGACACCCCGTCCACCCCGGTGCTCCCCACAGGCCCGGAGTTCGACACCCGTATCGTGCCGGACGGCACCGATCTGCCGTCGTCCGGGGGGACACCGTCGGGAGTGGTGACGATCCCGGGCACGCCGACGCACCCCGATGTCCTCGGGCTCACCGACCACGGCGAGTCATCGGTCTTCATCGACCACCTCGTCGACACCTCCGGCGCCGCGGCGGGCCACACCGCACCGGTGCACGAAACCGTGGTGAGTTCCGATGCGCTCACGGCACCGGCGACTACCCATATCGCCCCGACCTACGAGCACTGAGCCGACCGAACAAGCGGACCCGAGAGTCGATCTCGGGTCCGCTTCGTCGTGCGCGCTCCACCCCGGGGCCGGACCCCCGTACGCCCCGAAATCCCCCTGCCGCGATCCCCTAAGAACCCCCAACGACTGCGGGGATTCACCCCGTTTTACGCGGTCTTCGCCGGTCGTAGTGTTTGTTTCACCGGGAACGCCTTCCCGCAACTCCATCTCAATCCCACGAATACGAGGAGCTTGAAATGTCGAAGTCAACCTGGACCCAGGGAATCAATGTCAGCGGTGTGGACAACCACGTCACCAGCACGTCCGGCGCCGGCGCCGTCTCGGTCGGCGGAAGCAACAGCGGGATCGTGAGCACCGGTGGCGGCGTCACGGGAAGCGGCAACTCGGTGGGTAACACGTCGACGCACACCGAGGTCCACGTCGACAAGTCCGTCCACGGCAACAACAGCGGCAACACCACGTCGACCACCAATACCGACAACAGCCAGAACGACAATCACGCCCAGGTCCACGTGGCCGCGGGGAACGGCGGCGACGCTGCGCACCCGTTCGACGGGGCGCCCGGCGGCCACGGTGGCGCGGGGCACGCCGGCTTCGACGGCGGGGACGGCGGCTGGGGAGGAAACGTCTCCCTGTCGGGCATCGATCTGGGCACCCATCACTCGGGGCCGACCACGCTCAATCAGAACGATTATCGGGAGACCAACAACACGGATTCGTTCAACACCGATAACTCGCGGCACGATTCCCACAACAACAACTCGCGGCACGACTCGCACAACACCACCGATTCCCACAACATCACCGATTCCCACAACATCACCGATTCCCACAACAATTCCGAGCACGGGCTGCACCTGCCCGATCCGGCGGACGGGATCGACGCTCTCGGCAACCTGTTCACGGGGGCCGCGGGCGGCGTTGCCGGAGCGGCCGGCGGCATCGTCGACGGCATCGGCGACGCCCTCGGCGACATCTTTTGAGCGGAGTCGATGACGAAGACGGTCCGAACCGGTTGGAATACCCGGAAGAACACACGCAGGAAGGAGCGCTCCCGTGGACGAGGGTGGGCAGAAGGTCATCAAGATCATCGAACGACTGATGGGCTACGCACACGATCACGGGCGCTCCGACCTTGCTGCCCGCCTCGGCGGGACCGCCGAACGGGTCACCGATCCGCGAGCGCGGGTGGTGGTCGTCGGCAGGCAGAGCCAGGGGAAGAGTCAGCTCATCAACGCGTTGCTCAACGTTCCGGCCTGCCGGGTGGGCGACGGCAAGACCACCCAGGTGATCACCGTGATCGGTAACGGCGCGGAACCGGCCGCCAGACTGGTCGTCACGGACGGTGAATCCGACCGCACCGTACCGTTTCCGATCGATGACGTGACCCGCGATCTGGACGCGTCCGCGGTGGCCGGCGGCGGCGAGATCACGCGGGTGGAGATCGACATCCCCAGCCCGCTGCTGGCGCAGGGACTGCTGCTGATCGATACCCCGGGGACCGGCGGGGTCGGGGCGGTGCACGCCGGCGCCGCCCTGGGCCTGCTCCCCACCGCCAGCGGCATCGTCATCTGCAGCGACGTCAGCCAGGAGTACACCGCGCCGGAGATGACCTTCATCCGGCAGGCGCTCGACCTGTGCCCGAAGGCATTCCTCGCCGCGACCAAGGTGGACGTCTACCCGTTCTGGCGCGACGTCATCGCCGCTGACACCGCGCACCTCCGCACCGCCGGCTTCGGGCTGACCCCGCAGCCGCTGTCGTCGGCCCTGCGCGCACACGCCGTCGCCCTGGAGGACGCCGAATTGAACACCGAGTCCGGCTATCCCGAATTGCTGCGGTTCCTCACCGGCGAGGTGATCGCGAACGCCCGGACCGACATGCAGGCGGCGGTGAAGGCCGAGATCGCGTCCGCGGTCGCGCAACTCTCCCTCGCGGTGCGGAGCCAGCTCACGGTGGCGTCGGACCCGTCCGAGCGGGACCGGATCGTCGCCGAGCTCGAACGCGCGAAGGCCGAGGCCAAGGACCGCGCGAGCCGCACCGCCCTGTGGCAGCAGGTGCTAGGAGACGGGATCGCCGATCTGTCCGCGGACGTGGACCACGACCTGCGGGGCCGCGCCCGGGCTCTCCTCAAGGCCTTCGAGGAGGAGATCGACGCGCAGGATCCGTACCCGATCTGGGCCGATCTGACGGAACGGATCCAGCAGGCGGCGTCCGAGGCGGTCGGTGACAACTTCATCTGGACGCATCGGCAGTCGGTGCTGCTCGCCGGCCGCGTCGCCGAATCCTTCGCCGACACCGGCACCGTCGCCCTACCGGAGGTCGAACTGGCGTCCATCGGGGGCTCGCTGCAGCCGATCGACCCGCTCGCCGCGCTGGAACAGGCCCCGGCGGGGTTGGGCCACAAGTTGATCACCGGGCTGAGGGGCGGATACGGCGGAATGATGATGTTCGGGATGTTGTCGTCGGCCGTGGTGGTCGGCCTGCACATGATCAATCCGTTCTCGGTGGCCACCGGCGCCGCTCTGGGGTGGAAGTCGTACAAGGAGGACCAGGAGATGCGGCTGGCTCGGCGGCGCGGCGAGGCCAAGCTGGCGATTCGCAAGCTCATCGACGATGTGCAGTTCGAGGCGAGCCGCGAATCGCGCGAACGGCTCCGCACGATCCAACGGGTGCTGCGGGACCACTTCCGGGTGATCGCCGAGGAGACCACCCGCTCGCTCGCGGAGTCGATCGCGTCGACCGAGGCGGTGGCCAAGGTGCAGGTCGCGGATCGAGATCTGCTGCGTACGCGGCTGGAACAGGAACTCGCCTTCCTCCGGGAGGTGTCGGCGTGGGCGGGCGAGGTGTCGGCATGAACACCCACGACCGGGTCGCCGCCCTCCTCGCGGACGCCGAGCAGGTGTTCAGCACCGATCCTGCGCTCCGGCACACGCCGGCCGCGCAGCAGCTCAGCGCGTGTCGCGAGCGGTTCGCCGAACCTCTGCGCATCGCTTTGGCCGGCACGCTGAAGGCGGGTAAGTCGACGCTGCTCAACGCTTTGATCGGCGAGGAGCTCGCGCCGAGCAATGCCACCGAGTGCACCCGCATCGTCACCTGGTTCCGGCACGGACCGGCGCCGGCGGTCCGCGCCTGGCATACCAACGGGATGAGCGCGGGGGTGCCGGTCGACCGGACCGACGGTCACCTCAACTTCGATCTCGACGGGCTCGACCCACGATCGATCGATCGACTGGAGGTCACCTGGCCGTCGCACGAACTGCGCCGCACCACGGTGATCGATACGCCCGGCACCGCGTCCCTGAACGCCGAGATCTCCGCGCGCACGCTCCGACTGCTCAACCCGGAGAGCGGTGTCTCGGGCGCGGATGCCGTGGTCTACCTGCTCCGCAGCGCCGGCGCGGCCGAGGTCAACACGCTCAACGAGATCAGCCGTCAGGTCAGCGGGCGCACCGGCCCGCTGGGCGTCGTCGGGGTGGTCTCGCGGGCCGACGAGATCGGAGTGGGCCGGCTCGACGCGATGTTGTCCGCGAAGGAGGTGGCGGCCGGGTACGCGGCCGATCTCACCGCCACCGGGCTGTGCCAGGCCGTCGTCCCGGTCGCCGGACTGCTCGCGCTCACCGCCCGCACCCTGCGGCAGAGCGAGTTCGCGGCACTGCGGACCCTGGCCGCCGTGCCGGCCGAGGAGATGCGGTCGGCCATGCTCTCGGTGGATCGGTTCGCCCGGGTGGAGAGCCCGCTGCCGCTCGATGCCGAGGAGCGAGCCCGGCTCCTGGCCCGCTTCGGGTTGTTCGGCATCCGGATCGCCCTCGCTCTGCTGTGCACCGGGGTCAACGACGCCTCCACGTTGGCCGATCAATTGCTCGAGCGGAGCGGACTGACCGAGCTCCAAGCGGCGCTGGACACCCAGTTCGCGCAGCGCGCGGAGCAGTTGAAGGCGCACTCCGCCCTCACCGGTCTGGCCCGGGTCCTCGAGGGAACCCCCGCATACGCCACGGGCGAACTCCTCCAGCAGGTCACGAGGATGCTCAGTGACGTGCACGGCTTCGAAGAACTACGGCTACTGGGGCTCCTGCGCTCCCGGACCCCGTTCCTCTCCGAATCCGAGCGGGTCGAGGTCACCCGGCTCATCGGCGGGTACGGCACGTCGGCGCCGGACCGGCTGGGGCTGGACCCCTTCGGCACCATGACATCCGGTCCGACCGCCGCACTCGCCGCCGTCCAGCGCTGGCGCCAACGCTCCGAACACCCCATGAACGACGCCTTCACCCGGCGGATCTGCCTCGCCGCGGCGCGCAGCGCCGAAGGGCTCCTCGCCGAGTTCACCGCCGACCGGGACCGATCGCCCACAGGCCTTCGCCCCTAGGGCGTGTACCAGGGGCGGTGCCGTCCGACCGGGTAGGTTGGGGCACGTGGATGAGTGTGTGGGCCTGAGAGATTGGGGCGGCCGGGAGAGGGCCGCGCCGATCGTGCTGCTGCACGGCCTCATGGGCCGTGGACGCACCTGGCGCCGGCAGATCCCGTGGCTGCGCCGCTACGGCAGGGTCTTCACCTTCGACGCCGAGTTCCACCGCGGCGCAGGATTCTCCCTGCCGCCGGATGACATCACCACGGAGCGATTCGTCGCGGACGTCGCCGAGATCCTCACCTACCTCGACCAGGGGCCCGCGACGCTGATCGGGCACTCCATGGGAGGTCTGCACGCCTGGTGCACCGCCGCCGAGTACCCCGAGCTGGTACGCGCCCTCGTCGTCGAGGACATGTCGCCCGAGTTCACCGGACAGTCCACCGACACCTGGGCGCCGTGGTTCGCGAGCTGGCCCGCGCGGTTCGCCTCGCAGGCCGAGTGCGAGGCGATGTTCGGTCCCGTCGCCGGGCGCTACTTCTATGAGGCCTTCGACGACGGAGCGCTCCACGGCGAGCTCGACGTCTTCCGTGCCATCGCCGACCACTGGGGCCCGCGCGACCACTGGTCGCAATGGCGCGCGGTGCAGGCGCCCACCCTGCTCATCGAGGCCGGGTTCTCCGTGGTGCCGCCTGGCGTGGGGGAGCGCATGGCCCGCTCCTACACCGGCCCGGACCTGCGGTACCTCAAGGTCGACGGTGCCGGCCACCTCGTCCACGACGACGCCCCCGCCGTGTACCGCGGTGCCGTCGAGGCCTTCCTCTCCGGCCTGGACTGACGATGCCCGAGGGTGACACCGTCCACAACCTCGCTGCGCGGCTGCAGCCGGTGCTGGGCGGGAAGGTGCTCACCGCCTGCGACATCCGGGTGCCGCGGTACGCCACCGTCGACCTGGCCGGACGCACGGTGGGTTCCGTGACGGCGCGCGGGAAGCATCTGCTGATCGACGCGGGCGTCGCCGTGATCCACAGCCACCTCAAGATGGAGGGGCAGTGGCAGGTGTACCGGCCGGGTGAGCGCTGGCGCCGTCCCGCACACACCGCCCGCGCGGTGCTGGCCGTAGACGGAGCGCAGGTCGTCGGTTTCTCGCTCGGGAAGCTCGAGGTCCTCACGCCGGCGGAGGCCGACGGTGCCCTCGCTCAACTGGGGCCCGACCCGCTCGGCCCCGACTGGGACGCCGGGCGCGCCGCGGCGAACCTCGCCGCCGAGCCGGACCGCCCCGTCGGGCTGGCACTGCTGGACCAGCGGAACCTGGCCGGCGTGGGCAACGTCTACCGCAACGAGCTGTGCTTCCTGCACGGCGTCCACCCGGCGAAGCCGACTTCCGAGTGCGGGGACCCGCGCCGCTGGGCCGACGATGCGGCGCGACTGCTGCGCGCGAACCTGGGGCGCGGACGGCGGATGACGACCGGGATCGACCGGGACGGCCGGCGGGTGTTCGTCTACGACCGCGCGCGGCGCCCGTGCCTGCGCTGCGGGACCGCTATCGTCGCGGGCTCGCTCGGCGGCGCGACCGATCCCGATCGGGCGATTTGGTGGTGTCCGCGCTGCCAGCCGCGATCGGCAGGTACTCCACCGCGCCGCTCTGCTCACGATGTCGGGTTTTGAGCGATCAGACGTGCGCGACGACACCTCTGAGGCACCAGAACCCGACATCGTGAGGACACTCGGGTGGTCAGTCGCGCGCGGGGAGCTCGCAGCCGTCGGGGCCGCAGGCGTCGGCACCGTCGGAGCCGAGGACGGTCAGCGGCTGCTCGCCCCGCGCCTTCGCCAGCGCCTCGGTGAAGACCTCGGGCGGTTGAGCGCCGGAGACCGCGTACTTACCGTCGAAGACGAAGAACGGGACGCCGCCGATGCCGATCCGCTTCGCGGTTTCCTCGTCGGCGCGGACGGCGTCCGCGTAGGCGGTGGGATCGTCGAGGACCGCGCGGGCGGCGGCACCGTCGAACCCGGCGGATTCGGCGATCGCCACGAGGCGGTCACGGCTGCCGAAGGCGGGCTCCGGCTCGGCGAAGTTGGCGGCGTAGAGAGCGTCCAGCAGCGCCTCCTGCCGACCGAGTTCGAGGGCCCAGTGCAGGAGACGGTGCATGTCGAAGCTGTTGCCGCTGTCGCGGCCCTCGACCTGGTAGGGCAGGCCGAGTTGCTGTGCCTGCGCGCCGAGGCCGCGCTCGTTCGCGGCGGCCTGCGCCTCGCTGATGCCGTACTTGGCGGCGATCCGTGGGATGACGGGCTCCGACGCGCCGGCCGTGGGGTCGAGCTCGAAGGAGCGGTGGATCACCTCGACCCGGTCCCGCTCCGGGAACGCGGCCAGCGCCTCCTCGAAGCGGGCCTTCCCGATGTAGCAGAAGGGGCAGTTGATATCGGTCCAGACGTCCACGCGCATGGCCGGTTCAACGCCCGACCGGGGTCGGTGATTCCCTCAGAGCGGGTAGGTGACACCCGTGAGCTTCTCCGAGACCGCCCACAGCTCGGCCCACTTGGCCTTGTCCTTCGAGACCGCGGTGGACGAGCATTTGCCCACCGGGCCGCGGGACTGGAACAGCTGCGTCGGGCCCCACCACGGGTGCGGGTCGAGGTCGGGGTCCGTGGCGGCGAGGACGATCGACTCGGCCGCCTTGGCGGGCGGGTTCGCCAGCATCGCGACGGCCGGCTTCATCACCAGATCCAGCGGCGTGTCGGTGCGGGCGAACAGCCCCGTCGGGGAGACGCCGGGGTGCACGTAGTACGCCCGCTTGTCCGACCCGGCGGCCTCGAACCGGCGCTGCAGTTCCCGCGCGAACATCATGTTCGCGAGCTTGCTCTGCCCGTAGGCCTCGGTGCGCAGGTACTTGCGCTGTTCGTAGTTGGGATCGTCCATGCGCCACCGGTAGTTCTGCCGGTGCGCGACCGACGAGACCGCGACGACGCGGTCCGTCAGCCGGTCCAGCAGCAGGCCGGTGAGTGCGAAGTGCCCGAGGTGGTTGACGCCGAACTGCATCTCGAAGCCCTGCTTGGTGCGGCGCAGCGGGATGTTCATCAGGCCGGCGTTGTTGACGAGCACGTCGACCTCGCCGGTGCGCTCGGCGAAGGCGCGCACCGAATCCAGATCGGCCAGGTCCAGGGCTTCGACGGCGACGTCGCCGTCGATCCCGTCGGCGATGCGCTGGGCGCCCGCCACGTCGCGGCAGGCCATGACGACGCGGCCGCCGGTGGCGGCGAGCCGCCGCGTCACGACCTCGCCGAGGCCGCCGTTCGCGCCGGTCACAATGTAGGTGGTCATGGCGGCCAGCCTACGAGGTCGCGCCGCTCACGCCTCGCCGGCCAGGGCGAACCTCCCGTCTGTGGTCTGCTCGATCAGCCCGTCGACCAACAGCGAGTCCAGCGCGCGGTCGCGCTGCGCCGGAT
The DNA here is from genome assembly GCF_057815145.1 of Tsukamurella sp. II2bb. Classification (NCBI taxonomy): domain Bacteria; kingdom Bacillati; phylum Actinomycetota; class Actinomycetes; order Mycobacteriales; family Tsukamurellaceae; genus Tsukamurella; species Tsukamurella sp. II2bb. The sequence continues at coordinate 270,422 of NZ_JBYPZI010000007.1, forward strand.
CGCGCGGCCATGCCAGGTCGAGTTCGGCGCGGGGGACGGCACCGTCGGTGCCGCGGAGCACGTCGAGCAGCCTGCCGCGCGCCTGCCGGTCCGTTCCCTCGTACTTCTGCACCTTCCGCGGTGCGACGGTGCCCTCGGGCGCCCCGGCCGCGAGCCAGGCGCACTCGGCGTGGACCGGGCACTGCCCACAGCGCGGCGACCGGGCCGTGCAGACCAGCGCACCCAGTTCCATCAGGCCCGCCGAGAGCCGCGTCCGCCGGTCCCGGGGGACGGTGCCCAGCGCCGCCGTCGCCGCCGCCAGGTCTCGCCTCGCCGACGGTGCCGCGGCGTCCGAGTCGCCGTCCACGGCGCGGGCGAGCACCCGCCGGACGTTGATGTCGACCACCGGGACGTCCTGGCCGAAGGCGAAGCAGGCCACGGCGCGCGCGGTGTAGTCGCCCACGCCGGGCAGGGACAGGAGCTCGTCGACATCGGAGGGCACGGCACCGTCGAACCGCTCGACGAGGGCCTGCGCGCAGGCGTGCAACCGCATCGCCCGGCGCGGATAGCCGAGCTTGCCCCAGGCGCGCACGGCGTCGGCGCCCGTGGCGGCGGCGAGGTCGGCGGGGGTGGGCCAGCGCTCCATCCACGCACGCCACACGGGTTCGACGCGCACGACCGGCGTCTGCTGCAGCATCACCTCGCTGACCAGGATCGCCCAGGCGCCGACGCCGGGGACGCGCCAGGGCAGATCCCGCTCCGCGGTGTCGAACCAGCCGAGGACCGGTGTGAAATCCGTCGCCGTCGCGGGGGTGCCGTCGCGGGAAGTATGCACGAAGAGCATTATCGATGGTATGCCGACTTCGACTCCTTCCGGCGCCTGGCGCGCCCTTCGTGATGGCAACCGTCGCTTCGTGGAAGGGGCACCCGCGCACCCGAATCAGGGTGCGAGCCGGGTGGCCGAACTGACGGCCGGCCAGCAGCCCACCGCCGTCCTGTTCGGCTGCGGGGACTCCCGCGTCGCCGCCGAGGTGATCTTCGACCAGGGCCTCGGCGACATGTTCGTCGTCCGCACCGCCGGCCACATCATCGACGCCGCCGTGCTGGGCTCGATCGAGTACGCCATCGAGGTGCTCAAGGTGCCGCTGATCGCGATCCTCGGGCACGACAGCTGCGGCGCCGTCGCCGCCACCGTCAACTCGATCGACACCGGCACCATGCCGCCCGGCTACATCCGCGACATCGTCGAGCGGCTCACCCCGTCGGTCCTGGCGGGCCGCCGCGAGGGGCTCTCCGACGTCAACGACATCACCGCGCAGCACGTCATGGAGACCGGCTGGCTGCTCATGGAGCGCTCGCGGATCATCGCCAAGGGCGTCGAGGAGGGCCGCGTCGCGATCGTCGGCCTCACCTACGAACTGGCCGAGGGCAAGGTGCACCTGCGGGGCTCCGTCGGCGATATCGGCGAGGCCGCCACGTCGCCCTTCCAGGCCGTCCGGCCGGAGTGATCCGCGCGGATCCGTGACACGCCGCCGCAGGTCAGCGGCGTGAGGCCGGGGAAACGCTACCGTTGAGGCGTGCTTGAGCCCCATGGACCCCTGCCGCCCGAGATCTACTGGCGCCGCCGCGTGCTGGCCGCCGTCTTGGCGCTGCTCGCCGTGGTCGTGGTGGTCCTGCTGATCGTCTTCGCCGGCGGCGGTGACTCGTCGCAGAACGCCTCGTCCACGTCGTCGTCCGCGCCGGTCACCACCGGCGTTCTGCCCCCGTCGCAGGCGCCCGACGGTGCCGGCCCCTCCGGCGCGAACAACAACAACGGTGGCGCGGCCGGTGCGGGTGGCTCGGGCTCCCCGCAGGCCGGTGCCGCACCGTCGGGGTCGGCGTCCGCCAGCGCCAACCCGTCCGGCGCCGGCGTCCCGACCCCCGGCGCGGTGGTCGCAGGCGGTCCGTGCCCCGACGCGAACGTCTCCGTGGTCGTCAGCGCCGACAAGGCGACCTACACGCTCGGCGAGCAGCCGATCTTCGAGGCCACGGTGACCAACGCCGGATCGGTGCCGTGCTCGCGGGACATCGGTACCGGCCAGCAGCAGCTGATCGTGCTCACCCTCGACGGGTCCAAGCAGCTGTGGTCGAACTTCGACTGCACCTTCCAGCCGGAGATCAAGAACGAGGTGCTGCAGCCCGGCCAGCAGTTGCGCTACAAGCTGCAGTGGGCCGGCACCACCTCGGCGCCCGGCTGCCAGGCCCAGCGGGTGCCGGTCGCGCCCGGCGCGTACCAGGTGGTCGCGCAGCTCGGCGCGAAGCGCAGCGCCCCGGTCACCTTCAACATCGTCCGCGCCGCGGCCCCGCCCGCCACGGGGAACTGACGCGGCTCAGAACCGCTCGACCGAGGCCTCGGCGAGACGGGAGAGGCCCTCGCGGGCCTGCCGGGCACCGTCGGGCCCGATACCGGGGACGGCCTGCAGATCCGCGGCGGAGGCGGCGAGCAGCGTCTGCAGCGAGCCGAAGGCGTCGACCAGAGCCTCCACCTGGGAGGCGCGCAGCCGCGGGATCGAGCCGAGCAGGCGGTGGCCGCGCGGGGAGACCGGCTCGTCCTGCGCCTCGACGGTGCCCGAGAAGCCCAGCGCCGCGGCGACGGTGGTGGCGGCGAGCAGGTCGGCGTCGCTGAGCGCGTCGATCCGGGCGACCGCCGCATCGACGGTGTCGCCGCTGTCGAGGTAGTCGCGGAGCACGGGCTCGCGCAGCGAGACCGACTCGCCCAGGAGGTCTTCGAGCTGCAGCGCGATCTGCCGGCCCGAGCTGCCGAGCTCGAGCACGTGCTGCTCGATCTCGACGGCGAGGCGGCGCACCAGCTCCAGCCGTTGCACCACCTGAGCGACCTCGCGGACCGTGACCACGTCCTCGATCTCGGCGCGGGAGAGGTGCCCGAGCACCTCGTCGAGGCGGTGCGCGTACCGCTCCAGCGTGGCGATCGCGAGATTGGCGCGGGAGAGGATCGGTGCCGCGTCGTCCACGAGGTGCCGTACCCCGCCGACGTAGGCGTGCACGATCGCCATCGACGCGCTCACCGAGATCACCGGGTAGCCGGTCTGGATCGCGGCCCGCTCGGCCGAGCGGTGCCGCGTGCCGGACTCCTGCGTGGGGATCGCCGGGTCGGGCACGAGCTGCACGTTCGCGCGCACGATCCGGGCGCCGTCGGTGGAGAGCACCACCGCGCCGTCCATCTTGGACAGTTCCCGCAGGCGCGTCGGCGCGAACTCGACGTCCAGGTGGAAGCCGCCGTCGCAGATCCGCTCGACGCGCTCGTCGTAGCCGAGCACGATCAGGGCACCCGTGCGGCCGCGGAGGATCCGCTCGATCCCGTCCCGCAGGCCGGTGCCGGGGGCCACGCGGATCACGGTGTCGCGCAGCGGCGCGTTCCCGGCGAACGCGCCGCCGCCGAGACTTCTGTGGTCCATGCGGGTAAGGCTAACGCCCGCGCTTCGCCTCGGTCAGGGAGCCCAGCCGCAGGGCGTCGGCGACGGTGGCCGCCTCGCCCACGTGGATCCCGTCGACCTTCAGCTTCTGCCCGTCGGGCGAGGGCGGGACGATGGCGTGGGTGAAGCCGAGCCGGGCCGCCTCGGCGAGGCGGCGCTCTAGCCCGGTGACCCGTCGCACCTCGCCCGCGAGGCCCACTTCGCCCAGCACGACGGTGTTCGGCCGCAGGGCCTTCTCCACCGCGCCGGACGCCACGGCCAGCGCCAGCGCCAGGTCGGCGGCCGGTTCGGTGATCTTCATCCCGCCCACCGTGGCCGCGTAGACGTCCTTCTGCGGCAGGTTCTCGATGCCGCCGTGCTTGGTCAGCACGGCCAGGACCATCGCGACCCGGGCCGAGTCCAGGCCCGAGACCGCGCGCCGCGGGGAGGGGAGCGGTGTGGGGGTGACGAGGGCCTGGAGCTCGCCCAGCATCGGCCGCTTGCCGTCGAGACCGACGGTGACCGCGGTCCCCGCCGCGGCCTGGTCGCGGTGGTGCAGGAACAGGCCCGACGGGTCCGTGACCTCGGCGATGCCGGACTCGCGCTGCTCGAAGCAGCCCACCTCGTCGGAGGCGCCGAACCGGTTCTTGATGCCGCGCACCATGCGCAGCGTGGAGTGCTTGTCGCCCTCGAAGCTGAGCACCACGTCCACGAGGTGCTCCAGCGAGCGCGGGCCGGCCACGGCGCCGTCCTTGGTGACGTGGCCGACGAGGATCACCGCGATCCCCGTCGCCTTGGCCAGGGACGTGAGCGTGGCGGTGATCGCCCGGACCTGGGTGACGCCGCCGTGCACACCGTCGACGCCGGACGCGGAGAGGGTCTGCACAGAGTCGACCACCATGAGCGTGGGCGCGATCTGTTCGACGTGGCCGAGCACGGTACCGAGGTCGGACTCGGCGGCGAGGTACAGCTGATCGTTCAGCGCCCCGGTGCGTTCCGCGCGCAGCCGGACCTGCCCGGCGGACTCCTCGCCCGTGACGTACAGGGACTTGCCGCGGCCCGTCGTGGCCCAGCGGTGCACGACCTCGAGCAGGAGCGTCGACTTGCCGACGCCGGGCTCGCCCGCCAGCAGAATCACCGAACCGGGCACGATGCCGCCGCCCAGCACGCGGTCGAGCTCGCCGATGCCCACGGGCAGCGCCCGCGTCGAGTTCGGGTCGATCCGGGTGATCGGGACGGCCGGCGTCTTCGGCAGGGTCAGCCCGACGTTGCCCGCGGGACCGGAGCCGGCGGCGCGCACGGGCGCGCCCTCCTCCATCGTGGACCAGGCGCCGCACGACGGGCACCGGCCGACCCATTTGGCCACTGTGTGGCCGCATTCGGTGCAGGTGTACTGCACCTTGGCTTTCGCCACGGAGACCTAGTGGCCGCCGCCCTTGCCCTCGCCGTGCGAGCCGCCGCCGGTGACGGTGATGCCCGCGGCGGAGGCGGGCAGGGCGCCGGCGTCGAGCGGAACGTCGATCGGGAGCGAGCCGGCCTTCTCCAGGTGGAACCAGAGCTTGTTGGTCAGGCCCGGGCGCCACGAGGCGTCGACCGGGACCGTGACGTTCAGGCGGGTGATGCCGGCCGCCTTGCTGTCGCTGCCCACGGGCGCGGCGCCGTACAGCGAGCCGCCCGCCGTGAGCGTCGTGTCACCGCTGATGGTGGCGAAGCGGCCCTTGTCGTCCGAGATGGCCTTGAGCTTGTCGGCCGCGTTCGGGTTCAGGTTCGTCAGCACGAAGGAGAGCTTGCCCTGGCTGCCCGAGACGGGGTACATCACCGAGATGTCGCTGAGCGCGATCTTCTGGTCCACGAAGGTCTGGTTGGCGCCGTTGATCGCGGCCACCTGATTGGCGGTCTGCGAGATCTGGCCAGCGCCGCAGGCGGACACCGAGAGCAGGGCGCCGGCGGCGAGCAGGGCGCCCGCGACGGTGGTGGCGGTGCGGCGGGTCGAGACGGTGCGTGCGGACACGGTTCCTCCAGTTTCCTCCCCGTGCGCGGCGACACCCGCGTGCGGACGGTGCTGAGTATGTCACCACGCAGCGTAGTAGAAGGCGGGCCGGGCCGTGCCGCCGGGCGGCAACTATCCCGTGACATCGCCGCCGGAGGACCTCCGCGCCGGTCGCCGGAACCTGCGGAGAACAGCCGAGGCTTCGTTTGTCAACCACTGAATAAGGTCTGACCTGCGGTGTTGTCCAAGGTTGCCGAGCAGCCCGGTTCGGCACCGTGTTATCCTAGTCATATCGAAAGGGGCAAGGATCAGATGATTTTCAAGGTCGGAGACACCGTTGTCTACCCCCATCACGGTGCCGCACTGATCGAAGCTATCGAGATCAAGACCATCGGTGGACGTGAGCGCGAGTATCTGGTGCTCAAGGTCGCACAGGGTGATCTGACGGTCAAGGTTCCCGCGGAGAACGCCGAGGTCGTCGGCGTTCGTGACGTGGTCGGCCAGGAGGGCCTGGACAAGGTCTTCCAGGTGCTGCGCGCGCCGCACACCGAGGAGCCCACGAACTGGTCGCGCCGGTACAAGGCGAACCTCGAGAAGCTCGCATCGGGCGATGTGAACAAGGTGGCCGAGGTCGTCCGCGACCTGTGGCGTCGTGAGCAGGACCGCGGTCTGTCGGCCGGCGAGAAGCGCATGCTGACCAAGGCCCGCCAGATCCTCGTGGGTGAGCTGGCGCTCGCCGAGTCCACGGACGATCAGAAGGCGGAGTCGCTGCTCGACGAGGTGCTGGCGGCGGCCTCCTGACCGTCGTCGCGCTGGTCCCCGCCGCAGGCCGGGGGACGCGCCTGGGGTTGAACACGCCCAAGGCATTCGTGGCTCTGAAGGACCGTTCACTGCTCGAAAGGGCGGTGAACGGTCTTTTCGCATCCGGGGTGGTCGACGAGGTTGTCGTCATGGTCCCGCCGGACATGGTCGACGGTGCGCGGACCCTCGTGCCGCGGGCGCGGGTCGTGGTGGGCGGGGCCGAGCGCACGGACTCCGTGCGTGCGGGCCTGGTCGCCGCGGGCACGGCGGACCTGGTGCTGGTGCACGACGCGGCGCGCCCCCTGACCCCGCCCGCGATGATCGTGCGGGTGGTCTCGGCGCTGCGCGCCGGGGCGTCGGCGGTGATCCCCGTGCTGCCCGTCGCGGACACCGTCAAGCGGGTCGACGCGGACGGGGTGGTGGAGGCCACCGTCGAGCGCGCGGACCTGCGGGCCGTGCAGACACCCCAGGGGTTCACCGCCGAGGCGCTCCGGGCCGCCTACGCCGCCGCGCCGGGCGCGCTCGCCACCGACGACGCCGGGCTCGTCGAGCGGGCCGGCGGCACCGTCGTCACCGTTCCGGGCGACCCCCTGGCGATGAAGATCACCACCGCATTCGACCTGCGGATCGCGCAGGCGCTGGCTCTCGAGGCTGAGGAGCAGAGATGATCGTTCCCCGCGTCGGTATCGGCACGGACGTCCACCCCGTCGAGCCGGGCCGGCCCTGCTGGATGCTGGGCCTGAAGTTCGACGGTGACGGCTGCTCCGGGCACTCCGACGGCGACGTCGCCGTGCACGCCCTGTGCGATGCGCTGCTCTCCGCGGCCGGGCTCGGCGACCTGGGCACCGTCTTCGGGGTGGGCCGCTCGGACAACGTCGGGATCACGGGCGCGTCGATGCTCACCCACGTGCGTTCGCTGCTCGACGGGGCGGGCTTCGCGGTCGGCAACGCCGCGGTGCAGTTGATCGGGAACCGGCCCAAGGTCGGGCCGCGCCGGGCCGAGGCCCAGGAGGTGCTCAGCGGGCTGCTCGGCGCACCGGTCTCGGTGTCCGCCACCACGACCGACGGGCTCGGCCTCACCGGCCGCGGCGAGGGCGTCGCCGCGATGGCGACGGCGCTGGTCTACGCGGTGAGCTGACCGGACCGTACACGGCGCATCGTGCGGATCGTGTCCGCGGTGAGCAGGATCAGCGCGACCCAGACGATGCCGAAGCCGATCCACCGGGCGGGGGAGACCTGCTCGCCCAGGAGGAGCACCGCGCACAGCAGTTGCATGACCGGTGTCGCGAACTGGATCAGGCCCACGGTCACGAGCGGGATCCGGCGCGCGGCCGCCGCGAACAGCAGCAGCGGCACGGCGGTCGCGACGCCGGAGAGCGCCAGCAGCGTGGTGTGCACGGGGCCGTGCCGACCGATGTCGAGCCCGCCGCCCCAGGCGGCGATGACGCCCAGCGCGATCGCCGCCAGCGGCGCCAGGATCGCGGTTTCCAGGGTGAGGCCGTGCAGCGCGCTCAGGCTCGCGCCGACCTTGTTCTTGAGCAGCCCGTACAGCCCGAACGAGCAGGCCAGCACGAGCGAGGTCCAGGGGAACCGGCCGCCGGCGACGGCGAGGAAGGCGCCCGCGAACACCCCGACGCCGACCGCCGCCCACTGCAGTGGCCGCAGCCGTTCGCCCAGCACGAGCACGCCGAGCGCGACGGTGACCAGCGGGTTGAGGAAGTAGCCGAGCGCGGCGTCCGAGGTGTGCCCGGACGTGACCGCGGCGACGTACACCACCCAGTTGGTGGCGATGAGCAGTGCCGCGATCGCCACGCCGCCGAGCAGCTTCGGCCGGCGCAGGATCGGCCGGAGCCAAGCCCAGTCGCGCAGGACCAGCAGGATCAGTCCGCAGAGCACCAGCGTCCAGAGGATGCGGTGGGCGAGGATCTCCCACGCGCTGGTCGGCCGCAGCGCGTCGAAGTAGAGCGGGAACAGGCCCCAGAGCAGATAGGCCGCGATGCCCATGAGGGTGCCGCGGCTGACCTCGGACGAACTGCGATCGGGCACCGAATGATCCTACCTATCGACTGTGATGCCGGAGAAGTGCTCGCGTGATCGCCGCGCATGCGGCGCACCGTAGAATAGGCGGTCGTGACGCTGCGCCTTTACGACTCCCTGACCCGCGAGATCCGCGATTTCGTGCCCCTCATCGAGGGTAAGGCGGGCATCTACCTCTGCGGCGCCACGGTGCAGGGCGTCCCGCACATCGGCCATATCCGCAGCGGCGTCGCCTTCGACGTGCTCCGACGGTGGCTGCTCGCCAACGGATTCGACGTCGCCTTCGTGCGTAACGTGACCGACGTCGATGACAAGATCCTGCGCAAGGCCGCCGAGGCGGGCCGGCCCTGGTGGGAGTGGGCCGCGACCCACGAGCGAGAGTTCACCCGCGCCTACGACGCCCTGGGTGTGCTGCCCCCGTCGGCCGAACCGCGGGCGACGGGCTTCATCACCCAGATGGTCGACTACATGCAGCGGCTCATCGACCGGGGGCACGCCTACGCCGCCGACGGTGACGTCTACTTCTCCGTCCGCTCCCTCCCGTCGTACGGCGAGCTCAGCCGGCAGAAGGTCGACGACGTGCACCAGGGGGAGTCCGCGGCCACGGGCAAGCGGGATCCGCTGGACTTCACCCTGTGGAAGGCCGCCAAGCCCGGCGAGCCGAGCTGGCCCTCCCCGTGGGGCGAGGGCCGGCCCGGCTGGCACCTGGAGTGCTCCGCAATGGCCACCAGCTACCTCGGGTCGCGCTTCGACATCCATTGCGGCGGTATCGATCTCATCTTCCCGCATCACGAGAACGAGATCGCCCAGGCGCACGGCGCCGGGGATCCGTTCGCGAACTACTGGCTGCACAACGGCTGGGTCACGATGTCGGGCGAGAAGATGAGCAAGAGTCTCGGCAACGTGGTCTCCATTCCCAATCTGCTCACGCAGGTGCGAGCGGTGGAGCTGCGCTACTACCTCGGCTCGGCGCACTACCGCTCGATGCAGGAGTACTCGCCGGGCGCGCTGCAGGAGGCCGTCACCGCGTACGGGCGGATCGAGGCGTTCGTGCGCCGCACCGTCGAGCGGGCGGGGGAGGTGCCCGTCGGGGAGTGGACCGACGGTTTCGCCGCTGCGCTGGACGACGATCTGGGCGTACCGTCGGCGTTGGCGGAGGTGCACGGTGCGGTGCGGGCCGGGAACGCCGCGCTCGAGTCGGGGGATCTCGACGAGGCGCGGCGCCTGGCCGGTGCGGTGCGCGCCATGACGGCGATCCTCGGCGTCGACCCGCTGGACCCCCACTGGGTCACGGAGAACTCCGGCGACGGTGCCGCGCTGGACGCGCTCGGCGTGCTCGTGGACGCCGAGATCGAGCGGCGGGCCACCGCCCGCGCGGAGAAGAACTGGGCGGAGGCCGACGCCGTGCGCGACCGGCTGCACGCCGCGGGCATCGAGGTGACCGACGGTGCCGGCGGTTCGGCATGGACTCTCAAGAAGAAGGCGGGCAACTGATGGCAGGCAATTCGCAGCGCCGCGGCGCGGTTCGCAAGGCGGGCACCAAGAAGGGGCAGGTCACCGGCTCCGGCGGCGTCCGGCGCCGCGGGCTGGAGGGGCGCGGCGCGACGCCGGCCGCGAAGGACCGTCCGTACCATCCCGCGCACAAGAAGGCGCGGGCCGCGGCGAAGGCGGCCGCGAATCCGCAGCGCCGCCCGGCGAAGGTGGCGGGTCGCTCGGCGGAGGACGGGCCCGAATACGTCCTCGGCCGCAACCCCGTCGTCGAGTGCCTGCGCGCGGGCGTTCCCGCGACGGCCCTGTACGTCGCGATCGGCTCGCAGAACGACGAGCGGCTCACCGAGTCCGTGCAGATCGCGGCGAACACGGGCATCGCGATCCTCGAGGTGCAGCGCGGCGAGCTGGACCGGATGAGCGACAACGGCCTGCACCAGGGCATCGCCCTGCAGATCCCGCCGTACACCTACGCGCATCCGGAGGACCTCCTCGCCCGTGCGCAGGACCGGGGCGAGGCGCCGCTCATCGTCGCGCTCGACAACATCACCGATCCCCGCAACCTCGGCGCCGTGATCCGGTCGACGGCCGCGTTCGGCGGGCACGGCGTCGTCATCCCGGGTCGACGGTCCGCCGCCGTCACCGCCGTCACCTGGCGCACCTCCGCGGGCGCCGCGGCGCGGCTGCCCGTGGCGCAGGCCCCGAACCTGAATCGGGCCCTCGCGGACTACGCGGCGGCCGGCCTGCAGGTCGTGGGCCTGGACGCGGGCGGCGACGTGACGCTGGACGACTACCGTGCCGACACCGGCGTGGTCGTGGTCGTGGGTTCGGAGGGCAAGGGGCTCTCGCGGCTGGTCCGGGAGAACTGCGACTCGATCCTGTCGATCCCAATCGCCTCGTCGGTCGAATCGCTCAACGCCTCCGTCGCCGCCGGGGTGGTGCTCGCGGAGTTCGCCCGACAGCGCCGCCAGTAAAGCGTCGCCGCGCTAGCCTGAACCGATGACCTCCCTCGAGGAACGCCAGGAGAGCCGGCGCCGGCAGATGCTCGACGCCGGTATCGCGCTCCTCGGCGGCCCCGAGGCGGGGGCCCTCGGCGTCCGCGCGGTGTGCCGGTCCACGTGCATCACCGAGCGGTACTTCTACGAGGCTTTCGGCACCCGCGACGGTTTCGCCCACGCCGTCTACGACGACATCGCCCGGCGCACGCAGGAGGTCCTGGTCGACGGCGTGCGCGCGACCTACGACGCGGCGGCCGAGGAGGACGTGCCGGTGACCGCGGTGGCCGTGGCGACGTCCGCCGTCACCGCCTTCGTCGAGTTCGTGGTCGACCGGCCGGACGTCGGCCGGATCCTGCTGCTCGCGCCGTACCGCGAGCCCGCCCTCGCGGAACGGGGCCTCGGCAGCATGCCGGCCTTCTTCGACGTGGTCGCCGCCGCCCTGCCGGGCGAGGTCGACCCGACGACCCGCCGGCTCGTGGCGACCGGCCTCGTCGGGGCGCTCACCACCCTGTTCACCGAGTACATCGCCGGACGGCTCGACGTCACCCGTGAGCAGTTGGTCGACCACTGCGTGCGACTGGTCGCGACCGCGCCGGACCGGTTCACGGACTGACCGTCCCGGGCTGACCCCGTATAGGAGCGGCACGAAAACCTGTGACGGTTCATTTTCATGACCGAGTTCAGTCGCGACATGTTCGGGATGGTGCGGGGAGGAGATATCGGTCCCGGACTGGAACGGTGAGCTTCATCCGAGTAGGAACGTGCTGGTCGTCGCGGACTGGAGTCCGCGGTGGCAAGCCGTCCGCGGCCAAATTGGGGGACCTGCTGCGCCGCTCGTGACTCGCCGCTGGTAGTCGGCGCCCCGGACCGACGATCATAGCCTGTGGCTTGTCGCCGCCGGAACGGGCCCCGGGGGCGCGGGCTCGCCGCACCCCCGGGTCCCTACCCGGGTTACGCCTGCGCGGGCACCTTGTAGGCGATGTTCACGTCGCCGATGGTGCCGTTGAAGGCGAACGGCATCTTGTCGTGGTACGCCCGCGAGACCGCGCCGCCGTACGCCCGGCCGATGTCGAGGCAGTCGTTCGCCGAGAACAGCAGCGCGGCGGTGACCGGCACCTCGCCGGACGCCACCTCGGTGCCGTCGATCCGCAGCGAGACCGACAGCGGGCCGCCGGGGCGCGGCTCGCCCACGTAGGCGGTCTCGACCTCGAGGGTCACCTCACCGGCGGGGATCGGCTCCGGGGAGGCGATCTTCGTGCGCTGCACCAGGAACAGGTTGTACTCGTAGTGCAGCACGCCGTCCTCGAAGTAGGCGGTCAGGCCGCCGCCCGAGCCGCCGAGCTTGTAGAGCACGCCGTTGGCCTTCTCGGGCAGCGTGAGCTGCATGCGGACCACGTTCGGCTTGTTGCCCAGCGCGGGCGCGCAGAACTCGGGGATGCGCACGGTGTCGCCGGACAGGTTCCACTCGGTGTACTTCGGGCCGAGCCGCAGCTCCGGGTGGTACGCCGCGACCCAGAGCCCGCCGCCCACCGGGAGCACGTCGTTCTTCGCCGCCTCGATCGCGAAGACCTCCTTGAGCTGCGCGACCTTCTCCGGGTACTGATCCGCCAGGTTGTGGGCCTGGCTCCAGTCCTCGTTCAGGTTGTACAGCTCCCAGACGTCGGCGTCCGGGGTCCAGGTGGCGAGGCCGGGGGGCGCACCCGGCACCCACGGCAGCCGCGGGCCGAGCGCCGACGCCATCCAGCCGTCCTCGTAGATCGACCGGCTGCCCATCACCTCGAAGTACTGGACCTTGTGCCGCTCCTCCGCCGAGGCATCGTCGATCGAGTAGGCGAAGCTGGTGCCGTCGATCCGATCCTGTTGGATCCCGTTGACGGAGTCCGGCGGCGTGATCCCGACCATCTCGTAGATGGTCGGCACCACGTCGTTGACGTGCGTGAAGTGGGTGCGCGGCACCGGGTCGTGGGAGATCTTCGCGGGCCACTGGATGAACATCGGGTTGCGGGTGCCGCCCAGGTGCGAGGCCAACAGCTTCATACCCTGGTACGGCGACGAGCCGGCCCACGCCCAGGCTGCGTGGTACTGGTTGTCGGTCGCCGACGAGCCCAGGACGTCGAGACCGCCCAGCTCCTCCAGCGCGGCGATGTGCTGGTCCACCGTGGTGGGGATCGCGTTCTGCGCCAGCAGCTCGGAGATGGTGCCGTTCTGGCCCTCGCCCGACGAGCCGTTGTCGCCCCAGATGTAGACGACGATGGTGTTGTCGAGGTAGCCGAGGCGCTCGACCTCGTCGATCAGGCGGCCGGCCTGCACGTCCGCGTGCTCGCCGAAGCCGGCGCACACCTCCATCAGGCGGCGCTGGAAGGGCCGCTGGTGCTCGGGGATGTCGTCCCAGGCGGCCAGGCTCTCCGGGCGCGGGGTCAGTTCCGCGGACTCGGGGATCCAGCCGGCGGCCTTCGCGGCCTCGAACGCGCGCTCGCGGTAGACGTCCCAGCCGTCGTCGAACTTGCCCTTGTACTTGTCCGCCCACTCCTTCATGATGTGGTGCGGCCCGTGGATGGCGCCGGTGGCCCAGTACATGAAGAAGGGCTTGTCCGGGCTGTTCGCCTTGTGGTTCCGCAGCCAGCCCATCGCGTCGTCGGCGATGTCCTCGCTGAGGTGGTAGCCCTCCTCCGGCGTCTTCGGGGGCAGCACCGTGGTGGTGTTGCGCACCAGGTTGGGCTCGTACTGCGAGGCCTCGCCCGCGAGGAAGCCGTAGAAGTACTCGAAACCGTAGCCGGTGGGCCAGTTCTCGAACGGACCGGCAGCGGTGGTCTCCTCGGCAGGCGTGTTGTGCCACTTGCCCCAGGCGGCCGTGGAGTAACCGTAGTTCTTGAGCACCTCGGC